>NZ_JACKVL010000006.1:346313-589577 GCF_025823255.1 Mycobacterium montefiorense | reverse complement strand
GAGGGTCTGCCGTACTTCAGCGTGGGTATGGGTAACAGCGGTGTGCAGATCGCCAAAAGTACCGGGCAACTCGGGGGTGCGGTGGCCAGTGCGGCTTCTGCTGCGCCGAAGGGCCTGGCCGGTTTGGGCGGAATGCTGGGCGGCGGCCACGCGGCGNCGGTGGCAGCCGGTCTGGGCAACGCCGCTTCGGTCGGCCGGCTCTCGGTGCCGGCCGTTTGGTCCGGTGCGGCACCGGCGATCAGCCACGCCGCAGCCGTGCCCGTCAGCGCCATCAGCGCGGTCCCCGAAGCCGCCGGCTCGGGCAACCTGCTCGGCGGTATGCCACTGGCCGGCATGGGCGGCTCCCAGGGCTTCGGCGCCTCGGGTCCCCGCTACGGCTTCAAACCCACCGTCNTCAGCGCGGTCCCCGAAGCCGCCGGCTCGGGCAACCTGCTCGGCGGTATGCCACTGGCCGGCATGGGCGGCTCCCAGGGCTTCGGCGCCTCGGGTCCCCGCTACGGCTTCAAACCCACCGTCCCACCGTCATGGCCCGACCCCCCTTCGCCGGCTAACCACCCCCGATCATCTGCACAGCACCCGAGCGGCGGCACTGTCTTCGCCCTGTCGAGCGGCTTGCTGGCCTGTAATCGCTGGCCAGCAAGCGCGGCGACGTTGGTCACATCGCTGGGACCCGGGCAACTTATCGACGGCGAGATTTTTACCGGCCAGCTACCGCCCCAACCCCCTGGCACCGCGCCTGCCAGCAGGCTTTCGATAACCACGGAGGTCAGACTTTGTCAGTACTATGATTTCGCTGCTCAGAGCCCCCAAAAGAGCCAAAACGCTGTTACTGTGTCGTTACTAAAAGTGAATTCGCCGTACCGTTCCGTGAACAATTGCGAACGGGCGGTCTTCGGAACAGGCTTTACGGAACACGGTCATCTACTCTCAGGCAGAGAGTTTGGGGATTATGGAGGAGGAACAATATGTCGTTCGTGACGACACAGCCGGAGGCTTTGGCCGCGGCAGCCGGAACCCTGACGGGAATCGGATCTGCTCTTAGCGCCCAAAACGCGGCTGCGGCGGCCCCGACGACCGGGGTGGTACCGGCCGCTGCCGACGAGGTCTCGGCGCTCACCGCAGCTCAGTTCGCTGCGCACGCGCACATGTACCAGGCCGTCAGCGCTCAGGCTACGGCGATTCACGAGCAGTTCGTGAACACGTTGTCGACCAGCTCCGGCTCGTACGCCGCGACTGAGGCCGCCAACGCCGCCGCCGCCGGCTAACCGGTTGGGTCATTTAAAGCTAGGGACGTCCCACACCGAAGTGGGCTCAACGCCAGTCACTCGGTGATCGGGCTAGCCGTCTGGAGCGGCTAGACGGTCCGGTGGGGGCGGATTATGGGGAGGCAAACATCCTTAGGTATCCGGTCCGGCAGTCGCGTCAGCACTCGCAACTGGCCTGACCATCACTGTCCATCAGAACAAAAACTCGAGTAGCAAGTAATTGAAGGAGAAAGGCAACATGGCAACACGTTTTATGACCGACCCGCACGCGATGCGTGCGATGGCCGGCCGCTTTGAGATGCACGCGCAGACGGTGTCGGATGAGGCTCGCAAGATGTGGTCGTCTATGACCGACCCGCACGCGATGCGTGCGATGGCCGGCCGCTTTGAGATGCACGCGCAGACGGTGTCGGATGAGGCTCGCAAGATGTGGTCGTCGTCGATGAACATCGCCGGCGCGGGCTGGAGNGGTCAGGCTCAGGCCACTTCTTACGACACCATGGGTCAGATGAACCAGGCGTTCACCAACATTGTCAACATGCTGCACGGCGTGCGTGANGGCTTGATCCGTGACGCCAACAACTACGAGACGCAAGAGCAGGCCTCGCAGCAGGCCCTCGGCCACTAGCCGTAATCGCTACGGCTGCGNAACCTTCAGACTTTAGGAGAAAACGCTATGAGCATTAACTACCAGTTCGGAGATGTGGACGCCCACGGCGCCCTGATCCGCGCGCAGGCTGCTTCGCTGGAAGCCGAGCACCAGGCCATCGTTCGCGATGTGCTGGCCGCCGGTGACTTTTGGGGTGGCGCCGGCCAGTTCGGAGATGTGGACGCCCACGGCGCCCTGATCCGCGCGCAGGCTGCTTCGCTGGAAGCCGAGCACCAGGCCATCGTTCGCGATGTGCTGGCCGCCGGTGACTTTTGGGGTGGCGCCGGTTCGGTGTCTTGCCAGGAGTTCATCACCCAGTTGGGTCGTAACTTCCAGGTGATCTACGAGCAGGCCAACCAGCACGGCCAGAAGGTGCAGTCCGCGGGCAACAACATGGCCAGCACCGACAGCGCCGTCCACCCAGTTGGGTCGTAACTTCCAGGTGATCTACGAGCAGGCCAACCAGCACGGCCAGAAGGTGCAGTCCGCGGGCAACAACATGGCCAGCACCGACAGCGCCGTCGGGTCCAGCTGGGCCTGACGCCCAAGACTTCAGGCGCGGCAGCACACCGGCAGTTCGGTGTGCTGCCGCGTCCTGCGGTTACCGTGCACTACGACCTTCTGAGGTACTGATGGACCAGCAGACCACCCGCACCGACATCACCGTGAACGTCGACGGCTTCTGGATGCTCCAGGCGTTACTGGACATTCGACACGTCGCTCCGGAGCTGCGGTGCCAGCCCTACGTATCTACCGACAGCAGTGACTGGCTGAACGAACACCCCGGCATGGCGGTGATGCGTGAGCAGGGCATTGTCGTCGGCGACGAGGTCAATGAAGAAGTTGCGGCGCGGATGCGGGTGCTCTCCGCGCCAGACCTGGAAGTCATCGCGCTGCTGTCGCGGGGCAAGCTCCTTTACGGCGTCGTCGATGACGAAAGCCAGCCCCCGGGTTCGCGGGATATCCCCGACAATGAGTTCCGGGTGGTGCTGGCCCGACGCGGTCAGCATTGGGTATCAGCGGTTCGGGTCGGCGCCGACATCACCGTCGACGATGTCGCCGTCGCGGACAGCGCGTCGATCGCGGCGCTCGTGCTCGATGGTCTCGAGTCGATCCACCACGCAGAGCCCGCGGCCATCAACGCGGTGAACGTGCCGCTCGACGACATGTTGGAAGCCACCAAGTCGTGGCAAGAGTCCGGCTTCAACGTGTTCTCCGGCGGAGACTTGCGACGGATGGGCATCAGCGCCGCAACGGTAGCCGCACTGGGACAGGCACTTTCGGACCCGGCCGCAGAGGTTGCTGTGTACGCGCGCCAGTACCGGGACGACGCGAAGGGCCCCAGCGCGTCGGTGCTTTCGCTAAAAGATGGCTCCGGTGGCCGGATTGCGCTTTACCAACAGGCACGGACGGCGGGTTCGGGGGAGGCCTGGTTGGCGATCTGTCCGGCGACCCCGCAGTTGGTGCAAGTCGGCGTCAAGACGGTGCTGGACACATTGCCTTATGGCGAGTGGAAGACCCACAGCAGGGTGTAACGAGAGTTCCAAACGTTAAGGCTTGTAAAGGTTTTGAACTCGGCGTGCGGCTAGGCCACGAAGGCGTCATACTTCTCTAATAAACAGTAAAAAATGAAACTAAGTGTCACCGGAATCATCTATCGCGAGGCAGGGTAAATGAAATTCGAAAACGTCGGACTGCCACTTTCCGGCGCTCCGGAGACTAGATCGACCGAGCCCTCCACGCGACTGACGACCCGGAATGACATATTCACCATGACAGGGGGTGCGGCCCGATGACTGCGGTAGCTGACGCGCCACAGGCTGATCTTGAGGGAATTTCACAGCCGCGGGCAGTCGTAGTTGGCATCATGGCCGGCGAGGGTGTCCAGATTGGCGTTCTGTTGGACGCCAACGCCCCGGTGTCGGTGATGACTGACCCGCTACTGAAGGTGGTCAACAGCCGGCTGCGTGAGCTCGGCGAGACTCCGCTGGAGGCGACGGGTCGCGGTAAGTGGGCGTTGTGCCTGGTCGACGGGTCGCCGTTGCGGGCTACCCAATCGCTGACCGAGCAGGACGTCCTCGACGGTGACCGCTTGTGGATCCGGTTCGTTGCCGATACCGAAAAGCGTTCGCAGGTGGTCGAGCACATTTCCACCGCGGTGTCGCAGAACCTCAGCAAGCGCTTCGCCGCGATCGACCCCGTTGTCGCAGTGCAGGTCGGCGCCTCGATGGTGGCCGCCGGTGTGGTTGTCGCATCGGTGTTGCTGGGCTGGTGGCGCTGGCATCACAACTCGTGGCTGACAACGATCTACGCGGCGGTCATCGCCACGATCGTGCTGGGCATTTCGACGATGCTGCTGATGCGTGCTCAAACGCAGGCCGATCGGCGCGTCGCCGATCTGATGCTGGTGAGCAGCCTTGCGCCGTTGGCGATGGCCGCGGCCGGGGCCCCGCCCGGCGGTGTCGGGTCACCCCAAGCGGTGCTGGGCTTCGGTGTCCTCACCATTTCCTCGATACTTGCCCTTCGATTCACTGGACGCAGGTTAGCCCTGTACACCGCGCTGATCACTGTCGGTTCGGTGGCGACGATTGCGGCCCTGGCGCGGATGGTCGCGTTGACCAGCGCGGTGACGATGCTGACGACCGTCGTACTGGTCTGCGTGATGGGTTACCAGTGCGCGCCGGCCATGTCGCGTCGCCTGTCCGGCATCCGGTTGCCGGTCTTCCCGTCGGCCACCAGCCGCTGGGTGTTTGAGGCCCGGCCCGATCTGCCCACCACCGTGGTGCGCGGTGCCGGCGGCCCGCCGGTGCTGGAAGGCCCCGCTTCGGTGCGCGACGTGCTGTTGCAGGCCGAACGTGCCCGGTCGTTCCTATCGGGCCTGCTGGTCGGTTTCGGCGTGTTGATGGTGGTCTCGTTGGCGGGACTGTCGGATCCGCACACCGGGCAACGTTGGCTGCCGCTGCTGCTGGCCGGCTTCAGCGCTGGGTTCCTGATGCTTCGCGGCCGCTCCTACGTGGATCGCTTGCAAGCGATCACGTTGGCCGGCACGTCCGTGTTGATCGTCGGGACGGTAGTGGTGCGGTACGCGCTCGAGTTGCAGTCGCCACTCTCGGTGTCTGTCTGCGTGGGAATCTTGGTGCTGCTACCGGCGGCGGGCCTGGTGTCCGCGGCGGTCGTGCCGAACAGCATCTACAGCCCGCTGTTCCGCAAGTTTGTGGAATGGATTGAGTACGTCTGCCTGATGCCCATCTTCCCGCTGGCATTGTGGTTGATGAATGTCTATGCAGCGATCAGGTACCGGTAACGGCAAGGTGTGGCGTAATCGCGCATCCCGTGCGGCTATCGCCGCACTCTTGCTGACGTCGGGTTCACTAGCCGGCTTACCGCCCGCCTACGCGATATCGCCGCCGACGATCGATCCGGCGGCGGTACCGCCGGACGGTCCGCCGGGGCCACCGGCACCGATGAAGCAGAACTCGTACTGCACCGAAGTCGGGGTGCTGCCGGGCACCGATTTCAAGCTGCAGCCGAAGTACATGGAAATGCTGAATCTGCAGGAGGCATGGCAGTTCGGCCGCGGCGCCGGGATCAAGGTCGCCGTCATCGACACCGGTGTGAGTCCGCACCCCAGGTTTGCTCATCTGATTCCCGGCGGGGACTACATCATGGGCGGCGACGGGCTGTCCGACTGCGACGCCCACGGCACCATCGTGGCGTCGATGATCGGCGCGGCACCGGCGAACGGCGCGCCACCGCCACCGGTGGCCGGACCGCGCAAGCCGGTGACTATTCCCACCACCGAGCCACCGCCGAAAGCGCCGCCGCCCCAGACCGTGACCCTGTCACCGTTACCCCAGACCGTGACGATGGTTCCGGCCACGCCGCCATCCGAGGAAGGCCCGCCGCCGCCATGGGCACCGCAGCCACCACCGCCGCCGCCACCACCGGCCGCACCGGCGCCGGCGCCGGCATCACCGTCACAGGCTCCGCCGGCTCAAGGACCACCACCACCACCGCCACCCGCGCCGGCTGCGCCGCCGGCCCCCGGAGCCGCTAACCACGGCGGCGGCACCGTGACGATCCCGAGCTACTCCGGTGGCGCACAGACGGTACAGGTCGGCAATCCGTACCCGCTGGCGCCGACGCCGACACCCGCACCGCCTCCTGCATCACCGGCGCCGCCTGGGCGCACGGGGCCCGATGCCTACAGCGGCATTGCCCCCGACGTCGACATCATCGCGATTCGCCAGTCCAGCCAGGCCTTCGGCCTCAAGGACGCCTACACCGGCGATGAGGACCCGCAGACCTCGGCCAAGATCTCCGGCGTCGAGACGATGGCACGCGCAATCGTGCACGCCGCCAACATGGGCGCCTCGGTGATCAACATCTCCGACGTGACCTGCATGAGTGCACGCAACGTCATCGACCAGCGTGCACTGGGAGCGGCAGTCCGGTATGCGGCGGTCGACAGGAACGCCGTGATCGTGGCTGCGGCCGGCGACACCAGCAAGAAGGACTGCAAGCAGAACCCGATCTTCGATCCGTTGAAGCCCAAAGACCCGCGCGATTGGAACGCCGTCACCACGGTGGTGACGCCCTCCTGGTTCAGCGACTACGTCTTGACCGTCGGTGCGGTGGATTCGGAGGGGCACGCGCAGACCCAGGGCAGTCAAGGGCAGGGTCCGTCGAGCGTCGCCGGTCCGTGGGTCGGGATCGCCGCTCCCGGAAGCGACGTCATTGGGCTGTCGCCCCGCGACGACGGCCTGATCAACGCGATTGACGGGCCGGACAACTCGCTGCTGGTCCCCAGCGGCACCAGCTTCTCGGCCGCGATCGTGTCCGGGGTGGCGGCACTCGTCCGTGCCAAGTACCCACAGCTGTCCGCATACCAAGTGATCAACCGGCTGGAGCGCTCCGCACGGGCACCTGCCCGCGGCGTCGACAACCAGCTCGGTTACGGCGTCGTCGACCCGGTAGCAGCACTGACCTGGGACATTCCCGACGGGCCGCTGAAGCCGCCACAGCAACTGTCGATACCGTTGAACGTGCCCAAACCGCCCGCGCACCGCGACATGCTGCCGGTGTGGGTGGCGGCCGGGGGATTGACCGGGGCACTCCTGATAGGCGGTGCAGTATTTGGTATCGCGACGTTGATGAAGCGCCGCAAGCAGCAACAATAAGGGCGGAGCAGCAAAAGCAATGAAGGCTCAGCGCAGGTTCGGATTGTCTTTGTCGTGGGCGCGAGTCACGGTGGTGTTCCTGGTCGTCGTCGCGATCCTGTTGATCGCCAGTCACTGCCCCGACTCGTGGCAGGGCACCCACCACATCGCCTGGTGGGTGGGGGTCGGCATCTCGGTCATCATCACGCTGCTGTCGCTGGTCACCCATCACGGCCTCACCGTGACTTCCGGTTTGGCCGGATGGCTGTGGGACTGGTCCGCCGACCCGGGCACCACGCTGGCCGCAGGGTGCACCCCCGCGCTTGACTACCAGCGCCGATTCGGGCGCGACAAGGTCGGGGTGCGCGAGTATGACGGTCGCCTGGTCACCGTGATCGCGCTGGATGGCGATGACGACGCAGCAGCGCGACACCGCCAGCGCAGTGCGCCGCCGGCCAGCATCCTGGTCCGCTCAGTCGCCACCGGGCTACGCCAGTTCGACGTCCATCTCGACGGCATCGACATCGTTTCGGTGCAGATGCGCCGCGGCGGCAATGCCGCCGAGTTGTCCAAGCTCGACAAGTTGGGTCCCGAAGAGTCGGGGCTGGTCAGCGAGCAGCCCGCCTCGTACGTACGCCGCACCTGGCTGGTGCTGCGGATGAACCCGCAGTCCAACGTCGCCGCGGTCGCGGCTCGCGATTCGCTGGCTTCCACGCTGGTCGCGGCCACCGAGCGGCTGGTCCAGGATCTCGAAGCGCCGGGGTGTGCGCCCCGGCCGTTGACCTCCGAGGAAATCGCCGAGGTGGACAGCGCTGTGCTCGCAGACCTGGAGCCGACCTGGAGCCGGCCGGGCTGGCGCTACCTCAAGCACTTCAACGGTTTCGCGACCAGCTTCTGGTTGACGCCGTCGGACATCACCACCGAGACGCTCGAGGAGCTGTGGCTGCCCGACGCCGAGGCGACGGTGGTGACGATCCAGCTCACCGCTGACGACGGTCGACCCGAGGTGTCAGGCTGGGTTCGCTATCACAGCGACAGCCGGTTGCCCAGGGGAGTGTCGTCCGGACTCAACCGGCTTACCGGCCGCCAGCTGGCCGCGGTGCGTGCCAGCCTGCCTGCTCCGACGACGCGTCCGTTGCTGGTCGTACCCACCCGGGGGCTGCTCGAGGACGATGATCTAGTGCTTCAGGTAGGCCAGGTGCGGGAGGACGCTGAGCGCTTGCTCGCGGATCAATGAGCCGCCCGCAATCAGTGGCGGAGGACGCCCGCAACGCGATGATCGCCGGTCTGTTGGCGTCGGGGATCTCAGTCAATGGACTGCAGCCCAGCCACAACCCGCAGGTGGCGCTGCGAATGTTCACCACGGCCAGCTCGCTCGACCCGGCGATGTGCGACGCGTGGCTGGCGCGACTGCTGGCCGGCGACCAAAGCGTCGAGGTGCTGGCCGGAGCCTGGGCGGCGGTCGCCACGTTTGGGTGGGAAATCCGTCGGCTCGGCGTCACGGAATTGCAGTTTCACCCCGACGTCTCTGATGGTTTGTTTCTGAAGCTGGCAGTCATCAGCGTCGAGTCGCTCACGTGTGCCTACGCCGCGGTACTCGCCGAGGCGAAGCGCTACGAAGAAGCCGCCAAATTGCTCGATCGAGTCGAACCCCGCCAACCCATCGATGAAGAGCTCATCGCTTACGTGCGAGGCATTGTCTACTTTCGCACCGGACGGTGGCCGGACGTGCTCACCCAATTCCCCGAGGGGAAGATCTGGCGCAACCCGGAGCTGAAGGCCGCCGGTGCGGCCATGGCAACCACGGCGCTGGCGTCGCTCGGGGTCTTCGAAGAGGCGGTACGGCGCAGCCAGGACGCGATCGAAGCAGATCGGGTGCCGGGTGCGGCCAATGTCGCCTTGTATACCCAGGGCATGTGCCTGCGGCACCTCGGTCGCGAAGAAGAGGCCATTGAGGTTCTGCGCCGGGTCTATTCGCGGGATCCGAAGTTCACTCCAGCTCGCGAAGCCCTGGATAACCCCAACTACCAGTTAGTGCTGACCGACCCGGAAACTATCGAGGCGCGAACGGACCCGTGGGATCCGGACAGCGCGCCGACTCGGGCCGAGACGGAGGCCGCTCGCCACGCTGAGGAGGCCGCAAGATACCTGGCCGAGGGCGATGCGGAGCTCAACGCGATGTTGGGCATGGAAAAGGCCAAACGGGAAATCAAACTCATCAAGTCCACGACAAAGGTGAATCTGGCCCGCGCCAAGATGGGATTGCCCGTGCCGGTGACCTCCCGTCACACCTTGCTGCTGGGCCCGCCTGGAACCGGAAAGACCTCGGTGGCACGCGCTTTCAGCAAGCAGCTGTGCGGACTAACGGTGCTGCGCAAGCCGCTCGTGGTGGAGACCAGCCGCACCAAGCTGCTGGGCCGCTATATGGCCGACGCGGAGAAGAACACCGAGGAGATGCTCGAGGGCGCCCTGGGTGCGGCGGTGTTCTTCGACGAGATGCACACCTTGCACGAAAAGGGATATCAAACGGGCGACCCGTACGGGAACGCGATCATCAACACCTTGCTGTTGTACATGGAGAATCATCGCGACGAGCTGGTGGTTTTCGGTGCCGGTTACGCCAAAGCCATGGACAAGATGCTCGAGGTGAATCAGGGGCTGCGACGGCGCTTTTCGACTGTGATCGAGTTCTTCAGCTACACGCCCGATGAGCTGGTCGCGCTGACCCGATTGATGGGCCAGGAGAACGAAGACGTCATCACCGAAGAATGCGCTCACGCCCTCTTGCCGTCCTACACCAAGTTCTACCTCGACGAGAACTATTCGGACGACGGGGATCTGATTCGCGGCATCGATACGCTCGGCAATGCCGGCTTCGTGCGAAATGTGGTGGAGAAAGCCCGCGACCATCGGAGTTTCCGTCTCGACGATGAGGACCTCGACGCGGTACTGGCCAGCGACACCACCGAATTCAGCGAGCTTCAACTTCTCCGATTCAAGGAGCTGAGCGGTGAAGACTTGCTCGAGGGTCTCAGTGCGGCAGTCGCCGAGAAGAAGTCGGACTAGCGTTCTCCCGCTCAGCAGTCGTAGTGCGGCCGACGGCATGCGCGTGGCTGCGGAGTGAATTGTTGCAAACGCCTCGCAGCTAACTTGACTCGTCCTGTGTTGAATGTCACGATGGCCTGTGCAGCACCTCGTTAGGTGAGGCTTCCATTACGGATATAGGCCACTGACCTCAAACGTCGAAAGACGCCCAGGGTCAGGACAGCTCTTCCCGGATTAAGGGTTGAGCCCAAGTGGCTTCTGGCTTTGGGTCGGCCAGATACGCAGTGTGGTGCCGAAGCCCTGATGAGAGGGGTGCCGGATCCGGCGATTCAGCCGGATGTCCTCACCTCTTCGTGCAGAATGAAGGCATCTTGGTGTGCCCTGGCGTTAAGGAGGTGAGAGCGAAATTAGTCCCGGTGATAGTCCCAATTCTCGATCGATGATGTTTCGTTCGAGCCGATGCTGGCGCCGCTTTTGCCTAGCGGCCGCACCGAGCCAACCACACCCACGTTGCGGAATCGGTGTATGTCCTAGCTAATGTCGCGCCGCCGGCTCACCCTTTCCAAAAGGAGAACTCCGATGACCTTTGTCAACGTGGTGACCAATGCCGGTTCGCATGTGGCCACCGAGGCAGCCGACGCAGCCGTGACCTGTTAGCGCGGAGGGGGAATCATGCTGGATTTTGCGGCGTTACCGCCGGAAGTTAACTCGACCAGAATGTATTCTGGTCCGGGGTCTGCGCCGTTGTTGGCGGCGGCCACTGCGTGGAGCACGTTGGGCGCTGAAATGCGTTCTGCGGCAACTGCTTACGACGCGGTGCTGAGGGAGTTGATCAGTGCGGGCTGGTATGGCCCGTCGTCGGCGTCGATGCTGGCGGCGGCGGCTCGGTACCTTACGTGGCTGAATACCACTGCGGGGCAGGCCGAGCAGACCGGCATGCAGGCCAGTGCGGCGGCGACGGCTTTTGAAGCCGCATATGCGATGACGGTGCCCCCGCCGGTTGTTGCGGCCAACCGCACGCTGTTGCTGAATTTGGTGGCCTCCAACATTGTTGGGCAGAACTCGCCGGCGATCGCGGCGACTGACGCCGAGTACGCCGAGATGTGGGCTCAGGATGCTTCGGCGATGACCGGCTATAGCAGTGCCTCGAGCTCTGCGGCGCAGATAACGCCGTTCACCTCGCCGCAGTCCAACACCACACCTGACGGGGTGGCCGGACAAAACGAGGCAGTCAGTCAGGCGGTGAATTCGGCGGCCGGCAATGCGCAGTCGCTGATGTCCGGTGACTCGTTCTCTGCCCTCGATGTGGATCCTGCTGCCGCGCCCCAGGGGTCGATTATTGATTACTGGACGGGCTTCTTCGATGGGACCAACAACACGGCCTTGGGAAACTTCCTCAACAGTAACTTCTTCGCCAACTCAATCCTGAACGGCACGATTGCCGGCGGACCGTTCAACCCGCAAACCATCATTGGAACGGCAATCGGCGCTATGGGCACGCGTGCCACGGTGCTATCGGGCCTGGGGGACTTCGCCTTGAACGCGGACGGTCCCGGGTTCGCCGCCCTGGCATCCAGCACGTTCCCGTCGGCGGGTCTGACGTCGGCAACTGCTGGGGTGGGCAATGCGCATTTGGTGGGTTCGATGTCGGTGCCGCAGAGCTGGAGTAACGCGGCCAACATCAGTGCCGGTCAGGGGCCGGCCCCAGTCACTGGCCTCAGTGATATCGGGTCCTCCGGGGCACCGGCGGCGGGCGGGCCTGGCGGTGTGGCAGGGCCACTGGGTGGGACCGGTAAGAGGCTGCGCCGCGCGATTCCCCGGTATGGGTTTCGGCCGGTCGTTATGCCACGTCCACCGGCTGCTGGATAACAGACTTCGGGAGGAGATGTCATGCTGAATTTTGGGGCGTTACCGCCAGAAGTCAACTCGGCCAAGATGTATATCGGTGCGGGATCGGGGTCGATGCTGGCCGCGGCTGCCGCCTGGAATGCCATAGCTACTGAGATGCGTTCGGCGGCAACTACTTACGAGTCGGTGATCAAGTCCTTGGTTAGTGAGGGCTGGCTGGGCCCGGCGTCGGCGAGGATGGCGGCCGCGCTCGAACCGTATCTGGCGTGGATGAGCACCACCGCCGCCCAGGCCGAGCAGGCGGGTGCTGGGGCTAACGCCGCCGCGGCCGCGTACGAGGCCGCGTTTGCTGCGACGGTGCCTCCGCCGCTCGTCACGGCCAATCGCACCCTGCTGGTGAATCTGGTGTCGAGCAACATCATTGGCCAAAATTCGGGCGCGATCGCGGCCACCGAGGCCCAATACGGCGAGATGTGGGCTCAAGATGCCTCGGCGATGACCACCTACACCGCCTCCTCGCGCGCAGCGACCCAAATGACGCCGTTTAGCCAACCGCAATCCGACACCACCCCGGACGGAGCGGAGCAGCAAGCCGACGCAGTCGCCCAGGCATTTGCCGACGACCAGACCTCCCTTGCCGCCGCGGCAGGGGACAACATATTTACGCCCGGCTCGGGTTCCGACACCACCGGACTCTCCGGGTTTCTGAACATGTTGAGCAATTCCAACCAGAATCTGCTGGGGGCCTTCCTCAACAACAACAGCGTGTCCGGCCTGTCAAACGCCTTCACCACCAACGGCATTCTGAACCCGACGACCTTCGTCGATTCACAGGTGGCGCTCAACGGCCTCAGTGCCGTGGGTGCGACCACGTCAGGGTTGGAGGATCTGGCTGCCGGCCTGGGTAGTGCCGGGCTGGCCTCATCGACGAGCCTGACCGGCGCGGCAGCCACCGCGGCAGTCGGACAGGCCAGCCTGGTGGGGGCCTTGTCGGTGCCGCCGACCTGGGCCGGCACCGGAGCAACCGTGTCTACCGTTGCGGCGACGACTCAGGTCGGCGCTGGGGCGTACCACAGCTTTGGTGCGGCCACCCCGATGGTGATGGAAGAGGCCGGAGCAGTGGGCATGCCCGGAGTGCCGCTGGCGGGCATTCCCGGTTCGCACGAGGACGAGTTCGCCGACCCGATCTACGGGTTCCGCCCCCGCGTCATCGGACGCCCGCCCGCCGCCGGTTAATCACAGATGAGAGTCCTATCGCTACTGGCCGGCACCGTCGTCATGGTCGGCTTGGCCGCTCCTGCTCACGCCGATCCGGGTGACGACGCGTTCCTCGCTGCGCTTACGCAGGCAGGGATCAGCTATCAAAACCCGGACCGCGCGATCAAGGCGGGCCAGAAAGTGTGCGACCTGGCCAACTCCGGGACGTCACAGCTCGACATCATCCGGGACATTCGAGACCTCAACCCGGCATTCTCGATGGCCAAGGCCGCCAAGTTCGCCCAAGCCGCCGCCAACGCCTACTGCCCCGAACTCCTCGACACCAGTAGCGATACCGGGGGCGGCAACTAACAGCGGATGCCAGCCGATGGATGGTCGCTATAACCGGATAGCTACCGGCGTTTGTTTCTCGATGTCACCGTACGGACAACGGGGCGGTCACACTACTCGACATGAGGGCGGCAGACTTACTTGGCGACGCCATCTCACAGCAAACCTCAATAAACCTCGTAGCAGTTTTATATGTTTACGCTAGGTGAAATTTAGGGGAGCTCGGTGTGACCATTGACGATCAATTGGGAGCCTGCGTTGTCGCGCCCGGGCGCCTCCGCGGCGGCCGCGCACCCTCCCGATACCGGCGATGCGCTTGCCGCAGCGACCTTTTGGAGCGGCGGCAAGTCACGGCGGACGGGCCGAGAATTCGAACCGTGGGCCACGCGATTGCGTGGTAAATCGCGCCAACGCGGCGGCGGCGATGAACAAAAACTCCGTACCGAAAAATGCGGATAATAATGGACAGCGCCAATCATTGAGCCGAACAGTTTATGTTGTCGGGCGAAATTTTCACCCTTGCAATTCGATCGCAGGAAAAGTTGCGGAAGCAATAGTGGACATTCGCCTGAATTAGCGGTTAACGCAATCAAAGCCTCGCGCTATATTGCCGTTACATTCGTCAGTTGATAAATTCATCAGGAACTCTTAGAAGCATCGCTGTGCTCCAGGACAATCCCGATTCAACAGGTAGTATCGTCCCTATGGTGTTAGCTGAAACGCCGTTCTATGTCACGCCTGGGCGTCGCATTAATACGATATTCTCCCACAATTATTGCCATATACATGATCCGATCTGAAACCCGGGCACGGGTGGGAACCCTGAGAAATTCTTAACCCCGAGAGCCCGTGCCGACCGTCGTTAAACACGTGCCAAGCAGCCCGATTCGATGTATTTCATTAGAGCTGCGGCGAGTTTGCGGCCAGGGGTGCGAAACCGCGCCTACCATGGCGCCCAAAGGAGGGATCGGAGGTAGAAATGTTGGACTTCGGGGCGCTACCACCAGAGATCAACTCCGGTCGAATGTACGTCGGTGCGGGATCGGGGCCTTTGCTGGCCGCCGCTGCGGCATGGGATTCGCTGGGAGCCGAACTGCATTCCTATGCGTCGGCCTACCTCTCGAGGATCCAGGGCCTGACCGTCGGATCATGGTCAGGTCCGGCGTCCATCTCGATGAGCGCCGCGGTCGCGCCGTTTGTGGCGTGGGCGACGGCATCCGGAGTGCAGGCGGAGCAGGCGGCCATGCAGGCCAGGCTCGCTGGGGCCGCCTACGAGACCGCGTTCGCTGCGACGGTGCCCCCGCCGGTGATCGCGGCCAACCGCAGCCTGGTGATGACGCTGATCGCCACCAACATTCTCGGCCAGAACACCGCGGCGATCGCGGCCGCCGAAGCGGACTACGCCGAGATGTGGGCCCAGGACGCCGTAGCGATGTATGCGTACGCCGGCTCGTCGGCAGCAGCCACCGAGCTGACGCCGTTCACCGAGCCGCCGCAGACCACCGACCCGTCGGGGGTGGCCAGACAGGCCGCAACCGTTGCGGAAGCCGCTGCGACGTCAGATATCCAATCGGAGCTGTCTACGCTGATCAACGAAACGCCCGCATTGCTGCAATCCCTGGCAGCCGCGCCTTCGGCGACGGCAACACCGGCATCGATCATCGACGATATCTACCCCCTCACGGTTAATCTCCGGTCCATTTTCAGCGCTATCACGGGCGCTTACAGCCCCATCGGGGCAATCATCCTGCCCGGTGGTTGGTGGCTGTTGTCCCTTCAGGCGCTTGGTCTGGCACAAAACGGGCCGGGCGTTGCGGAATTGCTCGGCGGCGGAAAGGACATCGTCGGAGGGCTGTCGCCGCTGGCGCCGCTGCGCGGCGGCTACATCTCCTGGGTGACACCGGACGTCGGCGGGGCGGTGTCGGGGTCGATGGGCCGCTCGACCCTGGTCGGATCGTTGTCGGTCCCGCAGGGCTGGGCGTCGGCCGCCCCCGTGATGAAGACGGTCGCATCGCTGCTGCCGGGAACAAGTTCGGTGGCGCTGCCGGCGATTCCCGCAACGACACAAGGCTCGTTGTTCGGCGAAATGGCCATGGCTAGTCTGGCCGGTCGCGCCCTGGCGGGCGCCGGTGTGCGCACGATCAGCAATGGCACCACGGGGGCCTCCGCCGCGGCGGCCGAGGGCGTTGCCACCACGGCCACCATCATCGTGGTCCCGGCGGATTGAGGGGTTTCGACGTGGCACCTGAGACGGGACTAATCCAACGGAACGCGGGGGACACGCTATGTCTTTTGTGACTGCACAGCCGGAGATGTTGGCGGCTGTGGCCGGCGACTTGGAGGGCATCGGCGGGTCGATGAGCGCGGAGAACGCCGCCGCGGCCGCCCCGACGACGGGCGTAATCCCGGCCGCCGCGGATGAGGTTTCGGCCTTGACCGCTGCGCAGTTCGCGGCGCACGCCCAGATGTACCAAGCGGTCAGCGCCCAGGCGGCGGTGATTCACCAGATGTTCGTCAGCACCTTGGCGACCAGTGCCGGGTCGTACGCGGCCACTGAGGCAGCCAACGCGGCAGCCACCGGCTAAGCCTGTATTGAGAGGTACGGCAATGAGTTTCGCGTTCCAACCACCAGAAATCACCTCGGGTGAGATGTACATGGGTCCGGGGGCAGGGCCGCTGCTGGCCGCCGCGGCCGCGTGGGATGCGTTGGCAGCTGAACTGCAGTCCACGGCGTCCTCCTACGGTGCGATCGTCGACGGGCTGGTCAACGATGCGTGGACCGGCCCGTCGTCAGTGGCCATGGCCGCCGCGGCCGCGCCCTTCGTGACGTGGATGACGGCTACCTCGGCGCAGGCCAAGACAGCGGCCGTTCAAGCCATGGCCGCGGTGAGCGCGTATGAGACCACTTTCGCGGCGGTGGTGCCACCGACGGAGATCGCGACCAACCGCGCCGAGCTCGCAATGTTGTTGGTAACCAATACTTTCGGTCAGAACACGGCCGCGATCGCGGCCACCGAGGGCGAGTACGGCGAGATGTGGGCGCAGGACGCCGCCGCGATGTTCAGCTACGCGAACGCGTCGGCGGCCGCCACCCGACTGACGCCATTCACCGAGCCGCCGCAGACCACGGATGCCACTGGGCTGGCCCGCCAGGCAGCCGCGGCAGGCGAGGCCGACGCTGCCGCTGTGGCCGCGGACGCATTGCCGAGTGCTGCGGCGGCCAGCTCCCCGTACGACTTCATCTCGCAGCTACTGGAGGCGCTCGGCAACGGTGCCCGCAATTACATGAACTTCTGGGACCAGGTGCTCAACGGCCTGACCGGTTCACCAGTCGCCGGGGCAACATGGCAGAACACTTTCGGGATTCTTGCCGACATCGGCCGGTTCAGCACGGTCGCCAACGACAGCATGAGCCCGATCAACCTCGGCATGACCGAGTTCAAGCTGTTCTGGAAGCCTCCGGTTGAGGGGCTCGACATCCCGAAGTCTGCCTTGGGCGCCGGGCTCGGCATGCGGCCGGCCGCCGCCGTCGGATTCACCAGTCCGGTATCGGCGGGCGTCGGCGAGGCAAACGTGGTGGGCAGGCTATCGGTGCCACCGACCTGGGCGTCGGCGACCCCAGCAATCCGGATGGTCAGCACGGCGCTGCCGGCCGCCGGCCTGGCCGCGGCTCCCGCGTCCGGGATCCCGGGAAGCCTCTTTGGTCCGATGGCACTGGGCAGCCTGACCGGCGGGGCGCTAGGTGCGGCGTCGCCGCAAATCTTCGGCGGCGGCGCCCGCGTCAGAGCCAGCGGCGGGAAGTGTGGTGAGCCTGTCAAACTCGACGATGTCATCGCGAAGCTGCAGAAGGAACCGGAAGCCGTGCAGCACTGGAACGTCGATAAGGCGGGGCTCGACGCGCTGCTCGACCAATTGTCCAAAAAACCCGGCATTCATACAGTGCATGTCTCCCGGGGAGAAACGCCGAAGGTGACCTTGCCCGACGTCCAGCTTCCCAGCACATGAAACTGCTGCCGGCGCTGGTAGTCGTAATTGGCGCGATCGGTCTCGCGACGCCCGCGCACGCCGAGCCGGAGGGCGACGATTCGCTATTTCTGGCCAGGCTCGGCGATGCCGGCATCACCTACAGCAGTCCCAGCCAAGTCATCGCGTCCGCCAAAGCGGTGTGCGGGATGATGGGCAGGGGCGAGACGGGCCTGCAGGTTGTCAGTGACATCAAGGACCAGAACCCGGGGATGACGTTGGATGCCGCGGCCAAATTCGCAGCGCTCGCATCGGATGCGTACTGCCCCCACCACCTGGCACCCAAAGCCGGTTAACCTGAGTCTCGCCAAACGTCCCCGGGGAAGGAGCGCGGTGTGACGCAGACGTTGAGCGTCGCCGATTTCGGGCTCCGGCTCGGCGTCGGGGTGGGATGCGGCGCCCTGGTCGGCATAGAGCGGCAATGGCGAGCTCGCAGGGCCGGGCTACGGACGAACGCTCTGGTCGCCGCAGGTGCAACCCTGTTCGTGTTGTACGCGGTTGCCACCGCGGACAGCAGCCCCACCCGAGTCGCGTCCTATGTGGTGTCCGGTATCGGGTTTCTCGGTGGTGGCGTGATCCTGCGCGAGGGCGTCAACGTCCGGGGCCTCAACACCGCCGCCACTCTGTGGTGCTCGGCGGCGATCGGCGTCCTGGCCGCCTCCGGGCACCTGGTATTCACGTTGATCGCCACCCTGTCCGTCCTCACCATCCACTTGATCGGTCGCCCGCTGGGGCGGGTGATCGACCACGACAACGACGCCGAAGAGGACGAGGGCCGTCAACCCTTCCTGGTGCAGGCCATCTGTCGTCCGAAGTCCGAGAAATACGCCCGCGCCCAACTGATCCAGCACGCCAGCAGCAACGACATGACGCTGCGCGGCATCCATACCGGGCGGGTGACAGACGACGAGATCACCTTGACCGCACACCTTCTCGTGGACGGACATACCCCGGCCAAACTGGAGCGATTGGTCGCCGAGCTGTCCTTGCAATCCGGCGTTCGCGCGGTGCAGTGGTACGCCGGCGACGAGCGACAGCCGGAATGATCGCGCCCGGCTATGGGCGGTCCTGTAGCTCCGGTGCGGCCGCCGCGAGCAGGTCGGCGCGGACGCCGGTCAGCGGGGGATAGATTCGCCTGCGGTTGATGGTCTGCTTGGTGGCCTTGGCGTGCGCTCCCGTCGAGACCACTGCGCGATCCCATCCCTCGGTGTAAACCGCACCGGCCGGCCCGAGATCGAGAACCGTGACATACCAAGGGATTCGAAGGGCCAGCAGGGGCGCGTCAAACAAGTCGCTAATCACGTTGTAGCCGGCATAGCGGCCCATCGGCCGCCCATGCTGACACGACATCACCGACAGGTGTTCGTCATCCATGCGCGCCGCGGCCACGTCACCCGCGGCGAATATCGACTCGACTCCGATCACCCGCAGGTGGTCATCGACGAGCACCCGGCCCGACCGGTCGCGGGCCACCGGCAGCTGTTCGGCGAGCGAACTCGCCCGCATGCCCGCGCACCACACCACGGTTGCCGCCGCCAGCTGCTCACCCGAGGACAAAGACACCGCGGTGGGGCCGACTTCGGTGACACTGGCTCCTGTTCTGGTCTCAATGCCATTGTCCGACAATGCCTTTTCGATCACCGGTCGTGCCGAGGGGCCCATGTCGGAGCCGACCACCGGATTGTGGTCGACGAGAACCACCCGGGGAGTGATTCCGGAGAATAACGCGCGCAACCGGTTCGGCAGCTCGCATGCCGTCTCGATACCCGTCAGCCCGGCACCGACCACGACGACCGTCGCCGCTTCGGGCGCCGGCGGACCGCCGGCAAGTCCCTGCAGATGCCGCTGCAACGCGACTGCGCCGTCATAGGTGTCGACGTCAAAACCGAACTCCCGCAGCCCCGGTATGACCGGTTTGAGGACTCGGCTACCCGACGCCAGCACCAGCCGGTCGTAGCCGAATGTCTCACCGGCCGCGGTTCCGACGGTTCGGGTGTCCGCGTCGACGGTCGTCACCTCGGCGGCGATGTGCGCCACCCCGGCGGGATCGAGCAGCTCGGAGAGCGGGATCCGGCAGGCGCGCAGATCGGCCTCGTAGTTGCGGACCCGGATGTCGTGGCACCCCGTCGCGCTGAGCACGGTGATATCGACCGTTCCCGGCGGCACAGCAAGCTCGTCGAGTCGCCGGGCGGCGCCGAGCGCCGCCCATAACCCCGCGAACCCGGAGCCGACCACCAGCACAGCCGTCCCGCGATTGATCGCCGTCATCAGCCACAGTCTGGACCGTCGAGGCGCCCGAGCGACAGATCGGATTGATGAATGCCGCACCGCAGGCCTTACCCTGTCTGTGTGGGTGCCATCACAGGGTTCTTAGCCGTATTACCTCCGCAAATGCGGGACCCGGTGCTGCTCGCCATTCCGTTTTTCCTGCTGCTGCTGATTCTCGAGTGGACCGCGGCCCGCAAGCTGGAGCATCTGGAGGCGGCCGAGGATCCCCGCCCGGCGTCGGGTGCGTATCTGACCCGCGATTCCTGGGCGAGTATTTCGATGGGGCTGGTCTCGATTGCCACCACCGCCGGCTGGAAGACCCTGGCCCTGCTGGGGTACGCCGCGATCTATGCCTACCTGGCGCCGTGGCACCTGCGGGTGGACCAGTGGTACACCTGGGTCATCGCGATCGTCGGCGTCGACCTGCTGTACTACGCCTACCACCGCATCGCCCACCGGGTGCGACTGATCTGGGCCACGCACCAGGCTCACCACTCCAGCCAGTACTTCAACTTCGCCACCGCGCTTCGCCAGAAGTGGAACAACAGCGGCGAGATCTTGATGTGGGTTCCGTTGCCGCTGCTGGGAATTCCGCCCTGGATGGTGTTCTTCGCCTTCTCGCTGAACTTGATCTACCAGTACTGGGTGCACACCGAACGGATCGACAAGCTCCCGCGGCCGTTCGAATTCATCTTCAACACGCCGTCGCACCACCGGGTGCACCACGGCATGGACAAGGTGTACCTCGACAAGAACTACGGCGGCATCTTCATCGTCTGGGATCGCTTGTTCGGCAGTTTCCAGGCCGAGCTGTTCCGTCCGCATTACGGCCTTACCAAGCAAGTGGACACCTTCAACATCTGGAACCTGCAGACCCGTGAATACGTCGCCATCGTGCGCGACTGTCGGTCGGCGAGCCGGTTTCGTGACCGGTTGGGCTATGTTTTCGGACCGCCGGGCTGGACTCCGCGCCTGGCCGGTCAACCCGATGACTCCGTTCGGCTGGCGACGTCGATGTAACGCCGGCCCCGGCTATCGCGATTAGTTCGATGTCGAAACAGTAACGACGTAATCTCGAGTTGTGGTCGGTGCCCGCGCAGGCCTTGACGGAACGGAGTCCGTCCGTGATGTATCGCATGGCACTTCGCGTACTGGCCGCAGGCGTTGCCGCCCTGGCATTCACCCCCGGTCTGCCGGCCGCAAAGGCCCACGCAGACCCGGTCGCGGTGTTCCCGGGCATGGAGATCCTGCAGGACAACCGTCTGTGCACGCTGGGCTATGTCGATCAGGCCGCCCGAATCGGATACACCGCGGGACACTGCCGCAGCACCGGAAACGTCGTGACCGACAGGAACCGCAACGTCATCGGCCATCTCGCAACCTTCCGCGACGACACGCCCAGCGGTTCGACGGTGGCAGTCGACCAGGCGATCAGCGACTACGAGGCGATCGTGCTCGACGGCAACGTGTCGATGAACGACGTGCTGCCGGGCGGACGGCCGCTGGTATCGAGCCCGAACATCGCGCTCGCGCCGGGGCAGCCGATCTGCCACTTCGGCGTGTCCACCGGAGAAACGTGCGGCACCGTCGAAGCCGTCAATAACGGCTGGTTCACCATGTCTCACGGTGTCCAGAGCCATCCGGGCGACTCCGGCGGTCCGGTATACCTGGCCCCTCCGGGAGGTCCCGGACAGGTCGTCGGGATCTTCAACAGCATGTGGGGCGACTTCCCCGCAGCGGTGTCGTGGCGGTCCACATTCGAGCAGGTCCACCAGGACATGGCAGGGCAAGTTAACGTCGGCTAGGGCGACCCGAGCACAAACACCGGTATCGATGGGGCGGCAGCCCGCAATTGCTCGTCGGTGGATTCCGGCGTCAACCCGGCCACGTGACCCTTAACCTCCCAGTACCACCTGTCGAGGTAGCGCTTCACCAGTTCCGGTTTGCCCGCATCGTCGACCTCGGTCGCCACCACGCTTTGCCGGCGCCAGCGTGGCCCCAGTTCGACGACACCCGCGGCCCTGACGTTGCGTGCCCACTGGGTGTTGCCTCGGGGCGAAACGAGATAGTCGACGCCGTCGCTGGTCAAGACGTTGATCACCACCGCTCGCAGCTTCCCGGTCTTGCGCCCGCGGACACGCAGCGCGCGGGTCCCGGCGATGCTGACCCCAAGGTCGGCGAGCCAGCGGATGACGACATTGCTGGCCCGAGCGGTCCGGTTGGGTTGTTCATAGCGGGTGGACATCGTGGATCCTCTCGGCCGGCCGTTCGAAATTGTGAGAGCAGTGCTCTCTTGCTTGGTCACAATGGCACAACACTCAACGAAAAGCAAGAGCGGTGATCTCGAATTGTGTCAGACTGCCTACGTGGGCAAACGCCAGGAATCGCGCGAACAGATCGAGACGCGCATCGTGGAGCTGGGACGTCGCCACCTGGTCGATCGCGGCGCGTCCGGGTTGTCGCTACGTGCGATTGCGCGTGATCTGGGCATGGTCTCCTCAGCCGTGTACCGATACGTGTCCAGCCGCAACGAATTGCTCACCTTGCTGCTGGTCGACGCGTATTCCGACCTGGCCGAGTCAGTGGACCGGGCCCGCGAGACCGTGGGCGAACTGTGGAGTGACGATCTCGTCGCCATTGCGCAGGCGTCGCGGCGCTGGGCTGTGCAGCATCCTGCGCAGTGGGCCCTGCTGTACGGCAGCCCGGTGCCGGGATACCATGCCCCTGCAGAGCGCACCGTCGGAGTCGGCACCCGCGTAGTTGGAGCCATCTTCGACGCCATTGCTGCGGGAATCACCACCGGTGATATCCGGCTAACGAGTACCGTTGTCCCACAACCGATATCATCAGACTTCGATCGAATTCGGCAGGAATTCAGCTTCCCCGGTGATGACGCCGTCATCACCAAGTGTTTTTTGTTCTGGGCAGGGGTGCTCGGTGCCATCAGCCTCGAGGTGTTCGGGCAGTACGGCACCGACACCCTGACCGACCCGGAGACAGTCTTCAACACTCAGCTCGAGCTGCTGGTGGACGTGCTCGCTCGGCATTGACCGCCGGCGGCCGGAGACCCGGAATTAGAACGTGTTCACCTAACGATTCCGGGCACCGAACCCCGGATTACGGCAAAGATTTTATAGGTCTTTCTGGCGGCCCTCGGACTGGGCTATCCTGCCAGACGATGACGCTTGAAGTTCGATCACCGACACAGATCGCCTGGGTTACCCAGCGTCTTGACGCCACCGAAACAGCTCTCACCGGCTTGTTAGGTGTCCGGAAGTGGGTTCGGATACCCGAGGTGCACTTTGCTCCGGACAGCTGCAGCTACCGCGGTAACCCCGCCGATTTCGTCGCCAGCATCTCGCTGAGCTATCTCGGCGACATGCAGCTGGAACTGATCGAACCGGTCAGTGGCGAGAACATCTATAGTGAATTTTTGCGTGACTGCGGGCCGGGTTTGCACCATATCTGCGCGGAGGCCGACAGCCCCGAGCAATTCGCTGCGACGCTGGCCGACGTCGCGAACCATGGCGCCGCGGTAGTGCAACAGGGCGTGATGCCCGGGGGAATCCAATTCGCTTACCTGGCAGCACCACAGGCGGGTGTGCCGTTTCTGGAGATCGCCTACGTCTCGCCCGAGATGAGGGCGTTTTACGACTACATCAAACAGGAGCAACGGTGAGCCGCGCCAGCAACGATGCAGCACAAGAAAGCAATGTGGGGGCAACTCCCGCTTGCGGGGGAGAGGAGTGGCGCCAATGAGCACCGAGATTCCAGCAACGGTCAACGAGAGCACAGTGACGTCCTGGTCGGACGAAGTCGACGTGCTCGTGATCGGTTTCGGCATCGGTGGTGGATGCGCGGCGGTGAGTGCGGCGGCGGCCGGCGCGCGGGTGCTCGTCCTCGAGCGAGCCGCCGTGGCGGGCGGGACCACATCGCTTGCCGGCGGCCACTTCTACTTGGGTGGCGGCACCGCGGTCCAGGAGGCGACCGGTCATTCCGACTCGTCTGAGGAGATGTACAAGTACTTGGTCTCGGTGTCCCGTGAGCCCGACCACGATAAAATTCGCGCGTACTGCGAGGGCAGCGTCGAACATTTCGATTGGCTCGAAGAGTTGGGTTTTCAGTTCGAGCGCAGTTACTTTCCCGGCAAAGCGGTGATCCAGCCCAACACCGAGGGGCTGATGTTCACCGGCAACGAGAAGGTATGGCCATTCCTGGAGCAGGCGGTGCCGGCACCGCGCGGCCACAAGGTGCCGGTACCCGGCGACACCGGCGGAGCCAGCATGGTGATCGAGCTGCTGCTCAAGCGGGCCGCGAGCCTCGGCGTGCAGATCCGCTACGAGACCGGCGCCAGCGAACTGATCGTGGATGATTCAGGCGCGGTGACCGGGGTGGCGTGGAGGCAATTCACCGAAACCGGTGCGATCAAAGCAAAGTCGGTCATCATTGCCGCCGGCGGATTCGTGATGAACCCGGAGATGGTTGCCAAGTACACGCCGAAACTGGCCGAGAAGCCGTTCGTGCTCGGTAACACCTACGACGACGGCCTCGGCATCCGGATGGGTGTGTCGGCCGGCGGCGCCACCCAGCACATGGATCAGATCTTCATCACCGCTCCGCCGTACCCGCCCTCGATCCTGCTGACCGGGATCATCGTGAACAAGCTCGGACAGCGGTTCGTCACCGAGGACTGCTACCACTCCCGGACGTCCGGGTTCATCATGGATCAGCCGGACAGCTCGGCGTTCCTGATCGTCGACGAGGCGCACCTCGAGCACCCATCGATGCCGTTGGTGCCGCTCATCGACGGCTGGGAGACCGTCGCCGATATGGAAGCGGCCCTTGGCATTCCGGAGGGCAACCTGGTCGCAACGCTGGACCGCTACAACACCTACGCGGCCCGCGGCGAGGACCCCGACTTCCACAAGCAACCGGAATTCCTTGCGGCACAAGACAAGGGTCCCTGGGGCGCGTTCGACATGTCATTGGGCAAGGCGATGTACGCGGGCTTCACCGTCGGCGGACTGGCCACCTCCGTGGACGGTCAGGTGTTGCACGAAGACGGCACGGTGGTGCCCGGCCTGTACGCGGTGGGGGCGTGTGCATCCAACATCGCGCAGGACGGCAAGGGCTATGCCAGCGGCACGCAACTCGGCGAGGGCTCGTTCTTCGGCCGCCGCGCCGGAACGCATGCGGCCCAGGAAGCCGGCGGCGCTTAGCCCCGTTAAGACGCAGCGCCGGAACGCACGTGGGAAAGCAGCGCTAGACCCTCGCGGGCTCCGGACCGACCGGGCCGAGCCGCCACTGGCCGCCACCAAGCAGCTGCAGCTGTTGTTCATGGTGCTGTTCCACGGTATGGCGATGGCTGACACTGACCACGACACAATCCGGTAGCTCACTGCGAAGCAGTTCATAGAGCGCGAATTCCAGACCCTCATCAAGGGCCGAGGTGGACTCGTCGAGGAACACGGCCCGTGGCTTGGTGAGCAGAATCCGGGCGAACGCAACACGCTGCTGCTCGCCGGGAGAGAGCACCTTGGCCCAGTCGTGTTCTTCGCCGCGCCGTTCGATCAGCGGGGCCAGCGCCACCTTGTTCAGCACGTCGTGCAGTTCGTCGTCGGTGATGGAGTCCGGCGAATTCGGGTAGCACACCACGCCGCGCAGATTGCCCAGCGGCACATACGGCAACTGCGACAAGAACATCGTCGCGTTGTCACCCTCGGGGCGGCACAGGGTTCCTGACGCATACGGCCACAATTCGGCCAAGCTGCGCAGCAGCGTGGTCTTGCCGGCGCCGGAACGTCCGGTGATCACCAGCGTGTCGCCCGTGTCGAGCTCTATGTCGAGCGCGTCGATCAGCTGGTCCCCGTCCGGCGTGCGGACCTCGATACCGGCCAGCTCCACCGCCTTTTCCTGGCTCGGTTTCACCAGCACCGCGGGTAGCGCGCGGCCCTGGGCGTTGGCGTCGACCAGCCCGTGCAACCGGATGATGGCGGCACGGAATGAGGCGAACGCGTCATAGTTGTTCCGGAAGAACGACAGCGAGTCATGAATATTGCCGAAAGCCGTTGCCGTCTGGCCGACATCGCCGAAGTTGATCTTGCCGGCGAACAAGCGCGGTGCCTGGATGATCCACGGCAACGGGACGATCGCCTGTGACACCGACCAATTCCAGCCGTTGAAGATGATGGTCCGCCGGACGAACTTGCGGTAGTTACCGATGATCGGCGTGAAGCGCCGCCACAGTTGCGCCCGCTCAACCCGCTCGCCGCGGTAGAAGCCGACCGCCTCCGCGGCGTCGCGCAGCCGCACCAGGGCATAGCGGAATGCAGCGTTGAGCTTCTCGTTGTTGAAGCTCAACCAAATCAATGGGCGCCCAAGCCAAATCGCGACGACCGTCGCGATCAGCACATAGACCACAACCGTCCAGAACATGGCTCTTGGCAGCGTGATGCCGAAGAGGGTCAAGTCGCCGGACAGATTCCACAGAATGGCGGCGAACGAGATCACCGAAGCGACGGCGTTGACGGCCCCGAACAGCAACGTGCTGCCCGTACCGTTGGCTGGATTGTTCGGCGTTCCGCCGGCGTTCGCGGTGAAGATGTCGACATCCTGCTGGATACGCTGGTCGGGGTTGTCAATGGTGTTGTCGATGAAAAGATCTCGGTAGTAAGCCTTGCCGTCCAGCCAGTCATCGCTGAGGTGGGCTGTCAACCAGACGCGCCAGGCGATGATGAACCGCTGGGTGATGTAGATGTCGAGCATGAATCGGACGACGTAGAGCGTCGCCAGCAGGCTGAAAATCAACAGCGACATGTAAAAGCCGTGAATACCAGACTGTTTGACGGCATCATCGCCGGCGGCCGTCCCCTGGACCGCGATCTGCACCGACGTGTACAAGTCGTTGCCCTGGTAACTGAGCAGCACGACGAGCCGCACCGCAAGCAGCACCGACAGCAGCAGCACCCCGAGTAACAGCCACACCTTGACACTGGCCGGGCCGACGAAATACCCGCGGGTGATCCGCCAGAACTGCCGCCCCCAGGGTGTGAAATATCTGAATGCGACCAACACGACGATCAGCGAAACCGCGCCGATCGCCCAGGCAATGGCGACCCACTGCAACGAGTCCGCTAGTGCCGACGACCAGTCGATGGATGGCTTGAATAGCGTGGGACCCAACTTCGACGTCTCCTTGCTATCGAGGCCTCTTGAGGAGCCTCGTGGCGAATGCTTCCCAGCGAAGGTACCCGAGACCGGCGGATAGGCTGCCAGGATGAGCATCGACGCTCCGTCCAGCCAGATCGTCCACGCCGGCCGACTCATCGCCCGACGCCTGCGAGCCAGCGGTGTCGACACCCTGTTCACGTTGTCCGGTGGCCATCTGTTCTCCATCTACGACGGCTGCCGCGACGAGGGCATTCGTCTCATCGATACCCGCCACGAGCAGACGGCGGCGTTCGCCGCGGAGGGCTGGTCGAAGGTGACCAGGGTGCCGGGCGTGGCCGCACTCACCGCGGGCCCCGGCGTCACCAACGGAATGAGCGCGATGGCGGCAGCGCAGCAAAACCAGTCACCGCTGGTGGTTCTGGGTGGCCGGGCACCCGCACAGCGATGGGGGATGGGATCGCTGCAGGAAATCGACCACGTGCCGTTTGTGGCGCCGCTGACTCGCTTCGCGGCCACCGCGCAGTCCGCCGAGGATGCGGGCCGCCTCGTCGACGAGGCATTACGTGCCGCGGTAGGCGCCCCGTCGGGCGTGGGATTCGTCGACTTTCCGATGGATCACGTGTTCGCCGTCTCCGAGGACGACAGCCGTCCGGGCGCGCTGGGCGAGCAGCCACCGACACTGGCTGCCGATGGCAACGCCCTGGACCGTGCCGCCAGCCTGCTAGCGACCGCACAGCGGCCGGTGATCATGGCCGGCACCAATGTGTGGTGGGGACACGCCGAGGCGGCGCTGCTGCGCCTCGCCGAGGAGCGGCGAATCCCGGTGCTGATGAACGGGATGGCCCGCGGCGTCGTACCCGCCGATCATCCGTTGGCGTTCTCGCGGGCGCGGGCCAAAGCGCTGGGCGAGGCGGATGTCGCCCTCGTCGTCGGCGTGCCGATGGATTTTCGGCTCGGCTTCGGCAAGGTGTTCGGGCCCCAGACTGAGCTCGTCGTGGCGGACCGGGCCGAACCAGACCGGGAGCACCCCCGGCCGATCGCGGCGGGCCTCTACGGCGACCTCACCGCCATTCTCTCGGCGCTGTCCGGGCCGAGCACGGCCGACCATCAGGACTGGAATGCTGCGCTGCGGACAGCTGAGACGGCCGCGCGAGATCCGGAAGCAGCCGATCTGGGTGACGACCGAATCCCGCTGCACCCGATGCGGGTCTACGCCGAACTGGCGCCGCTGCTGGACCGCGACGCGATCGTGGTGATCGACGCCGGCGATTTCGGTTCGTACGCGGGCCGGGTGATCGACAGCTACCAGCCGGGCTGCTGGCTGGACAGCGGCCCCTTCGGCTGCCTTGGCTCAGGTCCTGGCTACGCGCTGGCCGCCAAACTGGCCCACCCGAACCGTCAGGTCGTCCTGCTGCAGGGCGACGGCGCGTTCGGTTTCAGCGGCATGGAATGGGACACCCTGGTGCGCCATCAAGTACCGGTCGTGTCGGTGGTCGGCAATAACGGAATCTGGGCGCTGGAGAAGCATCCGATGGAGGCGATCTACGGCTATTCGGTGGTCGCGGAGCTGCGTCCGGGCACCCGCTACGACGAGGTAGTTCGCGCGCTGGGCGGCCACGGCGAACTGGTTTCGGCACCCGCTGAGCTTCGCCCCGCACTGGAGCGTTCCTTCGCCAGCGGCCTGCCCGCCGTCGTCAACGTGCTCACCGACCCGAGCATCGCCTATCCCCGCCGATCGAACCTGGCCTAACGGGTCGGCGCAGCTCACCGCGTACGGTTGACCTGTGTCAAAGACCACCCGCACTCAGCCGGGCCGCCTGAGCAGCAGATTTTGGCGACTGCTCGGCGCCAGTACGGAAAAGAACCGCACCCGCTCCCTCTCGCAGGTCACCGACTCGTCCGAGTACGACGAGAAAGCCGCCGATCTGTCCGACGAGCAGTTGCGCAAGGCCACCGGGTTGCTCAACCTCGACGACCTCGCGGACTCCGAGGACATCTCGCAGTTCCTGGCGATCGCCCGGGAAGCCGCGGAGAGGTCAACGGGGTTGCGGCCGTTCGACGTTCAGTTGTTGGGCGCGCTGCGCATGCTCGACGGCGATGTGATCGAGATGGCGACCGGCGAGGGCAAAACCCTGGCCGGCGCGATCGCGGCGGCTGGGTACGCCATCGCCGGCCGGCACGTGCACGTGGTCACCATCAACGACTACCTGGCTCGCCGCGACGCGGAATGGATGGGCCCGCTGCTGGAAGCGATGGGGTTGACAGTCGGCTGGATCACCGCGGAGTCGACAAGCGCGGAGCGCCGCACGGCCTACGACTGCGACGTCACGTACGCCTCGGTCAACGAGATCGGCTTCGACGTGTTGCGGGACCAGCTGGTGACCAACGTCGACGACCTGGTATCGCCGAATCCCGATGTGGCCCTTATCGATGAGGCCGACTCGGTGCTGGTCGACGAGGCGCTGGTGCCGCTGGTGCTGGCCGGCACCACGCACCGGGAGACGCCGCGGCTGGAGATCATCAAACTCGTCGGCGAACTGGACGCCGACGCCGACTACGACACCGACTCCGACAGCCGCAACGTGCATCTCACCGATGCCGGCGCCCGCAAAGTCGAGAAGAGACTCGGAGGCATCGACCTGTACTCCGAGGAACACGTCGTCACCACGCTCACCGAGGTCAACGTCGCGTTGCATGCGCACGTGCTGCTGCAACGCGACGTGCACTACATCGTCCGCGACGATGCCGTGCACCTGATCAACTCCTCCCGCGGCCGCATCGCGCAACTGCAGCGCTGGCCGGATGGCCTGCAGGCCGCTGTCGAGGCTAAGGAAGGCATCGAGACCACCGAGACAGGCGAGGTGCTGGACACCATCACGGTGCAGGCGCTGATCAACCGCTACACGACGGTGTGCGGAATGACCGGCACTGCGCTGGCCGCCGGTGAGCAGCTGCGCCAGTTCTACAAGCTCGGCGTGTCGCCGATTCCGCCGAACGAGCCCAACATTCGCGAAGACGAGTCCGATCGGGTGTACGTCACCGCCGCGGCCAAGAACGACGCGATCGTCGAGCACATCGCCACCGTGCACGAGACCGGGCAGCCGGTGCTGGTCGGCACCCGGGACGTGGCCGAGTCCGAGGAGCTGCATGAGCGGCTGGTGCGTCGCGGGGTGGCGGCGGTGGTGTTGAACGCCAAGAACGACGCGGAGGAAGCCCAAGTGATTGCCGAGGCCGGCAAATACGGCATCGTCACGGTATCCACCCAAATGGCGGGGCGAGGCACCGATATCCGCCTTGGCGGATCCGACGAAGCCGACCACGACAGGGTCGCCGAACAGGGCGGGCTGCACGTGGTCGGCACCGGCCGCCATCACACCGAGCGGCTGGACAACCAGTTGCGCGGGCGGGCCGGCCGCCAGGGCGATCCCGGCTCGTCGGTCTTCTTTTCGAGCTGGGAGGACGACGTCGTCGCGGCCAACCTCGATCGCAACAAGCTGCCGGAGCAGACCGACGAGGACGGCAAAATCGTCAGCGGCAAGACCACCGAATTGCTCGATCACGCGCAGCGCGTCGCCGAGGGCAGGCTGTTGGATGTGCACGCAAACACCTGGCGCTACAACCAGTTGATCGCCCAACAGCGCGCCATTATCGTGGATCGACGAAACACGTTGCTGCGCACAGCAACTGCGCGCGAGGAGCTTGCCGAGCTGGCGCCGAAACGTTACGAGGAACTGGCCGAAACTGAGGGCATCTCCGAGGAACGCCTCGAGACGATCTGCCGGCAGATCATGCTCTTTCACCTCGACCGCGGCTGGGCCGATCACCTGGCCTATCTCGCCGACATCCGCGAAAGCATCCACCTGCGCGCGCTGGGCCGGCAGAACCCGCTGGACGAGTTCCACCGGATGGCGGTTGACGCGTTCGCGTCGCTCGCCGCGGATGCGATCGAGGCGGCTCAGCAGACGTTCGAAACGGCCAACGTCCTCGAAGAGGAGCCGGGCCTGGATCTGTCCAAGCTGGCGCGGCCGACGTCGACGTGGACATACATGGTCAACGACAACCCGCTGTCCGACGACACGTTGTCCACCCTGAGCCTGCCCGGAGTGTTCCGCTAGCCTGCTCGTCCCGCGGTGCGCACCGCAACGTCACCGGGCTAGTGTCACGGCTCATGGAGCCGGATCCGCCAGACCGGGTACTGACAGTGCCCAATCTCTTGAGCGTCGTCCGCCTGCTGCTCATCCCGGTATTCATCTACGTTCTGATCTTCGCGCACGCCAACGGCTGGGCCGTGGCGATCTTGATGTTCAGCGGGGCCTCCGACTGGGCCGACGGCAAGATCGCCCGCACGCTGAACCAGTCATCGCGGCTGGGCGTCCTGCTGGACCCCGCGGTTGATCGCCTCTACATGGTCACCGTGCCGCTGGTGCTGGCGCTGAGCGGGATCGTGCCGTGGTGGTTCATCATCACGCTGGTGGGCCGCGACATGCTGCTGGCCGCCACACTGCCGCTGCTGCGGAGCCGCGGCTTGTCGGCGTTGCCGGTGACCTACGTCGGCAAGGCCGCGACGTTCGCCTTGATGTCCGGCTTTCCGCTCGTTCTGCTGGGCACCTGGGACGCGTTGTGGAGCCGGGTGATCGGCGCGTGCGGTTGGGGTTTTCTGATCTGGGGTATGTACGCCTACCTGTGGTCATTCGTCCTCTACGCGGTGCAGATGGTCCTGGTGCTGCGCCGGATGCCCAAGGTCACCCAGCATCCGCTCGCCCCCAAGGTGGGTGAGCATGGCTGAACTGGACCGCATGCTCGGCGGCTACGACCCCAACGCGGGCCGCAGCGCGCATACCGCGGTACGCCCAACGCTCATCCCGGTGCCGTCCCTGCTGCGTGCGCTGCTGTCGGAGCATCTGGATCCCGGTTACGCCGCGGCAGCCCAGCGACGCGGCGACACAACCGCCGCACCGACCGGGCGAACGCGCGTTTTCGGCTGGCTGTGGCAGGGCTTGGCGGCCATGCTGGTCGCCACCGTGTTCGCCGCCGCGGTCGCGCAGGCCCGCTCGGTCGAGCCCGGTGTGCGCACCGCCCAGCAGCTACTGGTGCGCAGCGTGCGGTCAACGGAAAACGCTGCCACCAAATTGGCTCAGCAGCGCAGCAAGCTGTCGAGCCAGGTGGACGACGTACAGCGACTCGCGCTGGCCGACGATGCGGAGGGTCAACGGTTGCTGACCCGTCTGGACGGACTCGGCCTGGCGGCGGCCAGCACAGCGATCATCGGCCCGGGCCTGACCGTCAAAGTGACCGATCCCGGTGCCAGCCCGAATCTGTCCGACGTGTCCAAGCAACGGGTGAACGGCAGCCGGCAAATCATCCTCGACCGCGATCTGCAGCTCGTGGTCAACTCGTTGTGGGCCAGCGGCGCCGAGGCCATTTCAGTGGGCGGAGTGCGGATAGGGCCGAACGTGACGATCCGTCAGGCCGGGGGAGCGATCCTGGTCGACAACAACCCCACCAGTAGCCCCTACACGGTCCTTGCGGTCGGGCCGCCGCACGCGATGCGCGACGTTTTCGAGAACAGCCCCGGGTTGCAACGTCTTAGGCTGCTGGAGGTCTCCTACGGTGTCGGTATCGCGGTGAACGTCTCTGACGGTCTCTCGCTGCCGGCCGGATCGGTCCGGGAAGTCAAGTTCGCCAAACAGATTGGGCCCTAGTGAGAAAAGTCCTCGTGAGGCTGGGGGAAATGCGGACGGGAAACCGCCCATGATCGGTATCGCGGCGCTGGTGGTCGGCATCGTGCTGGGCCTGGTCTTCCACCCAGCGGTGCCCGAGGTCGTTCAGCCGTATCTGCCCATCGCGGTGGTCGCCGCACTTGACGCCGTCTTCGGCGGGCTGCGTGCCTATCTCGAGCGGATTTTCGACCCCAAGGTCTTTGTGATTTCGTTCGTGTTCAACGTGTTTGTGGCGGCACTGATCGTCTACGTCGGCGACCAGTTGGGCGTCGGCACGCAGCTGTCCACGGCCATCATCGTCGTGTTGGGTATCCGGATCTTCGGCAACGCCGCGGCACTGCGGCGCAGGCTCTTCGGGGCATAGCGCGCGCCGGCGACGATGCAGAGCGAAGCGATGAGGAGGAGCGGCGCCATGATCCGGATGGGGGCAGCGTGAGCCAGGACCAGCCATCGGGCGCGGCCGACGAAAGTCGTGACGCGCCAACCGGGCACGGGGCTGACGCCGACGACGCTGCGCAGCATGGTCGCCACGAATTGCCCGCGAAGACTCCGCGCCCCGAGATCGGAGCGGTGCGCCGGACCGGCATGTCCGGAATGCTGCGTGGCGGCCGGTCCCGGTTGATGTTCGGAACGCTTGCGGTGCTGCTCTGTCTGGTCCTCGGCGTCGCCATCGTCACCCAGGTACGCCAGACCCGGTCGGGGGACTCGTTGGACACGGCGCGCCCCGCGGATCTGCTGGTGCTGCTGGATTCGTTGCGACAGCGTGAGGGCACACTGAATGGCGAAGTCAACGAATTACAGAACACCCTGAATTCGTTGCAGGCGTCCGGCAACACCGATCAGGCTGCGATCCAAAGTGCACAGGCCAGACTGGCAGCGCTGTCCATCCTGGTTGGCGCGGTGGGTGCCACTGGGCCCGGCGTCACCATCACCATCGACGACCCCGGCCCCGGGGTTTCACCAGAGGTAATGCTCGACGTGATCAATGAACTGCGGGCCGCCGGAGCCGAGGCGATCGAGGTCGATGGCGCACAGAAGTCCGTGCGGGTGGGTGTCGACACCTGGGTGGTCGGCACGCCCGGTTCGCTCACCATCGACAACAAGGCGCTGTCGCCGCCGTATTCGATTCTGGCGATTGGCGATCCGCCCACACTGGCTGCCGCGATGAACATTCCCGGTGGTGCCGAGGACAGCATCAAGCGGGTCGGCGGAAAGATGTCCGTGCAGCAGAGCGACCGCATCGACGTGACCGCCTTGCGACAACCAAAACCACACCAATACGCTCAGCCCGTCAAGTGAGACACCAACCAGAACAGGATTACCGTGAGCGATATCCCACCCGATCTGCACTACACCGCCGACCATGAGTGGGTTCGCCGGAGCGGTGACGACACCGTGCGGATCGGAATCACCGACTTCGCGCAGTCAGCGCTGGGCGACGTTGTTTTCGTCCAGCTGCCCGACGTAGGCACCGACTTGACCGCGGGCGAATCTTTCGGCGAAGTGGAATCGACGAAATCCGTGTCGGATTTGTACGCACCGATATCCGGCAAAGTGACTGCCGTCAACGGCGATCTGGAAGGCGACCCGCAGTTGGTCAACTCGGATCCGTATGGCGCTGGCTGGCTGCTGGATATCCAGGTCTCGGAAGCATCCGAGTTGGAGTCCGCCATTTCGGGGCTGCTTGAGGCCGAGGCCTACCGCGGCACACTCACCGAGTGAGGTGTTGCTAATGTCCCTGCCAGCCCAGCGCATGACAACGCCTGCAGTTGGGAGCGCGCCGGGGAGAGGGGGCCGGCCGGACGATCGCCTTGCGATCCTGCCGGTGGCTAGCACATTCCGAACCACCGCGCGGTACGGTCAACACAACAGCATTACAAGGCAAGTGATCGGCAATACAAGGCAAGTGATCGGCAATACAGGGTTAAGAACCTAGTGGGAAGCCGGCCGAACGGCCCGGTCAGACAACGCCACAGCGGCCAGTGAGGAGCAGCGGGTGACGGACATGGACAACGACCAGACTTCGGATGAAGTCACCGTGGAGACGACTTCGGTATTCCGCGCCGACTTCCTGAATGAACTGGACGCGCCCGCGCAGTCGGGTGCCGAGAGCACGGTGTCCGGGGTTGAAGGACTTCCGGCGGGCTCGGCGTTGCTCGTCGTCAAGCGCGGGCCCAACGCCGGATCTCGCTTCCTGCTGGACCAGGCCATTACCTCGGCCGGCCGGCACCCCGACAGCGACATCTTCCTCGATGACGTCACCGTGAGCCGCCGGCACGCCGAATTCAGGTTGGAAAACAACGAATTCCACGTGGTCGATGTGGGTAGCCTCAACGGGACGTACGTCAATCGCGAGCCGGTGGACTCGGCCGTGTTGGCAAACGGCGACGAAGTGCAGATCGGCAAGTTCCGTTTGGTGTTCCTCACGGGGCCCAAAGGTGACGACGATGGAGGATCTGGAGGCTAGTGAGCGCACCCGATAGCTCGGCCCTGGCCGGGATGTCGATTGGGGCGGTCTTGGACTTGCTGAGGCCGGATTTCCCCGATGTCACGATTTCCAAGATTCGCTTCCTGGAAGCCGAGGGACTGGTGACGCCGCAGCGCGCCGCGTCGGGATACCGCAGATTCACCGCTTACGACTGCGCGCGATTGCGCTTCATTCTCACCGCGCAGCGCGATCACTACTTGCCGCTGAAGGTGATCCGGGCGCAACTAGATGCCCAACCCGACGGTGAGCTACCAGCGTTCGGATCGCCTTACGGCGTACCGCGATTGGTTTCGGTGACCGACGACGACGCCGCCTCCGATAACGGATCCGACGCCGCCGCGGTGGCACCCACCCGGGTCCGGTTGAGTCGAGAAGACCTCCTGGAACGCGCGGGCGTGGGCGAAGATCTGCTTACCGCACTACTCAAAGCCGGGGTCATCGCGAGCGGTCCCGGCGGATTTTTCGACGAGCACACCGTCGTGATCTTGCAGTGTGCGCGAGCCCTGTCTGACTACGGCGTCGAGCCACGGCATCTGCGCGCCTTCCGCTCGGCCGCCGACCGGCAGTCCGACCTGATCGCCCAGATCGCCGGACCGCTAGTCAAGGCCGACAAGGCCGGTGCGCGCGACCGCGCCGACGACCTGGCGCGCGAGGTTGCCGCACTCGCAATTACTTTGCACACGTCGCTGATCAAGTCCGCCGTTCGCGACGTTCTGCGACGCTGAGGACTAGACTTCCCTCAACAGCTTGGTGTTGAGCGGTATGGAGAGAAATGGTGTTCCAGCGGGTCGTCGCGCCGAGCGTAAGTCGGACACGGCGGCATGTGCGGAGGGCAGACGCAAATGGGTGAAGTTCGTGTTGTCGGCATTCGCGTCGAGCAGCCGCAGAACCAGCCGGTGCTGTTGTTGCGCGAGGCCAACGGCGACCGCTACCTGCCGATTTGGATCGGCCAATCGGAGGCGGCAGCCATTGCGCTCGAACAGCAGGGCGTCGAGCCGCCCCGCCCGCTCACACACGACCTGATCCGGGATCTCATTGCAGCCCTTGGTCATTCACTAAAAGAGGTGCGGATCGTCGATCTGCAAGAAGGCACTTTCTACGCCGACCTGGTCTTCGACCGCAACATCACCGTGTCGGCGCGCCCCTCGGATTCGGTGGCGATCGCACTGCGGGTCGGCGTTCCGATCTATGTCGAAGAGGCCGTTCTCGCTCAAGCCGGTCTGCTGATCCCCGACGAGAGCGACGAGGAATCCAGCACCGTCGTTCGCGAGGACGAGGTGGAGAAATTCAAGGAGTTTCTCGACAGCGTGTCGCCCGATGACTTCAAGGCCACCTAAACCCGTGTCGCGGCGGCCCGGCCGCAATGAGTGTGACGAAACAGCGGGTTAGTTGGGGTGCCGGCGCCGGTTAAGCTTGGACGTCGATATCACGGATCCGTCTCAACTGACACTGTGATCTCGACACGCCTACTGGCTAGCACGCCCGTTGCCCTTACGGCAGCCATACTTTGCAAGACGAGTTAGGGCACGGCAGCGATCGAACAGCGTAAGCTCACTAGCACTCGGGCCTTAGCCAACGTGGCTGTCAAGGCAGCCAGTGGACGCAGCTAGTGACGAGCGCGATCGGCGAGAGGAACCACTGTGAGCGACCAGCCACGTCAAGAACAGCTGGAACTTGCTGAACACGCGGATGCCGCAACCAATGGTGAACCGAGCGTCACCGTGGCCAGCGGACCCGTCCAGCCTGGCCTGTTTCCTGACGATTCGGTGCCTGACGAGCTGGTCGGCTACCGCGGCCCGAGTGCCTGCCAGATCGCCGGAATCACCTACCGCCAGCTGGACTACTGGGCACGCACGTCGTTGGTAGTGCCATCGATTCGCAGTGCGGCGGGATCCGGCAGCCAGCGGCTGTACTCATTCAAGGACATCCTGGTTCTCAAGATCGTCAAGCGGCTGCTGGACACCGGCATCTCGCTGCACAACATCCGTGTCGCGGTCGACCATCTACGCCAGCGCGGCGTTGAGGATCTGGCCAACATCACGTTGTTCTCGGACGGCACCACCGTCTACGAGTGCACGTCCGCCGAAGAGGTCGTCGACCTGCTGCAGGGTGGCCAGGGCGTGTTCGGCATCGCCGTATCGGGTGCGATGCGGGAGCTGACCGGCGTTATTGCCGACTTCCCAGGTGAGCGCGCTGACGGCGGCGAGTCGATTGCGGCACCGGAGGACGAGCTGGCCTCGCGGCGCAAGCACCGGGACCGCAAGATCGGCTAGTCGCCGACACTTTGGCAATTTCGTTCACCGCGCTGCCACTCACAGGTAAACTAGACTTCGTATCACGCCAGCGCGGGAGAGTTCTGTGGCAGCCAGCCATGGACGCCGAAGGAGCAACACCTCTCCGTCAACCTCTCAGGCACCAGGGACCGCGCGAAGGTGACGATACCTCTGGAAAGCGGTGCCACGTTGAGTGGTACACCCGCCGATGGGGAAAGGCGCTCGGGGGGACGTGCGCCGAATCTCTCAGGCGCCCGTGAATGGGTGAGGACAGAGGGGGAGGGCCGTTAGTAGTCCCTCCGTCCATGTCAGGGGTGCACGTGTCCGACCACTCAACTTTCGCCGACCGCCATATCGGACCCGATAGCCAGGCCGTCGCGGCCATGCTCGACGTGATCGGCGTCAGCTCGCTCGACCAGCTGGCATCCAAGGCCGTCCCGGCCGGAATTCTCGACAAACTCTCTGAAAGCGGCGTCGCGCCGGGTCTGAGCACACTGCCGCCGGCCGCTAGCGAGGCCGAGGCGCTGGCCGAACTGCGGACGCTGGCCGACACCAACACGGTCGCGGTGTCGATGATCGGACAGGGCTATTACGACACGCTCACCCCGCTGGTGTTGCTGCGCAACATCATGGAGAACCCCGCCTGGTACACCGCCTACACGCCGTACCAGCCGGAGATCAGCCAGGGCCGTCTGGAAGCGCTGCTGAACTTCCAGACCATGGTCACCAGCCTGACCGGCCTCGAAATCGCCAATGCCTCGATGCTCGACGAGGGCACCGCGGCAGCGGAGGCCATGACGCTGATGCGACGCGCTGCCCGCGGCACCGCCAACCGGCTGGCGGTCGACACCGACGTCTTCACGCAGACCGCTGCGGTGCTGACCACCCGCGCCCGGCCGTTGGACATCGAGATCGTGACCGCTGATCTGCGGGACGGCCTTCCGGATGGCGACTTCTTCGGTGCCATCGTCCAACTGCCCGGGGCCAGCGGCCGGATCACGGATTGGTCCGCGTTGATCGCCCAAGCTCACGACCGGGGCGCCTTGGTCGCAATCGGCGCCGACCTGCTGGCCTGTACGTTGATCACCCCGCCGGGTGAGATCGGCGCCGACGCTGCCTTCGGCAGCACCCAAAGGTTCGGTGTACCAATGGGATTCGGCGGCCCACACGCCGGGTATCTGGCCGTGCCGGCCAAGCACGCCCGTCAGCTGCCGGGTCGGCTGGTCGGCGTCTCGGTCGACAGCGACGGCTCACCGGCCTATCGCTTGGCGTTGCAGACCCGCGAGCAGCACATCCGCCGCGACAAGGCGACCAGCAACATCTGTACCGCGCAGGTTCTGCTGGCGGTGATGGCCGCGATGTACGCCAGCTATCACGGCGCCGACGGGCTGACCGCCATCGCCCGCCGGGTGCATGGCCGCGCCGACGCTATCGCCGCCGCACTGGGCGATGTGGCAGTGCATGAGACGTACTTCGACACGGTGTTGGCGCGAGTGCCGAGGCGCGCGGATGAAGTGGTTGCCAAGGCCAAGGCCAGAGGTGTCAACCTCTGGCGCGTTGACACCGACCATGTTTCGGTCGCGTGCGACGAGGCCACCACCGATGCCCACGTGGCCTTGGTCCTGGACGCTTTCGGGGTGTCGCCTGCCGAATCTTCGCCGACCGATATCGCCACGCGCACATCGGAATTCCTGACCCACCCCGCCTTCACGCAGTACCACACCGAGACGGCAATGATGCGCTACCTACGCGCGCTGGCGGACAAGGATATCGCCTTGGACCGCAGCATGATTCCACTCGGCTCGTGCACGATGAAGCTCAATGCCGCCGCCGAGATGGAGTCCATCACCTGGCCGGAGTTTTCCCGGCTGCATCCGTTCGCTCCGGCGGCTGACACCCCGGGGCTGCGCCGCCTGATCAACGATCTGGAGACCTGGCTGGTGCACATCACCGGCTATGACGCGGTATCGCTGCAACCGAACGCTGGATCGCAAGGCGAGTACGCCGGCCTGTTGGCGATTCACGAATATCACGCCAGCCGCGGCGAGCCGGACCGTGACGTCTGCCTGATTCCGTCCAGCGCACACGGCACCAACGCGGCGTCGGCCGCCCTGGCCGGGATGCAGGTCGTCGTGGTGGGCTGCCACCAGAACGGCGATGTCAATCTCGATGATCTGCGCGCCAAGATCGGCGAGCACGCCGATCGGCTTTCGGCGCTGATGATCACCTACCCGTCCACGCACGGGGTGTACGAACACGACATCGCCGATATTTGCGCGGCCGTGCACGACGCCGGCGGCCAGGTGTACGTCGACGGCGCCAACCTCAACGCGCTGGTGGGCCTGGCCCGGCCCGGCAAGTTCGGCGGCGATGTGAGTCACCTGAACCTGCACAAGACGTTCTGTATCCCGCACGGTGGCGGCGGCCCGGGTGTCGGTCCGGTCGCGGCGCGTTCGCATCTGGCGCCGTTCCTGCCGGGTCACCCGTACGCCCCCGAGCTGCCGGGGGGTCACCCGGTGTCCTCGGCGCCCTACGGCTCGGCGTCGATCCTGCCGATCAGCTGGGCCTACATCAGGATGATGGGCGCCGATGGGCTGCGGGCGGCATCGCTGACCGCGATCGCCTCGGCCAACTATATCGCCCGCCGGCTCGACGAGTACTTCCCCGTGCTGTACACCGGCGAGAACGGCATGGTCGCCCACGAATGCATCCTGGACCTGCGCGGCATCACCAAGACGACCGGCGTAACCGTCGACGATGTCGCGAAACGCTTGGCGGACTATGGCTTTCATGCGCCAACCATGAGCTTCCCGGTAGCCGGGACATTGATGGTGGAGCCTACTGAGAGCGAGGACCGCGGCGAGATCGATGCGTTCTGTGAAGCAATGATCGCCATCCGCGGCGAGATCGATCGCGTCGGCGCGGGCCAGTGGCCCGCCGACGACAACCCGCTGCGGGGCGCACCGCACACGGCCGAGTGTCTGCTGGTCGCCGACTGGGATCACCCGTACACGCGGGAAGAGGCCGCTTATCCGCTCGGCAAGGCTTTCCGGCCCAAGGCGTGGCCGCCGGTGCGTCGCATCGACGGCGCCTACGGCGACCGCAACCTCATGTGTTCATGCCCACCCGTGGAGGCGTTCGCATAGAGCGCCCTTTGGCCTGCTAGATCAACCACAGCGCTCGACGATCGCCGCGGCGATTCGATACGGCGCCGCGTGTGATAATCCGATAGCCGGACTCGATGTGTTTTGCGCCAGAACGCAATTGCTGAAGAAGGCCAGAGCGCGGTGTTCTTGCCGGTGGCGGGATGCTGGTACCAACTGCGGCATCCTCCCGCCTGCCAGACGGAATGCACGAGACGTCCCTGCAACCAGTCGTTGAACGCCCGCTCAATCGGCGGCCGAACCACTAACACACCGAGCTTTCGGCGCCGAGCCGTCTTCAGGCAACTCAGGATGTACCGCGTCTGGGCTTCGATCATGAAGATCTGCGAGTTGTGGCCGAGCCCCGAATTGGGACCGAGCATGACGAAGTAGTTTGGGAATCCCGACACGGTGGTGCCCAAGTAGGCCGAGGGGCCCTGCTGCCAGCGATCGGCCAGCCTTTCACCGTCGTGTCCCACGATCTCGATGTCGGAGAATGCGAACTGGGTGTCGAACCCGGTCGCGTAGATGACGACATCGGCACCGTGTGACTGTCCGTCCGCGGTGATCACCTGATCGGCGGTCATCTCGGCGACCGGCGATGTCACCACGGTGACGTTGTCGCGGGTCACCGCCGGATAGAAATCGCTCGATATCAGCAGACGCTTGCACCCGAGGGCGTAGTCGGGCGTCAGCGCTGCCCGCAACTCCGGGTCAGCCACCTTGCGCTGCAACATCGTTCGCGCCAGGCGCTCGGCGTCCGCCATCGGGGCTGAAGGGTCGATGAAGCCTTTGACACGTTGCTCGTGAATCCAGAACAGCCGCGCTCGGGTGTACCAGCGGTAAGGTGCGAATCTCCGCAACTGTTGTTGACGAGGTGAGAACGTTCGATCCGCCTTCGGCACGATCCAACCCGGCGTGCGCTGAATGACGGTGAGCTGCTTGACATCCGCAGCAATGCGGGGCACGAATTGGATTGCGCTGGCACCGCTGCCGATCACCGCGACGCGCTTGCCTTGCAGCGTGACCGAATGATCCCATCGCGCCGAGTGAAACGCATTGCCAGCGAAGATCGAGCGCCCGACGATGTCAGGATACAGAGGGCGACGAAGCAGCCCCGTCGCCGAAACCAAATAGCGGCACTCCAATACGGTTCCCGACGAGGTCTGCACCGTCCAGCATTGTCGGGATTCCTGCCAGCGTGCCGAAATCACCGCGGTGGCGAAATCGATGTGCTGTGTCACGCCTTCCCGCGCGGCGACATCGTGCAGGTACCCCAAAATCTCGGGCTGGCTTGCGAACAACCGCGACCAGTCCGCCCGCTGGGCGAATGAGAAGGAGTACAGCGGTGCGGGGATGTCGCACCCGCATCCGGGATAGGTGTTGTCGCGCCAGGTTCCGCCGAGGTCGTGGGCCTGTTCGAGGACGCGGTAGGAAAACCCGGCACGCTGCAGATGGTGCGCGATGCAAAGCCCACTGACACCGGCACCGATGACCACCACGTCAAGCGTCGCAGGACGAACCTCCCGCAGCGGTGCCTGGCTGCCAGTTCCCCTACTCACCGGCGCGTCCAGCCCGGCTGGGACCGACGTAGAGCGAATTCAGCTGCAACCCGCCGTCAATGCCGATCTCCTGCGCGGTGATGTAGCCGGACCCGTCGCGCACCAGGAAGGCGACCAGATCGGCCACTTCTTCCGGACGCCCGAAGCGGCCGCTGGCCACCGTGGCCCTGATGCGCTCTTGATCGGCCTCGGGCAGTGCCAGCACCGGTGGGGTGGCGATCATGCCGGGCAGTACGCAGTTGGCGGTGATCCCGAGTGAGCAGTTCTCGATCGCGATGGTTCGCACCATCCCGTACAGGCCGGCCTTCGATGCCGCGTAGGCAACCTTGCCCGGCGAACCAAGTTGAGCGGCCATGCTCGAGATCGCGACGATGCGTCCGAAGCGCCGCTCCCGCATCCCCGGCAGGCAGGCCTGGATGGCGCGAAACGATCCGGTGAGATTGACGTCGATATCGCGCGACCACTTCTCCGCCGACATCGAATGCGCCGGGGCGAAGGTGTCGACGACGCCGGCAACGGACACGCATATGTCGACGTCGCGTACCGCGTCTGCCGGAATCGGGTCGGCGGACAAATCCATCACCACGTCGGCTGGGCCTGCCATATCCATCGTTCGCACCGTCACATCGGCCGCACGCAATTGATCGCAAACAGCCGACCCGATCCCTCCGTTGGCACCCGTCACCAGCGCCGTCCGCTTCGTCACATCATCTCCTCACCCAATATGCAGGCGCCTCAGGCTATTTCGCACTGAAGCCCGCGTCGACCGGAAGGGCCACCCCGGCGACGTACTTGGCGTGGTCGCTCACCAACCAAAGCACCGCGTCGCTTACATCTTCGGGCGCGATCATGGAAACCGGAAGAAGGTTCGTGACCGCCACGGTCACTTCCGGGTTGTCGGCCACCCAAGCGCCCACTGCGTCGTTCATGATCATGGGTGTCTCGACGCCGGTGGGGTGGATCGTGTTGACGCGAATGTTGTCGTTCGCCAACCAATGCGTGAAATTCCGCATCAACCCGACGACACCGTGTTTGGTAGCGGTGTACGCGCAGCTTCCCGCGGTCCCGTCGGCACCGACGCCCTTGAGACCCTGGGTGGAGCTGACCAGGACGATCGAGCCGCCCTTGCCTGCTGCCCGCATGCTGGGCACGGCAGCCATGACCGTGTTCCATACGCCGATTAGGTTGACATCGACGATGTCGCGGAATATCTGGCTGGGATCGAATACCTTTTCACCGGGTGCGGCGATTCCCGCATTCGCCACGATGATGTCGATCGGGCCGAGCAGCTCCGTGGCGTCGGCGACAACCCGGTTCATTTGTGCCGCGTCGCGGACGTCCGCCGTTCGGGCAGCGATCCGGCGACCCTGCGCTTCGACCGCCTTGATCGTCTGATCGAGATCCTCAGTAGTCGCCAACGGGTAAGGGACCGAATCGATCTGGTCGCACAGATCGACGGCGACGATGTCCGCGCCCTCCTCGGCTAAACGAATGGCGTGGCTTCGCCCCTGGCCGCGTGCGGCGCCGGTGATTAAGGCAACCTTGCCGTCGAGCATGCCCATGGGTCTTCCCTTCTCGTTGCTATCCGGTGATCGAAATCAGCTGCCGGTCGCATTGCGCGGCACCGCAGCAGTTGCTGCAGGCTGCGACCGCAGGAAATCGAGGGTCAACTCTGCGAACCTCTCGGCGGCTTCCACTTGTGGCGCGTGGCCTACCGCCCGCAAGAGGTGAACCCGGGCGTGTGGAAACAACCGCCGTGACGCGTCGATCTGCCTCCCGGGCAGGAAGCGGTCGTGATCACCCCAGATGATCAACGTCGGACGACGGCGTTTGGACGCCACCGAGATCAATTCGGCTCGCCACTGCGGTCTGACGCCCCGGATGGTGGCAACGGATCGCGCGGTCTCGTGCATAACCGCGCCGGTGTCGGGTCGCCGCGCGAGCGTCACAGCGCGGTCTATGCGCTCATCGGTCGCAAAGGACCGATCGACATAAATCTGTCGTTCCGTCATCCGCGCAGTTGCGCGGTTGGTGTGACGGGTCGCGACGGCGCCAATCAACGGTGTGGCCGCCAACCGCAGTATCGGATGTAATGCGGAACCGAATCCGCCACTGCTGACCAGATTCAGCGTGGCCACCCGGTCGGGATGCAAGGCCAACAACTGCAGCGCGACCGCACCGCCCAACGAGTGACCTATCACGTGCAGGCGCCGGGTCTCACCAATCGCATCAACGGTTTCAAGCACGCCCTGGGCAAGCCCGGGCAGCGTGGTGTAGGTGGGAAGGCGGTCGGAGAATCCGGAGCCCGGCAGGTCAGGAGCAATGACCCGATAGCCCGCCTGTCGCAACGGCACAAACTGCGTCTCCCAATCCTCGATGCTGCGGCCGATCCCGTGCAGCAACAGAATTGGAGGATGGTCTACATCGCCCGCGACGAAGACACGGGTATGTCTACCTTTGACATTGATCGACTTGATTGATTCCACGCGTGTACTCCCTGAAGTGACAACGCTATTCGCGATCGCCTTAGACTCGGATCCGACAACACATCTGTCTCGCAACAGGATTCGAAGTCCTATTGTGTTGTGTGCCGTGACACAATTCGACGAGCAGGTTGATGGTTCGGATTGGTAGACGTTGGTGGGCAATGCCGTATTCCTCGGCTTAACAGCCGGATTCCTCCCCACAGATTCGACGATACGGGGCATCAACACCAGCAAAGAGGAGTTGGCAAGACGAATTGAATATGACTTGCGCCGTTGTCATTGCATCCTCCTTCGTCTCAGAGGCCTCCGATTCGGTTGGCGTGGGCCCACATTGCGTTGCGTTCGGCCTTGGCTGCTGTTCGCATCCACCACCCAATCGTCGAACAGCCGCTCCCGCTGTAACAGGTCGCGAGATTCCTGGGTGGCGTGCACCCACCACATTTCGTCCGCGGTTACCCTGCGGACAGCTGTCGCAGAGCACGTTCGGAAGGCGATCCCGGTTGAGCCCAAAAGGCAACCAGCAGATGCCCGGTGTGATCGAGCCGCATATGTTGGAAGTGCAGCGTCATTGGCCCGACCTCGGGATGCATAAGTTTCGCTCTCCCGCTGTTGTCGTTCGTGACATCGTGGCGGGACCAAAGCATCCGAAACAGCCTGCTTCGATGCAGGAGTTCCTCGATCACGTCGGTTAGACCCGGGTCCGGATTGCGTGCCGCGTAAGCCCGAAGCCAGCACGCCCCCCACCTGGTCAGCTTTTCCCAGTTCCGATAGAACTTCGGCATCTCCGGGTCTAGAAACAGCGACAATGCCGGGTTGTCTCCGGGGGCAAAGTGCGGAAAGACCGCGCGAGCAAGGGGATTGGTAGCCACGATGGTCAGCGAAGAATCATGAATGTACACCGGCGTGAGCGGCCAGCTATCGATCAACGAAGAAATCGCCGGGTTGAGCTCTTTCGCAGGCCACCGTTGCCCAGATCGTGGCCCTCGCACCAGGTCCCGCAGGTATGCGGCGCTGTCGTCATCGAGCTTCAATGCCCGTGCGATGCCGTCCAAGACTTGATCGGAGGGACTTCTTTCGCGGCCCTGCTCAATGCGCAGGTAGTAGTCGACACTCACGCCCGCCAGTGCCGCAACTTCCTCGCGGCGCAGTCCGGCGACCCGCCGCCGGCCTCCGCTGGGTAGTCCCACGTCACACGGCTGAAGTTCCGCGCGACGGTTGCGGAGAAACTGTGCTAACGCTGAGCCTTTTGACGCACACCTGCCCTTGGATGTAGAGCCCGGCCGAATGCCGGTTGAGCCGGGTCTCGGGATCCGGTCGTGCGCCGAGCTGCCACCTACGTCGACGAGTTCTAATCGGCGGCCTAACGCCTCGGTATCGCTCACTGGACCAAAGCCAAGGCGACGGAGCCCATCATGGTGGCGAACGGCACGTCCAGCGCGGGGTTGTCAGCAATGAATCTGGTCCGGCTCATGTCGTCTCCTTTGCTTTCGGACGCCCACACCCCTGCGCCACGCAACACACAACACTGGGGTATTTAGTAACTATTCCTGACTATCTTCAGCAGCTAGTTTGGCTCGAGCGGCGCGGCCAGGTGGCAGCTGGTTCCCACGGGTTCGACCAGGCCTACGGCGTGGGGCGCTCGTGCGCGTCGGTCATTGCGGCGCGCTGGTGATCGATGACGGCCCGAAAATCGGCGAGAAACCCGCGGAACTCGGCGGCACCGAGGTTGCTCGCGTGCCGATCCATCATGTCGGCCATGATCGAGTCGGCGGCATCCATCTGCCGTAGGCCGCGGGCGGTGGGTACGACGAGCTTGGCGCGACGGTCAGCCGGGTCCGGCTTGCGTTGCACATAGCCCATCGCTTCCAGGTCGTCGATGATCAGGCCGATCACCTGCTTCACCTGCCCGGACAGCCGCGCCAGATCAGTCGCCCGAACGCCCTCGGGACACATGTACGCAAGCACCGCGCCATGCCGCGGGACGATATCGTCGAATCCTTCGTCGCGCAGCCGGCGGAAGAGCTCGCCTTGCACCGCGAAAAGTAGGCCACCGGCCAGCGCGCCCAGATCGTTACCTCGACCAGCCTCGCCGTTCATTGCCGCCCTCCACTATCAAGTCATCGGGCCAGCGAGCCGGTTACGGCTACCGAGCCGCATCAATCAGCTTGATGCGGCCGGTGCTGTAATGCCGGACAGGCTCGCTGCTTCAGCCCAAATATGTGCTGAGTGCCGTGGCGAGATCGGGGGAGGCCGACGTCGCAAGGTTCTGGTAGCTGCCGCCGCTGAGCTGGGCGACCGCTTCCCATGTTGCCCGGTCCGGATCGGCGCCGAAGTCGATGATGTTGACGGCGATCGGTTTGGCCGGGTCCGCACTGGCCCGGATGAAATTCTGCAGCCCCGGTCCGTCGAGGGATTGGTCGGTGTGCGGCCCCGCCGTGATCAGAAGAATCGAATTCGTTTGTCCGGCATGGTAATTAGTTTGTATCTCCTGATAGATCATCCGCAGCGTGGTAAATGACACCGCACCGCCGGCCGACGAATATTGCTTGTCAAGGTCGGCGGCCAGCGCGGCCGGGCGAGGCTGGCCGTTGACCTGGTCCGCCAGGGGGCCGGTCGCGACCTCCGAGCGGCCCTCGTGACCGTCGAACGTCCACAACCCCAGAATCGCATTCGGAGGTAGTGCTTTGATCCGGTCTTCCAGCGCAGCGACCACGTTGGCCAGCCGGGATTTTCCGCCTTCATCGCCGGGCATCGACTGGTCCAGCATGATCGTGGCAGCCAGTCCGCTGGACGGGGCGGCCATGGCGTCCGCCAGCGTGGCACGCATGGAGTCGTCACCGACCGACAGCGTGGAACCCAGGGCCGCGAAGCTCGTGACCGGGCTGCTCGGCGGTTTCACGCCGTTGACGCGGAAACCGGCTTTGGCAAGTTTCGCGAGTTGTTCGGGCTTGCGGATGAAGTGGGCGAACTCGCTTGCCGCTGAGGTCTGTTCGCGTGTCAACCAGGATCCGCTGAGCAACACCGTGGGATAGTCGGCGACCGGTGCCGGGCCCTGCGGTAGCCAGGAAGCCAACGTGCTCTTGGCGTCCGACAGCGATTCGCCGCGCGCGAACACCTGCTGCTCGGTGGTGATCACCGCGTGCACCGGCGCGGTTGCCACATCACCGGGCTTCAGCAGCGTGTTCATTGCCTCGGTTAGCGAATTGTCGGCCAGTTTGGGCGCTGCGCCCGTTAAGGAGCGCAGCGCGGCGGTGCCCTGGGTGGCCGGCGCACCAGACGGCACGGACGCGGCCGCCACCGCTTCGCCCGCCAAATAGGAGGCATCGCTGTTGCCGCTCGTCGGCAATGCCAGTCGCAGCGATCCCCACGCCGGTAACTTCAACCCCGCCAATGCATTCGGATTGTTTTGCAGGCCCGGCAGCGCGCCCCAGTTTTGGTTGGAAAGCACCTGCTGCAGTTCGGGCCGAATGGCAAGCAACACCGGCGACGTCACCAGTGAGCGACTGTCGCTGATCGTTTTCTGGCCCGTTGCCGCGGTCAGCCGCGCGGCCGACACCGAACTGCCCGGGATCCACAACGCGGGCTGCGCACCCAATTCCGCAGGCCACTTGCCGATGAAGCCGGCGATGACGGCATCGGAGCCGGCCGGTTTGACGTCAAGAACCATGCAGTGGTCAGCGACGGGGCCGGCCGAAGAGTTGTAGCCCTCCGCGAACTGCTGAACCTGTTCGGCGATCGACGGATCGACGACGATGGCGACGGTCTCCTTGCCTCCGACACAGCGTGCGGCGGCGGTGTGTGAGCGATCAGACAGCGCGTCGCCGAAAAAGCTCCACAGGATGACGGTGCCGACCACCGCGATGACCGCGACCAGAGCCACGATCACGCCGATGCTGACTCCTCGTCGCCCGCCGGCGCTGCGGTGACCACCCCGCCAGTCGCCGAGCACTCGGTGGCCGGACCCGAAGAGACCCGGCCGTGCGTCCTCGGGCGGCCCGGAGCTCTCCGGCCGAGGCGGAAAGTCGGGGTATTCGTCATCGATGCCTTCCGCCGCATACCTATCCTCGGCGGCGGCGAAGTCCTCGTCGGCATAGCCGCCGACCTCATCCGGGTAATCGTCGTAGTCGGCGTCGTCATCCTCGTCGAGGTCATCCCAGTGCGGCTCGACGTGGGGATGATCCTGTTCCTCCTCGAATCGGGAAACAAGATCGCGGGCGGTAAACCTGTTCGTTTCGGACTCGTCGGCAGGCTCGTCGGACGACTTCCCGGGCATGCTGTGCCTACCCATCCCGGCGCCCGCCACCTTTCCGCCGACCCATCAACTTCGCCGTCGCGAAATCGGCACCGAGTCTAGTCATCAGAAGCATCGCCGCAGCTTGAGCCCGAATCAGGCACCGTTGCGGGCCTTGAGCTCACGCCGTCGCCTATGCAGGATCGGCTCGGTGTAGCCGCTGGGCTGCTGCGCGCCGGACAAGATCAGCTCTTGGGCCGCCAAGAACGCGATGCTGTCGTCGAAGTTGGGCGCCATGGCGTGGTAGTCCGCATCGCCGGCGTTCTGCTGGTCCACCATCGGGGCCATCCGCTCCAGACTGGCGCGGACGTCCTCGCTGGTGATAATGCCGTGACGCAGCCAGTTCGCCAGCAATTGGCTGGAGATCCGCAGCGTGGCGCGGTCCTCCATCAGGGCCACGTTATGGATGTCGGGCACCTTCGAGCAGCCGACACCATGGTCGATCCAGCGCACCACGTACCCCAGGATGGACTGGCAGTTGTTGTCGACCTCCTCGCGGATCTCCTCGGGAGCCCAGGCCAGCTCCTTGGCCAGCGGGATGGTCAGCAATTCCTCGATGGTCGTGCGCTTCTTGCCCTCGAGCTCCTTCTGCACGGCGAAGACATCCACCTGGTGATAGTGCATCGCGTGCAGGGTGGCCGCGGTCGGGGACGGCACCCACGCGGTGGTGGCGCCGGCCTTCGGCTGGCCGATCTTCTGCTCGACCATGTCGGCCATCAGCTCCGTCATCGCCCACATGCCCTTACCGATCTGGGCCTTGCCGGACAATCCGGCGGCCAGGCCGATGTCGACGTTGGCGTCCTCGTAGGCCTTGATCCACGCAGTGCTCTTCATGGCACCCTTACGGATCATCGGACCGGCTTCCATCGAGGTGTGGATCTCGTCGCCGGTGCGGTCCAGGAAACCGGTGTTGATGAACACAACCCGGTCGGCGGCCGCCTTGATACACGCCTTGAGGTTGACGGTGGTGCGCCGCTCCTCGTCCATGATGCCGACCTTCATGGTGCCCTGCGGCAACCCCAGCACATCCTCGACACGGCTGAACAACTCGCAGGTGTACGCCACCTCCGCGGGACCGTGCATCTTCGGCTTCACGATGTAGATGGAACCGGTGCGGCTGTTGGTCAGCGGCCCGTTACCGTTGCCGGTCTTGAGGCCGTGAATCGCGGACAGACCGGTGAACAGCGCGTCCTGGATGCCCTCGAACACCTCTTTTTCGCCGTCACCATCGGTTATGACGATCGCATCGTTGGTCATCAGGTGCCCGACATTGCGGACGAACAGCAGGCTGCGCCCGGGCAGCGTGAGTTCGCCGCCGTCGGGGGTGTGGTAGCTGCGGTCCTGGTTGAGTACGCGGGTGAAGCTCTTGCCGTCCTTGCTGACCTCTTCGATCAGGTCGCCCTTGTTCAGACCGAGCCAGTTGCGGTAGCCGAGCACCTTGTCGTCAGCGTCGACCGCGGCCACCGAGTCCTCGAAGTCCATGATCGTGGTGATCGCGGATTCCAGGATCACGTCCTTGATGCCGGCCGGGTCGGTCTTGCCGATCGGCGAGGACGGGTCGATCAGGATCTCGATGTGAAGTCCGTGATTGACCAGCAGCACCGACCAGCTGGGGGCGCCCAGCTCACCGCTGTACCCCACGAATTTCTCCGGGCTGGCCAACTCGGCGGAGTCCGCACTGATGGCGATCTTCAGCTGGCCGTCCTCGATGCTCACGCCCGTCGCGTCTGCCCACGAGCCCGACGCCAGCGGTGCCGCCTGGTCGAGGAACTTGCGCGCGTAGGCGACCACCTTATCGCCGCGAATCCTGTTGTAGCTGTTGCCCTTTTGAGCACCATCATCTTCCGGGATCACGTCGGTGCCGTACAACGCGTCGTACAGCGAACCCCAGCGGGCGTTGGCCGCGTTCAGCGCGAACCGGGCATTGAGCACCGGCACCACCAGCTGCGGCCCGGCGGTCGTCGTGATCTCATCGTCCACGCCGGAAGTCGTGATCGTGAAGTCGTCCGGCTCGGGCAGCAGGTACCCGATGTCGGTGAGGAACTGGCGGTAGGCCTCGACGTCGAGCGGCTCGATGACACGGTGGCGGTGCCACTTGTCGATCTGGGCCTGCAGCTCGTCACGGGTGTTGAGCAAACCCTGGTTCTGCGGAGTGAGATCGGTGACGACCTTGTCGACACCGGCCCAGAAGCTGTCCGGGTCGATACCGGTGCCGGGTAGCGCCTCGTTGTTCACGAAGTCGTAGAGCACTCGGGCGACGCGCAAGTTCCCCGCCGACACGCGGTCAGTCATTTTTCTCCTCCACATATTGCCTCATTGGTCCCATTCGGCCCCCGATTGGCCCCAACTAGCTACGCCATCAGCCTACCGGCCAACAGCGCCAACGCTGGTATTCGACCAACCCGCAACAGCAGGTCACGGTGCACCTGACGGACTTCACCGTGGGGTTCCCGGCGGGCCCCGCGGAGCGCCTTTGGCAACACGTGTGCTGCGGTAAGCACCCAGGCCCCGTCTTGCGCCGGCGCCGTTCAATCATACGGGCTGTACGCGGCCCTCTTCGGGGGGCGGCCCGGCGGCTGGTTTCATTGCGCATCGCGCATGCTGCCGACCAGATCTTCCACCAGGTCCTCCATCGCCACCATGGCGACGCCGCCGCCGCCATCGATCACGAGTGCCAGATGGCTGTTTGTGCGGCGCATTCGCGACAGGGCATCGGCCAGCGGCAAGGTGAGGGGCACCCGTGGCAGCGGGCGCACCAACGCGAGATCGATGACGGTCTGGGGATCGTCGCCGAGCGGCAACATGTCCTTGATGTGCAGGTAGCCGATGAACCGCCCGTCGGCGGCCGCGACGGGAAAGCGGGAGTAGCCGGTCTCGGCCAGGGCACTCTCGACGGCGCCGATCGTCGGCCCGGAACCCGCCGCCGCCACTGGTACCGCCCGGACGTCGTCAAGCGAAACCGCCACATCGCCGACCACCCGGCTGCCGATCTGCAGCGCCCGGGTCAACCGGGTGTGCTCCTCGGGATCCAGCAGGCCTTCGGACACCGATTCGGCGATCATCGCGCTCAGCTCCGCCGGTGAGACCGTGATGTCGATCTCGTCTTTGGGTTCCACCCGCAGCAGGCGCAGGATCGCGTTGGCGCATTTGTTGTAGAAGACGATGAACGGCCGGGCGACCCGGACGTAGGCCAGGTAAGGGGGCACCAGCAGCATCGCCGTGCGCTCCGGCCCCGCCAGCGCGATGTTCTTCGGCACCATCTCGCCCAGCAGCACGTGCAGCGTCACCACCACCGCCAGCGCGATCACGAACGACAAGGTGTGCAGCAACGCCGGGGGCATACTGGTCAGCCCAAACGCCGACTGCAGCAGGCTGGCGACCGCAGACTCTCCGATTCGCCCGAGCAGCAGCGAGGCCACCGTGACGCCCAGCTGCGAGCCGGCCAGCATGGAGGCCAGCTGTTCGCCGGCGCGGATCACGGTGACCGCTCGCTTCTTGCCCTGCTCGGCCAGCGCCTCGAGGCGGTCGCGACGGGCCGAGATCAGCGAGAATTCCGCGCCGACGAAAAAGGCGTTGGTCCCGATCAGCAGGATCGCCAGCAGCACTCCCAGCGTGTTGTTCATCGTCGGCCGTGCTCCACGGGTGTGTCGCTACGACGGCTCAGTTCGGTCAGCTCGAGCAGATCGATCCGCCGGCCATCCATCCGAACCACCGCGGCTTTCCAGCGAATTTCACTGTCCAACAAGCCATCTCCGTCGAGTGCGGTCAGCTCGACCGTTTCACCGACCGTCGGGATGTGACCGATCTCCCGCAGCACCAGCCCGCCGATCGTCTCGTACGGCCCTTCGGGGGCTCGATAACCGGTGGCGGCGGCAACCTCGTCGATGCGCAGCAAGCCCGACACCTGCCAGCCGCTGCCCGCCGCCACGACATCCGGTGTGGCGTCGTCGTGTTCGTCGCGGACGTCGCCGACGATCTCTTCGATCAGGTCCTCGACGGTGACAATCCCTGCGGTGCCGCCGTATTCGTCGACGACCATCGCGGTCTGCAGCGGGTTGGCTCGGATCTCGGCCATCACCGCGTCACCGTCCAGCGTCGACGGCACCACCGGCACCGGCTGCACGAGCGTGGTCAGCAGCGTGCCGGCGCGCTGCGCCCGCGGCACCTTGAATACCTGTTTCACGTGCACGATGCCGACGGTCTCGTCCAGGTCGCCGTCGACCAGGGGGAAGCGGGAGAATCCCGATTCGGCGGCCGTGGCGATCAGGTCGCGGACCGTGTCGTCGGTTTGCAGCGCCACGATCTTCGACCGCGGTGTCATCAGTTCCTCAGCGGTACGGGCGCCGAACTGCAGCGAGCGCCGTACCAGTGCGGCGGTGGCGGGGTCCAGAGTGCCGCTGCGCGCCGAGCTACGCACCAGCGAGAGCAACTCCTGCGGTGAGCGGGCAGACCGCAGCTCCTCGGCCGGCTCAATTCCCATTTTCCGAACGATCCAGTTCGCCGCCCCGTTCGTCAGCCGGATCACCGGCGTGAGCAACAGCGAGAACATCAGCTGAAAACCGGCGACGGCACGACCGGTCGACAGCGGCCGAGCGACTGCCAGGTACTTCGGGACCAGCTCGCCGAACACCATCGACACCGACGTCACGATCACCATCACCATGAACGCGGTGATCCCGTCGGCCACCGGATCTGACACGCCGAGGGCGTCTAGCCACGGGTGCGGCAGGTCGGCCACCATGGGTTCGGTCAGGTAGCCGGTCACCAGCGTGGTGATTGAAATGCCTAACTGAGCCCCCGACAGCTGGAAGGACAGCCGGTCCTGCGCGCGCTGGATGTAGCGGTCGCGCCGGCCACCCTTGCGGGCGTTGGCCTCGACGGTGCTGCGGTCGAGCGCGGTCAGCGAGAACTCGGCCGCGACGAATACGGAGTTGCCGAAGATCAGCACCGCAATGGCGAGGACGCTGATGACGGTGACGGTGAGGTTCATGGTGGGCTGGGCTATCGCGATGGCCCGGGGGCCAGACGTCGAGCCGGGGGAGCTGTGGGTAGCCGCTTCGCCCGGAAACCGACGGGCTCGACGGGTGCCTGCGGCACGTCATCCCTTTCGCTTGATGCCACGCAGCGCGTTGCTGCGGGCGGGAAGATCGGTAAATTCACATGGTAGCGAAGAGATCTGGCCGGACCGGGTACGACGTGCCCTCACCGCGCCGCCGGCGTCACCAGCCCAGGGGCAACGGGTGGCCCTCGGCGAACCCCGCCGCCGATTGGACACCGACGACCACTCGCTCGTGCAACTCGGCCAGCGTCGAGGCGCCCACGTAGGTACAGGTGCTGCGCAGGCCGGAGGTGATGTGGTCGATCAGGTCCTCGACACCGCCACGGTCGGGGTCCAGGCCCATCCTCGACTTCGAAATGCCCTCCTCGAACAACGCCTTGCGGGCGCGGTCGAACGCGCTGTCCGCGGCGGTACGGGCGACGACCGCCCGCTTGGACGCCATGCCGTAGCTCTCCTTGTACGGCTGGTCCTCGCGGTCGCGCATCAGGTCACCGGGTGACTCATAGGTGCCGGCGAACCAGGACCCGATCATGACGTTCGACGCCCCGGCGGCCAGCGCCAGCGCGACGTCCCGAGGATGACGGATTCCACCGTCGGCCCATACGTGCCCGCCGAGATTCCTTGCAGCAGCTGAACATTCAAGTACTGCGGAGAATTGAGGGCGCCCGACACCGGTCATCATCCGGGTGGTGCACATCGCGCCGGGCCCGACACCGACCTTGACGATGTTGGCGCCGGCGTTCAGCAGGTCGCGGGTGCCCTCCGCCGAGACCACGTTGCCCGCCGCCAACGGCAGGCCCAGCCCCAGCGACGCCACCGTTTTGATCGCGTCCAGCATCCGGCGTTGGTGCCCATGCGCGGTATCGATCACGAGCACGTCGACGCCGGCCTCGGCCAGCGAACGGGCTTTGGCTCCCGCATCGCCGCTGATGCCGACGGCCGCGCCGACGCGTAGCCGGCCCACGGCGTCGGTGGCCGGGGTGTACAGACCGGCGCGCACCGCCCCGGTACGGGTCAGCACACCGGCGAGCTTTCCGTCCGCGGTGGTCACGACGGCGACCCCGATCGGGGCGTTGTCGAGCAGGTCGAAAACCTTGCGTGGTTCGGTGCCCAGCGGCGCGCTTACGAAGTCAGACACGGCAATATCGCGAACCCTGGTGAAACGGTCCACGCCCGCACAGGACGCCTCGGTCACCAGGCCGATCGGGCGGCCCTCGAAGAGCACCACCGCGGCGCCGTGCGCCCGTTTGTGGATCAGCGCGATCGCATCCGACACCGAATCGTCGGGGGCCAGCGTGACCGGCGTGTCGAGCACCAGGTCTCGGCTCTTGACGAACTCCACCGTTTGTTGCACCGCGGTAATCGGAAGATCCTGAGGCAGCATCACGATGCCGCCGCGCCGCGCGACCGTCTCGGCCATCCGGCGCCCGGCCACCGCCGTCATGTTGGCGACGACCACCGGGATCGTGGTGCCGGAGCCGTCGCTGGTGGACAGATCGACGTCGAACCGCGACGAGATATCAGACCGGTTCGGCACGATGAAGACGTCGTTATAGGTCAGGTCGTAGCCGGGCCGGTGTTCGTTGAGAAACTTCATCGCAATCGCCCCACCCTTTGCAGCCCCTGTATCAGCCTAGTTGGCCCGCTAAGCCGGCACTTCGCTGCGGTCTCCGCTCCACAGCGTGTGGAAGCGTTTGTCCGGCTCGCTGTCGATGCGCCCATAGGTGTGTGCGCCGAAGAAGTCGCGCAGACTCTGGGTCAGCGCCGCGGGCAGCCGTTCAGTGCGCAGACCGTCGTAGTAGGACAGCGCGGAGGAGAAGCCGGGGATCGGGATGCCGAGCTCGGTCGCCGTCACCACGACGCGGCGCCAGCTGTCGATCGATTCCTCGATGGCCGACCGGAAATACGGCGCGACGATCAGCGACGGCAGGTCGGCGTTCTCGTCGAATGCGTCTTTGATCCGGTTGAGGAACTTCGCACGAATGATGCAACCGCCGCGCCAGATGGTCGCCATGTCGCCGGGCGTGATGCCCCAGTCGTACTCGGTGCTACCCGCCTGGATCTGATTGAAGCCCTGCGCGTAGGCGATGATCTTCGACGCGTACAGCGCCTTGCTCACGTCGTCGATGAACTGCGTCGCATCCGTTGGCTTTTGGCCCAGCTCTCCAGAAGCCAGCCCCGTGGTGGCCTTGCGCTGGGCCACCGACCCGGACAGGGCGCGCGCGAACACCGCCTCGGCGATACCGGTGACCGGCACACCGAGGTCGAGCGCGGACTTCACCGTCCAGCGGCCGGTGCCCTTCTGCTCGGCCTCGTCGAGGATGAGATCCACCAACGGCTTGCCGGTCTTGGCGTCGGTCTGGCGCAGCACCTCCGCGGTGATCTCGATGAGGAAGCTGTCCAGGTCGCCCTTGTTCCACTCGGCGAAGACGTCAGCGATCTCGGGCGCGGTCTTGCCCAGGCCGTCGCGCAACAGCTGGTAAGCCTCCCCGATCAGCTGCATGTCGGAGTACTCGATGCCGTTGTGCACCATCTTGACGAAGTGGCCGGCGCCGTCGGGGCCGATGTGGGTGCAGCAGGGCACACCGTCAACGTGTGCGGATATCTCCTCGAGCAGGGGGCCCAGCGACTTGTACGACTCGGCCGGACCACCCGGCATGATCGACGGGCCCTTCAGCGCGCCCTCCTCGCCGCCCGAGATGCCGGCGCCGACGAAGTGCAGGCCGCGCTCACGTATTGCCTTCTCGCGCCGGATGGTGTCGGTGTAGAGCGCGTTGCCGCCGTCGATGATGATGTCGCCTTCTTCCATGGCGTCGGCGAGCTCGTTGATGACGGCGTCGGTGGGGCCGCCGGCCTTGACCATGATGATCACCCGTCGGGGCTTTTCCAGCGCGTCCAGGAATTCTTCGATCGTCTCGGAGCGGACGAACTTGCCCTCGTCACCGTGCTCTTTGAGCAGCGCGTCCGTCTTGGCGATCGACCGGTTGTGCAGCGCCACGGTGTAGCCGTGGTGGGCGAAGTTGCGGGCGAGGTTCGAGCCCATCACGGCCAGGCCGGTGACACCGATTTGTGCGGTGCCAGTCCTCGATTTGGGCTCGGTATCCGACGAACTCATGTCTTCGCCTCTCAGGTTGGAGAACTTTTGCTACACGGTTTCCGTCACACTGTGGCACAGCGGAGTTCCGGTCTTCCAAAGAGATTCGCGGTGGGCTGCGTCAGAGGTTGAACAGCCGCTTGAGCTCGGTGAGCCACGGCACCGCCAGCGCTACCGTTGGCACCACCAAAACAGCCGCCGCGGTCAGGTAGGCGGCCGTGGAAAGCATCATGCTGTTGCCCCGTCCGGCCAGCCGCCGGACCCGGACCACCGTGCTGGCACCGCCCGCGGCCAGCGCACCCGATGGGGCCCGCCCGGCGGCACAGGCGACCAGCGCCCGGGCCAGGGGAGTGCGTCCGGCGGTGCGCACCGCCGCGTCGTCAGCGAGCAGCTCGACCAGCAGTTGCACCGCGCCCAATGCATTGGAGCTGCGGACGAGGCGCGGGAAGGCGGCGTGCACCGCGGTGAAAGCTTCCAGGACCAGGTCGTGGCGGGCGCGCAGATGGGCCCGCTCATGGGTGAGGATCGCCGAGACTTCGTCGTTGGTGAGCTGGGTCAGCGTTCCCTCGCTGACGACCACGCGACTGCGGACTCCGGGCAGGCAGTAGGCGAGCGGCTCCGCCACCTCCAAAACGCGCAGGTCCCTGCCGCGGGCGCAAGGCTGAGCAAGGACGGCGTCGTGTCCGACCCCGACAAGATCGACCACCATTCGGTGGTGAGCCCGCCGGCGCCGGTTGGCGATGACCACCCGCAGGACTGCGACCACCAGTCGCACACCCACCAACACGGTCAGCGTGAACGCGGCGATGTAAGCCGTCCACAGCGGCCAACCAAGCCGCCCGGCCGCACCGCCGACGCTAGCCGTGGGCCGCCCATCGGGGCCGGGCATCAAAATCCGAGTGGCGATCGCAATACCTGCGCTGAATGCCGACAGCACAGCGGCCACGGCGATGGCTTGCCACAGCACCATCGCCGCACGCGGGGCACGCAGTGGCCAGGACGCTCGCGCCAATACAGCCGGCGCGGGGCCAATCAGCAGTACCGCGAGGAAGGTAAAAGCCAGCGCGGACACATAGCTAGTGTCCCTCAGCCCTCCGGTGAAATGCCAGCGGATGGCGTATTACGTTGATTCGCTTCCAGTTCAGCCAGCGCGCGCCGCAGCGCCTCGGCCTCGTCAGCACCGACACGCTCGACAAAGTGCACCAACGCGGCTTGTCTGCCCCCGGAGTCCTCAGCCTGGGACAGCGCGTCGACCATCAACCCGGCGACCAGTTCGTCACGGCCGTGCACAGGTGCATAGCGGTGGGCACGGTCATCGCGGATCTGGGACACCAAATTCTTCTTGGCCAGCCGCTGCAGCACGGTCATCACGGTCGTATAAGCGAGGTCGCGGCGCGCCGACAAGGCCTCGTGCACCTGGCGGACGGTCTGCGGTTCTTGGGTGGACCACAAGTGGTCCATCACTGCGCGTTCCAGGTCCCCCAGCCGTGTCAGCTTGGCCATAGTTCGTTCATCTCCTGAGAGTCGAAATAAGCGTACTCCGGCTTACTACCGGCGGTCGTATATACCGCCGGCCGATTCGGTGTCCGACAATCGGTGCGCATGCGCCCGGTCGACGTGATCACAGACTACCCCTTGCAAAGTTAGGGCAGCCTTGCCATACTCATGGAGGTCGAGCGCAACAGACCGCCGGAGTGTCCAGAGGGCTGCTGTGACCCCCGGTCTACTCGATCGGCGAGCCCCGTGCCTTAGTGCACGGGGCTCGCCTGTTCTTTATGGCCATTTGCGGCCGACCGTGATCACCAGCTTGCGCGATGGTGTAGACAACAGAGGGTGTCAACGTCTCCAGATGCAGTGATCCCGCTCGGTTTCAACGCACCATTCGATGACCAGCTGGGCCTGCAATTCACCGAACTCAGCCCCGATGGCGTCCGCGCCCAGCTCGAAGTCACGCCCAAATTGCTACAGCCGATGGGCCTGGTACACGGCGGCGTCTACTGCTCGATGATCGAGAGCATGGCCAGCGTGTCGGCCTATATCTAGCTTTCCGCGCACGGTGGCGGCGAGGTTGTCGGTGTGAACAACAACACAGACTTCCTGCGTTCGATTCGCTCCGGGACGGCATTCGGCGCCTCCGAGCCACTTCACCGCGGCCGGCGCCAGCAGTTGTGGTTGGTCACGATCACCGATGACAAGGAGAAGGTCATCGCCCGAGGGCAAGTGCGGCTACAGAATCTCGAGCCCCAGGGCTGAGTAGCAGGCACAGGATTCCCCCAGGCCGGGGTGGCAGGATCACAGACCATGCGCCTGACGCCGCACGAGCAGGAGCGACTGCTGTTGTCCTATGCCGCCGAATTGGCTCGCCGTCGCCGTGCCCGCGGCTTGCGATTGAACCATCCCGAGGCGATCGCGATCATCAGTGACCACATCCTTGAAGGCGCGCGCGACGGCCACACCGTTGCCGAATTGATGGCCAGCGGCTGCGACGTGCTCGGTCGCGACGACGTGATGGCCGGAGTGCCGGAAATGCTGGCCGACCTGCAGGTCGAAGCGACCTTCCCGGACGGCACGAAGCTGGTCACCGTGCACCACCCGATCGCATGATTCCCGGCGAGATCCTCTACGGCAGCGGAGATATTGAGATCAACGCGAGGGCTCAACGCCTCGACATGCTGATCGTCAACACCGGCGACCGCCCGGTTCAGGTGGGTAGCCATGTCCACCTTCCACAAGCCAACTCGGCGCTATCGTTCGATCGCGCCGCGGCTCACGGCTACCGGCTAGATGTACCCGCTGCCACCGCAATTCGCTTCGAACCCGGTGTGCCCCAACATGTTCAGCTAGTGCCATTGTGCGGTAGCCGCGAGGTGTACGGCCTTAGCCTGAATCCACCTGGACGGCTGGGCATCTGATGGCATACCTGTCTCGGGAGCGATACGCCCAACTCTACGGCCCAACCACCGGCGATCGAATCAGGCTGGCGGACACCAACTTACTGGTCGAGATCACCGAAGACCGCAGCGGGGGACCGGGACTGGCCGGCAACGAAGCGGTGTTCGGCGGCGGCAAGGTGCTGCGCGAGTCGATGGGCCAGGGTCGTGCTTCCCGCGCCGAGGGCGCACCCGACACAGTGATCACCGGCGCGGTGGTAATCGATCATTGGGGAATCATCAAGGCCGACATTGGCATTCGCGATGGGCGGATCATCGCGATCGGCAAGGCCGGCAACCCCGCCACCATGACGGGTGTGCACCCGGACCTGGTGGTCGGGCCCGGCACCGAAGTCATCGGTGGCAACGGCAAGATCGTCACCGCGGGTGCGGTCGACTGCCATGTGCATCTGATCTGCCCGCAGCTCATGGCCGAGGCGCTCGGATCCGGGGTCACGACGATCCTGGGCGGCGGGACCGGCCCCGCAGAGGGCAGCAAAGCCACCACCGTGACCCCCGGTTCGTGGCACCTGGCCCGGATGCTCGAGGCGCTCGACGGCTGGCCGGTCAACTTCGGGCTGCTGGGCAAGGGGAACACCGTCAACAGCGACGCCCTTTGGGAGCAATTGCGCGGTGGCGCTTCGGGTTTCAAGCTGCATGAGGACTGGGGTTCCACCCCGGCGGCGATCGACGCCTGCCTAACCGTCGCCGACGCCGCGGGAGTACAGGTGGCGTTGCATACCGACACGCTCAACGAGATGGGCTTCGTCGAAGACACGCTGGCCGCAATCGCGGGACGCTCGATCCACACCTATCACACCGAGGGCGCCGGCGGCGGCCACGCTCCCGACATCATCCGGGTTGCCGGGCAGCCGAATGTGCTGCCCAGTTCCACCAATCCGACCCGCCCGCACACGGTGAACACCCTCGATGAGCATCTGGACATGCTGATGGTCTGCCATCACCTCAACCCTCAGGTGCCCGAGGATTTGGCCTTCGCCGAGAGCCGGATTCGGCCGTCGACCATGGCGGCCGAAGATCTGCTGCACGACATCGGCGCGATCTCGATGATCGGAAGCGACTCCCAGGCAATGGGCCGCATCGGCGAAGTGGTGCTGCGTACCTGGCAGACCGCACACGTAATGAAGCACCGGCGCGGAGCGCTGCCCGGCGACGTCTCCGGTGCTCGGGGTGCCGACAACATGCGGGTGCGGCGCTATGTCGCCAAATACACGGTCTGCCCGGCCATCGCCCACGGACTCGACGGTGAGATCGGCTCGGTGGAGGTGGGCAAACTGGCCGACCTGGTGCTGTGGGAGCCGGAGTTCTTCGGGGTCCGCCCGCACGCGGTGCTCAAGGGCGGCATGATCGCCTGGGCGGCGATGGGCGACGCGAACGCGTCGATCCCGACACCTCAGCCGGTGCTGCCGCGTCCGATGTTCGGCGCTGCGCCCGCAGCGGCCGCGGCCACTTCGGTGCATTTCGTTTCGCCGCAGGCGCTCGAGGCAGGCCTGGCCGAAAAGCTAGCGGTCAACCGGCAATTGGTCGCTGTGCGGAATACCACCGGCGTCGGCAAAGAGTCGTTACCGCTCAACGACGCGCTGCCCGACATCGAGGTGGACCCGGACACCTTCACAGTGCGTATCGACGGCGAGGTCTGGGAAGAGCAGCCAGCAACCGAACTGCCCATGGCGCAACGCTATTTCCTGTTCTGAGACATATGTCTGCATTGGCGACGCTGCTCAACCTGGCCGATTCACGACTGCCGGCCGGCGCCCACGTGCATTCCGGCGGCGTGGAGGAAGCCGTCGCCAGCGGCCTGGTGACGAATCTGGAAACGTTAGAAGCGTTCTTGCGCCGCAGAATTCGCAGCCACGGCTTGGTCACGGCGTCGGTCACGGCGGCGGTTCACCGCGGTGAACTCGACCCCGAGCGGGCTGATCAAGAGACCGATGCCCGAACACCGGCACCGGCGGCGCGGCACGCATCGCGCAGCCAGGGGCGTGGGTTGGCGAGGCTGGCACGACGGGTCTGGCCGAATGCCTGCTGGGACGATCTGGGTTCCCAGCCGCATCTTGCTGTCGTGGCCGGGCGGGTCGGCACCGTCAGCGGCCTGACTCCCGAGCAAAGCGCGCTTGCGATCGTGTACACCACGATGACGGGCTCAGCGACCGCGGCTCAGCGCCTGCTCGCGCTGGACCCGGCCGACGTGGCGGCGCTGACGTTTCGGCTCGCAGATTTGTGCGAGCGCACTGCGGCGCAAGCATCCGTCGAACTGGCCGACTTGTCGGACCCGTTGCTCGATACGTTGGCCCAGCGCCACGCCCAGCGCGATCGACCGCTGTTTTCATCATGAGATATGTTGTGACGCCACTCTTCTCATAGCGGCGTCACCGCTTCGGAATGGCGTCGGCGTGCGGCGCTTCGCTCTTGGCGTGAGCTCCCGTGAAGATGAGGTACAGAATTCCAAAACCGATAACGGTCACCGACATCAACAGAATGATGTAGTCGTCGTACCAGGGCTGGTGGGAGTCCCGCGGCCAGCACAGATTGACGATCGCCGCGACGCCGTAGATCAGCGCGCCGATATTGACGGGCACTCCCCACCTTCCAAGCCGGTACTTGCCGCTCGGCACCCACCCCTTGATCCTGGCGCGCAGGGCGGCCAGCACCACCATCTGGAACGCGATGTAAACGCCGACCGAACCGAAGCTGACGAGCTTGGTCAGCGCGTCGGTGGAGATAAGCGAGCCGACGATCAGGAACGCCGGGATGATGACCGCGATCAGCAACGAGAAAGGCGGCACGTGGCGTTTGTGGTCGAAGCGTGCCAGCAGCTTCGATCCGACGATCATGTCGTCACGACCGTAGGAGTAGATCAGCCGGCTGGCGGCGGCCTGCAGGCTCAACGCACACGACACGAACGAGATCAACACGATACAGAGGACGACCTTGGAGCCGACGCCGCCGAACGCCGTTTTCAGAATGGTGTCGATCGGATCGGCGTCTTTGCCACTGATCACCGCGCCGAAATCGGTGACCGACAGGATCAGGCTCAGGCAGACGAAAGTGGCTGCCGAGCCGCCGATGTAGATAGTACGGCGCATCGCCCTCGGGATTTGCACGCCGGGATTACGGACCTCCTCGGCGACGTCGCCACAAGCCTCGAAACCAAAAAACTGGTAAAGGGCGATCAGGCTGGCGGCCAGGAAGGCGTAGGTGTAGCTGTGGTTGCCTTCGGCGCCGAAGCTGTGGAAAAGCACCCCAAGGTTGTGGTGACGTTGGGTGCACAGCAGCCAGATACCCACTGCCAGAGCGCCGATCAGCTCGGCGCTAAAACCGAAGATGGCGAAGTAGCCCAGCATCTTGGTGCCAGTCAAATTGATGGCTGTGGCAATCGCCAACATGACCAGCGCACACAGAACCGTGGCGTGTTGGGACGGCCTGAAGCCGAACACGTCAGCCACATACGGGCCCGCACCGTAGGCCGCGTCGGCCAGCAGAGCCAACAGTGTGAACATGTATACCCAGCCGGTCATCCACGCCCATTTGCGTCCCCACAACCGTCGCGCCCAGGGATAGACGCCACCGGCCACCGGGAACTGTGCCACCACTTCGCTGAACACCAATGCGACCAACAGCTGCCCGACGCCAGCGATCAGCAGACTCCAAATCATCGGCGGGCCCGCCGCGGACAAGGCGAACGCGAACACCGTGTAGATGCCGACGACCGGTGACAGGTAAGTGAAGCCCAGCGAGAAGTTCGCCCAGGGGCTCATGTCTCGCTTGAAGTCGGACTGGAAGCCAAGGGCCTTGAGCTGCGCCTGGTCCTCGTCGTCGAGCGTCGCCCCGTTGGCAGCATCCGGCAATGACATTGCGGACTCTATATCCTCCTGGACTCCAATGGGTTCCGAGTCGACAGCCATGTCGCTTTCCCAACGTCCCGCAGCCCGTGTGACCGGTTTTGTGAAGAACATCTGTGCTGAGTTCCAATCGTCGATGCGTCAAAACGAGGTGTGCACTTGAAGTTCCGTCACTCGATCAGTGATCAAATGACGGCCGTCACTACTTCTGTGTTGCCTCCTTAATCAAGGTCGCTGCCGTGCGCTTGAGGACATCGCGCTGTCTGGTGACATCGGCCATCGCCCTGCGCAGCGCGATGAGTTCGTCGCGTTCGCTGACCGCGCCGTCGCCGTCCGCGGGCGCCGTCGGCTCGACCCACCGGGCCGCGGGGTCGGAGTGCATGCCCGATTCCGCGGCCGGAATCACCTTGTGGCGCGCGCCGGCCCGGAGTCGGCCCTGGTCGCCTCGCGGTGCATTGACCACACTGGCCACCGGCCCCATCGGCGGCATGCCACCGTAGAAACCCGGCCCGATCGGCCCGGTCTGCGGCGGCGCGGCCAGCCCAGCGGTGGGAAATTGGGCGGCGGCCAACCGGATCGCGGGGGAGCTGCCCCACGACTGTGGTACCGATAATTGGCCCACCGAAGACGCCTCGGCTAAGCCGGCCGACACCCCGCCGTTGCCCAGGCCGGCCGATGCTCCATACGAGTTCGCCAGGGTTGAACCAGAACCCGACACCGATGACGCCGCAGTCGCCGGCGCCGACAACGAACTGACTAACGGATTCCAGGCCGTGGCCACCGGCGGCGCCAGGGTCAGCAAGGCGCCGGACGCGTCGAAGTTCAAACCCTCGGAGAGGATTTGGTAGCCGATGGTGTTTGCGCTGAAATTGTTGAACAAGTCCAACAGCGAACCCCCCGAAGACGCTGCGGACGTCGTGGAAGGCGTGGTGGAAGGCGATCCCGATCCGACGGACTGCAGCAGGTTGGGTACCTGGGAGAGGGTTGATTGGACGCCCTGATTGGTCCCTGACATCGCGGCCCTGGCGACCGTATTGTTCTGGTTCGTCGATCCGCTCGAATCGGTGGTCTGCGGCGCAGAGTCGAATGCCGTCAACCTCGTCGCCGCCGACGAGGCGCCGGCATAGCCGTACATCGCCTCGGCATCCTGGGCCCACATCTCGGAGTACTGCGCCTCGGTGGCCGCGATCGCCGAAGTGTTCTGCCCCAAAGTGTTGGTGGACACCAGCGATGCCAACAACGCCCGATTGACCTCGATCACCGGCGGTGGCACCGTGGCGGCAAACGCCGCCTCGTAAGCGGCCACCGCGGACTCCAGCTGGCCGGCGGTCTGCTGTGCTTGTGCCGCAGTGGTATTCATCCACGACACGTACGGAGCCACCGCGGCGGCCATCGCCCCCGACGAAGGACCCACCCAGGGCTGACCCGTCAGTTCGGATACCACCGCCCGGTAGGACGCTGCCGTCGAGCTCAATTCGGAGGCCAATTTCTCCCAGGCCGCCGCGGCAGTCACCAATGACGCTGCCCCGGCACCCGCGTACATCCGCGCGGAGGTGACCTCGGGGGGCATCCCCGCAAAGTCCATCGGTGCGGTCACAGCATCGCCTCCTTGATCAGGCGGGCTGCCGCGTCACGCTCGGTCGCCGCTTCAGCGATGTCCTTGCGCAGCTTCTCGAGTTCGTCGCGTTCGGCTTCGGTCAGGGCACTGGCGACATGGCGGCGAGCCGGTTGCGGCCGAGCGGCCTGGCCCGAAGCCTGCTCGGCAGCGCCGGACTCGCCGGGCATTGTCGGGACGACCTTCTGATCCGGGCCGCTGCGAGCACGCGGCTGCTCACCCCTGGGGGCGTTGACCAGACTGCCGATCGGGGGAATGCCTCCGAAAAACCCTCCGGGCCCGGCCATCTCGGCCTGCGGCAAGCCGCCTAGTCCGGCGGTCGGCAGCGGCGATGCGCTGGCGGCCAGCCGGACAGCGGGGGAGGTACCCCAGGATTGCGGCACGGACAACTGGCCGACCGTCGCCGACTTGCCCAGGCCCGCCGATACGGTGCTCGCTCCCGCGCCGTGCGAATCGACCAGAGTGCCCAGGCCGGCGTCCGCCGGAGTCACATCGCTGGCCGCCGCCGCGGCCGTCGCCGGCAGCGCGAGGGTGTACAAACTCCCCATCAGCGGCGTGATGCCCGAAGCAGTGAACAACGGCCCACTGATGACAAGGGCCCAGTTCCCGACGTTTTGGGTGAACAGGTTGAGACCGGTGGGGCCGCCGCTGGGGGCATCGAGCAGGCTGCCCAGCCCCGGATCGAGGTCCGCTGGGGTGGCAATCGACCCGGTCGAAAGACTCTGTAGCGCGTTCGGCACATTCGCCAGTGCCGATTGGGTACTCGGCCCGGCCGAGGACGCCGCGGCTTGGTTGACGGCGGCTGCTTGCAGCTGCGTCCCGGATGAATTGGTGGTCTGCGGCGCAGAGGTGAACGGCGTCAACCTCGTTGCCGCCGACGAGGCGCCGGCATAGCCGTACATCGCCTCGGCATCCTGGGCCCACATCTCGGAGTACTGCGCCTCGGTGGCCGCGATCGCCGAAGTGTTCTGCCCCAGAGTGTTGGTGGACACCAGCGATGCCAGCAACGCCCGATTGACCTCGATCACCGGCGGTGGCACCGTGGCGGCAAACGCCGTTTCATAGGCGGCCACCGCCAACCCGAGCTGGCCGGCGGTCTGCTCGGCCTGCGCCGCAGTGGTATTCATCCACGACACATATGGAGCCACCGCCGCGACCATCACCCCCGACGAAGGACCCACCCACGGCCCACCGGTGAGCTCCGACATCACCGCCCGATATGACGCTGCCGCTGAGCTCAGCTCCGCCGCCAACGCATCCCAAGCCGCCTCGGCCGCCACCAAAGGCCCGACCCCCGCGCCCGCATACATCCGCCCGGAGTTGAACTCGGGCGGGAGCGCCGCATAATCCACTAGCTGACCCCCGTAATAAGCCGTCCAGGCGCCAAATCAAACGCACCCGATCCGAATAGGGCGATGGCTTGATGCTCAGGTTCGTGCACGATGAATCGCTCACGAATGGTGCGATACCTCCCCAGGAACGTCGACGCGCGCGCGGATAGAACCGCGCTCTGACGTCGACAATGTCGCACAAATAGGAATATTCACCGATATATCTGTAATTACTATGGTTAACGACTGGCAATTAGCTGAGAGGCATTTTCTAGCTAAGACACCCGCCGCTGGCTGATCGGTGTTGCGACCCGCTGGCGGCGTGTCATCGGTGGCTTAATGGCTATTAAGCTCTCGCTTTGGCCGGGAGCAACGCGCCCGTTCGACCGGGACGGAGCACACCGCGGAGAATTTGCACAGCCCGAACGCCTATTTTAATAGTTTGCTAAACAGCCACTGAGTTATTCACTCACTGGCGCTTATCCCGAAGCCTCTGGAACCACGGGCCCGAAGTAGCCGGGTTAGGCGAAAACAGGCAATTCAGTCACCATGATTCCGGTCGGCAGCATATTCATTGCTCATAGCTCAGCCGATTGCCGGGAGGTGAACGCAAATGGGCGCGCACCTCCTCGCACCCACAAAGCTGCGGCCATCGTTGATCCGGCAGCGGATCTTCATACGCAATCGAGGGGATCACTAGTCGGCGTAGGGTCCCCACGCCTGGCGCTTCAGCGCGGCCGGTTTTTTGCCGAGTTTGCCCGCCCGCACCATGACGGCCAAGCTATCCAGGATGCCCCGGCTGCTCAGCAGCGCGGTCTGCTCCGCCCAGTCGTAGGGCGGCGAGCACTCCACCACCTCGATGCCGTTGAGCCCGGGTTCGGAGATCAGCCGAATCAGGTTGAGCGCTTCGCGCGGCAGCAAACCGCCCGGCTCGGGCCAACCGGTGCCAGGCACGAATCCGGCGTCGATCACGTCAATGTCGAACGACAGATAGACCGCCTTGGCGTCTTTCCACGCGATTTCCAAGGCGGTTTCGGCGATCTTCTCAATCCCGACGCGCTCGACATCCCCGACGGTGATGACGGTGCTGCCACGCTGCCGGCCCACCTGGACGCCCGCGCGCGGCGCCTGCCATCCGCCGATGCCGATCTGTACCAGGTTGGTGGCCGGTGCGTTCTTGATGTTGGTGGCGTGGAACCACGGCGTGGTGTGCATCCGCTCGTCCAGGTCGGTTTCCTGCGTATCGACGTGGCGGTCGAAGTGGATGATGCCGACGTTGCCGTCCATGTGCGGAGCCAGACCGCGCACCGTCGGGAAGCCAATGGAGTGATCGCCACCCAGGATCACCGGGAACACACCCTGGGAGACCACATGCGACATCGCCGTGCTGATCTGGTCGAACGACTTCTCGATGTTGGCGGGAATGGTGACTACGTCGCCGATGTCGACGATGTTGAGCTGCTCTCGGAGGTCGACACCAAGCTCATAGCAATAGGTGCCAAACAGGTTAGTGGAGCGACGGATTCCCATCGGCCCGAACCGAGTACCCGGTCGGTAGGTGGTCCCCGCGTCCAGCGGCGCGCCGAAGACGGCCACCTCGGCGTCCCCCACGTCGTGCACGTCCTCCAGGAACGGGCACTTCAGAAATGTTCCGCGTTCCCCGGCGAAATGCGGCAGCTCGCCGCGGGAAAAAGTAGACAGCGTGCGGTCGTTGATGGTGGGGGCCGCTTCCAGCCCATGGGAAAGGCAGCGCTCGATCTCTTCCTTGTGGCGCCGGGTCGACAGCTCGGCTTCGGCCTGCTGTGCCCAGGCACCTTCACGATTAGGAATATCGGCGTGGCCGGCGAACGGATTGATCATCGTTTTCCTCTCGTCGAGTACCAACTCACGGTGGAGGATGCCCCGACGACCAGGATCAAACGAAAGAAGAGTTCAACGATGGTATTCGGTTGACCGGCGCGCTAGGCATCCCGCTGTCACCGTCTTGTCGCTCTCCGGGTACGGCGAACTCGTCCGGGCGGCCGTCTCGGCGCGCCGCGATTCAAGCTACCTGCTTTGCCTCGGGCTTACGCTTTCGCTAGCCGTCAGACGGCTGTGACTTTCCTGGGAATGACCGCCGATGTATGCCTACCTGAACAAAACGAGCCATCTTTTGGCCTATACGCTGGCATAACACCATGCCGAACGCGAGCGACTCTAATTGCCTTCTGAAAGACACGACATGCCAACACATTCCCACAGCCATCCGCATCCACAGCTCGATCGGCCAAAGCGCGTCCGCCAGCCGGGGGAGCCGCTGCGCATCGGCGTCGGCGGTCCGGTCGGCTCCGGAAAGACCGCGCTGGTCGCCGCGCTGTGCCGCCAGTTGCGCGACGAGCTTTCGGTGGCGGTGCTGACCAACGACATCTACACCACCGAGGACGCCGACTTCCTGCGCAAGCACGCGGTACTGCCGATCGATCGGATCGCGGCCGTGCAGACCGGTGGCTGTCCGCACACCGCGATTCGCGATGACATCACCGCGAACCTCGACGCGATCGACGACTTGATCGCCGCCCACGAAGCGCTGGACCTGATCTTGGTCGAGTCCGGTGGCGACAACCTCACCGCGACATTCTCGTCCGGCTTGGTGGACGTCCAGATTTTCGTCATCGACGTGGCCGGCGGCGACAAGGTGCCGCGCAAAGGCGGCCCAGGTGTGACCTACTCGGATCTGTTGGTCGTCAACAAGACTGACCTGGCCCCGCTGGTGGGTGCCGACCTGGATGTGATGGCGCGCGATGCCGACACGGTGCGTGATGGCCGCCCCACGGTACTGCAGTCCCTGACCAGGGATCCGGCCGCCACCGAAGTGCTGGCGTGGGTGCACTCGCAGCTCGCCGCCGATGCACTCTGAGGTTTTACTGATCGCATCCAGCGATCGCTTGCCGCGCATCCAGTGCAGCGGCGGTATCCAGGCCCGCTGCACCGGGCCCGACACCGTGCATCTGGTGTCGGCGGCCGCCACCCCGTTGGGCGGGGACACCATCACCATCCGGGTCATCGTCGAAACCGGTGGCGTGTTGAAGCTGCGCAGCGCGGCCGCCACCCTGGCCCTGCCCGGCGCGGAAACCCCTACGTCGCATGCGTGTAGGGACATCCAAGTGAGCGGAACTCTCGACCTCGATCTCGAACCGACCGTGGTGGCCGCCGATGCCCGACATGTGTCGGCGGCGACGTTGGTCCTGCGCGACGACGGCCGCATCCGCTTCCGCGAGCGTGTGCAGATCGGCCGATGCAACGAGCGCGAAGGCTTCTGGTCTGGATCGCTGCGAGCCGACCGGGACGATCACCCGCTGTTGCGGCACCGGATGGAATTGGGCGCCGGGTCGGTCGCCGACGACAGCATTGCGGCCCCACGCGCAACGATCAGCGAATTACGCTACCCAGCAACAGAATTCACTGACATGCCCGACGCCTCCACCGTACTCGAGTTGGCGGGCGGCGGGACGCTCAGCACGTGGCAGGCCGACCGGCTGGTCGGCTAACTGGCGGCTCGGGCGGTCTCTGACTCGCGGGCTTCGGCAGCCATTTCGGCCAGCTGTTCGAGCCGTGTCCGGGCAAAAGCCTGCTGATCGGTGATCGTCAGCTGACCACGCCGTGTGCTCAGGAACGTCACCGTCCACGAAAGCAGCGTGGTGATCTTGGTCTTGAACCCGATCAGATACACCAGGTGCAGGACCAACCACATCAGCCAGGCGATAAAGCCGCTGAATTCCAGCGGTCCAATCTTGGCCACCGCCGAGAATCGCGACACCGTGGCCATCGAGCCCTTGTCGAAGTATTGGAACGGCTCGCGCTGCGTGGGGTCGGCCCCGTCGAGCTCTGCCTTAATCGCGCCGGCGACGTACTTGGCGCCCTGAATCGCGCCCTGCGCGACTCCTGGCACTCCGTCGACCGCGGCCATGTCACCGACAACGAACACGTTGGGGTATCCGGGTACCGACAGGTCGGGCAGCACCTTGACCCGCCCGGCCCGATCGAGTTCGGCGGGCGACTGTTCGGCGATGTCACGACCCAATCGGCTGGCCTGCACACCGGCGGACCAGACCTTGCAAGCGGATTCGATGCGCCGGATGGTGCCGTCGGAATCCTTGACCGTAATGCCGTTGCGGTCCACGTCGGTGACCATGGCGCCCAGTTGGATCTCGACGCCCATCTTCTCCAGCCGTGTTTTTGCTCGCTCACCGAGCTTTTCGCCCATCGGCGGCAACACCGCCGGCGCGGCGTCGAGCAGAATCACCCGCGCCTTGGTCGAATCGATGTGGCGGAAAGCGCCTTTCAAGGTGTATTCCGCCAATTCTGCAATCTGCCCGGCCATTTCGACGCCGGTGGGGCCGGCCCCGACGACGGTGAAGGTCAGCAGCTTCTTACGGCGCTCGGGATCACTCGACCGCTCGGCCTGCTCGAAGGCACTCAGAATGCGGCCGCGCAGCTCGAGCGCGTCGTCGATCGACTTCATACCGGGCGCGAATTCGGCGAAGTGGTCGTTCCCGAAGTACGACTGGCCGGCGCCGGCGGCGACGATCAGGCTGTCGTAGGGAGTGTCGTAGCTGTGGCCCAGCAACTCCGAGACGACGCACTGATTGGCCAGGTCGATGTGGGTGACGTTGCCGAGCAGCACCTGTACGTTGCGTTGATTGCGCAGGACAACCCGGGTCGGGGGAGCGATCTCACCCTCGGAGATGATTCCGGTGGCGACTTGGTAGAGCAACGGCTGAAACAAGTGATGCGTGGTGCGGGCGATCAACTTGATGTCGACGTCGGCCCGTTTGAGTTTCTTTGCCGCATTGAGCCCGCCGAATCCTGACCCGATGATGACAACTCGGTGCCGTCGCTTCGGTTCAGCTGTGGCTTCCTGCTGAGGGCTCATTACTCTGGATGCTCCTGGTGGGGCTTCATGTCGTACGGATTCAGTTAGCTGCTACGGTAGTCAACGCGCTGCCGCGATACCCAGGTCGTAAGCCTGTGCAATCAACCACATCATCCCGTCGGCCCTGGTCACGCCGACGTGATTCGCGTCATGTTCGGCGCCGAATGCGACCCCGGTTACATACCGAGCAGTGGTCGCAGCGCCTCGGCGGCAGTCGTGATGACACCTGGGGTATACCCATGCCCGGCGAGGCTAATGATCACACCGTCGATGCCGGTGTCGATCACCTTAGTCCTGATCTGCTCGGCGACGCTCTCCGGGTTGCCCACCACCAGAAACCCTGGCGCGTTGGGAATGTGGTCCACCTTGATGTCCTCGCTGAAGATGATCGTCAGATACGCGGTGGTCTCGAGTGTCGAACGGTCGCGGCCCGCCTCGTCACACCTGTCAGCCAGCGCCTTCAACTTGCCGGGCAGTTCGTCGAGGCCCGCGATGATGTTGAGGTGGTCGGCGTGGCGCGCCGCGATCGCGAAGGTCTTCTTCTCGCCACCGCCGCCGATCATGACCGGGATGCTGTCCCGGTAGCGCGGGTTGGCTAGTGCGGATTCGGTGTTGTACCACTTTCCCGAGAACGTGGGGCGCTCACCCTTGAGCATCGGAAGGATGATTTGCAGCGCCTCGTCGAGCCGGTCGAACCGCTCGCTGAAAGTGCCGTACTCGAAACCGAGCTGCTGGTGCTCGAGCTCAAACCAGCCGGCGCCGATGCCCAGAATCGCCCGGCCAGCGCTGACCACATCCAGCGTGGTGAGGATTTTGGCCAGCAGTGCAGGGTTCCGGTACGTGTTTCCGGTGACCAGGGTCCCCAGCTGAATCCGTTCGGTAGCGGTGGCCAGCGCACCCAGGGCGGTGTAGGCCTCCAGCATTGGCTGGTCAGGCGACCCCAACGACGGCAATTGGTAGAAGTGGTCCATCAGGTACAGCGAGTCGTAGCCCGCCGCTTCGGCCTCGCGCGCCTGAGCGATCACCGCTGGGAAGAGTTCGTCCACCCCGGTGCCGTAGGAGAAGCTCGCAATCTGCAGACCAAGCCGAATAGCCACGGCTCCTACCGTAGCGAGCGGCTATGGAAATGAAACGAAATACGCTCTAGGCGAAACGCGCGAGCGCGCCGTGGCTGACGTGCAGCGTCTGGCCGGTGATGTGGCGGGCCGCCGGAGTGGAGAGGAACAACGCCAACCGGGCAACCTCGTCGGCTACGGAAGGCGATGTGCGCGAAAGACCTTCGTATCCGGCCTGGGTGCTGCGGCCGCTTGCCACGGCGTTCACGGTGATGCCGCGGGTGCCGAAAACGCCGGCCTGCCCAACAATCCAGCCCGACAGTGTCGCTTTGATCGCGGCCTCGACGCTGGCGGCGGGCGGGTTTTCCGGCACGACGCTGATGATGGACCCACCGGAGCGTATGTGGTCACCGACTGCTTGCACCGTCAGCACCGCTGACAGCACGGTCGCGTCAAGGGTGTTGCGCCAGGCGTTGGCAGTGTCAGCCATTGAGTAAGTGCGGGGGTCGCCGGCATCCCAGCTGGGGGCCGGCACGTTGACAATGGTGTCGAGGTGATGGGGGAACAACCCACGGGCCTCTTCGAGGCTGGCCGCGTCGGTGGTGTCGCAGACGATCGCGTCGACATCCAGCTCTTTGGCGGCGACCTCGAGATCGCTGCGCCGTGCACCCACGAGGGTCACCTTGTGACCGTCATCGCGGAAGCCCTCGGCTACTGTCCGCCCCAGATCCGTGTCGCCGCCGGTGACCAGCACCTCCACTGCCATGACCTCCTCGTGTTCAACGTTGAACCCAGACCCTGCACACGGCAGGAGCGATGCCCGGGATCTCAGCGTGTTATGGCGTCGATCTAGGTCGATGTTACTGGACAGTAGCTCTAAGGGGAAACTAAGGACGCCGCGACGCGCGGACAAATTTCGATAACTCTTTGGCCATCACTGCCTAACCATTCGCAAGCTAGGGTCTGACCATGCGTCGGATCGGGATCCTGGCCGGGTTGGTATCGACGATGCTCATCGCGGGATTGGTGGCCTGCGGCCCGAAAGCCCCATCGTCGTCACCGGGCCAAACGCCGCCGGCCGCCGGCTCGATCGTCGTCTTCGCCGCGGCTTCGCTCAAGCCCGCGTTTACCCAGATCAGTCAGCAGTTCAAGACCGACAACCCCGGTAGCGGTGTGGAATTCGAGTTCGCGGGTTCCTCCGAACTCGCCACCCAGCTGACCCAGGGTGCGACCGCCGACGTCTTCGCGTCGGCGGACACCGCGCAGATGGACATCGTCGTCAAGGCCGGGTTGCTGGCCGGGAATCCGGCCAACTTCGCCGCCAACACATTGGTCATCGTGACCGCGGCGGGCAACCCGAAGAAGATCGGTTCCTTCGCCGACCTGGCCAAGCCGGGAATCAGCGTGGTGACCTGCCAGCAGCCGGTGCCTTGCGGAGCCGCGACCCAGCGCATTGAAAACAGCACCGGAGTGCATCTCAACCCGGTCAGTGAGGAACCCAGCGTGAGCGATGTCCTCAACAAGGTCACCACCGGACAAGCCGATGCCGCACTGGTCTACGTCACGGACGCGAAAAATGCCAAAGACAAGGTGGCGACCGTCAACTTCCCCGAGGCCTCCGGTGCGGTCAACGTCTATCCCATCGGGGTGTTGAAGAAGGCACCGCAGGCGACGACAGCGCAAAAGTTCGTCACCCTGGTGACGTCGGACGCGGGTCAGAAAACCCTGGCTCAAGCGGGCTTCGCAAAGCCCTGACCTCGTGCATCAGCCCACGAATCTGCCCCGATGGGTGTTTGTCCCTGCCGCCGTGGGGGCCACTTTCGTGGTGTTGCCACTACTGGCGATCGCGATCAAGGTCGATTGGCCGAATTTCTGGTCGCTGATCACCAGCTCATCGTCGCAAAGGGCATTGCTGCTGAGCGTGAAGACCGCGACCGCCAGCACCGTGCTATGCGTGCTGCTGGGCGTGCCGATGGCGCTGGTGCTGGCCCGCAGCACCGCACCGCTGGTCCGGCTGCTGCGGCCGCTGATCCTGCTGCCGCTGGTGCTGCCGCCGGTGGTGGGCGGGATCGCGCTGCTCTACGCGTTCGGCCGGCTCGGATTGATCGGGCAGTACCTGGAGGCCGCCGGGATCAGCATCGCCTTCAGCACGACCGCCGTGGTGCTGGCGCAGACCTTCGTCTCGTTGCCGTTTCTGGTGATCTCCCTCGAGGGCGCGGCTCGCACCGCGGGATCCGATTTCGAGGTGGTCGCGTCCACGCTCGGCGCGCGGCCCAGCACGGTGTGGTGGCGGGTCACACTGCCGCTGCTGCTGCCGGGGTTGACGTCCGGCGCGGTGCTGGCGTTCGCCCGGTCATTGGGGGAGTTCGGCGCGACGCTGACCTTCGCGGGTTCGCGGGAAGGCGTCACCCGCACCCTGCCGCTGGAGATCTATCTGCAGCGGGTGACCGACGCCAATGCCGCTGTGGCGCTGTCGATTCTGCTTGTCGCGGTGGCTGCGCTGGTGGTGCTCGGCTTGGGCGCTCGACGGTTGACCGGAACAGACGCGAGGTAGTGGGGAAGTGAGCGAGTTAGGGCTCCGCGCGGTCGTGGCAGACCGCCAGTTGGATGTCGAGTTCTCGGTGTCCGCCGGCGAGGTGCTCGCGGTGCTCGGACCCAACGGCGCGGGTAAATCGACCGCACTGCATGTCATCGCCGGGCTGATTCACCCCGATGCGGGCGTGGTGCGGCTGGGGGATCGGGTGTTGACCGACACCACAGCCGGGGTGCACGTGGCGACGCACGACCGCCGGGTGGGGCTGCTACTTCAGGACCCGTTGTTGTTCCCGCACCTGAGTGTCGCGGCCAATGTGGCGTTCGGACCGCACAGCCGCCGCGGCGTCTTTCGATCCGCGCGCGCGAAGGACAAGCAGACGGCGCTGCGCTGGCTGCGCGAAGTGGATGCCGAGCAGTTTGCCGACCGGAAACCGCGGCAACTGTCCGGCGGTCAGGCGCAGCGGGTGGCGATCGCGCGGGCGCTGGCCGCCGAGCCCGAGGTGCTGCTGCTCGACGAGCCGCTGACCGGCCTGGACGTCGGTGCGGCCGCGGCCATCCGCGCGGTACTGCGCAGCGTGGTCGCGCGCAGCGGCTGCGCGGTCATCCTGATAACCCACGACCTGCTTGACGTGTTCACCCTGGCCGATCGGGCGTTGGTGCTCGAGTCCGGGAAGATCGCCGAAGTCGGGCCGGTGCCCGAGGTGTTGACCGCGCCGCGCAGCCATTTCGGGGCCCGCATCGCGGGCGTCAACCTGATCAACGGGACCATCGGGCCGGGCGGCGCGCTGCTGGCCCGCTCCGGCGAGCATTGGTACGGGACCGCGGCCCAGCAGCTGGGCGCCGAGCTGACCAACGGGCAGGACGCGATCGCGGTATTCCCGCCGACGGCGGTCGCGGTCTATCGCGAACAGCCGCACGGCAGTCCTCGCAACAGCGTCGAAGTCACCCTGGCGGAGCTGGACATCCGCGGGCCCGCGGTCATGGTGCGTGGCCAGGAGCAGCCCGGTGGGGCTCCCGGGCTAGCCGCCGAGATCACCGTCGACGCTGCCGCCGAACTGCAGCTGATACCGGGGGACCAGGTCTGGTTTTCCGTCAAAGCTCTGGAAGTGACGTTGTATCCGGCGGGGCCGCGACGCACCCACCCGCGATGAACTGCACAGACTTGGCAAAGGTTGCGCTCCGGCAACATCGGGAAAACCCTCAGCAAGGCATCCTTGCGTCGCCGCGCTAACACGGTAGGTTCGTCGCCATGGATCAGGTGGACTCAAACTCGACACGTCGCAAAGGTCTGTGGGCGACGCTGGCGATCGCCACGGTGACCACTGCCAGTGCCGTCACCTTCGCGTTGCCGGCCCCCGCGAAGGCCGACCCCGAAGTGCCGACTCCGGTTCCGGCAACGACGACCGCGCCCGCCCCGGCCGCCGCTCCGGCACCGACGACGGCGCCTCCCGCGGCGGGTGCCCCGGCGCCTGCTGGGCAGCCCGCAGTGGGCGACCCGAACGCGCCCGTGCCGCCGCCCCCACCGGTCGACCCCAACGCGCCGGTACCGCCGCCAGTCGACCCGAACGCGCCCCCACCCGTGGATCCGAACGCTGCCCGCATCCCCAACGCCGTCGGCGGGTTCACCTATCTGCTTCCCGGCGGCTGGGCCGAATCGGACGCGTCCCACCTCGACTACGGCTCGGCGCTGCTCAGCAAGATGACCGGCCCGCCGCCGGCGCCCAATCAGCCGGCACCGGTCGCGAACGACACGCGCATCGTGATGGGGCGACTGGACCAAAAGCTTTACGCCAGTGCCGAAGCCAACGACGGCAAGGCGGCGGTCCGGCTAGGCTCGGACATGGGTGAGTTCTTCATGCCGTATCCGGGCACCCGGATCAACCAGGAATCCACTCCGCTCACCGGCGCCAACGGAATCACCGGAAGCGCGTCGTTCTACGAGGTGAAATTCAGCGACCCGAGCAAGCCGAACGGGCAGATCTGGACAGGGGTTGTCAGCGCGCCCAATGCGGCCAGTGCCGGTGGACCACCCCAGCGCTGGTTTGTGGTGTGGCTCGGGACCGGCAACAACCCGGTAGACAAGGTCGGGGCCAAAGCACTGGCCGAGTCGATCCTGCCGTTCACCGCGCCGGCCGCACCGCCGCCCGCGCCGGCTCCGGCACCGGGCCAGGCACCCGCCGGCGAGGTCACCCCTACGCCGAGCCCGTTGCCGCAGCGGACGTCGTTTACCGCCTGATCGACAAACATGGCCGTCCTGGCAGCTTCCGAGTACCTGGCCCTTTCACCGCCGACTGCGGTGAGTTGGCTCGCCTACCTCGTCATTGGCGGAATCGCCGGCTGGATCGCGGGCAAGATCGTCAAAGGCGGCGGCGTCGGCATCTTGCTGAACATCGTCGTCGGCGTCATCGGTGGCTTCATCGGCGGGATGCTGCTCACCTGGCTGGACTTCGACGTGGAACGTGGCCGCAAATGGTTTACCTTCTTCACCGCGCTGCTGGGGTCGGTGATCCTGCTCTGGATCGTCGGCAAGGTGCGAAAGCCCCGCTAAGCGCCGCCCCGCCAAGGCAAGTCGCGAATCGGCGATGCGGTTGACCCGACCTCTTTCGGGTATACCTTCCAGGTCCCTCCAGCGGTCAATACTCGAAGGAGCCGATCGTGGTTATGCACATCATCTGGCTAATTGTCTTGGGCCTCATCGTCGGCCTGGTTGCCCGTCTCCTGGTGCCGGGCAAGCAACCGATGGGCTGGGTCGCAACCGTGCTGCTCGGCATCGTCGGCTCGTATGTCGGCGGCACCCTGGGCAGCGTCGTCTTCCCACCGCATCAGTTCACCATCACCCCACCGATCGAGCACTCGTTCCTCGGCGCACTGGTCGGGGCGGTGATCCTGTTGTTGATCTTCAAGTTCGCCACCTCGCGCACCAAGACGTTGTAGGCACAACGCCTTTGCGGTCATGCCAATAGCGGCATGATTGGGTGATGGCTTCAGCGGCGACCACCACGATGAATGCGTGGCGGGTGCGCCGGCCCGGCCCGATGGATACCGACCCGCTGGAGCGAGTCACTGACGACGTGCCGCGGCCCGCACCCGCGGAGTTGCTGGTGGCCGTGCGCGCCTGCGGCGTTTGCCGCACCGACTTGCACGTCACCGAGGGCGACCTCCCGGTGCACCGCGAGCACGTCACCCCCGGCCACGAAGTCGTGGGGGAGGTCGTCGAGGTCGGCTCAGAGGTCAACGCCGATGCCGGCTTCCGGGTAGGCGATCGGGTGGGCATCGCCTGGCTGCGCGCCACCTGCGGTGTGTGCACATACTGCCGGCGCGGCGACGAGAACCTGTGTCCACAGTCCCGCTACACCGGCTGGGATACCAACGGCGGTTACGCTGAATTCGCCACTGTTCCAGCGGCTTTCGCGCATCAACTGCCGGACGGCTACACCGACAGCGAACTCGCCCCGCTGTTGTGCGCCGGCATCATCGGATACCGCTCGCTGCTGCGCGCCGAGCTGCCGCCGGGTGGCCGGCTGGGCATCTACGGTTTCGGCGGTAGCGCGCACATCACCGCACAGGTCGCGTTGGCGCAGGGCGCCGAAGTACACGTGATGACCCGCGGCGAGCGGGCGCGCGAGCTCGCACTCGAGCTTGGCGCCGCGTCGGCTCAGGGGGCTGCGGATCCACCGCCGGCACCACTGGATGCCGCAATCCTGTTCGCCCCGGTTGGCGAACTGGTGCTGCCCGCCTGCGAAGCGCTGGACCGCGGTGGCACCTTGGCGATCGCCGGGATTCATCTGTCGGATATCCCGCCCTTGAACTATCAGCGTCACCTGTTCCAGGAGCGCCAGATTCGTTCGGTCGCGTCGAACACCCGGGCCGACGCGCGGGAGTTTCTCGCCTTCGCGGCGCGCCATCGCATCGAGGTAACGACGCCGAAATATCCACTCGGGCAAGCCGATCGGGCGCTGGCCGATCTCAGTGCCGGCCGTATCTCCGGGGCTGCGGTGCTGCTGGTGTAGCCAGACTCAGTTCGACAGATGCCAGACCAGCGCCGCCGCCAGCGCGCCCAGCCCATTCAATGACCAGTGCAGTGCGATCGGAGCGATCAGACTGCCGCTGCGCCGACGCAACCAGCTGAAGACGAAACCCGCACTGCCCGTGGCCAGCACCGCCAAGGTCACCCCGGCCGCCATTCCGAAAAAGCCGCCGCCGAACAGCCGGGTAAAGCCGACGTTGCTGCTGGTCAGCCCGAGTGACGTGGCGACGTGCCACAGACCGAACAGCAACGAGCCAACGAGTGCGACCCCGCGAAATCCCCAGGCCCGATGCAGCGCGCCGTGCAGCACACCCCGGAAGGCCACCTCCTCGGGGATCACGGTTTGCAGCGGAATGATGACCATCGAGGCGATCAGCGCACCGGAGACCGTCGCGTAATGGTTGTTCAGGAACATCGGCCGCGTCGTGGGCAGCAGCACGCCGACCGCGATGACCGACGCCACAACGGCTACGGCGGCCAGCGCATAGCCCAGGCCAGACTTCCAGTGCTCGCGGCCCAGGCCCAGGTCGACCCAGTCCAGACCGGTGGTGCGCATCAATGCCACCAGCCCGACGGCAGCCACCGGCACGGTCGCGACGCCCGCCCATGGCGTGGTGAAGTGCGCGATCAGGTTCGTCAGCACCAGCACCGCGACCACGACGGCGATGTCGAAGTACAGCCTAAGCCGGTGCAGTGCCGACAATTGCGACACCACCGGGTGGAGGTCAACGGCGTCGAAGGCCGTTGCAGCGTGCTCAGACATCGTCGCCGAGTTTACCTGCGCGTCCTCGTCGCGCAGGTCACCTGGAATTCCAGGTCCAGTGCGCGATGCGCGGGTCGTCTTCGCCGTGCTCACGCGTGTAGCGGCGGGCGTCCAGCCGCGCGTCGTCCATTCGTTGCCGCAGCAGCGCGGCCCGGCCCGCCAATCCGTCGACCCGGTCGATGACGTCCATGACCAGGTGAAATCGGTCGAGGTCGTTGAGCATCACCATGTCGAACGGCGTCGTCGTAGTGCCCCGCTCTTTGAACCCGCGCACGTGGATGTTCGAGTGATTGGTGCGGCGATAGCTCAGGCGGTGGATCAGCCACGGATAGCCGTGGTAGGCGAAGATGACCGGTTTATCGCGGCTGAACAATGCGTCGAATTCCTTGTCGGGCAAGCCATGTGGGTGCTCGGAATCCGGCTGCAGGCGCATCAGGTCGACGACGTTGACCACCCGCACCGCCAGGTCGGGCAATTCACGGCGCAAGATGTCGGCGGCGGCCAGCGTCTCCTGGGTGGGGATGTCCCCGGCGCAGGCCAGCACCACGTCGGGTTCGCCGGTCGCGGTGCTGGCCCACTCCCAGATTCCCAGGCCGCGGGTGCAGTGCGCGATCGCGGAGTCCATGTCGAGGTAGGCCAGCGCGGGCTGCTTTCCGGCGACGATGACGTTGATGTAGTCGCGGCTGCGCAGGCAGTGGTCGGCCACCGACAGCAGCGTGTTGCCATCCGGCGGCAGGTACACCCGCACGATCTCGGCGCGCTTGTTGGCGACCAGGTCGATGAATCCGGGGTCCTGATGCGAGGCGCCGTTATGGTCCTGGCGCCACACGTGCGAGCTCAACAGGTAGTTGAGCGACGCGATCGGCTGCCGCCAGGGCAGCTCGCGGCTGGTGGACAGCCATTTCGCGTGCTGGTTGAGCATCGAGTCGACGATGTGCACGAACGCCTCGTAGCAGTTGAACAGCCCGTGCCGCCCAGTCAGCAGGTAACCCTCCAGCCAGCCCTGGCACAGGTGTTCGGAGAGCACCTCCATCACGCGGCCATCCGGCGCGAGGCCTTCGTCATCGGGCTCGGTCCGCGAAAGCCACACCTTGTCGGTGGACTCGAACACGGGCGAGAGCCGGTTGGACGCGGTTTCGTCGGGCCCCATCAGCCGAAAGCGGTCCGGGTTGCCGATAATGACGTCGCGCAGGAAGGTTCCCAGCACCCGGGTGGCCTCATGAGTGGACGAGGCCGGCTTTTCGACCGGCACCGCGTAGTCGCGGAAGTCCGGCAGGTCCAGCTCGCGCAGCAGCAGGCCGCCGTTCGCGTGCGGGTTGGCGCTCATCCGTCGCCGGCCCTTCGGCGCCAGCTCGCGCAGCTCCGAACGCAGCACGCCGTGGGAGTCGAACAACTCCTCGGGCCGATAGCTGCGCAGCCACTCTTCCAACTGCGCGCGGTGCGCGGGGTTGTCCTTCGTCTCGGAGAGCGGCACCTGGTGTGCGCGCCAGGTGCCCTCGACGTGCTTGCCGTCGGCCTCCTTGGGTCCCGTCCAGCCTTTCGGCGTGCGCAGCACGATCATCGGCCAGACCGGACGGTTGGTCGTGGTGCCGCCCCGCGCCGCGCTCTGAATGCCGGCAATGTCGTCGAAGGCGTCGTCGAGCGCGGCGGCCAGCTCGCGGTGCACGGCGGCCGGATCGTCGCCGGCGACCGTGATCGGCCGGTATCCGTAGCCGCGCAACAGCGATTCGAGTTCGGCGTGCGGGATGCGGGCCAGCACGGTCGGGTTCGCGATCTTGTAGCCGTTGAGATGCAGGATTGGCAGCACCGCCCCGTCGACGGCGGGGTTGAGGAATTTGTTCGAGTGCCAGCCGGCCGCCAGCGGCCCGGTCTCGGCCTCGCCGTCACCGATCACGCACGCGACCACCAGATCGGGGTTGTCGAACGCCGCCCCGAAGGCGTGCACCAGCGCATAGCCGAGTTCGCCGCCTTCGTGGATGGATCCCGGAGTCTGGGCGGCCACATGGCTGGGGATGCCGCCGGGGAAGGAGAACTGGCGGAACAGCCTGCGCAGGCCTTCGGTGTCCTCGCCGATACCGCTATACACCTCGGTGTAGGTGCCTTCGAGATAGGCGTTGGCCACCAGGCCGGGGCCGCCGTGGCCCGGCCCGGTGACGTAGATGACGCTGGCGTCGCGGTTGCGGATGATCCGGTTCAGGTGCGCATAGACGAGGTTGAGCCCCGGGGTGGTGCCCCAGTGCCCGAGCAGCCGGGGCTTGACGTGTTCGGCCGCCAGCGGCTCGGCGAGCAGCGGGTTGTCCAGCAGATAGATCTGCCCGACCGACAGATAGTTGGCGGCGCGCCAATACTTGTCGATCAGGGTGAGTTCGTCGTCGGAGAGTACTTCTGGCGCGGTTGTCGGGGTCTGCGGGCTCACTTGCCCGATTGTCCGCGCCGCCGATGGACGCCGCTAGGAGCGAAAGTCACTCCTCGCCGCGAGCACGGGTCTCGTAGGCCTGGCGCTTTTCAACGTCGATGTCATCGGTGAAGATATGCTCGCCACCCATGACGCGGTTCAGCCCTTCGGAGACGACGCGGGGCAGGAACTTCTGCGAGGCGATCAGCGCGCCGGCCGCCTTCGTGACGCGCACCCGGGGCTTGGGGCGGGCGACGAGCCCGACGATCGCGTCGGCGATGTCGGACGGCTCGGCGTTTCTGAATCCCTTCATGCCCGCGGTACCCGCGACGAGTTCGGTGTTCACGAACGTCGGCAACACCATCGAGAATTTCACTCCGGCCGGGCGGTACTCCAGCCTGGCGGCGTCGGTGAAGCCGATCACGGCGTGCTTGCTGGCGCCGTAGGTCGCCAGTCCGACGGAGTAGATCTCGCCGGCCAGGGAGGCGACGTTGATGACGTGTCCGGATCCGCGGGGGACCATGCGCTGCGCCGCCAGCTTGCTGCCCAGGATCACGCCGTAGACGTTGATGTCCAGAATCCGCCGGGTGACGGCGTCCGGTTCGTCGATGACGCGGCCGATCGGCATGATGCCGGCGTTGTTGACCAGCACGTCGATCGGGCCGAGCTGGCGCTCGACCTCGTCGAGGAATTCCGAGAACGAGTGCGGATCGGTGACATCGAGTTTCCCGTAAACGTCGAGGCCGAGCGCGGCGCCAGACTCCTTGACCCTGACCTCGTCGATGTCCCCGATCGCGACCTTGGCGCCCAGGTTGTGCAGGGCGGTCGCGGTGGCCAGGCCGATTCCCCGTGCACCGCCGGTGATCACGATGACCTTGCCCTGAACTTTGAGGCCGATGGATGCCGTGTCTGCCATCCGCTAAGCACAACACTCGGCTTCGGGTGGCGCAATGACGGCCCGCCGAGCGCGCAACATCAACGGCGGCTGCCGGGTCCCGCGCAGCGGAGTCGATACTGCAAATATGCCCAGCGTGCGACGAGCCGTCCCGGCCGATGCGCATGACGTGGCTGGCGTACACATCCGGTCTTGGCAATGGGCCTACCAAGGGCTGCTCGCGCAGGAGTACCTCGACGGCCTCGAGCCGGAAGCCTGGGCCACCAGATACACCTTTGGCCGGATGGGGTTTGCGCTACCGTCCACCCAGGTCGCGGTCGAGGGCTCGACGGTGTGCGGCCTGGTCACCACCGGTCTTTGCCGCGACGGCGACTTGTCGAATTTCGGTGAGCTGATGGCGATCTACGTCGATCCGCCATATCTGCGTAGCGGCGTCGGCCGCTTGTTGATGACCGCCGCCCGGCTTCGGCTGCGCCGGGTCGGTGTTTCGAACGCCGCGCTGTGGGTGCTGGACGGCAATGCCCGCGCGCGCCGGTTCTACGAACGCGACGGTTGGGGGTGCGACGGGACACACCGCACCTCGGTCTACGGCGACGAGCCGGTCGACGAAGTGCGCTATCGATGCACGCTTTAGCGGACTAGCGCAGGGTCAACCAGGCGAGGCTCCCGGCCCCGAACAGCGCGCAGTAGATGGCGAACGGGATGAGGGTGCGGGTTTCGAAGTACCGGGTGAGGTAGCGGACAGCCAGGTAGGCGCAGATGAACGAGGCGAGGCTGCCGGCCAGGACCTGGCCGCCGATCCCGGCGCCCAGCGGCCCGAACAGATCGGGGATCTTGTACACCCCGGCGGCCAGGATGATTGGCGTCGCCAGCAGGAACGAGAAGCGGGCGGCGTCTTCGTGCGACAGGCCGCGCCATAGGCCCGCCACGATCGTGATGCCGGAGCGGCTGATGCCGGGTAGCAGCGCCAGGATCTGAGCGCTGCCGATCAACAGGCCACGGCGCAGCGGCACCTCGGCAAGCCGGTGGTCGACGGCTTCGCCGGTGTGCACGGCTCGGTCGTCGGCAACATCGGGATCGGGCGCGGCCGCGCGGCGGCGGCGCAGCAGCTCGCCCGCGTACAGGGCAATTCCATTGAGCAGCAGGAAGGCCGCTGCGGGAATCGGTTTGCCCAGCGTGGTCCGAAACAGCTTTTCCAGGAACAGACCAGCCAGGCCCACCGGGATGGTGGCGACCACGATGAGCCAGGCCAACCGCTCGTTGATGGTCTGGATTCGGCGATGTCGCACCGAGGATACGAATCCGTCCAGCACGCGCAGCCAGTCTCGCCAGAAGAACACCAGCAGCGCGGCGGCGGTGGCAACGTGCAAGCCCACGATGAACGCCAGGTACGGCGACTGGGGTGCGGCGACGTCCAAGTCGCGGGCCCATTGGCCACCGACCAGCGCCGGCACCAAAATCGAGTGCCCGAGGCTGGAGACCGGGAACAGCTCGGTCACACCCTGGGCGGCGCCGACCAAAAGAGCTTCGACGTAACTCAAGTGCGCACTCACGAGCCCGGTCTCTCCATTCCTGCGCGTCGGACAACAAACTACGGAGCGTAGCCGGTCGGCGATCCCCATCCGAACCAGGTTGAGCGGCTGTGCATTTGGTCACGGCCGACCGGTACGGTGGGCGGATGGCCGACAGGTTGCTCGCCGGGGTGCGCGTCCTCGACTTGTCGGGCGGGGTCACCGATGCGGTGACCCGCCTGCTCGCAGACCTTGGGGCCGACGTCGTCAAGGTGGAGCCCCCGGGCGGCAGCCCGGCTCGCGACGACCGCCCGACACTGGCCGGCGCCGGCATCCCATTCGCCGTGCACAACGCCAACAAGCGAAGCGTGGTGTGCAACCCGCTCGACGACGACGACCGCCGCACGTTCTTCGAGCTCGTCGGGGACACCGACATCGTGGTAGACGCCGGCCCGGCAAGTCAGGCCGCGGCGTTCGGGACCACGTGTGCCCAGCTGGCGGATCGCTACCCGCACCTGGTCGCGCTGTCGATCAGCGACTTCGGCACGACCGGTCCGCGCAGTTCGTGGCGCGCGACCGACCCCGTGCTGTTCGCGATGTCGGGTTCGCTGTCGCGGTCCGGACCGACGACCGGCACCCCGGTGTTGCCGCCCGACGGCATCGCCTCGGCTACCGCCGCCGTGCAAGCGACCTGGGCCGCACTCGTCGCATACTACGACAGACTACGTTGCGGCACAGGCGATTACATTGATTTCTCGCGCTTCGACGCGGTCGTCATGGCGCTCGACCCGGCCTTCGGCGCGCACGGTCAGGCCACCGCCGGACAGCGCAGCAGCGCGTGGCGGGGCCGCCCGAAGAATCAGGACCCCTACCCGATCTGCCCGTGCCAGGACGGCTACGTCCGGCTCTGCGTGATGGCGCCCCGGCAGTGGCGCGGTCTGCGCCGCTGGCTGGGGGAGCCGGAGGAATTCCAGGACGCCGAGTACGACACGCTCGGTGCCCGATTCGCCGCGTGGCCGCAGATCAGCGTGCTTGTCGATGCGCTGTTCGCCGACAAGACGATGAAGCAGCTGGTCGCGCAGGGGCAGGCACACGGAGTCCCCATCTCGGCGGTGCTAACGCCGTCGCGGATCCTGGCCTCCGAACACTTCCAGGCCGTCGGCGCGATCACCAATGCCGAGCTGGTCGCCGGGGTGCACACCGACGTGCCGACCGGATACTTCGTCGTCGACGACGAGCGCTCCGGCTTCCGGACCCCGGCCCCGGCCGCCGGGGCGGACGAGCCGCGCTGGCTAGCCGACCCAGTGGCAGCATCTCCGACGGGCCAGCCCGGCGAATACCCGTTCAAAGACCTGCGGATCCTCGATCTGGGCGTAATCGTCGCCGGCGGCGAGCTCAGCCGGCTCTTCGGGGACCTGGGTGCGCAGGTCATCAAGGTCGAAAGCGCGAACTACCCCGACGGGTTGCGCCAGTCACGCGTCGGCGCCGTGATGAGCGAGTCGTTCGCCTGGACCCACCGAAACCACTTGGCGCTGGGCCTCGACCTGCGCAGCGAGCAGGGCAAGGAGATCTTCGCGCGTCTGGTCGCCGAGGCCGACGCGGTATTCGCCAATTTTAAGCCGGGAACCCTTACCTCGCTTGGGTTTTCCTTCGACAAACTGCGCGAGTGCAACCCCCGGATCGTGCTGGCGGGCAGCAGTGCATTCGGAAACCGGGGGCCGTGGAGCAGACGCATGGGTTACGGCCCGTTGGTCCGCGCCACCACCGGCGTGACCAGTCTCTGGACGTCCGAGGAAGCTTCCGCGGAAGCGCGTGCCGCCGGCGCGCGGCATGCGTTCTACGACGCGACGACGATTTTCCCCGACCACGTCGTGGGGCGGGTTACCGCCATCGCCGCACTTGCCGCACTGATACGGCGCGACCGGACCGGCGACCCTGCGCACGTGCACATCTCGCAGGCAGAGGTCGTCGTCAACCAGCTGGACACCCTGTACGTCACCCAGGCCGCGTTACGCGCCGGCGTCGCCGAAGTCAGCGATGACACCAGCGTGCACGCGGTCTACCCGTGCGCCGGTGATGACGAGTGGTGCGCCATCTCGATCCGTTCGGACAACGAATGGCGTTGTGCCACTGCGATATTTCAGCAGCCGCAATTGGCCGACGATCCACGCTTCGCGACGGGGGAGTCGCGGGCCACACATCGTGCGGAGTTGGTGGAGCTCGTCACCCGCTGGACCCGCACCCACACGCCGGTGCACGCCGCCGAAGCGCTGCAGGCGGCCGGGATTGCGGCCGGCCCGATGAACCGTCCGCCGGACGTTCTGCAGGACCCGCAGCTGATCGAGCGAAAAGTGCTCAGCGACATGGCGCATCCCCTGGTAGAGCGGCCGCTGCCGGCCGAGACCGGCCCGGCGCTGTTCCGCCACATCCCGCCGGCCCCACAACGTCCCGCGCCTCTGCCCGGTCAGGACACCCGCGAACTCTGCGGGAAACTACTGGGAATGAGCGCAGCGGAGATCGACCGGCTGATCTCCGATCAGGTGCTGTTCGCGCCGGCCACGACGGCCTGAGCCGGCCCTCGCGCCTGGGCACCGAGCCGCCAGCAGGGCCCGCGCCTTCACCAGGATAAATTCGTGCTATGCCCGTCGACCCCAGAACACCGGTGCTGATCGGCTGCGGCCAGGTCAATCACCGTGACGAGATCGACCCCGAAACGCATTCGGTCGAACCTGTCGACCTGATGGTCGCCGCCGCCGCCGAAGCCGCCGATACCCGGGTGCTCGAGGCCGTGGACTCCATTCGGGTGGTGAACGTCTTGTCGGCGACCTACCGCGACGCCGGGCTGCTGGTCGGCGAGCGAATCGGCGCATCGAAGTTCACGACGCTGTACAGCCCGGTCGGCGGCAACGTGCCACAGACGCTGCTCAACCAGGCGTGCCTGGACATCCAGCAGTGCCGCGCCGGGGTGGTGCTTCTTACCGGCGCCGAAACCTGGCGCACCCGGCGTGGACTGAAGGCCAAAGGCAGCAGGCTCGAGTGGACGCCGCAGGACGAATCCGTGCCGATGGCGCGGGTCAGCAGCGAGGACGTGCCGATGGCCGGCGACGCCGAGATCCGGATCAAGTTGGACCGGCCGGCCTACGTCTATCCACTGTTCGAGCAGTCGCTTCGCATCGCCAACGGCGAGTCGGTCTCCGACCACCGCAATCGCGTCGGCGAGCTGTGGGCGCGTTTCAACGCCGTCGCCCTCAGCAATCCGCACGCGTGGATCCGCAAACCGGCGACCGCGGCGCAGATCTGCGAGCCCGGCCCGCAGAACCGGATGATCAGTTGGCCGTACCCGAAGCTGATGAATTCCAACAACATGGTCGATCAGGGCGCCGCGCTGATCCTGACGTCCGTCGAGCAGGCCAAGCGGCTACAGATCCCCGCCGAGCGGTGGATTTACCCGCACGCCGGCACCGACGCCTACGACACGCCTTCGATCGCCGAGCGGTACGAGCTACACCGCTCTACGGCCATCCGGATCGCCGGTGCGCGGGCACTGGAGCTGGCCGGCCTCAGCATCGACGACGTCGACTACGTCGACCTGTATTCGTGCTTCCCGTCCGCCGTTCAGGTGGCGGCGGCCGAACTGGGATTGAGCACCGACGACCCCGCCCGGCCGCTGACCGTCACCGGCGGGTTGACGTTCGCCGGCGGCCCGTGGAGCAACTACGTGATGCACTCGATCGCCACGGTCGCCGAACTGCTGGTGGCCAATCCCGGCCGGCGCGCCCTGATCACCGCCAACGGCGGCTACCTGACCAAGCACAGCTTCGGCGTCTACGGCACCGAACCACCGAGCGAATTCCGTTGGGAGAACACTCAATCCGCGGTGGAGCGGGAGCCAACCCGGGAGGCGTTGGTGCAGTGGGAAGGTGTCGGCACCGTCGAAGCGTGGACGACGCCGTTTGACCGCGACGGGCGGCCGGAGAAAGCCTTCGTTGCTGTGCGCACGCCCGGCGGGTCCCGGGCGCTGGCGGTCATCGCCGACCCCGACTCGGCGCAAGCGACTACTCGTGAAGACATCGGTGGCGCAAAGGTTGCCGTCACCGCGGACGGCAGCGCCACGCTGCAGTAGGCCAGCCGGGAAATAAAACTCGAGGCTAGAGCACTGTTACCGGCGTTACAGTCGCGCAGTGATAGTGGCGCGCATATTGTCGAATCAGACGTTGGGGGAGGTGAGCCCAGGTGCACATCCTGGTTACCGACGCCACCGGCACAGTCGGGAGGCTCGTCGCACGGCAGCTGATTGCTGCCGGGCATTCGGTCACGGGCATTTCTGAGCGCCCCGACGCCCGGTTGGACCCAGCGGTCGAATTCGTCTGCGCACCGCTGAGCGACCCCGTCCTGCAAGAACTGGCCAACGAGGCCGACGCGGTGATCCATCTGACCCCGGTCGATCCCAGCGCACCGGGCAGCGCGGACATCACCGGGGTGGCCCATGTCACGCACACGGCCGGCCGCGCCGGTGCCCGCTTACTGTTCGTCTCCCAAGCCGCAGGCGCCCGCGAGATTTACCAACCGGCCGAGGATCTGGTATCCAGCAGCCTTGGCCCGAGTCTGATCGTCCGAATCGCGCCGCCGGTGGGCCGCCAGCTCGACTGGATGGTGTGCCGCACCGTGGCCACACTGCTGCGCGCCAAAGTCTCGTCGCAGCCGATCAGGGTGCTGCACCTGGACGACCTGGTGCGCTTCCTGGTGTTGGCGCTGAACAGCGACCGCACCGGTGTGGTCGATCTAGCCACCCCGGACACCACCAACGTGGTGACCGCGTGGCGGCTGCTGCGGTCGGTCGACCCCCGGTCCCGAAATCATCGGATTCGCGGTTGGTCAGCGCTGATTCCACCAATGGATATCGTTGCTGCACAGGAAGATTGGATGTTCGAGTTCGGCTGGCCAGCGTTCGATGCGGTCGCCGACACCGCGCGGGGACTCGTCGGCCGCCGACTCACCGCCGACGGCGCGATCAGCCACGGCGTACAGATGGCGCTTCCCGTGGAGGTCGTCCCGCGCCCCGCGCCGTCTGACGAGTTGCGCAGCGCCGCTCCCGAGGGCGTGGAGGGCGAGTTCGACGACCGCATCGATCCACGGTTCCCGGTCTTCGCCACCAACGGCCTCATCGAAGCGCTGCCCGGCCCGCTGACCCCGATAACGCTGGATATCCAGTTGAGCGGGCTGCGCACCGCCAGCCGGGTGATGGGTCAGGCGCTGGCGCTGGGCGGCGTGGTGGATGACGAATGGGGGAGTAGGGCCATCGCGGTGTTCGGTCATCGGCCCTATGTCGGGGTGTCGGCCAACGCCGTCGCCGCCAACCAGCTACTCGTCTGGGATGACAAGGCCCTGGTCCGCAATGCCTTGGTCGATCAGCCGCAGGTTGGGGACGTGCTGCCATTCGGTCGGCCCCGGCTGGCCGGCGGAGCGCTCGGTTCGGTCGCCAAGGCGGTGGCCACGACACGATCGCTGGCTCTGCTGCGCCATCTCAAGGCCAACACGCGCTCCTACAGCGCCGTCTCTAACGTCGAACATGCCGACGCCACGCAGTTGGGCTTGTTGCCCGACGCAGGCCTCGGAGTTCGGGTGCGGCTGCTGCGGGACCGGATTCACCAAGGCTGGATTCTGACGGCGCTGTGGTTGATCGACGCCGGTGTCACCGCGGCGGCGCTCGAGCACACCGCTGCGAGATCCCGCGTGCCCGGGGTGGGCGCGATCATGGAAAGCGACCGCGTCGCCGACGAGATCGCCGAGCTGACGGCCGCGTTACGTGCAGACCCGCCACTGCGTGCGATGGCACAGGAAGGCAACCTCGCCAGCATCCGTGCGTTGTCTTCATCCACCGCCGGTCTGCTGGACGTCGCGATCGGCCGGATCGGGCACCGTGGTCCCGGGGACGCCGAGCTGGCCAGCCAGGTCTTCAGCGACAACCCGGCGATGCTGCTGGCCGCGGCCGCCGAGACAGCCGCCGCACCGACCGAGCCAGACCCGCCGGCGACGTTGGTCCAGCGGATCGCCAACCACGCGCGCATTTCACGCGAGCTCGCCCACGACACCACCCTGCGTTTTACACATGAGCTTCGAATGACGTTGCGCGAGCTAGGCTCTCGTCGGGTCGACGCCGACCTGATCGATACCGTCGACGACGTGCACTACCTGACCTGCGATGAACTGGTCACAATGCCGGCCGATGCCCGGTTGCGGATCAAACGCCGCCGCGCCGAGCGGGAACGCCTGCAGGCCCAGCACCCGCCCGATGTCATCGACCACGACTGGATACCGGTCGACCGATCGTCAGGCCAGCAGATCAGCCAGGGGTGAGGACGGGTCAGCCAGTTTGTCAGGGTCGACGTACACCTTGGACCGGATCAGGGCTTTGACGTCGTCGAGCACATCCCAGATGTTGACGTTCATCCCGACCCGCACCCGGTTGCCAGCGCCGAGCCAGAATGCGACGAACTCACGACCGGCGACGTCGCCGCGGAAGACCACCCGCTCGAAGTCGGGTGCGTGCCCGGCGTACTCCATCCCGAGGTCGTACTGGTCGGTGAAGAAATAGGGTAGCTCCGCGTATTCGCCTGGCTTGCCGAGCATTCCGGCCGCCGCCACCGCGGGTTGCTTGAGGGCATTGGCCCAGTGTTCGGTGCGGATGCGGGTGCCGAACACTGGATGCTCGGCGGCCGCGATGTCACCGACCGCGTAGATGTCGGGGTCGCTGGTACGCAGCGACGCATCGACGAGCACGCCGCCATCACCCATGGACAGCCCGGCCTGCTCGGCGAGTTCGACGTTCGGCTTGGCACCGACGGCCACCAATACGGCATCGGCGGCGACGGTCGAACCATCGCGCATCCGCAGCCCGGTGGCCGTCCCGTCCGCCACGGAGATCTCCTCGACCTGTGCCTGCAGGCGCAAATCCACCCCGTGGTCGCGATGCAGGTTGGCGAACACTTCGCCGACGGTTTCACCGAGCGCAGCCGCCAACGGTTGTTTGGCTGCCTCGACGACGGTCACCGCGACGCCCCGCTGGCGGGCAGCAGCGGCCACCTCGAGGCCGATCCATCCGGCGCCAACCACGGCCAGCGAAGATCCTTCGGTCAGAACAGAATTCAGTCGCTCCGCATCGTCGTAGCTGCGCAGGTAGTGAACTCCGTCGGCATCCGATCCGGGGATCGGTGGGCGCCGCGATGCCGACCCGGTCGCCAGCAGCAGCTTGTCGTAGCTCGCCGTGGTGCCGTCGCGAAGTTCGACGGTGTGCGCGGCGGGGTCCAAGCTGGACACCCGCGATCCCAGCCTCAAGTCGACCTTCTGGCCGAAGTACCAGTCGGAGTTGCGCACCGTGAAATCGGTCAGCGACTTCTTCCCGGCGAGATACTCCTTGGAGAGCGGTGGTCGCTCGTAGGGCAGATGTGCCTCGTCGGCGAATAGAAGGATTCGCCCATCAAAGTCGTTGTCGCGCAATGCTTCTACTGCTTTTGCTCCGGCAAGTCCACCGCCGACGATGACGAATGTATTCGAGCTGGCCATATTCGCTGCTCCGTTCGTGTCGCATTTCCACCCTACTCGCGCCGGGCAAACTCACCAGATCCCGCGGCAACACCCGCGGGATCTGGGCGACTTGCTCATAGATCGGCGCGTACCCGCCACGCACACCGGCAAACAGGTTCGGTTACTTCGGCGGCAGGCCGCGCGCGTACCCGACACCGCGGGTAACCCAACTCTCAAGCTGGCGTTTGGTTTTGACGCCCTCGGCGTCGACACGCAACCACCCCCGGGTTTCGCGGCCGGCCATCACCATCGGGCTGACGTGGGCGCGAGCCACCAGCTTGGCGGTGTCCTGGGGCGGCACCCGCACCATCAATCCGCCCTTGCCGCTGGCCGCTACCGCCAGGTGTCCGCCGACCAGGAAGGCGAGTCCACCGAACATCGACTTCTCGTCGACACCGCGCTGCGCGGCCAGCAACTCGCGGATCCGGTTAGCGAGTTCGACGTCGTATGCCATGCGTCGACGCTAATCGCCCGCACCGACACGCTGACCGGGTCAGTCCAGATCGACCCGGATGGTCAGCAGCTCGCTGCCCATCATGCGGACCACCGCGCTGTTGAGCCGCGGCAGATTGCCCAGCCGCTGCACCGCGTCGTCGTCGGGCAGCAGGTGAGCGGTTCCGTTGCGCCATTGACCGCCGAGACGCACCCGTACGCCCGGGTTGGCCTTGATGTTGCGCACGTAGTCCGAGTGGTCGCCGTGTTCGGAGACCATCCAGAACTTGTTGTCCACCACGCGTCCGCCGACGGGGGTGTGTCGTGGCTGGCCACTCTTTCGGCCGGTTGTTTCGAGCATGGTCACCGGCAATTGCCGGCCTACTGGATTGACCACCAGTCGTTGAACGCGGTGCACTACTTGCCGTTTGAGATCGCCGAGGTCGGTCATAACGCCCATTGTGCATCGGTCGTCAAATGCGCTGCACTTAGCCTAGGCCGACCGCGGGGCGGGGACGCCGACGGCACGCAAAACCCACTCGCGCGGAACAGCGAACGCCAGCGACCGGCGCGGGATAGAGGTCAGCACCGGCTCGGGAATCGTGGTCTTGTAGCGCAGGGACAGCTGACCGGAGAACGCCGGGTCGATTTGGCCGACGTCCAGCTGCAGCACCAGCCCGTCCTGGGAGAACTCGGCTGTCACCGGTCCGTCCTGGGGCGCATCCCAGCGCTGGTCGATGGCCCGGCCGGCGAGTTTGGGAACCGTCGACAAGGTGCCGAGGACCCGCTGGGAAGTTAATACCAGCGCCCCGGCGTAGCTGCGGATATTTCCTTTGGAGACGAATCCCGGTACCGAGCCACTGAAGCGGAAGGTGACGGGCACGAACTCGGCGAGGTGGATGATTCCCTCCGGTTCGACTTCGCTCCGCATATCGGCGGGAAGCTTGCCAATTCGAAGGATTCTGCGCAGCATCAGGACCATCCACGCACTTTAGCGGCTATGGCCGGGATCGCGAAGTGTTTGCTGTGCGATCCCGACCAAACTCACGTCAGGCAGCCACCGTGGCGGTCTGCGCCGCCGGTTCCAATGCCTGCACAACGATCTCCGCCACGTCGGTCATCGGTTTGACGGTCAGCGCCTCGAGCACCTCGGCCGGCACGTCATCCAGGTCCGGCTCGTTTCGCTGCGGGATGAAAACCGTTGATAAACCAGCACGTTGGGCGGCCAGCAGCTTCTGCTTGACGCCACCGATCGGCAGCACCCGACCGTTCAGCGTGACCTCACCGGTCATGCCGACGTCCGAGCGGACCTGACGTCCGGTGGCCATCGACACTAGCGCGGTGACCATCGTGACACCGGCCGACGGGCCGTCCTTGGGCACGGCGCCGGCGGGCACGTGCACGTGGATGCGTCGGTCCAGTGCCTTGGGATCGACGCCCAATTCGGCGGCATGGGAGCGGACGTAGGACAGCGCGATCTGCGCGGATTCCTTCATCACCTCACCCAGCTGACCGGTCAATTGCAACCCGGGCTCGCCGTCGGTGGCCCCGGCTTCGATGTAGAGCACATCGCCGCCCAGGCCGGTGACCGCCAGTCCGGTAGCGACGCCGGGCACCGCGGTACGTTCCGCCGATTCGGGGGTAAACCGCGGCCTGCCAAGGTAATCCACCAGTTCAGGCTCGTCGATGGTCTTGGGGCTCGGGTCCTCGGCCAGCTTGGTCGTCACCTTGCGCAGCGCCTTGGCCAGCAGCCGCTCGAACTGCCGAACGCCCGGCTCGCGGGTGTAGTCGGCGGCTATCTTGCGTAGCGCGGCGTCCGTAACGGCGACCTCGTCGGCGGTCAGTGCCGCCCGCTCCCGCTGCCGGGGCAGCAGATACTCGCGGGCGATGGCGACCTTGTCGTCCTCTGTGTAGCCGTCGATCGTCACCAGCTCCATACGGTCCAGCAGGGCCGAAGGAATGTTCTCAATCACGTTGGCGGTCGCCAAAAACACGACGTCGGACAAGTCGAGGTCCAGATCCAGATAGTGGTCACGAAACGTGTGGTTCTGCGCCGGGTCCAGCACCTCGAGCAGTGCCGCGCTCGGGTCGCCACGATAGTCGGAACCGACTTTGTCGATTTCGTCTAGCAGCACAACGGGATTCATCGATCCCGCCTCGCCGATCGCACGCACGATGCGGCCGGGTAACGCGCCGACGTAGGTACGCCGGTGCCCGCGGATCTCGGCCTCATCGCGCACACCGCCCAGTGCGACACGCACGAACTTGCGGCCCAGCGCCGTGGCCACGCTCTCGCCCAGCGAGGTTTTACCGACCCCGGGCGGACCGGCCAGCACCATCACCGCGCCGGAGCCTCGGCCGCCGACGACTTGCAGGCCACGCTGGGCACGTCGGGAACGCACCGCCAGATATTCGACGATGCGATCCTTGACGTCGTCCAGTCCGTGGTGGTCTGCGTCCAGGATGCCCCGCGCCGCAACAAGATCCGTCGAATCCTCGGTGCGGACGCTCCAGGGCAGTTCTAAAACGGTGTCCAGCCAGGTACGAATCCAGCCGCTTTCCGGGCTTTGGTCACTCGAGCGTTCCAGCTTTCCGACCTCCCGCAGCGCGGCCTCGCGGACGTTGTCCGGCAGTTCGGCGGCCTCCACCCGGGCCCGGTAGTCGTCGGATCCGTCGGGTTCACCCTCGCCGAGTTCCTTGCGGATCGCGGCGAGCTGTTGGCGCAGCAGGAACTCCTTCTGCGTCTTCTCCATGCCGTCGCGCACGTCGTCGGCGATCTTGTCGTTGACTTCGACTTCAGCCAAGTGGTCGCCGGTCCAGTCGATCAGCACTCGCAGCCGCTCTGCGACGTCCACGGTCTCCAGCAGCTGCCGCTTCTGCACATCGGTCAGGTACGACGCGTAGCCCGACGTATCAGCCAGCGCCGACGGGTCGGTCAGGCTGTTGACGTAGTCGATGATCTGCCAGGCTTCGCGCCGTTGCAGCATTGCCAGCAGCAGCTTCTTGTACTCCGCCGCGAGCGTCTTGACCTCATCGCCGGCATCGGCGTCGTCGATCTCGGTCACCTCGACCCACAAGGCGGCGCCGGGGCCCGACGCGCCCGCCCCGATCTGCGCCCTGCGTTCGCCACGCACCACGGCGGCGGTGCCGCCACCGCCGGGAATCCGTCCGAGGGTAAGAATCTTTGCGATCACACCGTGGGACGGGTAGCGGTCCTCCAGCCGGGGGGCGATCAGCAGTTCACCCGAATCACTGGCCCGGGCCGCGTCGATGGCGGCCCGCGAGGAATCGTCCAGGGCGATCGGCACGACCATTCCGGGCAACACGATCGTGTCAGTAACGAAGAGCACCGGCACCGATTTAGGTTCAGACATCTTTTCTCCAAAGGTTTAGTCTGTTGCGCTCAACCTTTGCCAGATGGCTTTTGTTCCCGGCCGATCTCGGGCGTGCGGTGTGACCTAGCTCAATCGGCAGTTCAATTGGCAGAAGCGCGCTGGCGGGCGCGGAATGCCTGAACCTTCACTTTGTTGCCGCAGGTGGCCATGCCGCACCAGTGGCGATTCTTGGCCCGCGAGGAATCGACGTACAGCAGCGAGCAGTTCGGGTGGTCACATCGCTTGACGTTGTCGATGTCGGACCCGGCGAGCAGCTCGAGCAGATCCGCGGCCAGGCTGGCAAGCAGTTGCGACGCGGTGCCCTCGCTGCTCGTCCCGCCGTCGGGCAGCAGCCGTGGTGTCAGCTGGGGTTGCGATGCCTGGGCGTTCAGCAGTTCTACGTCGGCCGGCCTTGGCTTGCGGTCGTCCAGCCGCGCGATAGCGGTCCGGTAGATCGCTTCGCGCACTTCGATCGCGGTGACGAGATCGTCGTCGGTGACCTCGATTCCGGTGTCCACCAGCCCCGCCTGGCGGGCCCATTCCGAGAGCACCGCAGGCTCGGTCAACTGCTCGTCGCGAGAGGTGTTGCGGTGCTTCAGCGTGCCGGCGAAGTTGAGGCACATCCGGCCGCATACGAACCCGAATTTCACGTAACCACCTTGGCAGGTTTCAGGCTGACCCGCAACCGGAACCGGCAGCCGTTCAACGGCCGGCTTGAGCGCATTCCCGCGCCGAGCGTGCGGCCAGCTTCACGTTCGGCCGGCCCGGCTTGCCACGGTTACTCGACCGGCGCCAGCCGCCGTAGCTGCGTCACATGGGCGGGTGACAGCTCCTCGAGGCAGGTCACGCCCAGCAGACGCATGGTGCGCAGCACCCCGGTCTGAAGAATCTCGATGGCGCGGTTCACACCTGCCTCGCCGCCGGCCATCAGTCCGTACAGATACGCCCGCCCCACCAGCGTGCACCGCGCCCCCAGCGCGATCGCGGCCACGATGTCGGCACCCGACATGATGCCGGTGTCCACCAGGATCTCGGTGTCCTTGCCGACCTCGCGCGCCACCGCCGGCAACAGGTGGAATGGCACCGGGGCCCGATCCAACTGGCGGCCACCATGATTGGACAACACGATGCCGTCGGCGCCGCGGTCGACCACCGCACGTGCATCGTCGAGCGTCTGGATGCCCTTGACCACGAGCTTGCCGGGCCATTGCTCCTTGATCCAGGCCAGGTCGTCGAAGGTGAGGCTGGGGTCGAACATCGTGCTCAGGTATTCGCCGACGGTTCCCGGCCAGCGATCCAGCGACGCGAATGCCAGCGGTTCGGTGGTCAGTAGGTCGAACCACCATTTCGGGTGCGGCACCGCGTCGAGCACGGTGCGCAGCGTCAACGACGGCGGGATTGTCATCCCGTTGCGGTTATCACGGAAGCGTGCGCCGGAGACCGGAACGTCGACGGTGGCCAGCAAGGTGTCGAATCCCGCGGCGGCGGCGCGCTTGACCAGCGCCATCGACCGCTCGCGGTCCTTCCACATGTACAGCTGAAACCATTTGCGGCCCTGCGGGACGGCGGTGACGAGGTCTTCGATCGCGCAGGTGCCGAGCGTGGACAGCGAGAACGGGATGCCGGCCTGGGCCGCCGCCGCCGCGCCGGCGATCTCACCCTCGGTGTGCATCAACCGGGTGAATCCGGTCGGCGCGATCCCGAACGGCAGGGCGACCGGCTGTCCCAGCACGTTCCACCCCGCGGTCACCTTGCTGACGTCGCGCAGGATTGTCGGATGAAACTCGATGTCGCGGAAGGCTTGTCGGGCGCGCACGATCGATAGCTCGTCCTCGGCCGCACCGTCGGTGTAGTCGAAGGCCGCCCTGGGGGTGCGTCGTTTGGCGATGCGTCGCAGGTCGTCGATCGTGAATGCGGCGTCGAGCCGGCGCTTGGTGGCATCGAACTGGGGCCGCTTGAACTGCATCAGTGGCGCGATGTCGCGGGCCTTGGGCATGCGTCGTTTGACCACCATATATGCCACCGTAGTCATATGGACTCGACAGACGACCCCTTCGATCTGACACGTTTCGTTGTCGCCCAGGCTCCCGTCTACCGCAGCGTCGTCGAAGAGTTGCGCGACGGACGAAAACGCGGTCACTGGATGTGGTTCGTCTTCCCGCAGTTGCGCGGCTTGGGCCGCAGCCCGACGGCGGTCCGGTACGGCATCTCGTCATTGCAGGAGGCCCGCGCCTATCTCGGGCATGAGCTGCTGGGGCCGCGATTGCGTGAGTGCACCCAACTGGTCAACCTGGTGCAAGGCCGTACCAGCACGGAGATTTTCGGTTCACCCGACGATCTCAAGCTGCACTCGTCGATGACGCTGTTCGCCCTCGCCACCGACGACCGCGAGGACTTCACCACACTGCTGGACAACTACTACCGCGGCCAGCAGGACTCCCTGACGCTGGCCCAGTTGCACGACTAAGCGGGGCGCAGGATTCGCCAGCCGTGCGCCTCGACGGTCACCTCATCGACGATCTCGCTGGGTGGGGCAGCGGAGCCGGCGACCACCTCGACACGCGCCGGACCCAGCTCCGAGGGCATCAGCCGCAACGGCTGGTCCTCGATGTTGAGCGCCACCAACAGCGATTCGTCGCCGCTGCGCGTCTCGTAGACGTAGTGCTGGTTAGCCAGCCGTAGCGATGTGGTGGTGGCCGCATGCAGCCAGGGGTGCCGTCGCCGCAGCCCGACGAGGAATTGGTGCAGTCGCCACATCTCGGCGCCTAAGTCATCCAATGGCATTGGGGGAGAGAAGAACTCCGGGCGCACCGCGTCATCGCCACCGTAGCGCTCCTCTTTGACAGCGCGAAATCCGAACTCGTCGCCCGCGTACACGCTCGGCACACCGCCGATCGTCAACAGCAGCACCAGCGCGTGCGACAGATGATCGACGTTTTCCAGTTGGCTGGCGATGCGGGTGACGTCGTGATTACCGATGAAGGTCAGCGGCGCGAAGCTGGCCAAGAACTCACTGTGCCGCCGCAGGGCCCAGTCCAGCTCGAAGAAGTTGCCGTCGTTGAGGCTGCTCCAGATCGCCTTCCACAACTCGTACTGCGTGGCCGAGTCGAACGTGGCTCCCTCGACGATCGCCGCGTAGTCGCCATGGATGAGTTCGCCGACGAACCAGCCGTCGGGATGCCGCTCGCGCACCTTCGGCAACACCTTCGCCCAGAATTGTTGTGGTACAGCATAAGCCGCGTCCAGCCGCCAGCCGTCCGCGCCCCGCTGCAACCAGTGCGCCATCACGTCGACGACGTAGTCGACGACCTCGGGGTTGTCGTGGTTGAGGGTAATGAGCTCGGAATGCCCCTCGAAGTTATGAAAGCGACCGGGGCGCCCACGAAACCAGCGTGCCGCCGCGTCGTCGTGTGGCGCTCGGGAGTATCGCGAGAAGTCCACACCGACATGGTTGAACACGCCGTCCAGCAGCACCCGCAAGCCGCGGCTACGGGCTTGCGCGATCAGATAGTCGAAGTCCGCGTCGTCACCGAGCCGGGGGTCAATTCGGTAGTGGTCGGTCGTGTCGTAACCGTGTGCGCGCGAGGCGAATATCGGCCCCAGCGCAATTCCGGATGCCCCCAGCTCGATGGCGTGATCGAACCACTCGGCGAGTCGCCGCAACCGGTGTTCGCCCGCGCCCGGCGGGGCCGATCCCTCGGGTGTGGGAAAAGCTCCCACGAAGCCCAAGGGATAGACCTGCCACCAGATCGCATGTGAGACCCAGGTCGGCGTCACGAAGTGACGATCAGCCGACGCTTGCCAGTGTCTCGGCGGTGGTGATCGCCTGGCCCACACCGGAAACGATCGCGGCGGCCTTCAGCGCTTCCAAGATCACTTCGCGATCCACACCGGCCTCACGAAGCGTGTGCTCGTGGGCGACGACGCAGTGCGAGCAGCCGTTGATCGACGACACCGCGAACGACCACAGCTCGAAGTTGGCCTTGTCCACGCCCGGGTTGCCGATGATGTTCATCCGCAATCCGGCGCGCAGGTCGTCGTACTTGCCCTCCAGGAACCCGCGGCCACGGTAGAACACGTTGTTCAGGCCCATGATGGACGCGGCCCCAAGCGCCGCTTGGTACGCCTCTGCAGACAGATTGTCTGCTGCCTCGGACCCAATCTCGGCTAGCACCTGGGTGTTTCGCGTTGCCGCGGCACTGGCCAGCAGGGTGCCCCATAACTGCTCGTCGTTCAGCACGGTAGTACGGGTGATCGAGCCGAGGTTGAGCTTGAGGTCCTTGGCGTACTCCGGCAGCGCTTCCTTCAGATTCTCGATGCTCATCACAACCTCCAGATCTACGCCGAAGCCTTGAGCAGTTCGCCGGCATCCAGGGTCGGGTCGCCCTTACGCCAGTTGCAGGCACACAGCTCGTCAGATTGCAGAGCATCCAGGACCCGCAGCACCTCGTCCACGTTACGCCCCACGGATCCTGCGGTCGCCGAGACGAATTGGACCTCGTTGTTGGGGTCGACGATGAAGGTGACGCGATCAGCCACGCCGTCGCCGTTGAGCACTCCGGTGGCCAAGGCGAGTTCGCGCTTGATGTCCGAAAGCATCGGGAACGGCAGCTTCTTGAGGTCGTCGTGCTGGGCACGCCACTGGAAGTGCACGAATTCACTGTCAACCGAAACGCCGAGCACCTGTGCGTCGCGATCCTCGAACTCGTCGTTCAGCTTGCCGAATGCGGCGATCTCGGTCGGGCAGACGAAGGTGAGGTCCTTCGGCCAGAAGAAGACAATCCGCCACTTGCCCTCGTAGTCGTCGCTGGAGATGGTTTTGAAGTAGTCCTCGGGCTGCTGAGCGTCGACCTTCGACAGGTCGCCACCGATCAGCCCGGTGAGCTCGTAGGCGGGGAACTGGTCGCCGATCGTAAGCAGTGTCATGTCCGCTCCTTATCTGGATTAATTCAAAATTAAGTATCTGTCACCATATTGCCGGGAGCGATGTCTGAAGTAAAGGTGATATATCGCACTATACTTATAGGCATGACCGATAAGAGTTTTCAGCCGACCCTGGCCGGGCTGCGGGCGTTTGCCGCTGTAGCCGAAAGACATCATTTCGGCGGTGCCGCAACGGATCTCGGCGTCAGCCAGTCGACGCTCTCGCAATCGCTGGCGGCGCTGGAGACGGGCCTGGGCACCCGCCTCGTCGAGCGCTCGACGCGGCGTGTCCGCTTGACGCGGGAAGGCATCCAACTCCTGCCGCTCGCCCAATCCGTGGTCGAGGCCGCGGAGGCGTTTACCGCCGCGGCGGGCGGCACCTCGGATCCGCTGCAGGGCACCCTGCGACTGGGCATGATCCCCACCGTCGCGCCGTATGTGTTGCCCACCGTGCTGGCCGGGTTGTCCAGTCGGCTGCCCGCACTGACGCTTCGGGTCATCGAGGACCAAACCGAACGGCTGCTGGCGGCGCTGCGCGAGGGGTCGCTGGACGCGGCATTGATCGCGCTGCCCGACGGCACCAGCGGGATCACCGAGGTCGGAATCTACGAGGAGGATTTCCTGCTCGCGGTGTCACCCGGGCACCCGCTGTCCGGCAAACGCCGGGTGCCGGTATCGGCATTGGCCGACCTACCGCTGCTGCTGCTGGACGAGGGCCATTGCCTGCGCGATCAGGCCCTCGATGTCTGTCAAAAGGCCGGTGTGCAAGCCGAACTCGCCGATACCCGGGCCGCGTCGCTAGCCACCGCGGTGCAGTGCGTGACCGGCGGCCTTGGGGTGACGCTGATCCCGCAGAGCGCCGCGCCGGTGGAAGCCGCGCGCAGCCAGCTCGGGCTCGCGGAGTTTGCGACTCCGCGCCCGGGCCGGCGAATCGGCTTGGTGTTCCGCTCCGCGAGCGGCCGCGACGAATCCTATCGGCGGCTTGCCTCCATCATCGGGGAGTCGATCGGCAGTGAACAACAGGTCCGCCTGGTCATATAACGTCTAATCGGCCGCGGCCGCGAGCGCGTCCATGAATGCGTCGACATTGAGTTGGGGTTGGATTCCCGCCGTGCCCGCGAGGCCCGGAGCGCTGGTGACCATGGCCGCCGGTGCTGCCCCCAACGCGCTCGACGAGCTGGCGACGACGGGAGCGACGGGGGTGACCACGGAGCCGGTAGTGATAGTGCCGCTGTTGATGGCGGTGACGAGGCCGGTGCTGGCGTCGATGGTGACGTCGACACCGGCGCCGGCGGTGACGGAGCCGCTGGGGATGGTGAACCCAGCGCCTTGTACCCAGGGTTGGTACACGGTATAGGTGCCACTCAGCAACGTGATCCCGTAGGACTCCCTGAGCAACGGAGTTCCGAAGCTGCTGACGACCTGCCCTTGGTACATCCAGGTGGCGAGGCTGTCGACTGTGAACGCGGCGCCAGGGCTGGCGGTGACGGGGTTCCCGGGGGTGACGGTGAAGGTCACACCGGGGTCGATGGTGGCGCCGCCGAGTGCGATGTTGGCGGTGCTGCCGGGGGGCAGCGGCGGGTCGACGAGGTTGGACTGCTGCGTGGCGAGGCGCTGGATCATCTGGGTCAGGGATTGGGTGCGGGCGCTGGTGGTGTTGGCCGTGGTTTGGGCCACCGAGTTGGCCTGGTCAGTTTGCCCATTCGGGCTGGTGGTCTGCGGCGGCTCATCAAACGACTGCAGCGTGCTCGCGGTCGCCGAATCGGCGGCGTAGGTGTACATCGCGGCCGCGTCCTGGACCCACATCTGCGCGTATTCGGCTTCGGTCGCCGCGATCGCCGCGGTGTTTTGCCCGAAGAAATTCGTCGCGACCAACGCCATCAACAGCGCCCGATTCGCCCCGATCACCGGCGGCGGCACCGTCATCGCGAACGCCGCCTCATAGGCCGCGGCGGCCGCATACGCCTGCGCGGCCGTGACCCCGGCCTGAGCCGCGGCGGCCTGCAACCACGCCACATACGCTGCCGCCGCGCCCGACATCGCCAGCGACGACGGGCCGAACCAGAACAGCCCGGTCAGCCCCGACGCCGACGAGGAGTATCCCGCGGCAGCCGATTCCAGCTCGGCGGCCACCGCATCCCAGGCCGCCGCCGCGGCCAACAGCGGCCCCGATCCCGGGCCGGCATACATCAACCCCGAGTTGACCTCTGGGGGCAGCAACCCGAAATCTATGGCCTCTAGCTCTCGTCATCACGTGCCAACGCGTTCGTCGACCATCGTTTACCAAAACGACAACGGAACGTTCCGGGACGGACTACTGCATTTTTTGCGCGTCAACGAAGCACTACTGCATTCGCCGTTCGGTCGTCCCATAGCTCGGCGGCGCCGGCTGTAGGTTCCACGTATGGAAAAGGTGATCGCGGTGCTCAGGCGTGCCGACTCGAACGACGAATGGTGTGCCCGCCAACGGGGTCCGGTCGCGGACGCACTGTTAGACCTCGGCCTGCCGGGGTTGGCAGTCAACGTCCGGGACGACGCAGTGCGCAACTCGCTGATGACGATGACGGTGCTGGACCCGCCCGTCGCAGCCGTGGTGAGCATGTGGACCCAGCAGTGCTACGGCGCACAGACGACCGCCGCGCTGAAGCTGCTCGCCGCGGAATGCGAGCAACTCGATGCCTACCTGGTCACCGAATCGACCCCGCTACCCGGTCCAGATGTCGAACCCGGCCGTCGCACAATCGGTTTCGCGAACGTCGTATTGCTGCGTCGGCCGGCCGAGATGGAGGAGGCGTTCTGGCTGGACCGATGGCAGCTACACCAGACATCCGTCGCGATCGAAACCCAGTCGACGTTCGGCTACACCCAGAACTGGGTGGTGCGGGCACTGACTCCGGACGCCGCGGGAATCTCGGGCATCGTCGAGGAGTTGTTCCCCGCGGAGGCGATAGCCGATCTGCACGCATTTTTCGGTGCCGCCGACGATGACGACCTGAAGGACCGCCTGGGCCGGATGGTCGCCAGCACTACTGCGTTCGGCGCCAACGAGAACATCGACTCGGCGGCAACGAGCCGCTACGTGTTCAGGACGCCGTTTCATACGTAAGGGGAACGAGATGACCACACTCAACGACGCTGTGGCACTGGCGGCGGGCGAAAGCGGGCTGGCGGTGATCTCGACGGTGCGCGCCGACGGAACCGTGCAAGCGTCGTTGGTCAACGTCGGTGAGTTACCCCACCCGCAAACCGGTGAAGCCGTCCTCGGTTTCACCACCTACGGCAAAGTCAAACTCGCCAATCTCCGGGAGCGTCCGCAACTGGCCGTCACGTTCCGCAATGGCTGGCAGTGGGCGACCGTCGAGGGACGCGCGGAACTTGCCGGCCCCGACGACACGCAGCCGTGGCTTGCCGACGCAGAGCAGTTGCGGCTGCTGCTTCGCGAGGTCTTCACCGCCGCCGGCGGAACCCACGACGACTGGGACGAATACGACCGGGTGATGGCCAAGGAACGGCGCGCCGTGGTGCTGATTCCGCCAACCCGCGTCTATAGCAACGGGTGAGCTCAGGCAGGCCCCGGCGCGAGGTTAGGCTGCAGCGGTGACGCTGCTGATCGATGACACCAACCGGGTACGCACCCTGACGCTGAACCGGCCCGAGGCGCTTAACGCGTTCAACGAAGCGCTTTACGACGCCACCGCCGAGGCGCTGTTGGCCGCCGCCGACGACCCGGAGATCGGGGTCGTGGTGCTGACCGGGACCGGACGCGGCTTTTCCGCCGGCACCGATCTCGCCGAGATGCAGGCACGCATCACCGACCCCGACTTCACTGCTGGCAAACACGGATTCCCCGGCATGATCGACGCGCTGAGCGCGTTCCCCAAGCCGCTGATTTGCGCCGTGAACGGCGTCGGGGTCGGCATCGGCGCCACCATCCTGGGCTACGCCGATCTGGCGTTCATGTCGTCGACGGCCCGGCTGAAGTGTCCTTTCACCAGCCTGGGCGTGGCCCCCGAGGCGGCCTCGTCCTATCTGCTGCCGCAACTGGTGGGGCGGCAGAATGCCGCGTGGCTGTTGATGTCCTCGGAATGGGTTGACGCGCAAGAGGCCTTGCGAATGGGCTTGGTCTGGCGGGTCTGCGATCCAGAGGCGCTGCTGCCCGAAACTCGTCGGCATGCCGAGATCCTTGCCGCCCGGCCGGTTTCGAGCCTAATGGCGGTCAAACACACGATGATCGAACCGATTCGGCCGGAAATCTTGGCCGCCACCGCGCGGGAAAACGCACACTTTGCCGAGCTGATGGGCACCTCGGCCAACGCCGCGGCGCTGGCCGACTTCGCGGATCGAAAAAACAGTTAAGGCACTGAGCGCAAAAGCAATTGACGAAACGTGGCGCGATCGTTCGCCGCTAGAGCGACACCGCGGGCTCGAGCTCGGCATCGGCTTGCTTGGACGCCTCGATAATCGCCCGCAAGGTGCGCCGGCACCGACCGCAGTCACCGCCGGCACCACACGCCGCAGCCACCTCCTTGGAGGTGGCTGCGCCCCGGGCCACGCATTCGGCCACGGTGTGATTGGTGACGCCGACGCACAGGCACACGTACATCAGCGCACCTCCCATACACCAGCGGTCACCCGGACGAGCATCATCTTAAGAGAGTCTAACCTAAGTAGGTTAGACGAACCTAACCTTGCACAGTAACACTATTTCAGCTAGTGAGCGCAGCCATACCTTGCTGGAACAATTCAAATTTGCGTGGCAAAGTGCTGCTCAGGCCGGCACGGTGAGCTCCAGCCCAGCCCACCTGCCGCGCCCATCCCACGACAGCCCCGACACCTGAGGAGTGATCATGCAAGGGGATCCGGACGTTCTGCGTCTGCTCAACGAGCAATTGACAAGTGAGCTGACCGCGATCAACCAGTACTTTTTGCATTCCAAAATGCAGGAGAACTGGGGCTTTACCGAGATAGCCGGGCACACCCGTGCAGAGTCCTTCGACGAGATGCGCCACGCCGAGGCCATCACCGACCGCATTCTGCTGCTGGATGGACTGCCGAACTACCAGCGCCTCTTCTCGTTGCGTATCGGCCAGACACTGCGCGAGCAGTTCGAGGCCGACCTGACGATTGAGTACGAGGTGTTGAGCCGGCTCAAGCCGGGCGTGATCATGTGCCGAGAGAAAGAGGACAGCACCAGCGCCTTCCTTCTCGAGAAGATCATCGCCGACGAGGAAAACCACGTCGACTATCTGGAGACTCAGCTCCAGCTGATGGAGAAGCTGGGCGAGCCGCTGTACTTGGCGCAGTGCGTTTCCCGGCCGCCGGGCTCAATCGCGTAATCCCGGCTCGCGGCAACTAACCCGCGGCGAGATTGCCGCGGGTTAGCCCTGGGCACCCGTTAGCATCGAACGCCGACGGGAAGGCAGGCATGACGAGCCCGAGAGCAGCATCCACCGCGTCAACCCAGGCCAACCCTGCAGTGGATCCCGCAACCAGCGGCGCGCTCATCACCCCGCAACGGCGAAACCTGATCTTCGTTGCGATCGTGCTCGGCATGCTGCTCGCGGCGCTGGATCAGACCATCGTCGCGACCGCGTTGCCGACCATCGTTGCCGACCTGGGCGACGCCGGACATCAGTCCTGGGTTGTCACCAGTTACCTGCTGGCGTCGACGATCGTCACCGCGCTGGTCGGAAAACTCGGTGACCTGTTCGGCCGCAAGCGCGTATTCCAGGCGGCCATCGTGTTCTTCGTGATCGGGTCGGTGTCCTGCGGGCTGGCCCAGTCGATGGGCATGCTGGTGGCAGCGCGGGCCTTGCAGGGAATCGGCGGCGGCGGGATCACCGTCACGGCCAGCGCGTTGATCGGTGAGGTTGTCCCGCTCCGCGAACGCGGTCGTTACCAGGGCATCCTGGGTGCGGTCTTCGGTGTCACGACGGTCGTCGAGCCGCTTTTGGGGGGTTACTTCACCGACTACCTGACCTGGCGGTGGGCGTTTTGGGTGAACGTGCCGATCTCGGTGCTGGTGATCTTTGTTGCCGCTGCGGCCATTCCGGCGCTGGCCTCATCCACCAAGCCCGCTATCGACTACGCCGGAATCGTGTTGGTCGGTGTGGGCGCCGCCGGCTTGACGCTGGCGACCAGCTGGGGCGGCACCCTCTACCCGTGGGATTCGGGGACGATCATCGGGTTGTTCGTCGGCGCCGCGGCAGCGCTGGCCGCGTTTGTCTGGGTCGAAAGTCATGTCCCGCAGCCGATCCTGCCGACCCGGCTGTTCGCCAGCCCGGTGTTCACGGTGTGTTGCGTGTTGTCGTTCGTAGTCGGCTTCGCGATGTTGGGCGCGATGACGTTTCTGCCCACCTATATGCAGTACGTCAATGGTGTGTCCGCGACGACGTCGGGGTTGCGCACCCTGCCGATGGTGCTCGGGATGCTGGTCACCTCGACGGGCAGCGGCACCCTGGTCGGCAAAACCGGACGCTACAAGGTCTTTCCGGTCACCGGCACCGCGCTGATGGCGCTGGCGTTTCTGCTGATGTCGCGGATGACACCGTCCACCTCGGCACTGATTCAGTCCCTCGACCTGGTCATCCTGGGTGCCGGCATCGGATTGTCCATGCAGGTGCTGGTTCTGATCGTGCAGAACACCTCGAATTTCGAGGATCTCGGTGTCGCCACCTCCGGCGTGACGTTCTTTCGCACCATCGGCAGTTCGTTCGGCGCCGCGATTTTCGGTTCGTTGTTTTCCAACTTTCTCAAAAGCCGGATGGGTGCGGCCCTGGCGGCCAGCGGCGCACCGCCCGAAGCGGTCAGCTCACCGGGAGCCCTGCATCGCCAGCCACCTAACGTAGCCGCTCCCATCGTGGCGGCCTATTCGGAGTCGCTGAGCGAGGTGTTCTTCTGGGCGGCGCCCGTCGCACTGCTCGGCTTTGTCCTCGCACTGTTCCTGCGTGAGATCCCGCTGCGCGACATCCACAACAGCGCAGTCGATCTGGGCGACGGATTCGGGATGCCTAGCACCGATACTCCGGAACGGCTGCTGGAGAACGCAATTGCGCGCATGCTGCGGGGCGACCCGGGCGTCCGGTTGCGCAGCATCGCGATGCGGCCGGACTGTCGCCTCGACGTGGCCGGATTGTGGGGCGTGATGCGGATCTACCGCTTCGGGCAGATGTACGGGACGGCCCGTCTCAGCGATATCGGCGAATCCATGCGGGTCCCGTTCGAGGTTCTAGAGCCCACGTTCGACGGTCTGGTGTCCGGCGGCTACGCACAGCGCAACGGCGATCAGATGTGGCTGACCACGGCCGGAACCCAACAGGTCGACTACGTCTATTCATTGCTGCTGGCCTGGATCGTCGACAAACTGTCCCGCTCGCCCAGCTATCAGGGCCGTCCGGACCGCCACGAAGTCGAAATCGCGCTACAGCGCATCGCTCACCGCGTTCTGGCCCAACGCGATTGGCACGACGACGTGCCCAGCACCGGTCAGCTGGAGGCCGGCGTCGGCGATAGGCGTTAGTAAACGGAGGGCGCGGGCGTACCATCACGCCATGAGCCGAATCGGAACGTTCGCTGACGACGATATCTACAGCTGGGCTACCAAGTCCCCGGACCTCGGCGGCGCGATCGCCAACTTCAGCCAGGCGGTCTACACCAAGAATCGGCTGCCGATGCGCACCCGCGAAATCGCCCGCGCCGTGATCGCCCACGACAACGAATGCACCGTGTGCATGAACACCCGCGACGCCGACGGGCCGGCTGCCGGTGTCGACGAAGAGCTTTACCAGCACGCGCTGGATTGGCGCACCTGGCCGGGGTTCAGCGAGCAGGAACGGCTGGCAGCCGAATTTGCCCACCGATTCGGCACCGAACACACGAAGTTGCGCGATGACGAAGACTTTTGGAGCCGATGCAACGAGCACTTCTCCGAAGAGCTGCTCGCCGACCTCGCCATGTCGTGCGCATTGTGGGTCGGCATGGGACGCATGCTGCGGACCCTCGATATCGGCCAGACCTGCATGCTGACCCTGCCCAGCCGGGCATAGTCGTCAACGGCGTCCGCCGGTAAGGCTGCGATGACCGGCCTGCCGCTGGCGGCCGCGGCGGTCGCCCAGCTGGAAGCCGAGGGCGTCGACACCGTCATCGGCACCGTCGTGAACCCCGCCGGGCTCACGCAAGCCAAAACCGTGCCGATCCGCCGGACCGGCACCTTCGCCGAACCCGGCCTCGGTGCCAGCCCATCGTGGCATGCGTTCGCCATCGACCAGACCGGCATCGCCTTCACCGACAACGTCGGGGTGATCGGTGATCAACGCGTGCGCATCGACTTATCGGCGTTGCGAATCATCGGCGACGGGTTGGCTTGGGGGCCCGCCGGATTCTTCGAGCAGGACGGCACGCCGGTTTCCACCTGCAGCCGGGGAACGCTGCACCGGGTCGAGGCCGCCCTCGGTGCCGCCGGCATCGAGGCTGCCGTCGGCCATGAGATCGAGTTCGTACTGGTCGAACCCGACGGTGGCAGGTTGCCGTCCGCACTGTGGGCGCAGTACGGCCTCGCCGGCGTGCTCGAGCACGAGGCATTCGTCCGTGATGTGATTGCCGCGGCAGCGACCTCCGGCGTGGGAATCGAGCAGTTGCATCCTGAGTACGGGGCCAACCAGTTCGAGATCTCACTGTCGCCGCTGTCGCCGGTGGCCGCGGCCGACCAGTTGGTGCTGACCCGGATCATCATCGGCCGCGCCGCCCGACGCCATGGGATGCGTATCAGCCTGTCGCCGGTGCCATTCGCCGGCAGCCTCGGATCCGGTGCACACCAGCACTTCTCGCTGACCACGGCGCAAGGACCGCTATTCTCGGGCGGCCCCGGCGCCGGTGGCATGACGCCGGCGGGGGAGAGCGCGGCAGCCGGGGTGATTCGCGGAGTGCCCGAGGCCCAAGGTGTGCTGTGCGGATCGATCGTGTCCGGCTTACGCATCCAGCCGGGCAATTGGGCGGGGGCTTATGCCTGCTGGGGCATCGAGAATCGGGAAGCCGCAGTGCGATTCGTCAACGGCAGCAGATACGGGGGAAACGTCGAAGTGAAGATCGTCGATCCGTCGGCAAATCCTTACCTCGCATCGGCGGCTATCCTAGGGCTGGCACTGGAAGGAATCCGGTGCGACGCCGCATTACCACCGGAAACAACGGTAGACCCGGCACGGCTGTCCGAATCCGATCGTGAGCGCGCCGGTATCACCAGCCTGGCCCGATCGCAGGCGGATATAATTGCCGCGCTGGATAATTCAACGTTGCTGCGAAGTATCCTGGGGGAGTCCGCGGTTGACATGGTTGTCGCAGTCCGCCGTCTGGAACATGAAAAGTATGCTGGCCTGAGCTCCGGGCAACTGGCGGATAGATTCCGGATGGCGTGGAGCCTGTAGCGGTGGCTGACCCATCGGCGCTCGCGCAGCACATCGGTGAAGTGGCGTTGATCGATCAACACGTCCACGGATGCTGGTTAGAGCCCGGCAATCGGCAACGATTCGAGAACGCCCTCAACGAGGCCAACACCGAGCCACTCTCGGACTCGGGTTTCGACTCACAGCTCGGCTTCGCGGTGCGTGCCCACTGCGCGCCCATCCTGGACTTGCCTAAACACGTTGCTCCACAGACCTATTGGCAGCATCGCAGCAAATTCACCGAAATCGAGCTGGCCCGCCTGTTTCTGCCGGCCGCCGGAGTCAGCGACTGGCTGGTGGACACCGGAATCGGCGCCGGCACAACAGATATCGCCAAGCTGAGTGCACTGTCGGGAAACCGTGCGCACGAAGTCATTCGTCTTGAGCAGGTGGCCGAACAGGCCGCGCAGGCGCCCCGCGATTACGCGTCGGCATTCGAAGAGATCCTGCACGACCGTGCGGCCAGCGCTGTCGGCACCAAGTCCATCCTCGCCTACCGCGGCGGTTTCGACGGCGACCTGACCGACCCGACCACGTCGCAAGTCGCCGAGGCCGCAAGCCGGTGGCGGGAGCAAGGCGCGACCCGGTTGCAGGATCGAGTGCTGCTGCGTTTCGGGCTGCACCACGCCTTGCGGTTGGGCAAGCCGTTGCAGTTTCACGTCGGCTTCGGTGACCGGGACTGCGATCTACACAAAGCCAACCCGCTGTTTCTACTCGACTTCCTGCGTCAATCCGGCGACACCCCGATCGTGCTGTTGCACTGCTATCCCTACGAGCGCGAGGCGGGCTATCTAGCGCAGGCGTTCAACAACGTCTATCTCGACGGCGGATTAAGCATCAACTACCTGGGCGCCCGGGCACCCGCATTCATCGCCCGGCTGCTCGAGATGGCGCCATTGCGAAAGATCCTGTACTCGTCGGACGGCTTCGGACCGGCCGAACTGCACTACTTGGGTGCCGCTTTGTGGCGCAGGGGGATTCACCGAGTACTGCAAAGCTTTGTCGATGCCGGCGACTGGAGCGAGGCCGATGCGACCCGGGTGGCCGATCTCATTGGGCACCAGAATGCCGCCCGCATCTATCGCCTCGACGGCGCCGGTCACTGAGGCCAGACCTGACCCAACACCGGGCAACGGCTATTGCGCCTTGATTCGATAGATGTTTATATAGATAGATGTCGATTCAGTCGGGGTGTTGTCCGGCGCTTGGCGTGGCCGCCCTGGGCGCGTCGCAGGCAGTCGACCTGGCGGCCATGTTCAAGGCACTAGGCGACCCGGTTCGACTGCGGCTGTTGAGCCTGATCGCCAGCCACCCGGGCGGTGAGGCCTGCGTGTGTGAGATCTCGGCAACCTTCGACGTGTCCCAGCCGACGATTTCTCACCACCTCAAGTTGCTGCGCTCGGCAGGGCTGTTGGACTGCGAACGCCGCGGCACCTGGGTGTACTACTGGGCGATTCCGGCTGCCCTGCAGCAGCTTTCGTCGGTCCTGGGCGTCGCCGGCCCCTAGTTTGGAGATTCGATATGTCCCGCCTGCAACTCGCCCTCAATGTCGACGACCTCGACGAGGCAATCAAGTTCTACTCCAAGCTCTTTGGCGCCCAGCCCGCGAAGGTCAAACCCGGGTACGCCAATTTCGCGATTGCCGAACCCCCACTCAAACTCGTACTGCTGGAAAACCGCGGGCACGGCGGCACCTTGAACCATCTCGGTGTGGAGGTCGAATCCAGCGCGCGGGTGCACCGCGAGATTAATCGGCTCGCGACGGAGGGCATGTTCACCGAAGAGGAAATCGGGACCACCTGCTGCTTCGCCACCCAGGACAAGGTGTGGGTGACTGGACCCGGCGGTGAGAAGTGGGAGATTTACACCGTTGTTGCCGATTCCGACACGTTCGGGCCTCAAAGCGATCGCCCGGACCAATCTTGCTGCACCACATAGCCGTGTGAAAGCGGCGCAATCCGGGTCACACACCCTCAAGTCCCAGCAGCAATTCACCGAGTCTTAGTCAGCTCGAACAGGATTCGTCTCGGCGACATCGCGCGTTGTCAACGCCATCTCCGGTAACAAGGAATTTCCCATTGCCCCCGGCCGTTTGCTGGAATCGAACCAGCATGCAGGGCGGGCTGGTGATGGGGATTCACCTAGGGGGTTGTTGCTTCGATGCGGGCCATGAGCCGGCGGGTTGGCTGGCATCGCCGGCCACGGGTGAGTAGCGCCACCCCCCGCCCGGGATCTCGGGTACGGACCGCGAATTGGCTTACGCACATGGCTCTTCCGATGGTCGCGTTGTGGCTGTTGCTCGACATACCCAAAGTCGACCTGGAATGGGACAACCGGGTGGCGCATTTCGTGTTGGTCCTGTCGACGGCCTTGGTCTGTGTGGTGCTGGGCGCGTTGATTGGCCGCGAAGCGCGGGCACGGGACGACGCCCGTCTCTGGTTGGTGTCCCTGGTATTTACCACGACCGCAGGATTTTTCGGGGTACACGCACTATTTACGCCCGGGGTGCTGATGGATACCTCCGACGCGGAGTTCATGTTGCCGACGCGAATGGGGCTGGTGCTGGCCGGTGTGATCGCGCTGACTTCTTCGATTACCTTCACGCCGGCAAGAAATGCCTGCCTGTGGTCATTGCGCCGACGCTTGTCGGTGCTCGTTTGGGTCCTGATGGGGGTCTGCGCGGTGCTGATCCTGTGCGGCATGCTGGACCGGCTGCCGAATCAGGCGCTGTTGGAAAGCATGGAGCAGGTCGGGGCGCTGGCCGGCGGCGTGCTGTTCGGGGCGGCGGCTCTTGCCTACTTTCCCATCTACCGGCGGCGCCCCGCGGTGGTCGCCATGTCGGTGCTCACCGCCTTCGTGCTGCTGGCGGAGGCCTCAGTGGCGTTGGCGCTCGGAATGAGCTGGCACGCCTCGTGGTGGCTGTGGCACCTGCTCATGACGATGGCCTTCTGCTTCATCGCCTACAGCGCGCGGGTCCAATTCCGTAAGGAGGGCACGGTCCGAGGGGTGTTCGATTCACTGGCCACCCAGCAGACCATCGCGGATCTGCGCCGCGATTACTCCGTGGCGCTCGAAGAGATGGTCGACGTGCTGCAGCGCCGCGAGCGAGGCGATCAGGTGGCGCCGGGCGCCGTTGCCGCACGGCTTGCCGACCGATTCGAACTGTCCGAGCAACAGGTCGCCGTGCTCAAGCGCGGTGCGGAGGCGCTCGGCACCGAGCGCGAACGCGTGCGCAAGCTGGGTGCGCTGATCGCCCTGGGCCAAGAGTCCAGCGTCATCCAGGACGAGGACGCGTTGCTCAGTCGGGTCATGGCGGCCATCGCAGACGCCTTTCCCGACGACCGATTTCGGCTGGGCATCCTGCGCGACGGCAAGCTCAGCTTTTCCGACGGAGCAACCGAGGACGGTGCTCTCGAGCTGCCTTTGATGGTCAAGGGGCAGGTCGCCGGTGTAATCGAGGCGTACCGATCCGGCGCCTTCGCCGACGCCGACGTCGCGCTGCTGCGCTCGTTCGCTATGCAATCCTCGATCGCTTTGGAGAACGCCCGGCTTTACCACCACCTGGACGGCTTGTTCCGTAGCTACATGTCGCCCGCCGTCGCGACTGCACTGCTTGCCGACCCAGATCAGGCTGGCCTGGGTGGTGCGATTGCCGAAGTGACGGTGTTGATGGCCGACTTGCATGGCTTCACCCCGTTCGCCGAAGCCACTTCCCCCGATCAGGTGGTCACCATGCTGAATACCTATTACGGCGCGGTCGTCCCGGTCATCCTCGAGGCGGGCGGAACCGTTCTGCAGTTCGTCGGCGACGCGGTGATGGCGATCTGGGGCGCTCCGGCGCGCCAGGCCGATCACGCGTTGCGGGCCGCCGGCGCCGCGCTTGCGCTGCACACCGTGGTGGAGCAGGCGGCGTGCGGGCACGTGGACTGGCCGCGGTTTCGGGTCGGGATTAACACTGGGCCGGCGCTGGTGGGCAACATCGGTGCCGAACAGATGCGTAGCTTCACCGCGATCGGGGACACCATGAATCTGGCCGCGCGCCTACAGAACTTGGCCAAGCCCGGTCAGGTGGTGGTCGGCCCCAGCACCTCCACCGCGCTCGGTACGACCGCGCGGGTCAGCAGGCACGGCTGGGTGAAGGTCAAGGGCAAGCGTGATCCGGTCCGGCTTTGTGTTTTGCACGAGTTGGCTTCATAGCAATAGCGTTTCGTGTTTTGCGCTGCCTTTCGCGCACCGAACCGAATGCAGCCACGGCACGAAACTCGTTGACGTACTGGGAACCCCAGCTCCATTGGGGGTCGACGTGTCACCGGGGAGAATCATCCTCACAACGAAACACCCTTTGGTTAAGCGGGCTTAACGGCGTAGACTCAACGTTCTCGGGGTACTCGGAGTTCACAAGTCCATATATCGGGCAACAGATCGTTCAAGACGAACGGGGGAAACTGCCATGTCACGTCGTACGAGCAAGATCATTGTCGCCTTAATGCTTTCCTTTACCGCTGTCACAGCGTCGGGGTGCACAGTCCCTCTCACCATCGATTGCTCCCCATTCACCTGCTCGCCCTAATGGCGACCGGCCGGTTACCTCGGTCGCAAGCAAGCTGATCGCGTCGCTCCGGGCGCACCCTCATTGGGTACGTCCGGAGGCGCGGCGTCAGCTGCGGTGCATCCGAAAGCTGTTGCACCGCAGCAACATAAATTTTCCGGCCGCAGAGACCTTTTTAAGTCACGGAAGTTGACGGAAAAGCCGCGCGGGCGATAGCGCGGCGGAGTCGCGCCAAATCATCCATGCAGCACAATGGATTTCGGCAGCTTGAAGGATAAGGCCCCCGCCCGCAGTGCAGCCGGTCCGTGATAGGCATCCCCGATCCAGACGCACCCGGTGACCGGGCCATAGCGAGGAGATCCGCGATAATCCCTGCTCTCACTGGGATTATCGCGGACTCACCCCACGTCTGCTGCCTGCCTTCCTAGAGCGAAAAGGTTAAGCCTGAGGTGCCTGGGTCGAAGGTGAGCGGCACCGTGCACCCCGATGCCGTCAGCGCGGTGAAGCCGAGGATCACGGCGACGGCGATCTTGCTACTAAGACGTGACATGAAAAAGCCCCCGTTCGTCTAAAGGACATTCTGTTGCCAGAGAGCCGTTCTGTTGCCCGAGACACACGAACAATACGATGCCAAAGTCCATGATCACGAGGGTTTTCGCGAAAACTCCCGAAAGTTTTTTCGACTTTCCATTCAACCAGTACGGTTCTGGCCGGTTCGTCATAGACCCGGTATGTCGCAACGTAAATTGTTGGCCCGCAGCGACTTCCGATAGCCCCAAAATCAAGATCAGTTGTCGCACAAGGGGATGCGAATCGGACGCGCGATAAATGACGACAAATCTGACGCGTCAGGCGCCCCGTCTTGTGTCCGCGACTGCCGATTCCACGTCCGGTGCACGGCCAATCAACCCGAGATGCTTGGCGGTACGCGGCGCGAGCGGTGACCCACCGGCGTCACGATACGCATGTTGGCTAGCCCCAATGCGGGGGTACTTCGCTACCTGGGCAGTCGGTGTATTGGCAGCTGATGTCGCGCACCACCCTCCGGACCACATTGCCGTCGTCGTCGCGGATGTACTCGACTGTGGCCTCGGCTGCCCGGCGACAGTGGGGACAGACGTCCATTTCAGTTTCGAAGCGCGGCATCGCCTCATCCTCCCCGTCACTATGTGATTGAGGCGTCGCAGAGGCACGCCCTGTTCATGATCCCGTATGTCCGGCAAGGAATGGCTCGGGATTCGCCGAACCGGCGACGCTCATCGGTGTATGGCTACACCCGAGACTAGAGCAGTGCATAGTGCGCCGCCGACCGCTCTCTCGCCAGCACGCGAAATCCGTCGATGCCCGGGCCGCGAAGTACTCGCTGGCCCGGGCGAACGACAAACAGCCCGCCGCATTGCAGGGGGCGTCGGTGAACTCCCACCCTGTGGCGAACCAACATGATGCCTACCCGAGGGCATCAGGTCGTGGTCAGGGGCTCCGAAGGGGCAACCCACTCAACTGGCGGCTACCCCCGGGCGCCTGGCACACAGTGCGACAAGTCGCCCGGGCTTACATAGATACGGTGATGAGCGAGAAGACCGGCGTACATCCCGTCGCCGACAACGCGGTAACTCCGAGGATTACAGCGACGGTGATCTTGCTGGTGATGCCCGACATAACGCACTCCATTCGTCCCGATTGCGCCCGACTCAATTTGGAACCAGGTCCATGGCGTCAGGAGGCACAAGAAAGACCGCTCCCGACTCCGAACAACAAATAGTCGGCATGAAGGCGCCCACCACCGCATTCAGACCCGATTCGGTCGGTCCAGATACTAACCCGAGATCTGCTTCATACGCCAGTTTTACCGACAAATAATCTGGTCATGTTGATTTGCCAGGTGGTACTCACGGCGGTGCGCGTTACCCAAACATGGACGACGCCTGCTGCCCGCCGCGCGGCCGGACCGCGTTCGAAATACCATGCCAGACAATCTGTTTGTCACAGATTCAGAAAACTCACATCAGAAACATCGGCTAGCATCCTGACGCTGTCACTGCCGTCAGGCCGAGTATCAAAAAAACACTTACTTTGCTGATAATACGCAGCATTTACACTCCATTCGTTCAGTAATTACCCAGCTCGAGCCACACTGGGACGGGCGTCAGCAGGCGCAAAAAATGCTGATTATGACTCCGGACAACAAATAGGCGACATCAAGACGCCCACTGCTGCATTTACACGAATACCGCACAGAACCCGAGGCTCTCGCGGCGGGAGTGAATCACTGTCACAGATAGACCAGCGCCACCCGCCGCGCACATGGGCTCAGCCCGCTTTTCGAGCTTTCGCCAACCGTTGACGGCCCCAACCACCGGGCACGCCAACCAGCGAAGAAACGACGTCTCAGATCAGACCCGAAGCGCCGAAATTTGCCCCACGCGTCAAGGCATTAAAACGAGAAGAGCGACAGGATCGGCGAACATCCTGACGCCGTCACAGCGGTGAAGCCGAGGACCACAGCGACACTGAATTTGGTGGTTACGCGCGACATTCGCACTCCGTTCGTCCAGGTAGGCGCCCGGCTCAAGACAAGCCACGGGCGTGGCATCAGGAGGCACGAAAAATGGCCGCTCCCGACTCCAAATAACAAATAGCTGGCATGACTGCGCCCACCACCGCATTCAGACCCGATTCGGCCGGTGCAGATCATAACCGAGATCTGCTGGACCGCGCTAGATGATACCCACGGGTAACTATTGCCATTAGTCGCAGCCGTAAGTGAACGAAATCGGGCCTAGATCAGACCCGTAGCATCGAAAATCCATGATGTGTCGGCAGTTGCCAGCGCCTCGAAGTGGTTCGGGGGCGCGAAGCTGACCAGGCTGTTCATGTCCCAGTAGTCTTTCCAGACCGTGATCTTGCCGTCCACGACTTTATGTACCGTGACGAATCTGAGCACGCCTCGTTCACCCGAGGTGAAGGTCCAGGTTTCGGAGTGCTCGTACATCACATCGGCGCCATTCGATAACAGCACACCGTCGTGGTTCTGGTAGCCCGCGAGCGGCTCGAGCCCCATCTTGAGTCGCTTCACGGTGTCTTCCGGACCACGCGCCGCCAACGCGGGCACCGGCATGTCGACGTAGAGGCAGTCTTCGGCGAGGAACGACTGGACTGCATCCCAGTCCCGGCGTGAAAGCGCCCGCCACAGCCCTAGTACGACCTCCTCGACCGCGATCATAGAAACGTCTGTCATAGCGGCAAATAAACTCGATCGCTGCACGGGTGTCAACCGCCGCGGCGCAGGCGGATACTCGCCAAGGTGAACCCGCTGCAGCGTTACATCGCCGACGAGATCGCCACCGACCACGTCGACGGCTTGCTGACCAGACGCGAGGCCATGCGGCGGCTATCGCTGCTAGGCCTGAGTGGCGCAGCCGCGGCCGCACTGCTCGCGGCGTGCTCCGTGCCGCACGAACAGTCCGAAACTTCCAAAGCCACGTCGGCCCCCGAAACATCAACTGGCCCAATGCAACCGCCCGGTATGGCGAACGCGCTAACCCCATCGTCGATCTCGTGGAGTGAGTCGACGGGGCAACTGCAAGGGGCGTGGGCGCAGGCGGCAGATCCCAAGGGCGCCGTGCTGGTCATCCACGAGAACAAGGGACTCACCGACTGGGTGCGATCGGTCGCCGGCCGGCTGGCCGGGGCCGGGTATTCGGCGCTCGCCATAGACCTGCTCTCCGCCAACGGCGGAACCGCTGCGTTCCGGGATCCGGCGGAGGCCACCGCGGCGCTCAGCTCTATCGCGCCGAAGCAGTTCACCCACGACATAAACTCCGGCGTCGCCGAATTGAAGCTCCGCGCGCCGGCGCAAAAGGTTGGGGTGGTGGGTTTTTGCTTCGGCGGGGGACTGGTGTGGCAACTGCTGGCCGCCGGCGCTCCGGGAGTCTCGGCTGCCGTTGCGTTCTACGGGCCGTTGCCACCCAATCCCAACTTCACCGGAGCCAAAGCAGCAGTGCTTGGTATCTACGGCGCCCTGGACACCAGGGTCACCGGTTCTCGCGCAATAGCTAAGGCTGCTCTCGACCAGTATGGGCTGGTCAACGACCTGGTGATCGAACCCGACGCCGACCATGCCTTCTTCAACGACACCGGCCCTCGCTACAACGCCGTGGCCGCGACTGACGCCTGGCAGCGCCTGTTGGACTGGCTGAGCCGCTACCTGGCCCAGCAATGATCGGCACCTAGGCGTCTAGCGGTGCCATCGCTCGCGCCCGCCCCAGCGCTACCGGCAGGCTCGACCAACCCCGCAGCACTCGGGTGGCGCGCCTGGTCCCGGCACCGGCCGGACGCACCTCGGGGAAGCGATCGAAGAAGGCCCGCAACCCCACCTCGCCCTCAGCACGGGCAAGCGCGGCGCCCAGGCAGAAGTGGCGGCCCCCGGAAAACGCGAGATGCCTACCCGCATTGGGGCGTTCGATGTCGAAGCGATGCGGGTCGGGGAACACCGACGGGTCCCGGTTGGCGGCGGCCAGGTAGAGCAGCACCATGTCTCCGCTGCTGACCTGCCTGCCGGCCAGCTCGACGTCGTTGAGGGCCTTGCGCACCGTGAGTTGCACCGGCGAGTCCAACCGCAGGATCTCTTCAACAGCGTTGGGCCACAACTCGGGACGTTCGCGCAACGTGTCGAGATGCTCGGGCGCGTCGAGCAACATACGAATCCCGTTGCCCAACAGGTTTACCGTGGTTTCGAACCCTGCGGCCAACACCAAGGCGGCAATCGCGGTGAGTTCGGCTTCGTTGAGATGTGTTTCGTCCACGCCACTTTCGGCTGTCTGAATCAGCTGACTCATCAAATCGTCACCGGGCGAGCGGCGCAATTGCTGCAGGTGACCGACGAGCCATGCGTTGAATCCGGCGATCCCTTGTTGCACCATGCGGTATTGGCGCCACGGCAATCCGATGTCCAGACTCGGAGCTGCCAATTCGCCGAACTGCAGGACGCGCGGCCGGTCGTGCTCGGGCACACCCAAGATATCGCTGATGATGGCGACCGGAAGCAGCGAGCAATACCGTCCGACGATATCCACGACACCGGACTCATCGGCCAACTCGTCGAGGAGGTTGGCCGCGGTTTCCTCCACCCGATCACGCAACGCGGCGACTGCCCGCGACGTGAACACGGCCGACACCGTCTTGCGGTAGCGCGTGTGATCCGGCGGCTCGGTCGCCAGCAGCGAGGGCTCGCGCAACGGATGCAGCAGATCATCGCGCGCCCGGCGCTCCAGCCATCGCACCGGCCCCGGCAGATTCGATCCCAGCACCACCACCCGGAAGTCGTCGGAGCGCAGCAGACCATGGATCACTGCATGGTCGACGGCCAAATAGCCGACGCGGCCTCGCACCATTGGGCCCAGCGCATGCAGTTCGTCGCAGAATGCGATCGGGTCGGCGGGCACCGTCGGGTCGGCGATCAGCCTGGCCTGCATGTCACCGCGCCGGAGCCCGATCGTCGCGACGCCCCGAATGAACCCGTGCATCGCAAGCCAGTGCAATCGCTCCTTCACTGCGCCTCCCTCGGCCAGGCGGGTGTATCGCAGAAGCGTATGCCGGGGGCGGCCCGGAATCCCCGTCGCTAACCGGTCAATTTCAGCAGTCCGCGGTGATCTTGAAGTCCGTGGTGATGACCTTGTTGGGATTGCTGTTGTTGATGCCGTAGGCGCTGCCGGAGATCGTGTACGCACTGTTGGTTGCGTCGGCGTGCGCTTCGCCCACCCCGCCTTGCCAGAAGCTTCCGGTGAACCCGTTAATGTTGCGGATCTTCACCCACTGGGGGATGACCCGAGATGCGCTGAACAACACCACCGCTTCCACCTGGCCGTCACGGTCGCGGATGTCGATGGTCCGGTAGGACTGCAACTGGCTGCACGCGGCCGGACGTGCCGCGTGACTGGTGCCGTCGATGGTCAGGTGCGCGGCAGCACGCGGCGTCGTCTGGGGCTCGGCACAGCCGGCGACACCGGCGACAAGGGCAAACCCGACCGCGACCAACCTGTACTGCATCACTTCGGCTCCTTTACTGCCGCTTCGGCATCAACCCGGGCAGCGATTTGGCGATGCGGCCGCGGACAAACTCCGGGCTCAGGCCTTTCAGCAGGTCGATCATGCGAATGCTCTTCGGCACGTACCAATGCAACCGCTTCGGGCTGTGGTAAGCCTGCCATGCGGCTTCGGCCATGCTGGCCGCCGGCATCAGCCGCAGCATGCCCTTCTTAGGCGCGGTGGCGCGCAGCTCGGCTGCGGTCATCGGCGCGCCACCATCAGCGGAGTGGTTGGGCGTCGTGGTCAGAATGGCGGTGTCGATCAGACCCGGCAATACGTCGGCGACGCGAACCCCGTGGCGCTCCCATTCAACGCTAAGCGCCTCGGTCAGCCCTTTGACCGCGTGCTTGGTCGACGAGTAGACCGCGATGCGCGGCATGCCATAGGTCGCCGACGACGATGACGTCGAGAACATCAGGCTGCCGGGGGCTCTCTTGAGGTAGGGCAGCGCGCCGTAGGCCCCGGTCAGCACGGCTTTGTAATTGACCTCGACGACCCGCATGGTGGCCTCGTAGGGCACGTCCTCGAACCAGCCGGATTCGCCGACCCCGGCGTTGTTCCACATCATGTCCAGGCCGCCGCCGGCATTGTCGGCGCAAAAGTCGGCCAAGGCGCCGTCCAGATCCGCCTTGACCGTCACGTCGACGGCGCGAGTCCACAGGCGCTCGTCGCCAAGCTCGCCGACCAGAGCCGCCAGACCGTCAGCGTTACGGTCCACCGCTGCCACCCGCCAGCCGTTGGCGTGGAAAAGCCTGACCCCTTCTCGGCCCATGCCACTGCCCGCACCAGTGATGAAGACCGATTTGACGACGCCTGGCATACCACCCTTCCCTGTCAGCCCGCCTCAACCACATCTTTGATGCGGTTCAGCGTCTTGGTCATATCACGGACGTTCCGGCGCTTGCGCAGAAAGCCGCCAAACAACCAGTAGACGCCGAGCCACGGCGCCGGGCTGAGCCGAAATGACTCAGTCACGTCCGTGCCGGCGCCCGATGGAGCCAACCGGTAGTGCCAGTTGTTGACCGGTCTGTCGTTGAGACAGACCGCGAATCCGAATTCACGGCCGGGTTCGCATGCGGTGACTTCGCAGGTCGTCCAATAAACCGGCCCGATCTCGTTTCTCTTCACGTGGCCGCGGAATTTGGCGCCCAGGGCCGGGCCGGTCGCATCACCCAGCCACTCGGCTTCAAAGACCTCCGGTGAGAACTTTCCGGTGTTGCGGACGTCAGAAATCACGTTCCAAATCGTGTCCGCAGGTGCCGCCATATGTACGGTTGCCGAACCTTCCATCGCCCGATCCAAACACATGCTCGGCCGTGAACCTAGGCCGCGCCCGATTTGATCATCAGTGCGGCATGGCGGCCTGGATCAGCCCGTTGATGAGCTCCTTGATGCCCTGCGCAGGGTGCGAGTACCACCCGATCGGGAGGCCGGACTGAGCACCGCACTTGGGCCAGGGCTCCACACCCTGGTCAGCGAAAAGCCGGTTGGCAACCGCGATTTGTTGCTCGCGGGATGCCGCGGCAGGGTTGCCGACACCGCCGTATCGGGCCCAGGTGGCCGGCTTGAATTGCAGTCCGCCGTAGACTCCGTTTCCGGTGTTGGCGTGCCAGTTGCCGCCGGATTCACACTCCGCGATCGCGTCCCAGTTGGGAGTCGGCGCCGCGCCAGCCTCGGCGGTCGCCGGGCCTAGGGTCGCTGCAATGAACCCGCCCATAATCGCGTACTTGACGAGAGGCTTCCCCAAGTTTCTCATGTCAAGCAATTCGGCATGTGTGTAGAAAGCGTTACCGATTCGATTGGTTCGCGAGATAAGAAGTTTATGGCATTTCTATGGCAATGAAATCGGCACGTCACAAGCTATTTACGGCACCCGTGCAGCCGATAGTTAAGCGCAATAAGCCTGCGTCGCCAGCGATAAGGCCTGCTGGTAGAGGGTGTCGAGCTGCCGAATTCTTATAACGACAGCCCGCGCGGCGTCGAGCTGCGAGCCACACGCCGGCGCGTGCAGAAGGTCCCAGTGGGCGACTATCTGACTCATCATCGTCTGGTTGAGGCCGTCGATCTCCGACCGTGACGCCGACAGGTCGGGCGAACCAGCAGGCGCATTCGACGGATTGAGCTTCCACCCCGCGAAGCGGGTGTACTCGATCGCTTCGGTGGCGTTGATCTGGTCACCGAACACCCGGGTGACATAGGACGGGTCGATGTGTTCACCGGCGGCATCGGCAGTCAACTTCGCGAGTTCTTCTTGAACGCGGCCCGGGTCCTCGATGGCGCCGTGCGAATTCCATTTGAATGCGGCGACCGGCTCGGCAATTTGCAGCCGGTGCGCGGCGGCATCGACCAGCTCGGTCAATGCGCTGGTGTCGGCTCGTGCCGATGTTGGCAGCAAAGTGGCGGCCGACAGCGTTAGCACCATGGCCAAAAGGGCCCTTGACGCGCTACTGCGCCTGACGATTTCCGTCAAGCGCAGTAGCGAAATCCCTTGCGGCACAGGCCGATTATCCGCCGCCTCCGGGGGAAGCACCCAAGCTGCTCTGCAGGTCACCCTTCATCGCATTGAGCTGAGCACCCCAGTACTCCCAGCTGTGGGTTCCGTAAGGCGGGAAGTTGAACACGGCGTTGTGGCCGCCCGCGGCGTTGTAGGCGTCTTGGAACTTCTTGTTGACGCCGATCATGAAATTGCTCTCGAGGAACGTGGCCGGCAAATTGGCACCGCCCAGTTCGTTCGGCGTCCCATTACCGCAATACACCCAGAGCCGGGTGTTGTTGGCGACGAGTTGGCCGACGTTGACCAAGGGGTCGTTGCGTTGCCACGCGGGGTCGTTATCGGGCCCCCACATGTCTTCCTTCTTGTAGCCGCCGGCATCGCCCATCGCCAGGCCTATCCAGCCCTGGCCAGTGGACGGACTCAGGTAGCCGGACAGCGAACCGGCGTAGACGAACTGTGCCGGGTGGTAGATCGCCAGATTCATTGCCGATGCACCCGCCATTGAGATCCCGATCGCGGCACTGCCGTTCGCCTTGACGCCCTTCTGCGACGACAGGTATCCCGGCAGCTCGCTGGTCAGGAACGTCTCCCACTTGTAGGTCGAGCAGCCAGACTTCCCGCACGCGGGGCGGTACCAGTCGGTGTAGAAGCTGGACTGTCCACCGACCGGCATGACGACCGACAGGCCGGACTTGTAGTACCACTCAAAGGCGGGAGTGTTGATGTCCCAGCCGTTGTAGTCGTCCTGGGCCCGCAATCCGTCGAGCAGGTACACGGCAGGCGAGCCTTCGCCGCCGCTCTGGAATTGGATCTTGATATCGCGGCCCATCCCGGCGGACGGCACCTGCAAATATTCAACGGGCAAGCCTGGGCGGGAGAAAGCTCCCGCGGTGGCCGCTCCGCCGGCAAGACTGATCAGGCCCGGCAGGGTGACAGCCACTGCCGCACCGACTAAAAGCCGGCGCCCCCAGGCCCGGATCTTCTCGCTCACGTCTGTCATACCTGCGCCCCTTGTCGGTCGTCTGTAGTCGCGTGGTGCCCTCGCAGAATTTACCGTGCGAATAGGTCAAATGTCGATTGGGACGCGTTGTCATCTCGGTTTTGTATCGGGAACTGCAAAAAATTCACCGAGACCGATAGCTGATCGCCAAAGCCGGAGCCCGCTTCCGCGGCCTAATTTGGCGCCATCGCTTGGCAAACCACCAGGTAGAGGACGCAACGCCAAAACCAAGGCGCCAGGGGAGTGGTGTGCGACAACAAAGGCTACAAATGTTGTCTAATCAAGATCAGCTGCCGATTTCGACACGCCTACGGCGACCGCCAATCGGCCCAACGGTTAGCTGCATTGACAGTTGGTACGGCGGCGGACCACCGCCCGCGAGGCGGCGCCGATGCGGCTGACGCGTTCGATAATTAGTTCGATTCCGCCGTCAGCTGGGCCTGCGCGTGGGATTTCCCGGGAACTGATATCGGTGCAGCCGAACCCGCCACGACCGCGTAGGCTCTCTCGAAGCAAGCCGATGGAGACCGAACGCAAACCCGGTCCGTTCCGGCCCTCTCGAATCACCGCACCAGCGGACTTTATGGTGCGGTGATGGTTAGGCAGGGCCTCGGAGTCCGGGACGATTGAGGTGCAAACTTTGGACACGGTACTAGGGCTATCACTGACGCCGACCACCTTCGGGTGGGTCCTCGCTGAGGGGCACGGCGCAGACGGCACCATCCTGGATCACCAGGAATCGGCGCTGCACGCCGATCACGGCGTGCCCGCTGTGAGTACCGCAGAACAGGTGGCACAAGAGGTCTTGCGGGTAGACGCGCAGGCCAACGCGAGCGATCACCATTTGCGCGTCAACGGGGTGACGTGGAACGACGATGCGGCCGCGCAAGCCGCACTGCTGCTAGAGGCGCTGACCGACGCCGGCTTCGACAACGTGGTGCCGGTTCGGTTGCTGGAGGCCGTCGAGACCCTGGCGCGGGCTATCGCTCCGGTCATCGGGTACGAGCAGACCGCGGTCTGCCTTCTCGAACACGAGCGGGCGACCGTCGTCATGGTCGACACCCACGACGGCGAGACTCAAACAGCCATCAAACACGTCAGCGGCGGCTTCGACGGGCTGCGATCCTGGCTGACCGGAATGTTCGAACGCAGCGGATGGCGCCCGGGAGGCGTGGTTGTGGTCGGCGCTGACAGCGACATCGATGGATTCTCCTGGCAGCTCGAAAAGGCCCTGCCGGTCCCGGTCTTCGCGCAGACCATGGCGCAGGTGACAGTCGCACGCGGCGCGGCGCTGGGTGCGGCTCGAAGCACCGAGTTCACCGACGAGCAACTCGTCGCGCATACCAGCGAACCCGCGCCCGCCGCGCCGCCACGGCGACCCGGACACTTGTCCTACGCGGGGGCCGTGACCGCATTGGCCGCCGGCGCGGTCACCTTCGTCTCTTCGCTAGCAGTTGCCGTGGGTATCCAGCTCGCTCCCGACGCAGGGCACGCATCGGCGAAGCATTCGGTGCACGCGCCGACACCAGAAGTTGCCGAGGCCGCGAAGCACCCGGTCGCACCACCGGCAGCCGCGACACTGGCGCCGGGCCAGGCTGAACCGGTTTCGAGACCCGGGGCACCGGACGAGCAAGGCACTCTCGCCGAGCAGCAGCCCGACCCGAATGGCCCGCAACCGTATTTGACGCGGGTGCTCGAACACATACCGGGCGACACCGGCGATCCGACCACGCCGGCCGAGCCGACCCAGCCCTAGGTCCGTGCCGGGCGCCTAGGGCTGCCGAATCGCAGTGCAGTAGTAGGCGTCTGCGGCAGGATCGCCTGCGACCGAAGGCATTTCGGCTAGACCGTTGTCCGCGAACAATTGATTCAGCGTCCTAACTTCCGTCTGCCAGCCGTGGCTTTCCAGATATGCGCCAACATCGCTGCGCTCAACGTCATAGCGCAAGTCGGCGAGTACCACGTCGAACCCGTACTCACGCCAGCGCTCGCCGGCGACAGCAACCATGTCCGGCGCCTGATCACCGTTTTCATCCGGCCGGCTGCCGAAAATCTCAGCAGCCAAACGACTTCCGGGCGTGGCGAGATCGGTGATGTTGTCCAACAAGCGATCCTGGGCATCGGGTGGCAAGAATGCCAACAGCCCTTCGGCGATCCACGCACTGGGCTGGGTGGCGTCAAAGCCCTTTTCGCGCAATGCCGTTGGCCAATCGTCTCGCAGATCGATCGGCACTACCCTCAACGCCGTCGCCGGTTGCACATCCAGATCGGCAAGCGTGGAGTTCTTGAACTGCAACACTTCGGGCTGGTCGATCTCGAAAACCGTGGCACCGGCCGGCCAAGACAACCGATAGGCCCGTGCATCCAGTCCGGACGCCAGGATCACGGCCTGGCGGATGCCCGCGTCCATCGCATCGCGGAAGAACGCATCGAAGTACGGCGTGCGGACACCCATCAGGTCGGCCATCCGCTGCAAACCCCATGCCTCGTCGGCAACGTCGATATCGGCCGCATCGATTTCGCCATTGGCCCAGCGTGCGAGGAATTCGATTCCGACAGCTCGCACCAGCGGTTCGGCGAAGGGATCGTTGATCAGCGGCTTATCGGCCTTCGTAGCGACCGCCCGAGCAGCTGCCACCATGGTGGCGGTCGCTCCGACACTGGTCGCCAGATCCCACGAATCGTTGTCCGTACGAGGCATTCCGACCCCTTTCGACGAGGCAAAACAATAGATACTTAGCTGAATTAATGAATCTCCTGCCGAGGATACACTCGGCAGCCGGTACCGCCAGTGGGACTCAATAGTCCTTGGCGTGCAGCGCGGTGAAAGACAACGCGACGTCGTCGGCGACCTGCACCGAGCCCATCAGCAGCGAGTACGGCTTGATGCGGTAAGCGGACTGACGAACTGTGGATCCGGCGGACATTCTCCATGAGTCTCCGAGATCCTCTGTGTGCAAATCGATTACGTGGTCGCGCTGGATGCCGCGGATCGCCAGCGTACCGGTCAGCCGGTAGCCCTTTTCGGTCTCTTCGATGACGGCGGCGGCGAAGCAGATTTCGGGGAAGTGGCTGGCGTCCAGTGAGCTGAGCGCGTTGGAACGCACCAAGGCCTTCTCGGGACCCGAGAGCCCCTTGACGCCGCCCTGACTGCTGATCACCTCGAACGAGCCCGCCTCGATTACGAGTTCGGCCGCAACGGGATTGGCATCAGCCCATCGCACCGTTGCCTGCCAGCGTGTCATCGCGATCGTGAGGCGGTGGCCCATCCGCGCGGCCCGGCCCTTGACGCCGGTACGAAGAAGCAGTTCGCCGTCGGCAGCGTTCATTGTCCACAAGTCAGTCACAGACCGACTGTATTCACCTGGTCAACACGGTGCGGTAGTGCGTCCTGTCACGGCCCGGTTGCCTGGCTAAAATCTCTGCCAGATCCAAAGACTCACCGGGGAAACGCATTTCGACAGCTTGATGCGTGGGCATCGGAGTACCCCCGGTCGAATCAGTGCCTTAATGCGCGACGGGGCACTTTCCATCCCCATTGGTGTGGTAGTCGACCCGCCAATGTTTGATTCCATTGAGCCAACCCGACCGCAGTCGTTCGGGTTGGCCAACCGATTCCAGATCGGGCATCGCGTCGGCAATCGCGTTGAACATCAAGTCGATCGTCATGCGCGCCAAGTTGGCCCCGATGCAGTAATGGGCACCGGTACCGCCAAATCCCACGTGCGGGTTGGGGTTACGCAGGATGTTGAAGGTGAACGGGTCGTCGAAGACCTCCTCGTCGAAGTTCGCTGAGCGGTACACCATCACCACCCGCTGCCCCTTCTTGATCTGCACCCCGGACAGCTCGTAGTCCTCGAGCGCGGTGCGCTGGAACGACGTCACCGGGGTAGCCCAGCGGACGATCTCGTCGGCGGTGGTGGCCGGGCGCTCCCGTTTGTACAGCTCCCATTGATCCGGGAAATCGGTGAACGCCATCATGCCCTGGGTGATGGAGTTGCGGGTCGTTTCATTTCCGGCCACGGCCAACAGGATCACGAAGAAGCCGAACTCGTCGTCGGACAGCTTGTGGCCGTCAACGTCGGCCTGAACCAGCTTGGTAACGATGTCGTCGCCCGGGTTCTGCGCCCGGTCTGCCGCCATCTGCATCGCGTAGGTGATCAGTTCCACCGAAGCGCCCATCGCATCGTTGCGGGCGAACTCGGGATCCTGGTCACCCACCATCTGGTTGGACCAATGGAATAGCTTCATACGTTCCTCTTGGGGCACCCCCATCAGCCCGGCGATGGCCTGCAGCGGAAGCTCACACGACACCTGCTCGACGAAATCGCCGGAGCCTTCGGCGGCAGCCGTCGCGACGATCTGCCGGGCGCGCTCGTTGAGGTCGTCGCGCAACCGCTCGACGGCGCGGGGAGTGAAGCCGCGCGAGATGATCTTGCGGAGGTGAGTGTGCTGAGGGGCGTCCATGTTGAGCAACACGAACTTGCCCGTCTCGCGCTGCTCGCGGACCGTGCCCTCGCGGTAGCGAGGCAGGGCGGTGTTCTCCAGGCTGGAGAACACGTCGCTGCGTATCGAAACCTCTTTGACGTCCTTGTGCTTGGACACCACCCAAAAGCCACCGTCGTCGAACCCGCCGGAACCATCGGGCTGTTCGTTCCACCAGATCGGCTCGGTACGTCGCAGCTCAGCCAGTTCTTCCACTGGCAGTCGCTTGGCGTGAATGTCTGGATCGGTGAAATCGAACCCCGGAGGGAGGTTGGGGATCGGCTTGGTGGTCGTCATTGGCCCACTCCTCGATACGAAGTCTTCTAGTCGTGTGTCTTGTGCCAAATAAACCACTGCAGCACCACTGTTGGGAAGCATTGACACAACTTCGACCGACCAAATTGCAACATGTTCACCGGTGCTGAGTTCCGGGCATCGCCGTCAGCGACTTCGTGAGTCTTGGCGGGGTCGTCCAAGCACCGGGCGGCCCGGGGCAGGACACCGGCGGCGGTGGGCCGGCGAAGACGGCGCACGAACGGCCTTGTGGCGCGCGGCGCAATCGATATGCTTTGGTCCAGGTCACCGCCACACCGACGGACCAGGTGACGCTCACGCGAAGGGGTGTAGCGAATGATTCGCGAACTAATCGGCGTCGCTGCGATCACGGCTAGTGCCGTCGCAGTGGCACCGTCTGCAGCAGCCGGTTACGAGGGCGACGTGCCAGGGATGAACTATCAGGCTTCGTTGGGTGCGCCGTGCGATAACTACGAAAGCTTCATCTTCGGACGCGGCCCCAGCGGTCAGGCCGAAGCGTGTCATTTCCCGCCGCCTAACCAGTTCCCCGCGGCGACCACCGGGTACTGGGTGACCTCGTATCCGCTGTTTGGAGTCCAGCAAGCCGGCGCGAAGTGCCCCGGCCCGCAGACCGCGGCACAGTCGGACCGCGGACTTCCAATGCTCTGCCTGGGAGCTCAAGGGTGGCAGGAAGGTTGGTTCACCGGCGCAGGGTTCTTCCCGCCTGCCGGATAACGACCATGCGCGAACGCCGGCCGGCCCAAAGCCCGATTCCACGATGGCTGCGCTTCGTGCTGACGTTCGACCGCGCCGGCTCTGCCTGGTACATCGGGACCGGGTTCTTCTTCGCTCCGGTGCTCGCGGTGCTATCGCCGTGGCCCAGCGTCACCGCCGTGCTGTGGGCGGTTATCGGATTGGCGGGCCTGTGGCTGGGTCTGCTCGGCATCGCGATGGCTGTGGGGTTGGCGCAGGTGTTGCGTTCCGGCGCCGAAATCCCCGAGGACTACTGGCGCACCCTGGTCGATTACTGACCCTCTAGAGTCGTACCGAGTTCTTTTCAAGTCCGCAACGATAGGAGACTCCGGTGGCGGTCAACCCCAAAGACGCCGTGGACGCGGTCAAGGACATCGCGACCAACGCAGTCGAAAAGGCTTCAGACATCGTCGAAAACGCCGGCGATATCATCCGAGGCGACCTCAAGGGCGGGGTCAGCGGCATCGTCGAGAATTCGATCGATATCGCGACTCACGCCGTCGAGAAAGCCAAGGAAGTCTTCTCCGGCGGTAAGTACGACGTAGACGAGGACTAGCCACCGTTAGACGACGGCAGCCTCGTTGAGTTCGTCGAGCCGGTTCGTCGCCTCCAGGTACTCCTGCACCCAGCGTTCGATCACGGTCGACGTCTTCTCCACCTTGTTGAATTGCCCGACAACCTGACCGACCGGGTTGAACGCCACGTCGACGGATTCGTTGGGGTACCTGTTCGTCGCCCGCACGGCCATGCCGGAAACCATGTACTGCAACGGCATACCGAGAGGCTTCGGGTTGTCCGGGTTCTCCCACGCCTCGGTCCAGTCGTTGCGCAGCATGCGTGCCGGCTTGCCGGTGAACGAACGGCTACGCACGGTGTCGCGGCTACCGGCCTTCACGTACGCGGCCTGTTGAACCGGGGTGTTCGAGGATTCCTCAACCATCAGCCACTGCGAGCCGGTCCACGCGCCCTGGCAGCCCAGCGCCAGCGCCGCGGCGATCTGCTGGCCACTACCGATGCCACCCGCACCAAGGACGGGGACCGGAGCCACCTCCTTGACGACCTGCAGCCACAGCACCACTGAGCCCACCTCGCCGCAGTGTCCGCCGGCCTCGCCACCCTGGGCGATGATGATGTCGACGCCCGCGTCGGCGTGTTTGCGTGCCTGCGAGGGGGAGCCACACAGCGCGGCAACCTTGAGTCCGGCGTCGTGGATGTGTTTGATCATGTCCGCCGGCGGAGTGCCGAGCGCGTTGGCGATCATCTTCACCTTCGGGTGCTTGAGCGCCATCTCGACCTGGGGCGTGGCTGTCGCCTCGGTCCACCCGAGCAACTGCAGAGTGTCGCCGTCGCTGTCCTCGACCGGCACGCCATGATCGGCGAGGATCTTCTTTCCAAAGTCCAGGTACTCCTGCGGAACCATCTTGCGCAGCGTCTCGGCAAGCTCTTCGGCGGACTGGTTCGAGTCCATGCCCTCGTACTTGTTTGGGATGACGATGTCGACGCCATACGGGTGGTCGCCGATGTTCTCGTCAATCCAGTTGAGCTCGATCTCGAGCTGCTCAGGCGTGAAGCCGACCGCTCCGAACACGCCGAACCCCCCGGCCTTGCTGACCGCCACCACGACATCGCGACAGTGCGTGAAGGCGAAGATCGGGAACTCGATGCCGAGTTCGTCGCAAATAGGGGTGTGCATTACAACTCCTGGGATGCTGGCCGAATTGGAACGTGTTCTAGTTTAGTACGCGCGCCCATGACGTGGCCAGCGGCCCCTGACTAACGCCCTGCAACTACGACGTGTCGCTGCCACCTGTCACAGAGTCAGCGTGCGGGCCACCCACAGCACCAGGAACGCGAACATGCACCCGACACAGACCAGGTGATCGCGGCAGACCGACCGCGCCAGACGGCTTTGTTCGGGCACGCTATCGCTGCGATAGCCGAGCCGAACCGCGTCGGGAACCGTCTGCGTCAATGCCAGCATCGCCGGGATACCGCCAAGCCCGGCCGACAACACCAGCAGCCAGGCCGGGTCTCGTCCCAGGGTTGCCTGAAAACCTAACGCTCCCAATAAAATCAACATAACCAGGGCTATCAGGCGGCTCATCGGTCGCGACGTCGTGGTCGCGCGGTGGTAGTAGCCCGCGATGGAAGCCAGCACCGGTTCGGGCAATTCGTCGCCGGAGGATCGGTGCCCGAAAACCTGGACGTCGAAAATCAAATCCATCCACAGGACAGCGAAAAGGAACCCGCTGCAAGCCGTCAGTAAGACCGCCATGGCGCCTATCACCTCCCGTCGACCGCTCGGCGTCGTTCCATTGTTTCCCAGCAGCCGAAACACGGCATGCGTACGCTGAAACCACTTGCACCACTTGCATTTCAGCGGTGTCAACGAGAGCGCTTCGGCCGGTGGGCGGTCGCACTACGCGAACATAGGTTCGATGGGTTGCGCTGTGATCCAGCAGGACTACGAGGCCCAGTCAGGTTTGCTGGGCCGATGGCTGGTGCTGGGTGATGCAGTGAATCCCGCCACCTCGTTCGAATAATGGCCGTGCGTCCACTGGCACCACTTTCCGGCCAGGGTATTGCTCCGCCAGGACGGCCATCGCGGAGGCGTCCGCAACGTCGCCAAAGCTGCAGGCAATGACCCCGCCGTTGACCACCAGGTGGTTGATATAGCTGTAGTCGACGAATCCCTCAGCGTCGGTGAGAGTTGCGGGGGCGGGCATCTCAGTGATTTCCCACGATCTCCCCGCGGCGTCGTGGCTGGCCTCCAGCACAGCACGAATCTCTTGGCAGACAAGATAATCCGGATGTGCAGCGTCGCGCTGGGTGTGCAGCAAGAGTCGGCCCGGCGAGGTGATAGCGGCGACGATGTCGACGTGCCCACGGGTGCCGAAACGTTCAGCGTCCCGAGTCAGCCCCCGGGGCAGCCAGACCGCGTGGGTTGCCCCGATCGCGCCGGCTAGCTCGGCTTCTACGTCCGCACGCGTCATGCCTGGGTTGCGGCGCGGGTCACGCTGCACGGTCTCAGTGACCAGGACGGTGCCCTCGCCATCGACTTGAATGCCGCCACCCTCGTTGACCAGGGGCGAAGCGACGGTCGGAGTGCCGGCAAGCCCTGCCACGAATCGGCCGATGTTCGCGTCGCGGTCCCATCGAGCCCAGTCCTGAGCGCCCCAGCCGTTGAACGACCAGTCGACTGCGACCACGGATCCGTCGTCAGCATGCACGAACGTCGGACCGATGTCACGCATCCAGGCATCGTCCAGCGGCGCCTCGACGATGCTGAGATCTGCCGAAAGGTAGTGCCTGGCCACCGCGCGCTCGCCCGGATCAATGACTACCGTCACCGGTTCGAACTCGGCAACCGCATGTGCCACCGCCGCCCATGTTGCGCGCGCCTCGTGTCTTGCCTGTCTGTTGTTCCCCAATGAATAACCTTCGCAAGGGAACGCCATCCAGACCCGATCCTGCGGCGCCGATTCTGCCGGCATGCGATAACCGTTCAATTGTCCGCCATCTTTTCGTTGGATGATCGAGGTCACAGTGCTGGTGTCCGCGGGGGCGCGGTACGCCGCGCGCCGGTGGCCTCGAACGCCGCGGCGATCGCCAGTAGGGCCGTGTCGTCGTATGCGCGACCGGCGAAGGTCAGTCCGGCCGGCATACCGATGTCGGCCATGATGCCCATCGGCACAGTGACAGTGGGGATTCCCAGGTGTCGGGGCACCAGATTCCCATTCGCGACCCACACGCCGTTACGCCAGCCAAGATCGGCGGCCACAACGTTGACGTCCATGTCGGCGCGACCAACATCGGCGACGGCGGGAAAGACCACAGCATCAAGACCTTGTTGGTCCATCCACTCTTCGAGATCTACCCGGCGAGTCTCCTCCAAACCCCGCAACCCTTCCGCCAGGTGTGGGATATCGCGGAAAGACTCGATGGGATGGTCCTTCAAGATGGTCCTTCAAGAAGGCAGGGTAAGTGGTGATGTCGTCACCGAACCCCTCTGCACGATCCGGCAATGCCTCTGGCGGATGAACCCAGATCAAGCTGCCGTCCACGTCGGCGAGCCGGTTCAGGTTTGGATCACCATTGGCACAAAGGAAGTCGTCCCACGCCCACGCTGATAGATCCCGGATTTCGTGATCGAGAAATTCGCTGCTGACTAGACCTCGGTTTCTGATCGTCGGGGCACCTGCGCGGTCGCCCTCGTAGTTGGATACCACCGGGAAATCAACCCGCACTACGTCCGCTCCAGCGCTCACGAGGTCTGCCTCGGCGACACGAAAAAGATCCATCACCGATGCGCGGGTCTCGATACGCCGCCCGGTCGAACCGCCGATACCCGGCTGCTCGCCCGTTCCGGCATCCGGATCGGCATTCACATACATCCGTGGCACGCCGAACCTCTTGCCCGCCAAAAACTTCTGAGCCGTCCCACGGTCGACTGGCCTCAGGGCCGGATAAGAGGCGGGCCGTACCGTCGATGCCCTTGGGATCGCGACCCAGGGCTGCATACGCCACAGATCCCCACGAGCATCCGGGTCGTCGGCGACGATGACATCGAGAACCTCGAGGAGGTCGGCCATCGTCCGGGTGTGCGGAACGACGACATCCATCGTGGGGACCAGGGGCCAGTTGCCCCGCACGGAAATCACCCCGCGCGACGGGGTATAGGCGCAGAGGGCGTTGTTCGTCGCCGGCGCCCGTCCGCTTGACCAGGTTTCCTCTCCGAGCCCGAACGCCGCAAAACTTGCCGCGGTCGCCGTTCCCGACCCATTCGATGAGCCAGACCCGAACGCCGAAGTCAAGTAGTCACCGTTGTACGGGCTCTCGGCCCGGCCATAGAGACCGCGCTGCATGCCGCCATTGGCCATCGGAGGCATATTGGTGAGCCCGATCAAGACCGCACCGCCGGCCCGCAGCCGCTCAATCGCGAAGGCATCGCGCTGCGCGACCAAGTGCTCGAAAGCATGAGAGCCCGCCGCCGCGGTAAGACCTTTCACAAGGTAGCTGTCTTTAACGGTGTACGGGATTCCGTCGAGCGGGCCCAGCGTCTCGCCCTTGGACCGCCGCCCGTCCGAGGCCCGAGCTTCTTGCTGCGCATCCGGGTTGATCACCACCAGCGCATTGAGCCGGGGGCCATTGCGGTCGTAAGCATCGATTCGCGCCAGGTAGCTCTCGACGAGGTCCTGGCTCGTCAGCCGGCCCTCTTCCAGGGCACGCCGCAGCTGCGCAATGTCTGCCTCGACCACATCGAACGCATTCACCCGCACGCACTCCTGTCTCGATGGTCTCTACGAAGAGGCGACAGCCGCAGCGCCGCGTCCGCACTTCGGCAAATCGGCCGGCAAAACCGCTCAACACCGTGAGTACGGCGGTTTCATGTACGTGGCCGATCCGAGGCCGAGTTCAGATGCGCAATAGGTGCGGCCGATTTGCTTGATTTCGTCGGAGGACACGGCACGAGTCACCTTCTGCGCAGCCAGTCCATCGATCATGGTCAGCAATCGCCACGCTGCCATTTTTGGGCGGGCGACCCGGAATTCCCCCGTTCCGCGGCCCGCCCGCACGATCTCGGCGATCAACTCCAACCACTCGACCGTCAGTGCATCCGCCTCGGCGGCCAGTGCTGGGTTTCGCCGGCCCAAGCTCCATGCCTCCAGCCACAGCGCGTTTGCACCCATACTGCAGTCATCAAGCACGTAGTCGATCAACACATCGATCTTGTCTGCGGCCCCGCTGGCCGCGGCAACCCGCAGTCGAGCCTCATCCAGATCCGCCACTGCGGTGGCCCGGAACGCAGCGGCGACCAGCTGCTCGGCCGAGGAAAAGTAGTGGCTGACTAAGCCCGGTGTGACGCCAAGATCACTGGCAACCTTGCGCAGCGTGACCATGAAAAGCCCTTCGTCCCGACTAATCGCTACCGCCCTGGCCAGCAGCTCGCTGTGGCGTTCGGCGGGCATCTTCCGACGGGCGTCCGTCGTGGCAGTCCAAGTCAATTTCGCTGATCCTCTTGACGCAGGCGGTGCTCTATTGAACACTGCATCAACCCTATTGAATCACCTATCAACAACGGAGGTCAATGACCATTGTGCCGAGCGCAGCCGATCCCACGCCCACCGAAGATCGCTTCGGCCACGTCGAGGCAAAAGGTGTCGAATACCTGCCGGAGTCTGAGCGCGATTCCCGGCCGCGGAACATGCTTGCCGTTTTCTTCGGCGGTAATCTGGCCTTTTCCGTAATCGTGTTCGGCTGGCTGCCAATAACATTCGGCCTCAGCTGGATCGGCGCCGTCACTGCTAGCGCTGCCGGGATAACCCTCGGAACCCTGCTCATTGCGCCGATGGCGCTGATGGGCCCACGCACCGGCACGAACAACACGGTGTCCAGCGGCGCCCACTTCGGGGTGACCGGCCGACTGATCGGGTCAACACTGACCCTGATGTTCGCCCTGGCATACGCCGCGATCGCCGTCTGGACTTCGGGGGATGCGCTCATTGTGGCGTCTCATCGGCTGTTCGGAACGCCCGTCAACCACGGCATGCTCGCAATCGGCTATGGCATCATCGCCGCAGAGATCGTCGTGGTCGCCCTCTTCGGCCACGGCACGGTGGTGGCTTTGCAAAAGTTCGTCCTGCCTATCGTCGGGATACTGCTGTTGCTTGGCTTCATGGCTTTCGGCGGCAAGTTTGAATCGAACGCCGGCGGCGGCGGCCACTACCTTCTTGTCGGGTTCTGGCAAACCTGGGCCCTTGCCGTCGCCATGGCCGCTGGCGGCCCCCTCTCGTATGCCCCGACGCTCGGTGACTACAGCCGCCGGATTTCCCGTAGCAAGTTCAGCGATCGCTCGGTGGTCATCGCCACAATGGCCGGCATCTTCTTCGGACTCTTGCTCACCGCCGCGTTCGGATCGTTTACCGCTTCGACCTTCACCACGCTTGGCGACTCATACGTCGCCGACCTGGTCGCTGAATCGCCCGACTGGTACGTGGTGCCCATCGTGCTCATCGCTCTGGCCGGCGGCTTGGGACAAGGGGTGTTGAACGTCTACGCCAGCGGCCTCGATCTAGAAGCGCTCATCCCGAGGCTGAAGCGGGTACAGACCACGTTGATAACGTCGGGGCTGGCCGTGGTGCTGCTGTACATCGGCGTGTTCGTGGTCAAGGCCGTCGATTCCATCACCGCGATGACGTTGGTGCTCAACGGATTGGCCGCACCGTGGGTGGCAATCAACGTCGTCGGCTTTCTCGTCGCGCGGCGCGGCGAATACCACCCCGCTGATCTTCAGGTGTTCAACCAAGGACGCCGCGGTGGCCGATACTGGTTCACCGGCGGCTGGAACCTGCGCGCCGTGATTCCGTGGCTCGCTGGGTCGCTATTCGGCATCCTTACGGTTGACACCTCGCTGTACCCCGGCCCCCTGGCATACCTCGCCAACGGCATCGATATCAGCCTCGTTGGATCGGCGGCCATCGCAGCACTAGGTTATCTCGCCGCATTGCGGATATGGCCCGAACGCGTGGCCCCGGTCGACGCCGACTCCTGCTAACGCATCCTGGGGGACGCCGAAATCGAGATTACGGTTGCTATGCGATGACGACTCTTGATCGGCTCCGTCGGCACCGGGTAGCGTAGTGCTGCCAATTACGAAACGGTGAGTAGCGTAATCGGAATCCCAGTCCACCGAAAGGATCGGCTCGATGCGCAGCCCCTACTCCGGCCGCCCTTTCACCACCTCGACGGAGGACATCGCCAACGCCCTACAGGACGTCAGCATCCCGACGTTGCTGCTGTCGCTCGTCCACATCACCGGCGACCCGCGATTCATTCGCGACTACAAGCAGATGGGCATCTTCCTCAATGAGGTGCAGGGCTTCATGTCGGAGGACGACAAGGCTCGTGCCCGGGCCGAGGCGCTGACGGTGATCGGCGAATATCGCGACCGGGGCTGTCCCGAGCCTGAGCCGCTGAGCCCGGAGCTGATCAGGGAAATGATGGACTGGGCGGCCTGCGAGCATGTTCCCGACGACTACCTGCCCCTGGTCACCGAAGAACTGGACCTCGACGGGACCGACCCGCGCCGGCCGGCAGCCATACCCGCCGGGCGCGCAGCCGACATCCTGGTCCTCGTCGTCGGATGCGGGGAATCCGGGCTGTTGGCCGGCGTTCGGCTCAAACAAGCCAACATCCCGTTCACGATCGTGGAGAAGAACGCCGGCCCAGGCGGAACATGGTGGGAGAACAGCTATCCCGGAGCCCGCGTCGATGTGGCTAACCATTTCTATTGCTACAGCTTCGAACCCAACAACGACTGGACACACTTCTTCGCCGAACAGGACGAGCTGCAGGACTACTTCAACCAGGTGATGAAAAAGCACGACCTAGCCGAGCACATCCGCTGGAACACCGAGGTTCTCGCCGCCGAATGGAATGACGACGACGGGATCTGGACCGTTTCGCTGCGCGACATCGACGGGCAGACCAGCACGCTTCGGGCACGAGCGCTGCTCACCGCGGTCGGCCAGCTCAATCGGCCGCAGATCCCTGAATTCGACGGTGCCGAAAGCTTCGAAGGCCCGTCATTTCACTCAGCTGCCTGGGATCACTCGGTCGACGTCAGCGGCAAGCGGGTCGCCCTGATCGGTGCCGGCGCCAGCGGCTTCCAGATCGCACCCGCGATTGCCGGAGATGTCGAGCATCTCACGGTGTTCCAGCGAACCGCCCAATGGATGTTCCCGAATGCGATGTACCACGACAAAGTCGGTGACGGTGTGCGCTGGGCAATGCGCAACCTGCCGTTCTACGGACGCTGGTATCGGCTCCTCGTGCTGTGGCCCGGCTCGGACAAGGGCCTTGACGCGGCCGAGGCCGATCCGAACTATGCGGACCCGGACGCCGCGGTCAGCGACATCAACGCCGCCGCGGCAATGATGTTCTCCCAGTGGATCACCAGTCAGGTCGGCGATGATCACGAACTGTTGGCCAAGGTGATGCCCGACTATCCCGCCTGCGGCAAACGGACCCTGCAGGACAACGGCAGCTGGTTGCAGACACTGCAGCGCGACAACGTCGAACTGGTCCGCACGCCGATTCAGCAGATCACCCCCAGCGGGGTCGTCACCGAAGACGGCGCGACGCACCAGGTCGACATCATCGTCTACGCCACCGGGTTTCGGCACACCGACGTGTTGTGGCCGCTAAAGGTGACCGGCCGCAATGGAATCGACCTGCACCAGATGTGGGGGAGCCGACCGTACGCCTACCTGGGCATCACGGTTCCGGATTTCCCGAACTTCTTCATCATCTACGGGCCCGGCACCCACCTCGCCCACGGCGGCAGCCTGATCTTCCAGTCCGAGCTGCAGATGCGCTACATCGACCAGTGCCTTAAGCGGCTGGCCGACACCGACGTCCATTCGATGGAGCCCAAGACCGACGCCGCGACCGACTGGCATCAGCGGACGCAGACCCAGATCAAGAAAATGGTCTGGTCCCATCCAGCGGTCAAGCACTCCTACTTCAAGAACGCCGACGGCGAGATCCATACCGTGAGCCCATGGCGCCTCAACGAGTACTGGGCCGCGGTGCGCGAGCCTGATTGGTCTCAATTTATTGTGCGACAAGGAAAGTGAGCACACCATCATGCGCACGGTAGTCGTCGACGGACCCCGCAATATCCGGGTCGAGACCCGCCCCGATCCCGCGCTTTCCGGCCCCGACGCAGCGATCGTCGAGGTCACCGCCGCCGGCATCTGCGGATCCGACTTGCATTTTTACAAGGCCGATTTCCCGATGCCCGACCCGATCGCGCTGGGCCACGAAGCGGTCGGCACCGTGGTGGAAGTCGGCCCGGACGTGCGCACCGTCAAGGCCGGAGATCAGGTCATGGTGTCGTCGGTGACCGGCTGTGGCAGCTGCCCGGGTTGTGCCACCCGCGACCCGGTCATGTGCTACGCCGGTTTTCAGATCTTCGGCGGGGGCCTGCTCGGCGGTGCACAAGCCGATCTGCTCGCCGTCCCGGCCGCCGATTTCCAGCTGCTGAAGATGCCCGAGGGGATCAGCACCGAACAGGCTCTGCTTCTTACCGACAATCTCGCCACCGGCTGGGCGGCGGCGCAGCGTGCTGACATTCCATTCGGCGGCACGGTAGCGGTCATCGGGCTGGGCGCGGTGGGCTTGTGCTCGCTACGCAGCGCATTTTTCCAGGGCGCCGCAACGGTTTTCGCAGTCGATAGGGTCGGCGGCCGTTTGGACCGTGCGGCTCGGTGGGGCGCAACCCCGGTTAAAGCGCCGGCTCTGGAGGCGATCATGGCGGCGACCGGCGGGCGCGGCGCCGACGCCGTGATCGACGCCGTCGCCACGGATTCGTCCCTGACTGATGCGATCAACACGGTGCGGCCGGGCGGGACCGTATCCGTTGTCGGAGTGCACGATATGAATCCGTTTCCGCTCAACGCCCTGGGCTGCCTGATTCGCAGCACGAGCTTGCGATTCACCACGGCGCCGGTGCAGCGCACCTGGCCGGAGCTCGTCCCGCTGCTGCAGTCCGGCCGGCTAGACGTCGATGGCATTTTCACCACATCACTACCGTTGGATGAAGCCGCCAAGGGGTATGCGACGGCGGAGTCGCGGTCGGGTGACGACGTGAAAGTCCTGCTGAAGCCTTAGGCCCCGTCACGTTGCGCTATCTGGCGAACGTGGTTCGCCAGATAGCGCAGGGTCCGCATCGGCCGGCCTCGCACCGAGGCGAGGCACATCACCGGCCAGCCGTGTGCCGCGGCCGCTGCGGCCAGGCCCGAACGCGGGTTCACCGGTCGGGGATAACCGACAACCGACATCGACGCCGCATCCTCGTCGCCGTCGGCGTAGAAGTAACTGTGTTGCACCGCAACGTTGTTTTCGGTGCAGAACTGTTGCACCGCGGCCGCCTTCGTCGTCCCCCACACAATAGGTTTGAGGATTTCGCCGGTCAGGCGCCCCAGGTCGTCAAGCTCGAAGCGATTGCACTGCACGTTGGAGATCCCGAGAAAGCGGGCGACCGGCAACGCCTGAATCGACAGCGCCGATGAACTCAGCACCACGGTGTGCCCGCGCTCCTGATGCACTTGCACGATTTCACGCATGTGCGAATACAGCCGCGAGGCAACACGTTCGACGAACAGCCGCTCGCCCAGCTCGTCGAGTTCGACCAACAACTCGCCTTGCAGATAGCCCGCGGCCCGGACGATGAGGTTCTCGAATTCCAGGCGGCCGAATCGATATCGCAACGCGGCTTCAAACACGCCGAGGAGCTCGCCGATCCCGACTTGCCGGCGCCGGATCCGATCGCCGACGTGAACCGCGGCCGTGAAGCCGTCGACCAACGTACCGTCGAGATCGAAGAACGCACCGACCTGCGGTCCCGGCGAACTGGCGGCGATCTCGGCAATGGCATCGCCGGGGGAGAGCATCGTCATCGCCACCATGCCGACTCCGTCCGTTACCGGGTTGCCGTTATGTACTGCGAACGCATGAAACCGTCGATCTTCACGTCGACGTCCGGCGGCGTCATGCCGTAGCCGGCCTGCAGATCGAGGGTGTTGCGAACGGGCTCGACGCTCCAGCCATGCGCCGCGAACCATTCGGCGGGGTCGCCCTTGGGCTCGTAGGTAAGCGCGGAGAAATCCACGTCGCCGGACACGTTGACGCCGGGGTGGTTGGTTTCCAGCGCTTCGAGCTGATCGTGGTCCAGCCGCGATCCCAGTGCACCGATGGCGATTCGGCTGCCGGGCACACTAAGCCCGCTGATCCGGCTGAACAGCGTGTTCTGGGCTTCATCGGTGAGGTAGGGCAATATCCCCTCCACCGACCAGGCGCTAGGCCTTTCGGTGTCGAAACCGGCCGCTTCCAACGGCCGGGACCAGTCGGTACGGAGATCGGCGGCGACCTCGACCCTGCTCGCGGTGGGCACCGCGCCATGCTCGCCCAGCACGCGCGCTTTGAATTCCAGGACTTTCGGCAGGTCGATTTCGAAAACGCTTGTTCCGTGCGGCCATTCAAGGCGATACGCGCGAGAGTCCAATCCCGCGGCCACGATCACTGCTTGTCGTATCCCCGCATCACCGGCAGCGGTAAAGAAATCGTCGAAGAAGCGCGTCTGCACGCCGTACAGACGCGGGAAAGCGGTCTCGTCGTCGTTGCTGCCCGGATCGGCGAGCACACCGGCCAAATACGGGTCCCGGGATGCCGCGATGAACACCTTCGCATATTCGTCGCGGACCAGCGGTCGCGCGCTAACCGCGTGCAGTGCGCGCCATCCGGCCACCAGAAGGGCGGTATAGCCGACGCTGCTGACGATGTCCCACTGATCGTCATCGGAACGGAGCGAGCCGAATTCAGGCCCGGACTCGGGCGCAGCGTCCATAGTCGCCCCTCCTAGTTCAATCGGCCACAACGCGCCGACATATCCAAGGTACCTGCGGGGCGTGTTCAGAGCTCGAGAAACACCGTTACCGGTCCGTCGTTTACCAATTCGACATGCATATTCGCACCGAAGACGCCGGTCTCGACGTGAGCACCCAACCCGCGCAACGCCTCCGCGAATCCCGCGACCATAGGTTCGGCGACCGTTGCGGGGGCCGCCATGTTCCAGGATGGCCGGCGGCCCTTGGTGGTGTCGGCATAGAGCGTGAACTGGCTGACCACCAGGATCGGCGCACCGACGTCGGCCGCTGATCGTTCGTCGGCGAGAATCCGTAGGTTCCACAGCTTTTCGGCAAGGCGGCGCGCTATGTCGAAGTAATCGCTGTGGGTAACACCGACAAGTGCCAGCAGCCCCTGGCCGTCGGGCCGAATGGCACCCACCACCTCGCCGTCGATGGACACCGCAGCCGACGAGACCCGTTGCACCAGAACCCGCATGCTTCGATGCTGCCAGGCCGGATGGGTACGCTCGTCAGGGTGTCTGTCCTAGTCGCGTTTTCCGTCACCCCGCTCGGCGTCGGCGAAGGTGTTGGCGAGATCGTTGCCGAAGCGGTTCGGGTGGTGCGTGAATCCGGCTTGCCCAACAAGACGGATTCGATGTTCACCGTGATCGAAGGCGATACCTGGGAGGAAGTCATGACGGTCGTGCAGCGCGCGGTCGAGGCCGTGGCCGCTCGGGCACCGCGCGTCAGCACCGTAATCAAGGCGGATTGGCGGGCCGGTGTCCAGGATGCGATGACGCAGAAGGTCGAGACGGTCGAGCGCCACCTCACCCACGGATAGCGCCGCCCCGCGTTTTCAGAGCACCGGCGCGTCGACTGTGCACTCGACGCCAAAAACGCACACTCGATGCCGACCGGCTGACCGGGCAGCGCAGGTGCGTAGGCTCAAGCCGGTGAGCGCACGCGCAGGCATCGTCGTCACCGGAACCGAAGTCCTCACCGGACGCGTCCAAGACAGAAACGGCCCGTGGATCGCCGACCGGCTGCTGGAACTGGGCGTCGAGCTGGCCCACATCACCATCTGCGGAGATCGCCCTTCCGACATCGAGGCGCAGCTGCACTTCATGGCCGCCCAAGGTGTGGACCTGATCGTCACCAGCGGCGGACTGGGACCAACGGCCGATGACATGACCGTCGCAGTGGTCTCGCGCTTTTGCGGGCGCGAGCTGGTGCTCGACGAAGAAGTCGAAGGCAAGATCGCCAATATCCTCAAAAGGCTTATGGCGCATTTTGATTCGGAAAGTTTTGACGCGGTCCGCACCGCCAACCGCAAGCAGGCCATGGTTCCCGCCGGCGCCCAGGTGCTCGATCCGGTGGGCACCGCCCCGGGCGTCGTGGTGCCCGGTAAGCCCACGGTGATCGTGCTTCCGGGACCCCCGCGCGAACTTCAGCCGATGTGGCACACGGCCATCGAGACTCCCGCGGCGCAGCAAGCGATCGCCGGCCGGACGATCTACCGCCAGGAGACCGTCCGGATGTTCGGGCTGCCCGAGTCCGGGCTGGCTGAAACGCTGCGCGACGCCCAGAATTCCGTCTCCGGATTCGAATCGCTGGAGATCACCACGTGCCTTCGGCGAGGCGAGATTGAGATGGTCACCCGCTACGAGCCGGACGCGGCGGACGTCTACGCTCGACTGACTCAGCTGCTGCGTGAGCGGCACGAACAGCAGCTCTACTCCGAAGACGGATCCCAGGTCGACGCTCTGGTCGCCCGACTACTGTCCGGGCGCCGGATAGCGACCGCGGAGTCCTGCACCGCGGGCCTGGTGGCCGCACGGCTTACCGACCGGCCGGGGTCGTCGGACTACGTGATGGGCGGCGTGGTGAGCTACTCCAACGACGCGAAGATCCAGCTGCTCGGCGTGGACGCCGCACTGATCGACGCGCACGGCGCCGTGTCGGAGCCGGTGGCCGAGGCGATGGCGGCCGGCGCCTTGCAGCGCTTCGACGCCGATACCGCGGTCGCGATCACCGGTATCGCCGGTCCCGGCGGGGGAACACCGGAAAAGCCGGTGGGAACGGTCTGCTTCACCGTGCGACTTGCCGGGGGCCGCACCGACACCCGGACACTGCGTCTTCCGGGCAACCGCTCCGACATCCGAGAGCGCTCGACGACGGTCGCGATGCACATGCTGCGACGCGCGTTGAGCGAGCAGGCACCCCTCTAAGTCACTTCACTTCCGTTGGAAGAAAAGCGCTTTCGGCAGTACCAAAACGGATTCCGGTCGCGTCCTTGCCGATCAGCGTCAGGAACGCCACCGCGCATAGCACCGGAACGATCGTGACGGCCAACGCGAACGGATAGCCGTGCGTCTCCGCAAGGCGTTCCTGGATAGGCAGATTGAAGGCAGCGAGCAGATTGCCGAGCTGATAGGTCACCCCGGGATAGAGGCCGCGGATCGCGTCCGGCGACAACTCGGTCAGATGTGCGGGAATCACACCCCAGGCACCCTGCACGCAGACCTGCATCAAAAACGAGCCCAGGCACAACATCGCCGCGGTCCGGGAGAAGGCGAACAGCGGGACGATCGGCAGTCCCAAAATCGCGCAGAAGACCACCGTGTAGCGGCGACTGAATCGTTGCGACATGGAGCCGAAGAACAGCCCGCCGAGGATGGCACCGATGTTATAGACCACCACGATCCACTTGACCGTCACACTGTCCAGACCGGCGCCGTGGTTGGCCGTCGAGCCCAAAAACGTCGGGTAGACGTCCTGCGTACCGTGGCTCATCCAGTTGAAGGCGGTCATCAGCAGCACCAGGTAGAAGAACCGGCGAACGATCTTGCCATCGCGCAGCACGTCGGTGACTTTGGTGTTGGTGAGCTTCATCTGATCCTGGGCGGCTTCCCACACCTCGGACTCCTGCACCCGGTAGCGAATGATCAGGCTGATCAGTGCGGGAATGATCGACAGACCGAACAACCAGCGCCACGACAACCCCAGCCAGTCCATCACCACCAGCGATCCGATACTGGCCAGCAGATAGCCAAAGGCGTAGCCCTCCTGCAGCAGCCCGGAGAAAAAGCCGCGCCGCTCGACCGGGACTTTCTCCATGGCAAGCGCGGCGCCCAGTCCCCATTCCCCGCCCATGCCAAGGCCATACAGCAGCCGAAGGATCACCAGGACCGTGAAGTTGGGCGCGAATGCGCACAGAAAGCCGACGACCGAGTAGAAGATCACGTCCACCATTAGTGGCGTTCGTCGACCGACCCGATCAGCCCACAGCCCGAAAATCAAGGCGCCCACAGGGCGCATCGCCAGGGTCGCCGTCGTAATGAAGGCGACTTCGGCCTTGCTGTGGTGGAAGGTCTTCGCGATGTCGGCATAGACGAACACCACGATGAAGTAGTCGAAGGCGTCCATCGTCCAGCCGAGCATTGCCGCGATGAACGAATTTCTCTGATCGGCGCTGATCTTTTCTCGTGTCACGAAAGCATCCTGGCGTACGTAGCGTGTTGGCGCGAGCCGGTTCCACTCTGAAAACGGCAAGAGTAAGTTCCCGACAATGCGAATCATCGATGCCGATGGACACGTCGCCGAAAACTCCTCGCTGGCGATCGAAGCGATCAAACGCTGGCCCGATCGCGTTAAGCCGAGCACCGACAGACGCCTGCGGTTGATGATCGAAGGCCGCAACTACCCGGAGGATCGCGGCCCGGGCGCCGGTTGTCCACCCGAGCACGGAATCAGCAAGTCGCCCAACATCAACTGCTCGTCACCCGACGGCGTGCTCGGTGACGCCGACCGCGATCACATCGACACGATGGTGCTGTACCCGAGTCTTGGGCTGTGCGCACCCAGCCTCGAAGACCCGGAATTCGCCGCGGGATTCGCCCGGCTCTACAACCAATGGATCGCGGATTACTGCGCCTCGTCGGGCGGCCGGTTACGTGGTGTGGCCGTGACGCCGATCGAACACGGGCAGCTGGCCATCGACGTGATGACCGAGGCCAAAGACCTAGGCCTGGTCGCGACTCTGGTCCCGCCGGCGCTCAAGACCCGCAATCTGGACCACCCCGATCTCGACCCGTTCTACGCCGCCGCCGTCGAGCTTGCGATGCCGCTCGGCATTCACGGCGCCCCCGGAATCCATCTGCCGAAGATCGGCGTGGACCGTTTCACCAACTACATCCAGGTGCACTGCATCAGCTTCCCATTCGACCAGATGACGGCGATGACAGCGATGGTCTCCGGCGGCGTCTTCGAACGCCATCCGCAGTTGCGGGTCGCGTTCCTCGAAGCGGGCGCGGGCTGGGTTCCGTTCTTCATGGACCGCCTGCACGAGCACTACGAGAAGCGGGGGGACTGGGTCGAGCGCGGCTGGCGGCGCGATCCACACGAATACCTGTCCGCAGGCAACATCTGGGTAACCTGCGAACCCGAAGAACCGATCCTGCCCGGCGTGATCGACGTCCTAGGCGCGGACTTCATCATGTTCGCCAGTGACTACCCGCATTGGGACGGCGAATGGCCGGAGAGCACTAAGCACCTGCGAACGCGCGCGGACATCAGCGAAGAGGCGCGCGAAAAGATCGGCTGCCGCAACGCTCAGCGGTTCTACGCCTTGAACTGAGCCTTCCGGTGGCAGGATCGTGCAGCATGGGTCCTTTTCTGCTTCGCGCCACCTTGACGGGCTTTGCCTTATGGATCGTCACCCACTTCGTTCACGGGCTGAGCTTCGTCGGCGGCAAGACACCGCTGGACAGAGTCGGCATCATCTTCGTCGTGGCCGTGATCTTCGGTCTGGTCAACGCGTTCATCAAACCGATCGTTCAGTTCTTGTCGATCCCGCTGTACATCGTGACCCTCGGTCTCTTCCATGTCGTCGTCAACGCGTTGATGCTCTGGATCACCGCACGGTTCACCGAAAACACCACGCATTGGGGACTGGCGATCGACCACTTTTGCACTTTTGGTGGACGGCAATCTGGGCCGCAATCCTGTTGTCCGTCGTGAGCTGGCTGCTGTCCCTGGTGATCCGCGACGTCGACCGCCACGCTCGCCGCTGATCCCTCAGCGCGCCAGCCATCGGGGCGGTCGCTTCTCGGCGAAGGCGCGCGGACCTTCCTTGGCGTCCTCCGTCTCGAAAACCCGGTCGCTGTGCCGAGTCTCGTTGTCGTAGGCCGCCTCGAGGTCAAGCGTCAGCCCTTCTACCGCAGACTGTTTGGTCGCGAACACCGCGAGCGGAGCGTTAACCGCGATGCGCTCGGCGTAGTCATAGGCCGTATCGATCAGTCGGTCTGCCGGGACCACCCGATTGAGCAGCCCCATGGCCAGGGCCCGTTGCGCGTCCACCATGTCGGCAGTCAGTAACAGCTCCATCGCCAGGGCATAGGGAATCTGGCGCGGCAGCCGCACGGTGCTGCCGCCACCGGCGAAAAGCCCCCGCTTGGGCTCCATCACCGCGAATCGCGCTTCGGGCACGGCGATGCGGATGTCGGTGCAGCCCAACATCTCAAAGCCGCCCGCCACGCAGGTGCCGTTCACCGCCGCGATGATCGGTTTGTACACCGGGAACCGATGGAGCACGGCGTGGATGGCGTCAAGGGCGTCCCACCCGTCGGGTTTGGGAAGGTCGCCGGTCAGTTCCGGAATGAATTTCTTCAGATCCGCCCGCCGGTGCAGAAATCTCGCCCGACGCCGGTGACGACGGCGACCCACGCACCGTCGTCGTCGCGGAAGTCGGCCCATGCGTGCGCCAAATCGCGGAAATGTTCCATATCCAGCGAGTTGCGTGTCTCGGGGCGGTTGATCGTAATAGTGGCAATGTGAGCGTTAAGCGCGTAATCGATGCTCACCGGTGTGCCGCCGTTTCGGTTCGTTTTGCTACCGTTACTGAAATAGTAAGGGTTTCAGTGCCCTTCGGCCGCGAGCCGGCGCGGGGAAACTGGGCGATTTGTGCAATTTCACGTCGATAAATCTCAATTGCACATATGCTTAGCAACGACGTAAAACCGACGGGGGTCGCTTTGCCGACAACCCTGCCGTCCTTTTCGGGAAAAGGACGGCGTCGCCTGATACTGCCCACGACGACGGGATGTCGCAGAGATGGACACTGCCGCAATTGGATTCTCACGGCCCCACAACGGGTCGTATCTTGGCAATGCACCAAGCGGTCTGCGCACGGTTACCGAGCGCACCGGTTCCTCGGTGGTCGTCCGCGTCGGCGGTGACATCGACGCCAGCAACGAGAGGGCGTGGCAGGACGTGCTGAGTCGCGGTGGCGCGGAAACCGTCGCGCCCGGACCGTTCGTAATCGACGTCTGCGACCTCGATTTCATGGGGTCGTGCGGGTACGCAGCGCTGGCGCACGAGGCGACGCAGTGTCGCCATCGCGGCGTCACGCTGCGGCTGGTCACCTGCCAGCCCATCGTGGCCAGAACCATTGCCGCCTGCGGACTGCGTCCGCTGCTGCCGACATACACAACCGTGGAGACGGCACTGTCTCCGGTCAACGATCAGGGCTGACCAGGCGCATTACCTCGCGCGCACAACCCCAGGACAGCGTCACGCCGTTGCCACCGTGGCCGTAGTTGTGGATGCAACGGGCCCGCCCGAGCGACTCGGCTTCCAGTCGCACCGAAGGCCGATCGGGCCGCAGCCCGGTGATCGTCTCGAGCACCTCGGCCTCGCCAAGCCTCGGTTCGATCCCACGACAGCGCGCCAGGATGCGATCGGTGATGTCGGGGTCTGCAGTGGTGTCCCAGCGATCGGGGATGCTGATCCCGCCGCACACCACGCGCTGCGGGTGCGGAAAATAGCAGACCCACTCCGGACCGTTGTTGATCTCTAGAAACAGTTGCCGCAGACCAGGATTGGCGAGGACAACATGCTGGCCGAACAGCGGCCGCACCGTGTCGTCGCCCACCAGCGCCCTTGCGCCGAGGCCGGAACAGTTGATCACGATCGGTGCGGCGTCGGCCGCTTCCGCCAACGACTGGACGGGATGTTCTTCGATCTCGCAGCCGGCCGCGGCAAGTCGCTGCCTCAGATAGTCAAGGTAGTGCGGCATGTCGATCATCGGCAGGGTCGCACGGAACCCGACCTCGAAGCCCGCCGGCAGCTCGGCAGGCTCAGCCGGCCGCAACTCGGGGATCGACTGCGCGGCAGACGACATCGCCTCGGTCGCGGTCAACTCGCTGACGCTGAGCGCCGGCGACATCTGCACGCCGCTGTCGGGATCGGTGGCCAGTTCGCGAAACACCCCGAGTGAATATTCGGTCCACGCCAGGGTTTCCGTAGCGCGTTCGGCTGGCCGCGGCGGAAGCCACACCGCACCGGCAATCACCGAGGTCGTCTGCTTTGGCATTGCCGCGGTCCATACCCGAACCGGCCAGCCCGCCTCGGCCAGACACAGCGCCGACGTCAGTCCACTGACTCCGGCACCGACGACGACGATCTGTTGCGTACTGAGCACGGACGCCACGCTATCCAAAACGCGGCGATCGGGGACTGCGGCTAGCGGCCGCCGTCCGGCGATCAGGTACCGGGTACCCGCTGTCCGTTCGGCGCGAGCAGCCCGTTGAGAGTGCCGATGATGCCCTGTACCTGGGCGCCTGCGACCGGCCCGGGGACGTCTGGGGGCGGGCTGGCGTCCGGGGTCAGCTGCCAGGGCTGGCAGCCGTCCGTCTTGAACGCCTTGTCCGCCGGGTCGATCCTGACGACCTGCGGCTTTTTGCTGAGCGAGTTATCGATCAGGGCGCCGTCAGGGTTGGACGTGCGTTTCCAGTAACAGGTGCCGTTGCCGATGGGGCCGCCACTGCTGTAAATGCCCGGCACGATGTCGGTACCCACCGCATAGAGGCCGTCTTTGTCCATGACGGTCTTCGGCTCGCCGGGCGGCGCCGATGACGGTGCTGCCGAGGGCGACGCTGCAGGTGCCGGTGACGCCGGCGGCGATGGCGGTGCCGATGACGGCCCCGGTGCCGGCCCCCGTGTGTCGTCCGGATCGGCGCTGGCAACGACTGTGGACGCGGCCCAGCCCGTGACCATCAGACTCGCAGCAGCCAACCTTGCCGCAATAGCTACTCCACCCATAGAAATCGAGGATACCGGGGTCGAGAACCTAATTCACGTCGTTGTGAAATCAGCCGAGCAGCTTCGCCAACGCCTAGGCCAGCCGCCGCACTGTGCCGGCATAGCCGAGCGCATGCTCATACGTGTCGAGGTTGTCCCGCGAAATTTTCGCGTGCACCGCCCGTTCGAGGAAGAGGCGCAGCACCGGGTTGTAGGCGTGATACGTCTCGTGGAACGTCAGCACGGTGGTGCCGTCGGGTTGCTCTTCAAGTTGGTGATAACCCTCGGCGCGCGACCACAGCGGGGCACCCACGGCCACATATCGCGACAACTTGTTGAGCTCCGCTTCGGTCACGGTCTCCCAGGAACGCGCCCTACCTCTGGTCAGCAGATATTTAGGCACTTCGAAAATGCAGGTGCGGACCAGGCCCTCGCCGGCTTCGTTGCCCTCGTTCAGGATTTCCATGCTGCCGGTCGGCCACTTGAGCACCCGCGGGCGCGGGGCGTTCGGCGGCGCCGGCGGATGCAGCACTCGCCAGACTTTTTTCGGCGGCGCGTCGACGTGGAATCGCACGGTGTAGGACTGCATCAGCCTTCTCCATCAGCCGGTATCCAACTGTTCCAATAGGTGATGGTCTCCGCGGGCGGCCGCGTGGCCGGCCGGAAGTCGGTACCGATCGTGTAAGCGACGGGGAACAGCGCGGCCTGGGTAACGGTGGGTGGGATGCCGAGCAGCTCGGCCACCTCCCGCTCCTTGAACAGATGCATCGTCGTCCACACCGATCCCAGGCCACGGGAGCGAAGCGCCAGCAGAAAGCTCCAACCCGCCGGAATGATCGACGCCCAGGCCGCCGCTGCGATACCGGGCTCCGCGGTCTCGATGCGCTGGGTGAGGCAGGGAATAACGTGCACCGGAACCTGCCCCAACGTTTCGGTCAGGCTCATCGCGCTCTGGTACACCCGCTGTGTCTGCGGGTCCGTCGCGTTGTCAGCCGCGTACGCCAGGTACTGGGAGCCGATGCTGCGGTAGATCTCGGCGATGGCCGCGCGCTTGTCCGCGTCGGTGATCACCAGCCAACGCCAGTCCTGTGTGTTGCTCGCCGTGGGCGCTTGCATCGCCAGCTGGATGCACTCCAGAATCACGTCGCGGCTGACCGGCCGGCTCAGGTCGAGGCGTTTGCGCACCGACCGTGTGGTGCTCAGCAGTTCGTCGACGGTAGCGATGTCCATGGGTTCCCTTCAGATGCTTGGTTAGAGGTCGATGGCGCAGGAATGGTCGACGCCCAGCACCGTCAGGGAGCGTCCCAGGCCGAGGAATACCGCGACGCACAGCGTGAGATCCAGGATCTCCTTGTCGGAGAATGATTCTCGAAGTCGTTGGAAGAATGCGTCATCCATGGACGCATGATCGTTGGCGAAACGCTCGGCGTACTCGATGGCAAGACGCTGGCGCCGCGTGTAGCCCGGGTAGGTGGCATATGCGGCGACGTTGTCGTAAAGCTCGGGTGCCACGCCGGCCTCCAGCACCGACTGGGCGCGGAAGCCCGAGCAGGCGACGCAGTCGTTGATCTGCGCGATCCGCATTCTGGCCAGCTCGCGCTCGTCGGCCGGCAGAATGCTCTGCTGATAGGCGCCGCGGATCATGCGTTCGACCATGCCGCCGAGTTGCGGACGCAGCGACCAGATCATGGCGGCTTCACCACCGGGGCCGTCCGGCACCTCGAGCCTTGCCATGGGAAATCTCCTGCCCGGTAACGACGGTGCCGACTTGAGCAAACCAGATTCTCAACTCGGCTGTCTAGGCCACCGACCGGGCCTAATTGTGCATATGACTAACCCGGTCTGGACGTGCCATACGGCCGGGGTTTACCGTCCGTGAAGCGGCTTGCAGCCCAACGCCGCGAACGGAGGTCTGTGCGTGCTGTTCATGCACGAGCTACACACGGTGCGCGGCCGCAAGGAAGACGACTTCGAGGCGGCGTTCCGCGACGGCTGGATGCCGATACTCGCCAGCGGTGACGACGCTCGATTGCTGTGGTACGCCAACCAGGCGCATGGCAGCGGACCCGCGTACACCGTCGTCACTGTGACGGCCGTCCGCGACGGAGCGGCGTGGGAACGGCTGACCTTGCGGGTGCAGCAGGGCGACCTTCAGGATTGGATGCGCGGTCTCGACGAACTCCGCCACGAGGTGGACGCCAAGCTACTGATGCCGCTGCCGTGGTCACCACTTGGTGAAGTGCAGTTCGACGAGGTGCCGGTCGACGGGCGAGAGCACGAGATGACCCTCTACATGGAAGACACCATGTGGCCTTACGAGGACAAGTTCGAGGAATACATCGTCCGCTGCGGTGAGGTGTACGCCAGAAGTCTCGAGGAACCGTCCTCGATGCTGACGATGCACGCCGCATTCCAGCCCGCACTCGGCAGCCACGTGCGGCGCGCGGTGATCCTGATGCAGCGCATCAGCAGGCCGGACGCGCTGCTCGACCTGCTTCGCAGCCATATCCCCGCCGAGTACCGCGCGCCGGGCACCTGGATGTACGACGCCCTGGACCTGCGCGATCAGTGGAGTAGCCGGTTGCTGCGCACCTCCGATCCCCGCCGAGTACCGCGCGCCGGGCACCTGGATGTACGACGCCCTGGACCTGCGCGATCAGTGGAGTAGCCGGTTGCTGCGCACCTCCGAGTGGTCGCCTCTTTTCTAAGGGGTACTGCGGCCGCGATGAACACCGGGACGATCCATGACGCCGCCGCCAGCGGCGATCCCGCCCGGCCTGCGCTCGTCGTCGGCGAGCGCACCGTCAGTTACGGCGACCTGGCGACGGCAGTGCGGCAGTGCGCGACGGGTCTGGCCGCACACGGTGTCACACCCGGACAGCGCATCGCCGTCGTCGATGGTGGCAGTCTGCTGGCGGTTGCCGCCTTGCTCGGCGCGGCGCGCGTCGGCGCAGCGCCGGCGCTGATGAATCCCGCACTGACGCCGCCCGAGTTGCAAGGTCTGCGCACGAATGCCGGCTGCGCCGAGGTGACTGTCGCGGGGGAGCAGTACGTCGATCGGGTCCGGGAATCGGGTGCCCGCACGGTATTGACGCTCACCGATCTCACGGGTGGCCCCGGGTCGAACTCACCCGCCGTCGAACCCGATCCCGATGCCGCTGACGACCGCGATGCGTTGATTCTATTCACCAGTGGCACAACGGGACTCCCGAAGAGCGTCAGTATCACCGAACGTCAGCTCACCAGACGCATCACCGGAATGTCGCGACCCTTCCGGGTGGGCGCGAAACCCTCGGTGAGCATGCTGACCGTTCCGTTCTTCCATGTCGGTGGCGCGCTGGGCGTCCTCGGCAGCTTGTATTCGGGCAACACCGCGGTGATACAGCAGCGATTCGACGCCGGCGAGTGGCTGCGTCTGGTATCGGAGCACCGCGTCAGCACCACATTCATGGTGCCGACAATGCTGCAGCGGATCCTCGATCATCCCGACTTCGCCGGCACCGATCTGTCGTCCCTGATCGCCATTGCGTATGGGGCCGCGGCCGCGCCGCTGACTCTGGTGCGCAGGGCCATGACAGCACTGCCGCACGTGGGGTTCGCCAACGTATTCGGCCAGACCGAAACCCTGGGCGCTTACACGACTTTGATGCCGCAGGATCACCTCGATCCGGCGCGCGCCGCTTCCGTCGGCCGGCCACTACCCGGAGTCGAAGTGCGCGTCGTAGACCCCGACACCGGCAACGACGTCAACACCGGAGCGGTCGGCGAGTTGTGGGTGAACACCACCCAGAACGTCACCGAAGGCTGGCTGCACACCGGTGACCTCGCCCGCCAAGATGCCGACGGCTACATCTTTCCTAGCGGACGGCTGAAGGACACAATCAATCGTGGGGGAGAGAAATTCGGACCGATCGAGGTCGAGGAAGCATTGCGTTCACATCCGGCAGTCAGTGATGTCGCGGTCGCCGGGATCGCCGACGACGAGTTGGGCCAACGAGTCGGTGCCGCCGTGGTGATTTGCAGCCCGGTGACCCTCAACGAGTTGCGGGCCCACTGTCGCGAGTTGATCGCGTACTTCAAGCTCCCCGAGCGATTGACGATCATCGACAGCATCCCCTATAGCGCAACCGGGAAGGTCAACCGCGATCAGCTCGCCACGCTGATCGCGGATGGCGCCTGAACCTAGGAGTCCAAGTGCTGTTTCTGCACGAGACCCACAAAGTGGTGGGTACACGGCAAGACGAGTTCGAGGCTGCCTACCGCGAGGGATGGATGCCCACGCTGGCCACCGAAGACAATGCTCGGCTGCTCTGGTACACCAACCACACGCACGGCACCGGGCCTTCCTACACCGTGGTCACGATCACGGGCATCGCCGATGGCGCGTCCTGGGAGAGTCTTGCGCGGCGTACCCAGCGGGGCGATCTGCGGCCGTGGATGCGTGAACTCGACAACCTGCGCCACGAGGTGACGGGAAAGCTGCTGCTGCCGGTGGCGTGGTCCCCGTTGCAGTCGGTCGACCTGGCGACCGTACCTACCGACGCGGGAACACATCCGCTGAGCCTCTTCATGGAAGACACCGGCTGGCCTTCCGCGCCACTCGACGACTACATCCGCTCCTGGAACGACATCTACTATCGGCCGCTGTCTCAGGCGCCGGCACAAATGCGAATACTGGACATCCAAGCCTGTTTCCAAATCGCACATGGAAGCTATCAACGACGAGAAGCCATGCTGTGGCAGAAGATTGATGACTCCAATAACTACGCGGCACTCGTCCATCTGCTGACCAAAGAGGTGCCGCCCGAGTACCGGGCGCCGGGCAGCTACATGTTCGAAGCCCTTAGGTATCGCGATCAGTGGGAGAGTCGGTTGCTGCGGACGTCGGACTGGTCGCCCCTGTACTGAACGTCACTCCCGACCCAAGATCCGGGCGGCGTCAGCCGCCATCTCGCGCACGATGTCGGCAGCCGGGCGAATGTCGCGAACGAGTCCTATCGCCTCGCCGACGAGCATGGGGGCTGCGTCGAAATCCTGTTCGGGCTCCGCCTTTTCGAAGGTGGCCACCGCATCGGGCAAGACCGCCGATAGCTGGTTCTCGTTGCCATGCCAGGTATCGAGGAAGGCGTTCCCCAGCGCTCGCGCGTTGTAGTTGGCGGGCCAATCAAGCTGTCGCACAACGTCATAAACGCGCGTCCGGAAGGTCTGGTCACCGCCGGCCGGGATGGCCCGCTGGTGAGCCCGCGGCGAGACCAACGCCTCCGCGCTGGCCCAGAGCCGAGTGCCGACCAGCGCACCATCGGCACCGAGTGCCAATGCCGCCCCCAGCCCACGGCCGTCGGCGACGCCTCCGGCGGCCACGACCAACGTTTCGGGGGAGCCGGCGACGACGAGATCGACGACTTCGGGAACCAGCGTGAAGGTAGACCGGACGGCCATTCCGTGGCCGCCGGCCTCACCGCCCTGCGCCACAATGATTTCGGCGCCGACGTCCAGCGCCTGGCGCGCCTGGTCCAGCTTCTGCACCTGGGCGATCAGCGGAACACCCGCCGCGTGGATTCGCTCGGCGAACGGCCGAATATCGCCGAACGACAACATGATCGCGGCGGGTTGCCGGTCGAGGACCTGTTCGAGTAGCTCAGGCTCTCGAGCCAGGCTCCAAGTGATGAACCCGCAGCCGACCTTCGCGCCGCCGGCTTCGCCGAATTCACTCCGGAGCCAGTCGGCGTTGCCGTACCCACCGCCGATCAGACCAAGGCCGCCACCGGATGCCACCGCGGCCGCGAGCCGGCCGCCGGAAACCATCGCCATCGGCGCGAGCAGGATCGGATGTTCGATACCGAAGAACTCGGTGAGGCGGGTGGACAGCGCGCTGTTCACTGGAGCTCCCCAGTCAGAAACTGAGCCCGGCCATGACCGAAAGACCAATCTTCGTCGCCATTTTCGGTGATCGACACGATCAGATCGGCCGGATCGAGCCCACACCGTTCGGACAGATTCGACGCCAGCAGCTCGTAGAATCGCTCTTTCATTGCGCGAGCGCGCCGCCTACTCACCACGTGGACCACCACCAGCCGTGCCGAGCGATCGATGCCAAGACTGGTGTCCCAGGCCACGATCTCGTGGTCGGGATGGGTATGCGCCACCTGGTAGCGGTCGCGCGGCGGCACCCCAACGATCCGACGACGGCGTCATGAACGGCGTCCAGCAGCGCCCGAACCTCCGACGGTGTGCGCCCCTCGATCAGGTCGATGTACACAAGCGGCATTTGTTCTCCTCTGCTCGGTGCGCCTCGGTTACGACATTAGGTCCGTCGGCAGCGGCTGTGAAATTCCTGTCGTCAAGCATCTTTGCTTGTCAGGCATGGGCATGCTGGACGGCGGCCGAGTCGAGTTGCGGCACCTGATAGCGGTCGGGTACTTACGGCTTTCGGTGTGCGTGAACCACGGCACCCGCCGGCGTATCGGACGCCTACGGCGGATTACGCCAGCGGCGCCAAGCCGGAGCGAACCAATTCCAGACTCGCGATCACCAGCTCGCCAAGATCGTCGACGCAACCATTTCGGCCCCAATGCTCCACTGCCACAACGAGAGCCGCAGCTATGGCAGATCCCGCGACCTCGGCACTCAGATCTAGATTCGGCGCTTTGGGATTACGGTTCCTGATGAAATCGGTCAGCACCGCGGCGAACGAGGATTGCACGACCCGCAAGTGGCCGGCGATGCGTTCCGCACTGATCAACTCGGTGCGGGCCGTCGCGGCCTGGCGGACCACTTCCAGGTCGTGCGGGAAAGCCGCGACACTCGCCAGCACCGCATCGAATAGCGACTCGGCGGCCGGCCGTTGCGCGAGGGCCTCGGCTAGCCATTCCAGCTGCGTCTCGTAGTCCTGGAACAGCACCGACTCCTTGGTCGGGAAGTGCCGGAAGAAGGTACGTTCCGTAACGCCGGCCTCGCGCGCCAGTTCGGTGACGGTGACGTTCGCAAATCCTTTGTGGGCGAAGCTTTTCAATGCGGCTTGGCGTAACGCCTCATGCGTCGATCGCCGGCGCAGTTCGTGGCGATTGGTCGGCTTACCCGCGAGCACAGTCATTTCGAGCATTTCGAGACGATCGTATCGCACCGGTCGTGTCAGAACTGACATCTTCCAATTATATCAGTACTGACATATTCTTGTCACGCACAGGCCATCGACGGAGGGCAGGACCAGCACATGAGCAAGACGGAGTACGACGCGATCGTGGTGGGTGCAGGGCACAACGGGCTGACCGCCGCCGCGATTCTGCAGCGCGCAGGCCTGCGGACGGTGTGTCTGGAAGCCAACACGTACGCGGGAGGCATGGCGGCAACAGTCGAACTGATCGACGGTTTCCGTTATGAGATCGCCGGTTCGGTGCAGTTTCCGACGTGTTCCCAACTCACCAAGGACCTCGGGCTGGACACACTGCCCGCGATAGAGCCCGAAGTCATGTCGATCAACATCGGCGAAAACGGCGAAGAGCCGATGGTCTTCTACCGCGACCCGATGCAGCTGATGACCCACCTGAACGAGAAGCACGGCGTCCAAGCCGTGATGGGTATGGCTGAGCTGATCGGGTGGAGCCAGGCGCCCGCGCGGGCGCTCGGCCGCTTCGACGTGCGCCAGCCACCCAAGACGCTTGACCAGATGTATGCGTGCGCAACCAATGACGCCGAACGCCGAGCGATCCACGAGATGCTGTTCGGGTCGGCAATGGACGTGATCGACCGCTACCTGCCGGACAAGGACAAGCACGCCGTAATGCGCGGAATGCTCGCATTTTTGGCGGTCAACTCCACCTATCGCGGCCCCTACACACCGGGCAGCGCCGCATGTTTGGCGTTCGCGCTCGCGGTGCCCGACGACAGCACCCCGATGATGACCAAGCTCAAGGGCGGCATCGGCGCACTCACCGAACACCTGCGCGAGCTGTTCGAATCCCACGGCGGCGAGATCCGTTTCCGCACCAAGGCTGAACAGATCCTCGTCGAGAATCAGAAGGTATCCGGCGTGCGACTGCGGGACGGCTCGACGATCTCGGCGCCGATCGTGGTCTCCAACCTGTCGCCCGACGTAACGCTCACCGAGCTCATTGCACCCGAACACGTCCCCGCGGAACTGGTCTCACGTGTCTGTGACCGTGACCACCGGGCCTCGTTCGTGCAGCTTCATTTCGCGCTGGACGGGCTGCCCGAATTCGCGCCGCCGTATGAGTTCCTCAACGAAGAGGGCATGCAGCAGTCGGTGGGTATCTTCGGGACACCGGAAGAGCAGCAGCGGCAATGGGAGATATGCCGGCAGGGCATCGTTCCAGACAACCCGTCAATGGGCATGCAGATCCCCTCGGTGCATGACCCCGGCATGGCGCCGCACGGCAAGCATGCCGCGAGTGCGTTCGCCTACGCGTTCCCCGTCGAAGTCGACCGTGACCAGCATGGGCATCTGAAAAACGAGATGGCACAGCGCGTTATCGACAAGATCTCCAAATTCGCACCCAACTTCAAAGACATTGTGATCCGCCATATCACGTTCGCGCCCTACCACATGAACACGATGTTCGGCGCACCCGCCGGCGACTTCTGCCACGGGCTGTTGCACCCGGATTTGATGGGCCCCAACCGTCCCGGCCCGAAAGGCTTCCTCGACATGCCGATTCCGATCGATGGTCTCTACCTGGGCGGCGCGGGATGCCATGGCGGCCCAGGTATTACGTTTACTCCCGGCTACAACGCGGCCTACCAGATTCTGGACGAGCGATAGCAGATCAGCCGCCGAAGTTCTAGGGAACCAGGACGACCTTCCCGATATTCTCCCGCGCCGCCAGGATCCGGTGTGCCCTCGGCGCCTCGTCGAACGGGACGGCCGCATGCACGATGGGCGAGATGGTGCCGTCGTGCAGGGCTTCGGTCAGCGGCGCGATCCAGGGCTCCAGCGTGCCGCGGTCGTCCCATAGACGCAGCATGTTCAGGCCGATCACGGCCTTTGACGCCGAGAGCTGGTCCATCAGATTGAAACCACGCAGCATCGACAACACCTGCGGAGCCGCCCTGCGCAGCGAGCGTTTCTCACCTTCCTGCAGCGACGAAACCCCGTAGCCGACAAGCCTTCCGCCGGGGCGCAGCAATTCATATGAGCGCCGCAGTGAGGTCCCGCCGAGGGCGTCGAGGATCAGGTCGTACGGGCCGACGTCCTTCCACCAGCCGTCGCGGCGGTAGTCGATCGCGCGGTCCACGCCGAATTCGCCGAGCTTCTGATGCTTGCCCGGCGAGGCGGTACCGTGCACTTCGGCGCCGGCCGCCTTCGCGAACTGGATGGCCGCCGTGCCAACGCCGCCGGCCGCGGCGTGAATCAACACCCGCTCGCCGCGGCGCAGCGAGCCATAGCCGTGCAGCGCCGCCCAGGCCGTCGCATAGTTGACCGGGACGGCGGCACCCTGCTCGAAGCTCAGCGCGTCGGGCAGGGCCACGGAATCGGTGGCGGCGACGTTGACGATTTCGGCGTAACCGCCGAATCGCGTTCCGGCCAAGACCCGTTCGCCAACGCGGTTGGCGTCGACGCCTTCGCCGACGGCCGCGATGGTCCCGGCGACCTCGTAGCCGACGATCGCCGGAAGTTTCGGCGCGTCGGGATAGAGCCCGACGCGAGCCAGGTGGTCGGCGAAGTTCACCCCCGCGGCCCGGACCACAACCTGTAGCTGGCCCGGCCCCGGCCCGGGTGGGTCGGGGCGCTGCTGCACCTGTAAGACCGATGGGTCCCCGTGCTTGGTGATGACGACTGCGCGCATCGCGATCCTTTCCTTACGCTTGTGCCGCCGCCTGGGCGAGGCGGGGGAGTACGACATCACGCCACCCGGGACCCATCCGGTCGAAGGCCTGAGCCATCCTGGTGTCGTCAAGGTCAAAGCCGCTGTGCTCCAAGAATACTCGGGTGCCGGAACCGTCGGGTTCCAAGCGCCAGGTGAGTGTCCAAGCGGGGGTGAAGGTGTAGACGAAGCGGTGCGGCGGATCGACCTCGAGCACCTTACAGGGTTGCTTGCCGTAGCCGGGCATGTCGAGGACAAACTGGTGGCCGACGACCGCGGCTACTTGGCCTTCGGCCCACCAGATCCGCATCAGGTCGGGTTCGGTGAGCAGCCGCCACACCTTCTCCGGGGGCGCGGCCACGAATTGGTCAACAGTGATCGTCGCGGGTGATGGCGTCTGATTCATTCCAGCTCCGCTGCTACATCGGCCAGCGCGGCCAGCCGTCCGCGCCAGAACTTTTCGAACGGGTGCAGCCACTCGCCGAGTTGGGCAAGCGGCTCCGCGGTCAACCGATAGATACGGCGGCGGCCCTGCGGCTCGTCGGCAACCAGGCCGGCGTCGCGCAGCACCTTGAGGTGCTCGGCGACGGCGGGCCGACTGAGCTCGAATCGGTCACTGAGTTCACCCGCGGACAGTTGCTGGCGCGTCAGAATTTGCAACAACTCCCGCCGCACCGGATTCGCCAGGGCGAGAAAAACGCGGTCCGATGTCGCCACGTCCGCACTATATGTCGGGAATTCCCGACACGTCAAGCGCCTGCAACGCAATACCGGCGCGCGCTACGTTTCTCCTATGCGATTCACCTGGGAGTGGCTGACCCCCAGCGTTTATCGCTGCCGGCTTCCGTTCTGCGACGTCACAATTGGCCTGGTGCGCGGACATACTGGAGCATTACTTGTCGATACCGGCAGCACCCTGACCGAGGCGGCCGCGATCGACGAGGACGTCCGGCAGCTCACCGGCGGCCCGGTCACCCATATTGTGTTGACGCACAAGCATTTCGACCATGTACTGGGCTCCTCGCTATTCGCAGAAGCCGACATCTACTGCGCGCCGGAGGTTGTCGACTACCTGTCGTCGGCGCACGACCAGATTCGCGCCGACGCGCTCAGTTGTGGCGCGGACGCCGCCGAGATCGACCGGGCTATTGCGGCGTTGCGGCCGCCGCAGTGCGGGGTCTACGACGCCATCATCGACCTGGGCGACCGCGTAGTGAGGATCACCCACCCCGGCCGCGGGCACACCATATCGGACTTGATCGTCATTGCGCCGGGGCCGGACGATCACGACGACCGGGTCGTGATATTCACCGGTGACCTCGTCGAAGAGTCCGCCGACCCAGCCGTCGATGTCGACTCTGATGTGGCAGCGTGGCCCGCAACACTGGATCGGGTGCGGGCGATCGGTGGTCACGCAGCGATCTACGTCCCAGGTCACGGGAAGATCGTCGACGCGGAGTTCATCCGCCGCCAGCGGGCTTGGCTACAACGACGTTCGGGCTAGCCGGCCGCAACCGTGCACGCTGCGATCAGCGCGTCCGGATCGGTCACGCTGAGTACCAACGAGCGCAGCGTCGCCGACCTGAACGGAACTTTCGCCTGGACACCAGGCTCGATCGTCAATGCCACCAGCTCTTTTCCCGAACCGTTGACCAGCCAGCGACCGTTTGAATAGTGCACGCCCGCGGTGAAGGCCCGCTCTTCGGTCGCTTCGGCGCGAGTGATTGACGCGATCGGGATACGGGCGTCAAACGCCCAGCCCATCTTTACGCGCAGAGCCCCGTCTTCGACCCGCACCTCGCTGCTTTTGGGCCCGAGACCCAGCGGCGTGGATAACAGCACATACCAACGCTCGTACCGGAATTCCGTCTGCACCCGACCGACCTTACTCGTAGTTTGCTGGCTGGGATGGATTTATTTTCATTTACCCATCTATGTAGTTTGCTACCTGGGACACAGACCGCGGCCCGAACCGGCATGGCGGCGACAGCCTCATCGAAATGTGTTGCCCTGCAATGCCTTAGCAGGATGGCAATAGCGGGAATCCGCGCCTCGCCGGGCCCGACCTGCCGCATCGGTGTTCTTTGACCCCGGAGTACGGGGTGTGGCAACAGATTTGGCCCGGCTCGGTAACCGGTCAATTAACCATGATTGAAATATCGGGTCCGGGGATAGACTCACGTGCAGCGAAATCGTGCTGACAGAGGAGCCTAAGGCCATGGCAATCATCGACGCGGACACCGAGGTCTCCGCACCCTTCGAGCAAGACCTGGAACAACAGACAGCCGCCACGCAGCAATACTTCGATGACCCACGGTTTGCCGGGATCATTCGCCTCTATACGGCCCGCCAAGTAGTAGAGCAACGCGGCACGATACCGACCGACTACACCGTGGCCCGGGAAGCGGCGAAAGCGTTCTATCCGCACCTGCGCGCGCTTTTCGCGGCGAAGAAAAGCATCACCACCTTCGGGCCGTACTCACCCGGACAGGCGGTGAGCATGAAGCGGATGGGCATCGAAGGGATCTATCTGGGCGGTTGGGCAACCTCCGCCAAAGGGTCCACCACTGAGGATCCCGGGCCCGACCTCGCCAGTTACCCGCTGAGCCAGGTGCCCGAAGATGCCGCGGTGCTGGTGCGTGCGCTACTCACCGCGGACCGCAACCAGCGTTACCAGCGGCTGCAGATGAGCGAACAGCAGCGCGCCACTGCCAAGCAGTATGACTTCCGGCCGTTCATCATCGCCGACGCGGACACTGGTCACGGCGGTGATCCGCACGTGCGCAACCTGATCCGCCGCTTCGTCGAAGTCGGCGTGCCCGGCTACCACATCGAAGACCAGCGCCCGGGTACCAAGAAGTGTGGTCATCAGGGCGGCAAGGTTCTGGTTCCGTCCGACGAACAGATCAAGCGCCTCAACGCCGCGCGCTTCCAGCTTGACGTCATGGGTGTGCCGGGCATCATCGTCGCGCGCACCGACGCCGAGGCGGCCAACCTGATCGACAGCAATTCCGACGAGCGCGACCAGGCGTTCCTGCTCGGAGCCACCAACCTGGACATTCCGTCCTACAAGAGCTGTTTCCTGGCGCTGATGCGGCGATTCCACGAGCTGGGCGTCAAGGGGCTCAACGGACATCTTCTGTATGCCCTCGCCGATAGCGAGTACGACATCGCGACGGCGTGGCTGGAGCGGCAAGGCATCCTGGGCCTGGTCTCCGAAGCCATCAACCAGTGGCGCGAGAACGGACAAGGCTCGATCGACGACCTCTTCGACCAGGCCGAATCGCGGTTCGTGGCCGCCTGGGAGGACGACGCCGGGCTGATGACCTATAGCGACGCCGTGGCGGACGTGCTGGCGTTCGGCGAAAGCGAAGGCGAGCCGGCGAGCATGAGTCCCGATGAGTGGCGCCAATTCGCCGTGCGGACGTCGCACTACGCAGCCCGCGGCAAGGCGCGAGAGTTGGGCGCCGCCCCACAATGGAGCCCGGAGCTGGCAAGGACCCCGGAAGGTTATTACCAGGTCCGCGGCGGCATTCCGTACGCGATCGCAAAGTCACTCGCGGCGGCGCCGTTCGCCGACATCCTCTGGATGGAGACCAAGACCGCGGATCTGGCCGATGCCAAGGAGTTCGCCGACGCGATCCACGCCGAGTTCCCCGACCAGATGCTGGCCTACAACCTGTCACCGTCATTCAACTGGGACACCACCGGGATGACCGACGAGGAAATGAAGCAGTTCCCCGTCGAACTCGGCAAGATGGGCTTCGTCTTCAACTTCATCACCTACGGCGGACATCAGATCGACGGTGTGGCCGCCGAGGAGTTCGCCACCAACCTCAGACAGGACGGCATGCTCGCGCTGGCCCGCTTGCAGCGCAAGATGCGCCTGGTCGAGTCGCCCTACCGGACGCCGCAGACTCTGGTCGGCGGTCCCCGCAGCGACGCCGCGTTGGCCGCCTCCTCGGGCCGCACCGCGACCACGAAGGCGATGGGCAAAGGCTCGACCCAGCACCAGCACTTGGTGCAGACCGAGGTGCCCAAAAAGCTGCTGGAGGAGTGGCTGGCGCTGTGGAGCGAGCACTACCAGCTCGGCGAGAGACTCCGTGTGACGCTGCGGCCCCGCCGCGCCGGCTCGGACGTGCTCGAACTCGGCATCTACGGCAGCGATGACGACCCGCTGGCCAACGTCGTCGTCGATCCGATCAAGGACCGGCACGGCCGCAGCATCCTGCAGGTGCGCGACCAGAACACGTTTGCCGAGAAGCTGCGCCAGAAGCGGCTGATGACTTTGATCCACCTGTGGCTGGTGCACCGCTTCAAAGCCGACGCCGTCTACTACGTGACGCCCACCGAGGACAACCTGTATCAGACCGAGAAGATGAAGTCCCACGGCATCTTCACCGAGGTCTACCCGGAGGTCGGCGAGATCATCGTCGCCGAGGTGAACAAGCCACGCATCGCCGAGCTGCTGACAGCTGACCGGGTAGCGCTGCGGAAGCTGATCACCAAGGACGGCTAGTCTTCGCAGCCATCCAGTCCATGAAACTGGTTGGCTGCCCTAGTCTTTCGTTGCGTCGTGGCTATGAGCACCGCGATGTGGCCACTTTGTGGCGCCGCCGTGTGGCGGGTTTGCTGATCGCGGCACTCAACAAGCCGCCGGATGCCCACCACTCGGGCAGGCCAATGACGAGTACCCGTCGGGTTGGGTTCCCCGGGCCCGTTAGACATCCCAGCTAAACCTCATAAACCCTGGCACCCAACGCGTGAAAGCCATCACATTTCAGATCCCTAGGCGAATTATTCTTCCAGCAACTATTGCACAAGTGTATGATTTAGCCATCGGCGAAGTTAGCGCCCAATGGACACCCCGACAGAGAGGACAGACCGATGAAGTCTCAGACCAAAATGACCATCACCACCTTCGGCGCAGCTGCGGCACTGGCTTTCGCCGTCGGCTTCGGCGGTCTCGGTGCCAGCCCGGCCGCGGCGGCACCGGCAACTCACGCGCCCTCGATCGTCACGCCAGCGAACGCGTCGGCGCCCGGCAGTGTCCACCAGGCCGTCCTCATCGCCTGCATCTCTGGACTCAACTGCTAGACCGCCGCACGCAGCACACCTGTCTATCGATCGCCCATCTCCACCCCCGAGATGGGCCATCGTCATGTCCAGGCCGATGCGCGGTTTGCGGACGACGCGAGTGGGTACGAACCAAGGAGTTTGCAGGAGAGTCGGAGAGAGTGGGGAGTCTGATGAGATCGGAAGCTCGGACGGCGGCTGCGGTTTTCGGCGGTGCAGCCATGCTCGTGCTGGCGGTTGGGTGCGGCGGCAATAAGGCACCCAGCAGCACAACAACGACAACCACCACAACCACCTCGACGTCCAGCGTCGCGCCCTCCACTGCCCCGGACACCGGCGGTCCGAGCGGCAGCGGCGGGCCCGGCGGCGGCGGTGGCACGGTCCCCGGCGGCCCCACTGGCGGCGGCGGACCCGGCGGCGGCGGCAGCAGCATTCCCGGCGGCCCGACCGGCGGCGGCGGACCCGGCGGCGGCAGCGGCACCATCCCGGGCGTCGGTGGCGGCGGTGGCGGACCCGGCGGAGGCGGTGGCTGCGTCGGCAACATCTGCGGCCACAGCTGATCGCGCCCTCGCGACAAATATCTGCTCGCGGTAGCCGAGGGGCCGGATAGATCTGGTCCCTCGGCTGCCCAGTAGCGCGGTTGAGACGAATAACGACGCGGTCGAGACGATCGGCGAGGTCAAGGCCGCTGACCCTCCCTGAGCCTTACCAGCTTGAGTTATGGTTCTCCGCAACTCGACTGGAAGGTCTGCCCGATGGCCAAGCTCAGGTTCGGATACTTCATCGCCCCCTTCCATCGCGCGGGCACCAACCCGACACTGGCGTTGCAGCGGGACCTCGAGTTCGTCCAACACCTCGACGCTCTCGGCTTCGACGAAGCATGGATCGGCGAGCATCACTCAGCCGGCAGCGAACTCATCGCCTCGCCGGAGATCTTCATCGCCGCGGCCGCCGAGCGGACCAAGCGGATCAAGCTCTGCACCGGCGTCATCTCGCTGAGCTACCACAACCCGCTCTGGGTCGCCGATCGGTTGATGATGCTGGATCACCTCACCCACGGCCGCGTGATCGGCGGGGTGGGACCCGGCTCACTGCCCAGCGATTCGTCGATGATCGGGCTGAACCCGACCGACACCCGCGAGCTGTTGGAAACCAACCTGGACATCGTGGTCCGGCTGCTGGCGGGGAGACCGTGAGCGCCAAGACCCCGACGCACGAGCTGCATAACGCCAAGCTGCAGCTGGCCCCGTACTCCGACGGCGGGGTTCCGCTGGCGGTGGCCGCGGTCGCCTCCCCAACCGGTGCGCGGCTGGCCGGCAAGCACGGCATCGGCCTGCTCTCCATCGGGGCAACCTTGACCGTCGAGGGCTTCAACGCGCTGCAATATCACTGGGACATCGTCGAAGAACGCGCCGCGGCGTTCGGCACCACGGTCGACCGCAAGAACTGGAGCCTGGTCGGGCCGTTCCACATCGCCGAAACCGACAAGCAAGCGCGCGAGGACGTGAAATTCGGCCTGGAGCCCTGGTTCCGGTACTTCCAGAAGGTGGCCGCGTTCCCGCAGATGACGATGCCGGGCGAGCAGATCGACGAGATGATCGACGTCATCAACGAGAACGGCGCGGGCGTGATCGGCACTCCGGAGCGAGCGCGGGCGCAGGTGCAGCGGATGTGGGATCAGTCGGGTGGGTTCGGCTGCATGCTGCAGATGGGTCACGAGTGGGCCAACCCGGCAGCCACCAAACGGTCGGCAGAATTGTTTGCCGCCGAGGTGATGCCGCACTTCCAGGGGCAGTCTCAACCGACAGTGGATGCGGCCGCACGCGCCAGCGAAGCGCGAGAAGGGCTCGCCGAATCGCAGAATCAGGCCGTCGAGCACATGACCAAGAAGTACCAGGACGAACTCAACGCGAAGAAGTAGCGCTCACAGTCCGAACCATCGCGCGAGCGCACCGCGCAGTTCACCCACGTCGTCCGCGCCGGGAGCGGCAGCCGACGACGCCCACGCCACATAGCCGTCGGGGCGCACCAGCAGCGCGGTGGCCGCCACGTCGCCATCCGCATGTCCGGCGGCGACGGTGAGCTGGTCCGCGACGTCCGCCACCGCGGCAGCCACGTCGCCGGTGTCGGTCAGATCGAGAAGCAGCGGCCGTCCGGTGCGGGCCAGCTCCGCGACACGGCTCGTTGCGCCGCCGCTAGCCACGCCGAAGTCGGGCACCCAGTGCCCAGTCAGCGGGTGCGCCTCGGGGTCGGCGCCGTACCGATTTTCAGCGCCGGATATCAGGTCGCTGAGACGACGGGCGATATCGGAATCGGTGAGCAGCTCGGAAAAGAGCTGCCGCAGCGCGGTGACCTCGGGCCCGGGCCGGACGAGCGCTAATTGCGCGCGGCTGTGCATGATGACCCGCTCCGCAGCGGGACGGCGCTCTGCTTCATAGGTGTCGAGCAAGGCGGTCTCGACGCGCCCGTGCAACACCGCGGCGAGCTTCCAGCCAAGGTTCACCGCATCCTGCAACCCCAGATTGAGTCCCGGTCCACCCAATGGGGAATGGACGTGCGCGGCGTCGCCTACCAAGATCACCCGTCCCACCTGGTACCGCGATGCGATTCGGGAGTTGATACCGCAAAATCTGCGCAGATCCAGCGGCGCGTCCGGCGACGCGGGTCGCAGCGGGACGTCGGTGCCGAGCACACGCTTGACGCTGGCCTCCAGTTCGGGCAAGCCCATCGGCGGTTGGTCGTCGTCGTCGTCAACGCGTTCCTCGCGAGCCGATTTGTCCAGCTCGAAAACGAGCATCGCCGCGCGGCCGCCGAGCGCGCCGTATGCGAAGACCCCCTGATCTGCTCGATGAAACTGCAGGGGTGGCACTCGGCCAAACCCGGGGATGTCCAGCTCGCCGCTGACTGGGTCGACCCAGTCCGCCGGCGGCAGTACGTCGAAACCCATCCGGGCGATCACGTCGTACGACGACATCCCGGGAAAATCGATGCCGGCCAATTTGCGGGTCACGCTGGTACCGCCGTCGGCGCCGATGAGGTACTTGGCCCGCAGCTGATAGGCGCCGTCCGGCGCGTCGATTTGCACCATGACGCCGGCTGCGTCCTGATCGAAACCGGTCAGTGCGTGACCCCAACGAAGATCCACGTCGTATTCGTTGGCCCGGTCCGCAAGCGCCTGAACAAGCTTGGGTTGTTGAACGGGCAGCAGAAACGCCTGCGAGTCGGGCATCAGCGCAAGATCCAGTGCGAAGGCGGCGAACATCGGCCGAGGATTGAGCCGCGGCGGCTCCGCGGTTCCCGCGAGTGTGCTGTACAGGCCGCGATGGTCCAGGATCCGAACCCCTTGGCCGATGACACCGTTGGCCCGCCGCAGGGGATTAGGGCCGGGCATCGGCTCCAGCACCACCGGCCGGATCCCGTTCAAGGCGAGTTCACCGGCCAGCATCAGCCCGTTGGGGCCGCCACCCGCAATGACGACGTCAATCACTTAGCCAAGCTTAGTAGTTGGCGACTGAACCGGCAAACGCCGACTCAACTGACAACGCCTGCTTTCATAACTCGGCGCTAGCCGCTTCCCAGCTGACGGCTAGTGACGAGCGCAAATCTGACGTATGACCACCGCGCCCCGGCACCAGCCGCGAATCATCCAAGTCCTCTTCGCCGGGATCGCGAGCATCGCAATGTTGGCGTTTGTCGACGCGGCCCAGCCCGCCGCCGCGGCGGCCATGTTCGGACAGATACGCCTAACGGCCATTGAGACGCCAGCGCCGCAGGCCCCACCGAACGTCGTCGGCGGCGGTTTGGCCGCCGACGACAACGACGACCAGGCCCGGCTTCAACAGCAACTGGCCGAGCAGCAGCTGCAGCAGTCCGAGCAGCAGGCCGAACAGCAAAACGAGGCAGCCCAACAGCAGGCCCAGCAAGCTGAACAACAGGGTCAATGGGTCGAGCAAAACCCCGGGCCGTAGTCCCGCTACCAGCGTGGCGGCCGCATGGCGCGGCCGTCACGCGCTACTCCGCGAAAACCCTTGCCCGCCAAGGGGCAGGTTAGCGTCCGCCGCCCGATTGCCGGTCGGCCGCTTTCACCAGGCGATCCGCGAGAAGCTTGACCGCCCCACCCAGCGCGGCCCGGGTCGCCGCGCCGGTGCCGCGAACTCCCTCGACGAACGAGCCCGACCAGCGAATGTCGGTACCGCCGGCCGCATTCGGGGTCAGCACCACCTCGCCGAGGTAGTCCTTTGCCGGCGATGGTGGTGCAACCACCTTGTAGACCTGCCGGCGATCCTGCTCGTACTCGACGATCTCTTCCTGCGCCAGGATCGGCCACACACCGATCTTGCGAATCGCCCCGACACCGCCGGGCGCCGGATCACCTTGGCGGGCCCAACTCGAACTAACGACCACCGGCTTGGCCCAGCTAGACCAGTCGGCGCCGTCGGCCAGCAGCCGGAACACCGTCGCGGCGGGCGCACTAGTGGTCCGGTTGACCTCGAAGGAAAACTTACGACCAGACATAGCCGCGTACCCTACCGCGAAGGCAATGGCTGCCGAGACCGGGCGGTGAGGACTCCGCAGCCAGGCCGGTGAAATCCGGCACGCGGCGGCGCGCCCACGTGCATACTCACCGTGTGAGTCCGGGGGGTTAACGCGGACCCGCGACTGACACGGTGGGGGAATTCTCAAGCGTGATGAAAAGCTCTGACGGACAGGCCATTTCGAAACTGTCCGATGGCTTCGAAGGGCATGGTGAGGTGCGGCGATTCCATCGGTACACGTGCGCGCCGCTGGCGCTGTGCGCTGCCCTGCTATTGCTCTGCGGCTGCGGCAAGCCAATGCATCCAGCTGCGTCAAAACCCGGCGCGACCGGCAACGCCGTCACCACGACCGGTGGCAACAATGCACTGATCAAGGTGAAAAGCCAGCGCGTGCTGGAAGACGCCGTCAACGCCAACGCCCCCGGCTGCTCGGCCGCGGTGGGATCCAAGGGAAACATCGTCTGGGCTGGAGTACGCGGCCTTGCTGACACAGCGACCGGCGACAGGATCACCCCGACACCTTGTTCGACATCGGCTCGGTGTCCAAGCAGTTCACCGCAGCCGCGATCCTGTTGCTCAACGACGCACGAAAGCTCACGCTCGACGATCCGCTCGCGCAACACATGCCCGAATTTCCGAAATGGGCCTCCACCGTCACGATCGCCGAGCTGATCCACCAGACCAGCGGTATCCCCGAGTACGAGGGACTACTCGCAAAGCAGGGGTTCGGACCCAAAGACCGCACCACCCAGGATCAAGCGGTGCAGGCGCTGGCAGCAGTGCCACAGCTGAATTTCAAGCCGGGCACCCAATTCGGATATTCGGACTCCAACTATCTGCTGCTCGGCGAGATCGCCCATCGAGTGTCGGGGGAACCGCTGCCCCAACTCCTGCGCGCAGAGATCTTTGGTCCGCTCGGTCTGGGGATGGTGATGGATCCGGTCGGACAGATTCCGCATAAAGCCGTCTCATATTCGGGCGGCAGCGACGGATACCGGGTGAGCACATCGGCATGGGAGCAGATCGGCGACGGCGCGATCCAAGCGACGTCCGGCCAGCTGGTCAAGTGGGCGGACAACTACCGAACCGGCCGCGTGGGCGGACCGCGGCTGCTCGATGAGCAACTGTCCGGGGCGGTGGAGATCGGACCCGGCATCCCGGTGCATTACGGCGCGGGCATCTATATCAAGGCTGACGGCTCGCTCGACCACGATGGCGCCTCAACCGGTTTCGTCACAGCGTTCCGCGTCAGCAAGGACCGGCTGACGTCCGTCGCCGTCAGCTGCAACACCGACGACCAGATCCCGGAAGCCCTGGCCGACTCGATAGCGAAGCTCTGGACGTAGTGGATGGCGACCGGAAGCGCCATCATTCACGGTATGGCGAAACGGCCGATGCTCCTTCTCGCGATCGTGGTGTTGCTCAGTGCCTGCAGCGGTGGTCAGCAGTCGGCGCCGAAAACGACCACCTCCGCGGCCACCGCGGTCAACGAAGCCGCCAAGGTCGCTAGCCAGAAAGTGCTGAACGACGCCATCGACGAGGGGGCTCCGGGATGCTCGGCTGCGGTGGGCGTCAAGGGAAAGGTGGTCTGGACAGGTGTGCGCGGCCTGGCTGACCTGTCGACTGACGCCGCGATCACCACAGACACGGTGTTCGACATCGCATCGGTGTCCAAGCAGTTCACTGCCACCGCATTGCTGTTGCTCGTCGATGCCGGAAAGCTGACCCTCGACGACCCGGTGTCCCGGCAGCTGCCCGAGCTACCGCCGTGGGCGGCCACCGTGAACGTCGGTCAGCTGATGCACCAGACCAGCGGCGTCCCCGACTACATCGGTCTGCTCGAGGCACAGGGATTTCAATTCAGCGACCACACGACCGAAGAACAAGCATTGCGTGCAGTGGCCGTTTTGCCGAAGCTGAGGTTCGCGCCCGGCTCCCAGTTCGAGTACTCGAACTCGAACTATCTGCTGCTCGGCGAGATCGTCCATCGGGTTTCGCAGGAACCATTGCCGCTATTCCTGGCCGAGCAGATTTTTCATCCGCTCGACCTCGCGATGGTCTTGGATCCAACCGGACAGATTCCCGGCAAGGCCGTCGGCTATGAATCGGACAGCGACGATTACCACGCCGTATCGTCGGGCTGGGAACAGGTCGGTGACGGTGGAATCCAGACCACACCAACCCAACTGGTCGGATGGGCCGATAATTACCGAACCGGCCGGGTGGGCGGCCCCGAACTGCTACACGCACAATTGAGCGGTGCCGTTCTGACCGATTCGGGCGGCGGCGACAGGTATGGAGCGGGAATCTTCCTGCTTGCCAACGGAACACTCGATCACGACGGCGATTGGCCCGGATTCGTGACAGCCTTTCGGGTGAGCAAGGACCGAACGACGTCCGTCGCGATCAGCTGCAACACCGATGAGCAAGATCCGGAAACCCTGGCCGCGTCGATAGCAAAACTTTGGATGTAGTTCGACACCAAAGCTTTTCGAGTCAATTAGTCTTCCGCGGTCACACCGATGACAGTGCGGCCGTCCTCGAGTTCGACGTTGGTCAACGCCGACAGGAAGCGCCCCAGGCCGGCTTCGGAGATTTGGAACAATTCACCCGGGCGACCTTCGACCGTCGAGATCTGCCCGGCGAACCGGGCGCCGAGTCGCTCGAGTTGCCAGTGCAGCGGGTGTCCCCGCAGGTGGGCGCCGAATACCGCGAGATCGACGCCGGTTCGGGTCAACAGCGTGGCCGCGGTACCGGTGAGTCGTGCGCCGATGTCGACTGCGATTTGGTCGTGAAAAGCCGGGACAACGATCGTCACTCCGAATGGAGTGCCCGCTTGTGTCGGCGCACTGGGAACGGTGACCGCGGCCATGTCGAGCAGATTGCAGAAGTTGGTGTAGGTCCCCATCCGGCGGTTGATCCCGACGGGATCGGCACTGACCTCGCTGAGCGTCGGATGTTCGGTGGTGGTGGGCAACAGCAACGCATCGAAGCCGTCGAGTAGGGACGCGGCGTCGACGCGCGCGCGCCAATGCGTCCAGGTCGGCCGCGAACGCGGGACCGGTGACCGCACGGGCCGCGGTGATGATCGACGAAACCACGGGATCAGCGCTTGCCGGTGCGCTGCCAAGGAATTCGCCGACCGCCGCGTATCGTTCGGCGACCAGTGCGCCGTCGTAGAGCAGCAAGGCCGCATCCAGCAACACCGAGATATCGAGCGGTTTGACGCTCAGCCCGGCATCGACGGCAAGGCGCACGGAGTGCTCGAACGCGTCGCGGTAGCCGGGACGCAGCGCGGTGAGGTTCGCGGGCTCCGGAATTGCCAGCCGGGGAGCGGCGGGCGCGGCCAGCCGAACGTCGGCGGGCCAGGGGCGGCTGCGGGGGTCGCGCGCATCAGGGCCGGCCATCACGGCGACGGCGGCGGCAGCCAGCTCGAGGTCGGCGGCGAGGACACAGACGGCGTCGTAGCTGGCGCAGGCGGGGACGACCCCATGCGTGGGGACAATGCCGAGCGTGGGTTTGATGCCGACCAGATCGTTGAGTGCGGCGGGAACCCGAATCGATCCCGCGGTGTCGGTGCCGATGCCGATATCGGCGATTCCCAACGCGACGGCGACTGCGGAACCGGAACTGGAACCTCCCGAGACCAAGTCCGGATGGCGCGAATTGCGCACGGCTCCATACGGACTGCGGGTGCCGGCCAGACCACAACCGAATTGGTCGAGGTTCGTCTTGCCGAGGACGACAGCTCCCGCATTCCGGAGTCGCTCGATGGCGACCGCGGTGGTTGCCGGCTGGTAGGCGAACTCTCGGCACGCCGCGGTGGTCGGTAGACCCGCGACGTCGATGTTGTCCTTGACGGCAATCAACAGCCCTGCCAGGGGCAAACGCAGTCCCGCGCCGACTTGTTGTTCGACCGCTGCGGCGTCTTTGAGCACATCGTCGCGATCGCGCAGCGTGATCCAGACCTCCGGCCGGTCGGCCTCGGCGATTCGCCGGTACGCAGCCATCACCCGCCCGGTGGGCGAGAGATGCGTTGCCACCGAATTCTTCACAGCACGTGGGGTGCGATGAGGACCGCGGCGCCCGACACCGCGAAACCGATCAGGAACGCGATCACCGTAAAGCCCATCACCTGACGCACATTGAGCTTTGCGATCGCCAGCACCGGCAACAACCAGAACGGTTGAACCATGTTCGCGACGCCCTCACCGACCGCCACCGACATCGACATCAGCCCGAGGTATGCCGGCGAGTGTTGGCCGATGGCCAGCGCCGAGCCCACCGCGATCGGCCCCTGCACCGCCCAGTGCCCGCCGCCGGACGGTACGAACAGCGAGATGATGACCGAGCCAACGAACGTCAGGAACGGAAGCGTGAATTGATCCGCACCCCGCACCAGGGCTTCGGCGAGCACCGTCTGCAACGCTCTGCCCGACCCCGGCGGCAGGTAGCCCAGCAGACCGGCGATCCCGCCATACAACGGATATTGCAGTAGTAGTGGGCCGGACACCTTCGCCGCACTAGAGAACGCGCGGATAAACCGAATCGGCGTACCGTGCAGCAACGCGCTGGTGACGGTGAACAACATGATCATCGACGAAATGTTCAGCGTAAAGCCGCTCAGCACGAAATACGTTATGCCCGCGGCGAACACAAGCACATTTAGAATCCATAGATTCTCCAGCCGCTCGGCGAACGTCTGTGCGCGCTGCGGCGCATCAGGCGTGGGCTCTTCGTCGAACACCGCGGGATCGGGTTCCAGAGTTTCATCGGGCGCCATCCGCCAGATCGTGACCGCGACCAGTGCCACCACAGCGATGACGGCGATCCAGCTGTAGGGCTCAAAGATCGTCAACCTCAGCGGCACGATCGTTCCGGTCATCTTGTGAATCACGTTGATGGGGCTGGTCGTATCGGTGTTGGCCAGCGCGATCGACGAGGACAGACCCTGCGTCCACACGAGGTAGCCCATGAACCCCGTCGCGATCAGGTAGCCGAAATGCACGCCGGGCAGCCGTTTTGCGACCTGCCGCGCAACCAGCGCGCCGGACACGAGACCCAATCCCCAGTTCAACAACGAGAAGACGCTGCTGACGCCGAAGCACAGCAAGGCTCCCTGAGCCTGGTTCGTCGGCTTACTCGCCAGGGCAATGATGGCCCGTTTCACGATGGGCGCCTCGGCCAGTGTGTAGCCGGTCACCAATACCAGCACCATCTGGAACGCGAAGGTGAAGATGTTCTGCGATCCCCACACGCCGCCGTACCACGCTTTCAGCGCGCCGGCGGGCGTGGCGTCCCGGACGAATACCGCTACCAGTGCGACCACGATGAGTGTCAGGATTACCGCGAACAAATACGGGTCTGGCATCAAGCGTTCGACATACCGGACGCAGAGCATTGTGAGGCGCTGCATGAGGCCGCGACGGCCGACATGCTCGCTCTTTGTGGTCGTCATTGCCCGCCTTTACCGCGATACTGCGCCCGCGTACTAGTCGCGTCGGATAGTTGAATCGCTCAGGTAACTCTAGATTGGTGGCCGGCAGATGGCTTTAGACGAACTCGTAGACAAAGACAACGACGATTGCCACTGCCAGCAGAATCAAACCGGCGACGATAACCATTCGGACAACACGGGATTGGCGATGGAACCAGTGCTGCATTTGGGTGAAGCGCCAATCGGTCCACGCGTAAGCCCGCGCCGCCCAAAGGGCTTCGACCGCCAGCAGGCGGAAGGCGATCAGTAGCGCCGGAATACCGAACTCGGGGAGCAACACGGTGAGCGGAATGGAAGCGACGAGCAGCAGGCCGCCGAGGACGGCGAGGCCCACCCGGATCGGCATCGCTCTGGCCTGCCCGCGGGTGCGGTAGGCCAGCACCCGGGCTAGTGCGTCGTCACGGGTCTGGGGGTGCTGATCGCGTGTGTCCACGTTGCTCCTCTGGGCTTCCGCGGCGGTTTCGGCTGGGACTATATCCGAAGCTCGGATTCGCGGGGCAGGCCCTGGGCGCACCTAGACTGCGAACATGGATGACGGTTCCCGACGGAACTCCGTGGCTCCAAAAGGCCTGCTACGAATAGAGGATTGCCTGGACGCCGATGGCAACATCTCTTTGCCGCCGGGAACCACACTGATTTCTCTGATCGAGCGCAACATCACAAATGTGGGTGATGCCGTGGCGTATCGCTACCTGGACTACGCACGCTCGGAAGGCCACACCCTCGAAGTGACCTGGGCCCAACTGGGTGTCCGATTGCAGGCCATCGCCGCGCGCATCCAGCGGCTGGCGGGCGAGGGTGATCGGGTGGCGATCCTTGCGCCGCAAGGCATCGACTACGTCGCCGGCTTCTACGCGGCGGTCAAGGCGGGAACCATCGCGGTGCCGCTGTTCGCTCCCGAATTGCCGGGTCATGCCGAGCGGCTTGCGACGGCGCTTCGCGATTGCGAGCCGACCGTGATGCTGACGACCGCGGCTGCGAAAGACGCTGTTCAAGAGTTTCTGGTCCATGGCGCGCACCTGCGAAAGCCGGATGTCCTCGTCATCGATCGGATCCCCGATTCGGCGGGGGAGTCGTTCGTCCCCGTGGAGTTGGGTGTCGACCGGGTTTCCCACTTGCAGTACACCTCGGGCTCGACCCGGCCGCCGGTCGGCGTGGAGATTACGCACCGGGCAGTGGGCACCAACCTGACGCAGATGATCCTGTCGATCGACCTGCTGAACCGGAACACGCACGGCGTGAGTTGGTTGCCGCTCTACCACGACATGGGGCTGTCGATGATCGGCTTTCCCGCGGTGTACGGCGGCCATTCCACCCTGATGTCGCCAACCGCGTTTGTGCGTCGCCCGCAGCGGTGGATTCAGGCGTTGTCGGCAGGGTCGCGCGAAGGCAATGTCGTCACCGCCGCGCCCAACTTCGCCTACGAGTGGGCCGCGCAACGCGGCCTGCCCGCGCCGGGCGACGACATCGACCTGAGCAATGTCGTACTGATCATCGGCTCCGAGCCGGTCAGCATCGAGGCGATTGCGACGTTCAACAAAGCGTTCGCGCCCTACGGGTTGCCGGGCACGGCATTCAAGCCCTCGTACGGCATCGCGGAGGCGACGCTGTTGATCGCGACAATCGAACCCACTGCCGAAGCAAAGGTTGTCTACCTGGACCGGGATCGGCTGGGCGCGGGCCGCGCGGTGCGTGTCGGCGCCGATGCCCCCAATGCGGTCGCCCAGGTCTCGTGCGGCCGGATCGCTCGCAGTCTGCGGGCTGTGATCGTGAACCCGGATACCGCTGCCGAGCTACCCGACGGCGCGGTCGGCGAAGTCTGGTTGCAGGGCGCCAACGTTGGCCGGGGCTATTGGGGACGCCCCGAAGAAACCGAACGGGCATTCCACGCGGTGCTGCAATCGCGGCTGCCCGACGCCAGTCGAGCCGAAGGATCGGCGGTCGGAAGCTGGTGGCTGCGCACCGGTGACTTGGGCGTCTATCTAGACGGCGAGATCTACATCACCGGCCGTATCGCGGATCTGGTGACCATCGACGGCCGCAACCACTACCCGCAGGACATCGAGGCCACCGCCGCCGAGGCGTCGCCGATGGTGCGGCGCGGCTACGCGACGGCATTCTCCGTGCCGGGCAACGAGGTGCCGGAGACCGGCGGCAGCTTGGTGATCATCGCCGAACGCGCGGCGGGCACCAGCCGCGATGACCCGCAGCCGGCCATCGAGGCGATCACGGCCGCGGTGCTACACCGGCACGGTGTCACCGCCTCCGACGTGCGCCTGCTGCCGGCCGGCGCCATTCCCCGCACCACCAGTGGGAAGCTGGCTCGCCTGGCCACCCGGACGCAGTACCTCAGTGGCACGCTGGGCGCGCACTAACGACCCGGTCGAGTGGCATTCTGACCGTATGGGTCTACTCATCCGGCTGGCGGAATTCCTGATTCTGCTGCTGCCGCTGGTGGGTCTGGCTATCGGCGCGGTACGCGCGTTCGGTGCCAACAAGCGTCGCGCCCCCGAAGCGATGGAGCCTGCGGCCGCGCCGCCCGAACCGACCGCCAACAGCCAGGCCGCCCAGTGGCAATCGGTGCGACGGATCGTCGAGGAGCACGGCCGCACCGACACACGCTGGCTGTCCTACGAACTCGACCTCGCCAAACTGCTCGACTTCCCGGTGATGACGGATCTGCGTGATCCGCGCACCGCTGCCTTTCACAAAGCCAAGCTACGGGCAGACCTGCTTCGGCCTATCAAGGCCGAAGATCTCCTCGACGACCGGGACGCCGCCACGAAATATCAAGTCGCCGTAGAGGACTACGCGACCGCGTTCAACATCGCCGAGGCGGAGGCGATGCGCAGGCGGCGCACCGACTTCTCACGCGACGAACAACAGCGGATTGCTCGCGCCCAGAGTCTGTTCAGGATGGCGTCGGACTCGACCGCCGCGCCGCAGGAGCGTCGCACTGCCTACGAGTCGGCACGTAAAGAACTCGATGGCTTGATCGTGTTGCCGACAAGCGCTCAGGCCAGCATCGAACGCGGGATCTCCGGTGAGATCGAGGGATAAGTCGCGCGGGCGTGTCACGATGACGAGATGACGATGCCCGGCCAGCCGGCCCAGCCCGATCGGGTGCTCACCGGCTATCCCGTCACTCCGCCACCGCTGCCCGGCCCGGTCACCTTCGACCAGCAGTGGAGCGACCTGACGTTCGTCCACTGGCCGGTGCAACCCGACAGCGTCGCGCATTTGTACCCACCCGGGACGCGACCCGACGTTTTCGCCGACGGGCTGACCTATGTGGCATTGGTCCCGTTCATGATGACAGGCACCAAAGTCGGTACCGCACTGCCGCTTCCGTACTTCGGCGGCTTCGCGGAGACGAATGTCCGGCTGTATTCGCTGGACGACGCCGGACGGCACGGCGTCCTGTTCCGGTCGCTGGAAACGGCTCGCCTGGCCGTCGTGCCCGTCACCCGGATCGGCCTTGGCGTCCCCTACACCTGGGCGAAGATGCGGATCACGCGCGACGGCGACCATATCTCGTATAACAGCGTGCGGCGGTGGCCGCGCCGCGGCCTGTGCAGCCGGCTGACCGTCGCGATCGGCGACGCGGTGGAACCGACGCCGCTGGAGGTCTGGCTGACCGCCCGCTGGGGCGCGCACACGCACAATGCCGGCCGGACCTGGTGGGTGCCCAACGAGCACGGGCCGTGGCCGTTGCGTGCGGCCGAAATAGTTGAGCTCAGCGACGAACTGATCGACGCGAGTGGGGTGCGGCCGGCCGGCGATCGCCTGCGCGGTCTCTTCTCGCCGGGTGTCCGAACCCGCTTCGGCCGCCCCTGCCTGGTTCGGTGACGCCGCCGCGATCTCACGGGATGGTGTAACCGCCGTCAATGACGATGTCGGAACCGGTCATGTAGCTGGACGCGTCGCTGGCCAGGTAGACGTAGAGGCCGGTGAGTTCGTCGGGCCGACCGATGCGGCCGAGTGGAATCTTCGGCTCCCACAGCCGGTGATACTCCGCCATCGGTTCGACGAGTTCGGTGAGAATGTAGCCCGGGCTGACGCTGTTCACCCGGATGTTGTGCGGCGCGAGCTCGATGGCCATCGCCTTGGTCAGTTGGATGACTGCGGCCTTGGAGGTGCAGTAATGGCCCGCCGGTTGCGGGATGTTGATGATGTGGCCCGACATCGAGGCGGTGTTGATGATGGCGCCGCCGCGGCCTTGGGCGACCATCGCCCGGGCGGCCGCCTGCGCGGTCAGGAATACGCCGGTCACATTGGTGTCCTGGATGGCCCGGAATTCCTCTGGCGACATGTCCAGCATTGCCTTCAGATTGATGATCCCCGCGTTGCAGACGGCGATGTCGATGCCACCCAACTCCGCGATCACCTGATCAACCATTCGCGTCACCTGATCCGGCTGGGTCACGTCGCAAGGGATCGGGATGACCCTGCCGCCGGCCGAGGCGAGCTCGGCGGCGACCTTGTCCAGCACCTCGGAATGCCGCGCCGCGATGGCTACTTGGGCACCCGCTTGCAGGTATGCCTGTGCCACCTTTTTGCCGATGCCACTGGACGCCCCGGTCACCAAAGCCGACCTGCCGCGCAGCTCAAACAAGTCCAGCACGCTCATTCAATATCCCTATCCAGACGAGGCTCCAAAAAAACCAGAACACGTTCTAGTGTGTCCGCTATGGGCAACTTCAGCAGGGCCGAAATCGAGCAAGCCGTCGAGCACTACACCACTGTGGCGGAAGGGTGCAGCGCTTCTGGCGACTGGGCGCCTTTTGCGGATCTGTTCACTGAGGACGTTGTCTACATCGAACACCATTACGGTGTCTTCCACGGACGCGAAGCGGTCAGGGAATGGATCGTTGCCGTCATGGCCCCGTTCCCGCACATGCGTTTTCCCAGTGCCTGGATCGCCTATGACGACGACAATGACGCCGTTGTCATCATGATCAAGAATCTGCTCGATCACCCGACCGACCCGAACGAGGAACCGTTCTGGTTCCCGAACTGGACTCGCCTGGTGTACGCCGGAAACGGCCTGTTCTCCAGCGAGGAGGACATCTACAACCCGAACCGCGATGCGCCGGGCGCCGTCGCGGCCTGGATGCAGGCCGGCGGGCAGTTTGCGTCAACCGAGTTCCTGCAACCCAACCCCAGCTAGGCCTTCGGAGAAACCGCGGAGAGGTCCGGCTGTCGTTTCCGGCGCCGGGACCGTACCGCCGACAGCGCCTGCTCCCAGGCGATCAACGTCGTCGCCTTGAGGTTTGCCGGCTTGGCACTGTCTCGGGAGAGCAGCGCGGCGGCAGCGGCTTTCGTGCTTGCCGACGCCTTCGACAGGTGGCCGGAGTCAAATGGTGGCTGCGGGTCGTATTCGATCGCGAGCTGGATCGCCTTGGCTCTGCCTTCGCCGCCGATCTCACCGGCCAGCCAGAACGCGAGGTCGAGTCCCGCGGACACCCCCGCGCTGGTGACGACGTTGTCCTGGCGCACGACCCGCTCGTCGCCGACCGGGGTGACGCCGAATCCCTTCAGCAGGGGGAGCGCCATCCAATGCGACGTGGCCCGCCGGCCCTCGAGCAGGCCGGCCGCGGCCAGAATCACCGACCCCGAGCACACCGACGCCGTCCAGCGAGCGGTTCGATGCGCCCCGCGCAGCCAGTCCAGCAACACCTCGTCGCGCGCGTGCACCGTGCTCGACGCGCCACCGGGGACGAGAATGATGTCGGGCGAAGGGGTTTCGGCCAGCGAGTGCGTGGCGCCGATGACCAGCACGCCGGAGTCGGCGGTGATCGGCCCGGATTCGCGCCAGACGAACCGCACCTCGGCGCCCGGCAGGTTGCGCAGCACCTCATACGGGCCGATCATGTCCAGCGCGGTGAATCCGGGGTAGGCCACGAATGCGATTTGGGTCATCGTGGGTGTCCTTTCTGACTGAGCCTCAACTAAGCAAAGGTCTTGCGGTATTGGTCTGGCGAAATGCCAACACGGCGAATGAAGTTGCGCCGCATCGTTTCCGCGGTGCCGAAGCCGCACCGCACCGCGATGGCAACGACGGTGTCGTCGGTCTCTTCCAACTGCCGGCGCGCGGCCTCGGTGCGGACACGTTCGACGTAGTGGCCGGGAGCCTCGCCCACCTCGTCGGTGAACACCCGGGTGAAATGACGAGGGCTCATCGTCGCCCGGCGGGCCAAATCTCCGATGCTGTGCGCGGCGCCCGGCTGCGCCTCGATGGCTTCCTGCACCTCGCGGATGCAGGCGCGTTTGGCCCGCGGTACCCACACCGGCGCAGCGAACTGGGTCTGTCCGCCGGGGCGACGCAGATAGAGCACCATCCAGCGGGCGACCGTCTGGGCGATTTCGGTTCCGTGGTCGTCCTCGACCAGCGACAATGCGAGGTCGATGCCCGAGGCCACCCCCGCGGCGGTCCACACCACCTCGGAGCTTCTGATGAAGATCGGATCGGGGTCGACATCCACGGCGGGAAACTGCTTGGCAAGACGCTCGGCGAACGCCCAGTGGGTGGTCGCGCGGCAGCCGTCCAGCAGTCCAGCCTCGGCTGCGAGAAACGCGCCGGTGCAGACGGTGACGATGCGGTGGGCGGTGCCGGCGACGGCCTTGATCCAGGCCACCAGCTCCGCGTTCGACCGCGCGGCGTCGACCCCGCCGCCGCCGGGCAGCACGACGGTGTCGATCTGCTCATGCGGGTCTGGCAGCGGGCTGCCCACGAACGCGAGACCGGTTCCGGTGTGGATCGGCTGGCCGTCGACCGAGACAAGGCTGACGTCGTATCCACCATTGGTCAGCACTGATGCGCCGATGAACACGTCGTGCGGCCCCACCACATCGAGTGCCTGGACACCCGGGAAGCCGACGATGACCACCTTGCGAACCATGGATTCAGTGTTGGCCCGAGCGGGGCGTGTCGTCTAGGCCTGGTACCCCACGAATTAGGACATTTGGACCTGACCCCAGGCAGTTCGATCGGCCTTGGCAGACTGTTGCCATGGCACAGATAACCCTGCGTGGAAATGCGATCAACACCGTCGGCGAGCTTCCCGCCGTCGGATCTAAAGCCCCAGCCTTTAATTTGACCGGCTCCGACCTCGGCGCGGTCACCAGCGACCAGTTCAGCGGTAAGTCCGTGTTGCTGAACATCTTTCCGTCCGTCGACACCCCGGTGTGCGCGACGAGCGTGCGGAAATTCAACGAGCGTGCCGCTTCAGGAGGTGCGACCGTGGTGAACGTGTCGAAGGATCTGCCGTTCGCGCAGAAGCGCTTCTGCGGCGCGGAGGGAATCGAGAACGTCACCACTGCGTCGGCATTCCGCGACAGCTTCGGCGAGGACTATGGCATCACGATCACCGACGGCCCGATGGCCGGGCTGCTGGGCCGCGCCGTCGTGGTGATCGGCGCCGACGGCAACGTTGCCTACGCGCAACTGGTCCCCGAGATCGCCGAGGAGCCCGACTATGACGCGGCGCTGGCAGCGCTGGGCTGACCTTCGGTCATAACCCGAGCAGTCGGACCGTTTCGGCTCGCATGTCGACTTTGCGCACCTTTCCGGTGACGGTCATCGGGAACTCGTCGACGATGTGGACGTAGCGGGGAATCTTGTAGTGCGCCAGCTTCCCCGCACAGTAGGCCCGGACGGCTTCGGCGTCTAACGGCCGACGGTCTGGCCGCATTTTGATCCAGGCACAGACTTCCTCGCCGTACTTGGCGTCGGGAACGCCGACGACCTGCACGTCATCGATATCGGGGTGGCTATGCAGAAAGTCCTCGATCTCGCGCGGATAGAGGTTTTCGCCGCCCCGGATCACCACGTCCTTGATGCGCCCGACAATCGCGCAATAGCCGTCGTCCCGCATCACCGCGAGATCGCCGGTGTGCATCCAGCCGTCGTGATCGATGACCTCGCGGGTTTTGTCATCGTCGTGCCAGTAACCCAGCATCACCGAGTAGCCGCGAGTGCAGAGTTCGCCGGGCCGTCCGCGCTTGACGATCTCGCCGGTCCCGGCGTCGACCACCTTGATCTCGACATGCGGATGAGCCCGGCCCACGGTGGCGGTCCGGTGCGCCAGGTCGTCGTCGATCAGGGTCTGGCAGGACACCGGGGACGTCTCCGTCATGCCGTAGGCGATGGACAGCTCCGACAGGTTCAGTTCGTCGACGCTGCGCCGCATCACCTCCACCGGGCATGACGCACCTGCCATGATCCCGGTCCGCAATGACGACACGTCGCGGCCGGCGAGGTCGGGATGGCCGAGCATCGCGATGAACATCGTGGGCACACCGTAGAGGCCGGTGCAGCGCTCTGATTCGATCGCTTGTAGCGTCGCGGCGGCATCGAACCCGACCCCCGGAATCACCATGGTCGCTCCATGGGTGGTGCAGCCCAAGTTGCCCATCACCATGCCGAAGCAGTGATAGAAGGGCACGGGGATGCACAGGCGGTCCCCGGGTCTGAGCCTGATGCATTCGGTGACGAAGAACCCGTTGTTGAGGATGTTGCGGTGCGACAGGACGGCGCCTTTGGGGGAACCCGTTGTGCCCGAGGTGTATTGGATGTTAATCGGGTCCGATGGCGTCAATGCCGCCAGCCGGCAGCGCAATTCGCCATCGGATACGTCATCGGCGTGCTGCCGCAGCCGGTCCCAATCATCGGTACCCAGGAACACCACGTCGATCAATCCCGGCACCCCGGAACGCACGTCGGAAATCATCCGGCGGTAGTCGGAGGTCTTGAAGGTCGTTGCCGACACCAACAGCCGAGTATCAGAATCTCGCAGCACATGCGACAACTCGTGCGTGCGATACGCGGGATTGATTGAGACGAGAATTGCGCCGATCTTGGCGGTGGCGTACTGAAGGATGACCCATTCCGGACAGTTCGGAGACCAGATCCCGACTCTATCTCCGCGCTGGATACCGATAGCCATCAATGCCCGTGCCAAGCAGTCGATCTCGGCATTGAGTTCGGTGTAGGTCCAGCGCCGGCCGCCGGCCACATCGACAAGCGCCTCGGCGTTCGGGTAGGTAAGCGCGGTGCGCTCGAAGTTCGCCCCGATCGTCTCGTCCAGCAGGGGAGTATCGACGGGCCCCGCATCGTAGGAATCAACGGCTGCGTGCTGACGCCGCAGCTCGTTCTTGAGCACCTTGCCATTGGCATTGCGCGGCAAGGATTCCACCACCACGACGCGACGAGGACGTTTGTACGCAGCGAGATGCACGCGGCAGTGCGTCTCGATCTCGTCGTCGGTCGGCGGGTTCGCGGGATCGCGCGGGACGACCACCGCCATCGGGATCTCGCCCCATTTCGGGTCGGGCACCCCGATGACCGCGACCTCGGCGACCTTGACGTGCGCTGCCACCACGTTCTCCACCTCGGCGCTGTAGATGTTCTCTCCACCCGAGATGATCATGTCTTTCCTGCGGTCGACGACATAAATGTAACCGTCACCGTCGCGCCGGACCAGATCGCCGGAATGAAACCAGCCACCACGAAAGGCGTCAGCGGTCTCGATGGGCCTATTCCAGTATTCCTTCATCACCAACGGTCCGAGATAGACGATCTCGCCGATTTCGCCCGGCGCAACGTCATTCATCTCGTCATCGACGATGCGGACCTCGACGCCCAGAATCGGGGTGCCTACCGATCCGATCTTGCGGATCGCGTCCTCACCGCACAGCAGGCAAGTGATCGGGCTGCACTCGGTCTGCCCGAAGGCGGCGATGACCTCGGCTTGTGGAAAGGCGTCGAACATATTGCGCAGTAGCGTGGTTGACGCGGGAGCCGCGCCCCACCAGACGCGCCGTAGCCGGCTGAGATCCCACGACCGAAGGTCTGGCAGCGCACACGATCTTGCGCGGAGTTGCCCGCAATAGCGAGAATCCGTTTGCAGCGCCGGACTTTCGCCACTTGTGAGCTGTGGTGTCGGTGCAAACGCGTGTTAGCCTGACGATTCCCGTCGCGTTAGCCTCGGGCTCGGCATACAAAGGAGTATCGCGCAATGATGCGTAGCACCAACCTTGCGGCGGCAGCCGTGGCCGTGGGCCTGATGAGCGTCCTGGCAACCGGGTGTAGCAGTAAATCGACCGTGAAACCCGACGGGGCAGCACAGTCGGTGGTTGACGTCGTTTCCAAGCAGACCGGTTTCCATCCCGGCGATGTGCACTGCCCGGACGGGGTAGAGGCCAAAGTCGGTGTGCAGTTCGACTGCCACTTCACCGGCCCGGAGGGCAAGGAGTACACCGCGAACATGAAGATCACCAAGGTCAACGGCGCCGAGGTCGATTTCGCCGTCAACAGCCATCCAAGCTAGGCCTGGGCTGGCCGGAATCGATTCGCGGTCGCGGCCAGCACCTCGCGGCAACCCGTCCACATTTGGTTGATGATCTCGGCGGCCGGCGGGAGGTCGTCGATCCGGCCGGCGACCTGACCGGTGTTGGCAACGCTGGCGTCCATATCGCCCTCGAAGTAGAGCCGCTGCACGCGTTGCAGTGCCGCGCCACCCTCCTCGAAAGCGGCTGACTTGTCCAGCTTTTCGGCGGCCGGGGTCCGGATGACACGCATCATCCGCTTGCCGTCGAGCGGGAGGAGCACGGTCGCGGTTTCGTCGGCGCGTACGACCGCTTGCTTGAGGTTGCCGTGCACCGGCGAATCCGCCGAGGCCAGCAACCGCGTGCCCATCTGCACGGCTTCGGCGCCGAGCACGAACGCGGCCGCCATCGATCGGGCGTCGCAGATCCCTCCGGCGGCCACGATCGGGACGTTGACGTGAGCGGCCACCAATGGCAGCAGCACCATGGTCGAAGCCCCGAATCGGTTCTTGAATCCGCCCCCCTCCACCCCCTCGACGACCAGCCCGTCGACCCCGGCATCGACGGCCTTTTTCGCCGCGGCCAGCGTGCCCACGACGTGGAACACGGTGATCCCGGCATCGTGGAGCCGATCGGTGAACAGCGAGGGGCTCCCGGCCGAGGTCGTCACAAAGCGAATGCCGTTGGCGGCGAGCAGGTCTACCACCGTCAGGTCACGGTTGAACAGCAGCGCGATGTTCGCACCCACCGAACCGCCGGTGAGACTGCGCACGCGTTGCACGTCGGCGCGGCCCTGATCGGAGGTGGTCTCGATGATGCCCAACGCCCCGGCATTGGACACCGCGGCGGCCAGCTGGGCGCCGGCGATGTAAGTCATCGGCGCCTGAATGATCGGAATATCGATCTGCGCGAGTTCGCAAACCCGATTGGTTGCGGGTTCGCCCCGGCGGGCGGTCATCGGTCCCGCGGATCGACGAGTTCGCGGAAACGCTCCGGCGCGAACACCGAGGCGCCCAGGCTCCGCACCCGGTCGCTCAGCACCCGATCGGACGTCACGACGTGGATATCGTCCGGTCTGGTGGCGGCGTGAACCAGTCGGACGATCTCGTCGTCGGCCGAGTTCGCTCCTGCTTTGGGCGCATGCGCAACCTCGATCACCGTCGCAGTGATGGCGGTCGGCCGCTCGAATACCACCGTCACCGTGTCTCCTTGCGTGCAGGCCCATCTGTCCAACTTGTCTACCAAAGCGACCATGGCGCGGTCGCGATCCCTCCACCAACCGTCCGGGCGACTGCCGATCACGTTCATACCGTCGACGATCCACCGCACCAACCCACAGTAAGACCGGACTGCCGGCACAAATCCACCGCCGCCCCATTGCCTCGGCCGCACACCGCCGGATCAGGTCGAGATTCTGCGCGGCAATGGTTTTCATCACGACGGCATCGGAGCGCCACATCGTGGTCTGGCCGGCCGGCAGAACTGGCGGAAATACACCTGAATCGGGTGCCGATTTCGATGGCTAGACACTTTGAGTAATTGGTACGGTCACCGGTATCAGTGTCCCGGGTTTGACAAGGAGAGAGCGCCAATGACGTCGTTAGCCGATACGGACGACCGTGTGGTCTCGCTGGCGCGCGGCATGCGCGACCTCGTGGGAGCGCAGGCCGCGGAGTCCGAACGGATCCGGACCCTGTCCGCGCCGATCGTGGCTGAGATGTGGGCCAGCGGGCTGATGTCCTCGTTCAACCCCGCGGTGGCCGGCGGTGTAGAGCCGTCCTTCACCGAGATGATCGAGACATGGATCGAAATGGCTTGGCAGGACGGCTCATTCGGATGGGTCGGCATCGCCAACCTGCCGTCGTCGTTCGCCGCGGCAGCCTATCTGCCCGACGAAGGTTTCGCCGAGGTGTTCACCGCTCACGGCAACCGCGTGACCATGGGCGGCCAGTTCTTTCCCAACGGACAGGGCACAGTCGTCGACGACGGATTTCTGCTGAACGGAGCGTGGAGCTTCGGTTCCGGCATCGGCCACTCCGAATACGTCGCGGCCGGATTTCTGCCGTTGGACAACGGTGAGATGCGCTGGATCAGCGAGGGCCTGCCCGAGATGCACGTAGCCGTGCTGCCCCGAGACCAGGTCAGCTTCAACGACGGATGGCACGTACAGGGGCTCAAAGCAACCGGTTCCTACGACTACAGCGTCACCGACGTGTTCGTCCCGGCCAGCCGCACCTTCGAACTGTTCAGCCGCCAGCCACGCCGTGGGACCTCGCCGGCCACCCGGATGGGGCTGATGCCCGTCACCGCCGCCGGTCACGCGTCGTGGGCACTGGGCGTGGCCAAGAGCATGCTCGACGACGTCCAGGAACTGGCCGCCACCAAATTCCGGATGAGCGACATGGCATCACTGGCTAGTCGCCCCACCTTCCAAAAGGGGCTCGCACACCACCGGGCGGCCTGGCGAGCCGCCCGGCTTCTGGTGCTCGACGCCTTCACCACAGCCGAAACGACCGTGGCCGCCGGCGAAGATCTCACCCCAGCCCTGCGTGCCGACATGCGAGTGGCCGCCGTCTACGCCACCGACACCGCCCGAAACTGCGCCGAATGGGCGCACCTGGTCGCCGGGACCAGCGCGATCCGCGAGGGCACTCGCCTCGAACGCGCCTTCCGTGACATCTACACCGGAACCCAGCACGCCTTCATCAGCGAGAAAGTGGCCATCGACGCCGCACAAATATGGCTCGGCATTATCGAAGATCAACCAGGGCTGTAAACCGCTGTCGCGCAGGTTCTCTCAGAGCAGCCGCTCACCAGCAGCATCGGAAATCTCGCGGCCCGGGTCATTCTCGTCGCCGGTCAACGACGATGCCAGTGCCGGTCCGGCGCCGCCCGCGGCCGCTCCGCCCGCCGTAGCGCCGCCGACGCCGCCCTGACCAGCCGAGCCGAGGGAACTCAGCGTGCTCAACGGGGCGCTGCCGGCACCGAGCAGCGTTGACGCGGCGTTCGTTACCGCGGGCATCGAAGCTCCGCCGGTCGACGGGGTCGGCGACACGGCACCTGCGATCAAATTGGCCATCGCCGGGGTGCGGGCCGGCGTTCCTGCCACGCCGGGCACCGCTTCGGCACGTAGCAGCCTCGCACCCGTACTGGGGCCCAGCGGGTTCGCCCACGGACCGCCCACGCTGCCGAATTCGATGGCGCCACTGCGTGCCGCATTGGCCTCCAGGTGGCCGGCGGCCGTCGCGTCGACCTGCGCGTACATCCGGGTGATGTTCACCAGCGCCGCACCCATGCGTGAAATCTCCTCGTGTGCCGCGGCGTGGGCGGTGAGCGTCATGCTGGCCTCGACGCCAAACGCCATCGCGGCCTGCATCGAGATCTCCTCGGCACCCGCGGGCACCAGCGCGGTGATCGACGGCGCAGCGGCTGCACCTGCGGTGATGGCACGAACACCCATGTCCGTCAATTGCCCACCGATGACGGCAACAGCCGGATCGTGGGACATGGATGTCATGTACGTCCTGCTCCTAGGTATTGGTGCGCACACCTTGGCGGAATGCATTCATTCTACTGAGGCGCCCGGCCGCCAGGTGCACAAATCTCGGCCGCACTGCGACCGGGGATCCGGTCACAGGTAAGTCAACAATCGATCGGTGAATTCCTCGGGATGTTCTCGGTGCATGAAATGCCCACCGGGGACCTCCTCGACGATGTACTCGCCCTCGAACATCCGCGCAGCGCCGCGATAATCCGAGGGCTCGGCGACGGGATCATCCAGTCCGGCAAAGGCGACCGTCGGCACCTTGATCCGGGTTTTCAATGATGCACTCGGCACGGGGGAGAGCTTTCGGTAGTAGCCGAAGGCGGCGTTGAGGCTCGCCGGATTCGCAAAGCTCGCGCGCACGGCATCGAACTCGCCCGGATCAGGGTTCCACAGCGGCGACCATCGCCGGTAGATCGCGGGCAGCGCCGCGAAGTCATTGCGCGCGAAGCGTTTCGCCGCACCCGGCAGCTTGTACGCCACGAAATGGCGGACGCCCCAAGCCTTGCGCAGCGTTGGCTTGAGCGCCGCCGGATGTGGAATGCCGATGACGAAAAGCCTTGTCACCCGATCCGGGGCGAGTGCGGCCGCGCCGTAGGCAGCCGATGCTCCCCAATCGTGTCCGATGACGATGGCGTCGCGCGCCCCGAGCGCTTCGATCAACGCCAGCGGATCACGGGCCAAGGTTTCTTGATCGGGGTCGCGATCCGGGATCCCGCTGGGGTCATATCCCCGCATATAGGGGCTCACCACGCGATAGCCCTTCGCGGCGATTCGCGGGCGCAGCTGGTCCCAGGAATGGGCGGTGTCGGGGAACCCGTGCAACATCAGCACGAGAGGCCCCGAACCCTCGTCAAGACATGCGAATCTGAGCCCGTTCGCCTCGACGAAAAGCATCGAATCAGCCATGACTTGGGCGACGTTACGCCGATCGTCGCGGTCCGGCGAGCTCAGGCTCACGCCGGTTCCACAGCATCGCCGACGCCCCCCCGGCAGATGTCCCCCGAGCGTCGCCTAACATCAGCAGATGCACGGCTCAAAGATCCTGATCACCGGCCCAACCGGGCAAGTTGCCACCCCCGTCGCCAAGGCGCTGGCAGCCGACAACGAGGTGTGGGGCATCGCCCGGTTCACCAATCCCGCGGTTCGAGAGGACCTCGAGAAATCGGGCGTGCGGTGTCAGACGGTCAACCTGGCCGCCGGCGACTTCACCGGTCTCCCAAACGACTTCGACTACGTCCTCAACCTTGCGGTGGCCAAGAGTGGCCACTGGGACAAGGACATGGGGGCTAACGCCGAATCCGTCGGGCTCCTGATGGCTCACTGTCGCAACGCAAAAGCCTTCCTGCACTGCTCATCTGGGGCCGTCTACGACCCGCCGGACGACGAAATCCGGACCGAGGACGCCGCCTTGGGCGACAACCACAAGCCGTTGTTCCCCACCTACTCAATCTCCAAGATCGCCGGCGAGGTCGTCGCCCGCACGATGGCGCGCGCGCTGGGCGTACCGACGACGATCGCCCGCCTCAACGTCCCCTACGGCGACAACGGCGGGTGGCCGTTCTATCACATGGAGATGTTGCTGGCCGAAATCCCGATTCCCGTCCCGGCCGGCGGCCCGGCCCGCTACACCCCGATCCACGAGGACGACATCATCGCCACCATCCCGAAGCTGTTCGAGGTGGCGTCGGTCCCGGCCACCACCCTCAACTGGTGCGGCGAGCAGACCGTCAGCCTGCAGGATTGGTGCACCTATCTCGGATCATTGGTCGGCAAGGCGCCGGTGTTCGAGGAAAGCGGGCAGGCGCTACGCGGCAATCCCACCGACGCAAGCCGGATGCGCGAGCTGGTCGGCGCCGCGGCGGTGGACTGGCACGACGGGATGCGCCGCATGGCAGCCAAGTTCCACCCCGACCTCGTCGGCGCCTAGCGCGGCTACCAGTAGCGCATGGCGTGGCCGAACAAATCGGCCAGCACCGGCTTGCTCATCTCTCGCGGGGCGTTCTGCAACAGACGTTGCTGGGGGAAAGCGCCCTCGGTGAGAGCCGCGATGTCGTCGTCGGTGTAGCCCACCCCGCTCAGCCCGTTCGGCATACCCACCGCACGCATGATGCGGATGATTTCCGATGCGAGCACCTCGCCCGCATCGTCGGGACCGGCGTCGCGGGTGTCGGCGCCGAGCAATCGGGCCGCTTCGATATGCCGCTGCGGACTGGCCTGCGCCGTGAAACGGAATACCGCGGGCGCGTTGACGATCACGGACATGCCGTGCGGCACCAGCGACTCGTGGGGCGGGTATCCGGCGGGGTGGAAGTCCCGCACCAGCCCGGCAACCGCGTAGGCCATGCCATGCGGCGCGTGGACGCCCGCGTTGCCGAAGGCGATGCCCGCAAGCGTTGCGGCCCACATCATCTGCTCGCGCGCATCGCCGTCGGAGGCATCGCGCACTGCTGGCTCCAAGTTGCGGCCCAGTACCCGCAGCGCCTCGCTGCAGCCCAAGTCGCTCCACGGGTTGGCGCCCTGACTCATCGGGCGCAGGCTGGGCCGCGCGGGAGCGGGCCGGTGCACGTAGGGGCGCGCGGTGTACGACTCGAGGGCGTGCGACAGCACGTCCAGGCCCGCGGCGGCGACGACTCCACCGGGCAGGCTGGCCGTGCAATCGGGGTCGACGAGCGCCTCGGTGGGCCGCAACGCGGGCGACGCGATTCCGGTCTTCACCGTCAGCGAAAGCAGGTCGAAGATCGCGATGCCGGTGACCTCGCTACCGGTGCCGGCGGTGGTGGGGCAGGCGATGTGCGGCCTGAGCGGTCCGGGTATCGGTTTGCCTTCGCCGATGGGCGCATTGACGTACGCCAGAAAGTCCGCTGGATAGGTGGCGTACAGATTGGCGGCCTTGCACGTGTCGATTGCCGAACCGCCACCCAGCGAAACGTAGCCATCGGGCTTCGCCTCTTGGGCGAAGCGGGTGGCTTCGGCGAATGACGCGTCCGTCGGTTCGACGTGCACGTCGGTGTAGGCGACGACGTCCACACCGGCCCCGGCCAGCGAGTCGCGCGCCCTGGCGAAGATGGGCAGGGCCGCCACGCTGGCGTCGGAGAACAGGGCCACTCGCCGAAGGCCCAGCGCGCCGGCCCGCTCGCCCAACTCGGCGATACAGCCGCGCCCGAACGTTATCCGGGAAGAGTCGACGGTAAAGGCTCCGTCGCAGCCCTGAGCCACAGCCGGGAATTCGCAGCACGCCATGCTGCTATCCAACAACTCCACACTCGGCCGGCCAATGGCGGCCGGGTTGGTCCGCGGGCAAGATGCACCCATGCCGCTCTACATTCGTCACACCCGGTCGGCCCGAATCGTTGAGCTGTCGCGCCGGATCTGCGGCAAGTTGGCCGAACACGCCGCGTCGCGCCAAATCGACCTCAACGATGTCCGGGTGTGGCTGACGCATAGCGAAAACCCGCCGGCCAGTTCGGCATTCGGCAGACTACTGCGCCGGCGCGCCAATCCGGTCGATCCCGACGAAGAGCACTGGACCGCGGTGGTGCTGCATCCCACGCAACTACTCGTGGCGACCGACGGCGCAAAGCGCGGGACCGCAGTGCTGTCCGTGCCATTGCTGCAGGCGTCGATAACGGCGGACACCGGCTCCGGCGATCCTGCCGGATTCACGATCACGGGTTTCCCGGGCGAGCAAACCGGCAGCTACTACGTCGGACTCGGGCCCGAACCCGATGCCGCTGGATGCATTTCGGCCGTGCAGGCGGCGATCGGCGCGGCCAAGCAATAGGACATCGCGCAACCGGAGCCGGCCACCGCCTTGACCGCACTATACTGACAATGCTAAGCAGGTGCTCAGCATTCATGGGCACGGCAGCCCCGGGCTCGATCAAAGTTGATCGGGAAGGAAGCAGATGACGCTGCAGGCAGTACTGGACGAGCTGAGTAAGCGCCCCGGCTCGGGCGAGACCATTCCGATCATCAACCCGGCGACTGAAGAGACGATCACCGAGTTCACCGACTGCGGTCCGGAGGCGGTGAACGAGGCCGCGGCGCGGGCGAAGGCGTCCTTCGAGTCGGGCGTCTGGTCGGAGCTGCCGGGCCGCGAGCGGGCCAAGGTCTTGTGGCGGATCGGGGACTTGATCGACGAGCACGCCGAAGAGTTCGCCCAACTCGACTCGCTCAACACCGGCATGCCGCTGATGCAGGCCCAGTTGCAGATGTCCACCGTTTCGGAGTTCTTCCGCTACTACGCCGGCTGGTGTTCGAAGATCAACGGCGTCGCGTACGACGTGAAGACCGACGGCATCGCGACCGACACCTACGTCAACATGCACGCCTACACGCTCAAAGAGCCGTACAGCGTGGTGGGCCTGATCTTCCCGTGGAACGGCCCCATCTTCAACGCGAGCGCAAAGCTGGCGCCGGCCCTGGCCGCGGGCAGCAGCCTGCTCGTCAAGCCCGCCGAGGAGACGCCGCTGTCGGCAGTGCTGTTGGACAGGCTCATCCACGAGGCCGGCGTTCCTGAGGGTGTCGTCAACCTGCTGACCGGTTACGGGCACACCGCGGGTGCGGCAATCACCGCCCATCGCGACGTCCAAAAGGTCGCCTTCACCGGTTCGACGGAGGTCGGCAAGGAGATCGTGCGGGCATCGGCCGACAACCTGAAGAAGGTCACGCTCGAACTCGGTGGCAAGTCGCCGGTGCTGATCTTCGACGACGCAGACTTGAGCAAGGCCATCATGATGGCGTCACTGGGTATCTTCGTGCACTCCGGTCAGGGCTGCGTGTGTGGGTCGCGGATCTTCGCACAGCGCGCAGTGTACGACCAGGTCGTGGAAGGCATTGCCGCGATGGCGAACACGTTCAAGCTGGGCGCCCCGAGCGAGGAGGGTTGCGTCAGCGGCCCGCTGATCAGCCAGAAGCAGCTAACCCGCGTGATGGGCTTCATTGACGAAGGCCGCGATGACGGCGTCGATGTGGTCACCGGCGGTCACCGGCTGGACCGCAAGGGCTACTTCGTGCACCCGACGGTGCTCACCAACGTCGACACCAGCATGCGGCTGTACCAGCAGGAGATCTTCGGGCCGGTGGTCAGCATCCTGCCGTTCGACGACGAAGACGAGGCCGTGGCCCTGGCCAACGACACCACCTACGGCCTAGCTGCCACCGCCTGGACCGAGAACCTCGGCCGGGCCCACCGGATCATGAAGCGACTGCAAGCCGGCAGTGTGCAGGTGAACTGCCAACTGGTCTTCGATCACGATGTGCCGTTCGGCGGACACAAGCAATCCGGCTGGGGTCACGAGTTCGGCAAAGAGGGCCTCGACATTTACCTGAAGACGAAGTCGGTCTGGGCCCAGCTGTAAAGCGCGGCCCCGCGACGCGAAAAGTCCCGGACCCCAACCAGGTCCGGGACTTTCCGGTGACCGCCCGACGGCGTCAGGATCCTTTGTTGTAGCGAGTCAGGAACCCGACGGACGCGACCCCCGCGGCGGTGCCGATCACACCCCACAGCACCAGCTGGAAAGCCATCGCAGAAATGAACCAGCCAAACGTCATTCCGATGTAGAGCATCCAGATCAGTCGGAAAAAGCTCCAGACCGCAAGCAGGCCGGTGCTGATCCCGATGTACAGGCTCCGTTGGCGATCGACGCGGTTGATCTGCTCCTGGACGCTGGTCGGCACGATGTTCATTTGCTGTCTTCCCTTCATGAGGCGCCGCCTCGTTGGCGGTGTCGTTGCGACAAGTACAGACGGCCGGATCGGCTACCGATCCCAACAACGTCCGAGCCCCATCGCTGACCTGCGGTGGTAAAGACGCGAACTCAGGATGCCGGCGCTGTTGTCCCGGCTCGCTCGCCGACCGCGTGATTCATTTCGGTCAGGAACTGTCGGTAACGCTCGGCGTGGTTAGGGCGGCGTCGCACGATCAGCCAGCCGACACCGAGGACTACAAACCACCCGGGGAACCACGCCAACGCGATCGCGGTGTCATTTTCCGCACCGAGTGTCCAGATGACGAACACGAAGAAGACAAGGACGGCCCCGCACATCACCCGGCCACCTGGCATTTTGAAGGTCGACTCCGCATGACGTTGTGCGTGTCGGCGGCGATAGACGAGGTAGCTGACGATGATCATCGCCCAGACGAACATGAACAGCAGCGCCGAAATTGCTGTCACGAGCGTGAAAGCGCCCATCACCGAACCGCGGAAGTGCTGCAGCGGGATGGACGTCAGCAGCAGTGCGGCCGTCAGAAACAGCGCCGACGCCGGCACGCCGCCGCGGTTCAGCCGGCGGAAAACCGCTGGCGCACTACCTTCGTCGGCCAGACCGTAAAGCATGCGGCCGGTGGAGTACATCCCGGAGTTGGCCGCCGAGGCGGCCGCGGTGGTCACGACAAAGTTGACGATCGACGCAGCACCGGCAAGGCCGGCCAGGGAGAACATCATGACGAACGGTGACTCGTTTCCGGCGAAGCGCCGCCAGGGGATGACTGTGAGAATCACCAGAAGCGCACCGATGTAGAAGATCGCCACCCGCAGCGGCACGGCATTGATTGCGCGGGGGAGGGTGCACCGCGGGTTCGCCGTCTCGGCCGCCGCAGCGCCGACCAGTTCCACACCGACAAACGCGAAGAACGCGATCTGGAATCCACCGACCATGCCCATGAAACCCGTGGCGAAGAATCCGCCATCGTTCCAAAGATTTTCGATCGTCGCGGGATAGCCTTGCGGGGAAACGAAATTGGTGCTCAGCAGGATTGCGCCGACGATCATCAAGCCGATGATCGCAGCGACTTTGATCAAGGCGAACCAGAATTCGATCTCCCCGAAATTGCGGACGCTGAACAAATTGAACAGCAGGATCAGTCCGCATGCGGCGAGCGCGGGCACCCACCCCGGTAAGCCAGGCCACCAGAACTGTAAGTAACCCGAGATCGCGACGAGTTCTGCGATCCCGGTGACGATCCAGGCAAACCAGTACGACCACCCGACGAAAAAGCCTGCGGCAGGCCCTAATAGGTCGGCCGCGAAGTCGACGAACGACTTGTAGTTCAGGTTCGACAGCAGCAGTTCGCCCATCGCCCGGAGTACGAAAAACAAGAAGAACCCGATGATTCCGTAAACCACCACGACCGACGGACCGGCGCGGGAGATCGTTCGTCCGGCGCCCATGAACAGACCCGTCCCGATCGTGCCGCCGATGGCGATCAGCTGAACGTGGCGGTTGGACAGACCCCGGTGAAGCTGCGAGACAGCAGGATTGAACTCGCCGACGTCCTCGCTCATGTGTCACGTCCTCGTGGGTTCCGAGTTGTTGGCAACCACAGCTAACTCCTGTTGTAGCCAAACACAATAATTCTTACCTTCGCCTCCGGCCCTGACCACGCCGATTGTCAATTCACGTACGCTCACCTGCATGAGCTGGTTCGGGCGAGCAAAGGAAGCCAGTGTGGGCCAGCGGGTCACGCGGTCCGACAAGCAACAGGCGATCGACACGATCGCCGAACTCAACGCGCTCAATGCAGAACGGGAGCGGCTGATGCGCGAAGGCCTGCCGGGTGTTGCGACGATCGTGGCCATCCACGAGAACGTCGCGGCGACGCCGCTGGGTTGTTGGCACGAGCTGGAACTGGAAGTGCAGTTGCCCGACCAGGACCCCTACCGCGCCAGGCGGCGCGTCTCACTGCAGCTGTCGGCGTCCCCGCACATCGCGGTTGGTGCCCAGGTGCCGGTTCGAGTCGATCGCGGGGACCTGTCGAAGGTCCTCGTCGTCGCGACGCCATGACCGCTAGCTCGTCTTGACCATCAGCTTGCCGACGTTTTTACCGTCAAACAGCATGTTGATTGCGGTCGGCAGCTGTTCGAAGCCCTCGACGACGGTCTCCAGCGGCGTCAGCTTGCCCGCCGCGATCAGGCCGGCGATCTCGCCTGCCGCCTCGGCTGCACGGCCCAAGTGGTCCAGAACGATGAAGCCCTGCAGGGTCGCGCGCTGGATCAACAGATTCCCGAAGGCGCGCGGCCCGGGAGGCGGGTCGGCCTCGTTGTAGCCCGAGATCAGGCCGCACAGCGCGACGCGCGCCCCGATATTGAGGCGGGCGAACACCGCGTCCATGATGACGCCACCGACGTTCTCGAAGTCGACGTCGATGCCTTTGGGCGTCGCCGCCCTGAGTTGAGCGGCCCAGTCGTCGGCGCGGTAGTCGACGGCGGCGTCGAAGCCGAGTTCCTCGGTGAGCAGCCGGCATTTGTCCGGGCCGCCGGCGATTCCGACAACGCGCGCGCCGTCGGCCTTGGCGAGCTGGCCGGCGATCGAGCCGACCGCGCCCGCCGCGGCCGAGACGACGACGGTCTCACCTGGCTGGGGCTTGCCGATGTCGCGGATCCCGAGCCACGCGGTCAGCCCTGTGGTCCCGAGCGCGCCCATGTAGGCGCTTGGGGAGACCCCGTCGGCGACGTCGACCCCGAACAACGGAGCGGTGTCGGAGACCACCAGGTACTCCTGCCAACCGACGAGGCCCTGGACGATCTGGCCGACCGAATAATTGGGATTCTTCGATTCGACGACGTGGCCGAGTCCGCCCGCCCGCATGACCTCGCCGATACCGACCGGAGGAAGGTAGGTCGGAGTGTCGTTGATCCAGGTCCGATTGGTCGGATCGAGCGAGATCCAGTCGACGCGCACCAGCGCCTCGCCATCCGCGATCTCGGGAACCGCCTCCTCACTCAGCTCGAACGTGCTAGGGCCGATACGTCCGGTGGGACGCTCACGCAAAAGGAAGCGGCGATTTCGATCAGGCATGAGCGCACGCTACGCCGGTACAATAACCCAACCTATGGCGGAGCACACCATTACCCGTGCTTCGGATACCGCACGTTGGACCGCATTGCATCGGGCAACCGAGTCGACACGCAACGGTGGGTGGCTCGTCGCGCGCACCAAGCTCATCGACGACTGACTAACCAGCAACCTGCACAACCGATTTCGTGGCCTTGCGCGCAGAAAAATCGGCCTGCGGACCATTCGCCTGCCAAAGCGCGCCGCCGATCGTAGTATCGCGACATGCGCATCTCGGTCAAATTCGACCTGAGCTTCCAGTACTCCGAGCTTGAGCGGCTGTGGCGCACCGCGGATCGTATTGGCTTCGAAGCGGTGTGGGATTACGACCATTTCTACGGACCAACGGAAAGCACTGACCCGACCTATGAGGGCTGGACCACCCTGGCCGCGATGGCTGCGGTTACCAAGCGGGCGCGGATCGGCTGCCTGGTGTCCAGCGTGACGTTCCGAAATCTCGCGGTCATGGCCAATATGGCGGCCACCGTCGACCACATTTCGGGTGGACGGCTCAACTTTGGGATCGGCGCCGGTTGGCATGAGGCCGAACATTGCGGGTACGGAATCGACTTTCCCAGCCCCGGCACCCGAGTCGCGATGGTCGACGAGGCTCTCACCGTGCTTCGCCGGCTCTGGTCGGAGGAATCGGTCACGTTCAGAGGGCAGTACTTCACCCTCGAGGAGGCGCTGTGCGAGCCCAAGCCTCTTCAGCACCCACACCCGCCGATCGTGATCGGCGGGAGCGAGCCAAAGATGCTGCGAGTCATTGCGCGTCACGCCAGCATGTGGAACATGCCCGGACACGAGGGGCCGCAACGATGGGGTGCTGTCAACGCCCAGCTCGACGAAGCATGCGCCGAGGTGAAGCGCGCGCCGGCCGAGATCCTGCGTTCGGCACAGATTTCGCTGCATCCCGCGGAAGCCGGTCAGGTGGACGAGCAGCTGGCGTTGTTGCCGGAGTTCGAGCAGCAGGGCTGCGAGCAGATGGTGCTGGCGTTCCGCCAGCCACCCACGAAAGCAATGCTCGAACGTTGCCTCGCCCTGGATTCCGCCTCTCGGCCGGTTGCAGCCGTCTGAGCCGCAAAGTTTGCCGCCGGCTCTTTAAAAGAAGGCTGTCGCGGAGGATTGTGACCTGGATGGACGCGTCGCGAGTTGCCGTGCTGCCGGTCGTCGCCGCCGCGCTGTTCTGGGTGACCGGACCGGCAACTGCCGATCCACCACCTACTCAACAGATCACGACGGTTGCCGTCGGCTCCAAGGGGCAGGCGGTCAACGGCTATCAAGAGACGCCTCCCGAGGGCAACGTCCCGTTCGTCAGCGGCTGCACACCATCGCCGTCCGCGGTGGCCGACGACGTCTACTCGTGCTCTCCCAGCGCGGCCGGCGCCGCTACCTGCTGGACGTCGACGCCGGGATCGCTGTTGTGCGTGGACAATCCATGGGATCAACGTCTGCACCGGGTCGCTTACCGCGGTCAACTCCCGCCAGTGCAGCCCACGAGTTCCCCAGAACCGTTTGCGCTCGCGCTCGACGACGGCACCCACTGTCTGCTGCGCAACGGCGGAGCATGGGACAGCCGCGATGACGGGTACGTCGGCGGCTACTGGTGCGGGAAGTCCAGCGCCAATCCCTCGGTGCTGTGCCTCCCGAGTGATCAGTCGTGCATCGACCGCTCGGGGCCCGTGTGGAGCGTCAAAGTCGGTCAACTGGGCGCGCCGGACGCCCACTTTCCGCCGCCGCAAGTGCACGCGGTAGCCAGCGCGTGGTTCGCCGGAGATCGCATACCGGGCTGACGCGGCCGGCTACCAGACCCGGATCCAGTCGACCAGCATGTCCGCGGGATAGCTACCCGACCCGGGATCGCCACCACCGGAGCCGGCGACAGCGAGGTTGAACACCGGATACACGGTGTAGCCAGGGCCGTTGAACGGCCAATCCGGTAGCGAGCTGGCCGGCACATCGAAGTACGGCTGGGCGCCGTCGGAATAGTCTTTCCAGAACCTGATGCCGGCCTCGTCCCACTGGCAGCGCCAGGTGTGCCAGGCGCTGTCGACCGCGATGTTGTGCGTCTTCCACTCACCGCCGTTCGCTTTGGCGTGCACGGTGGTCGCCGAGGGCCAGCTGCCGTTGCCGTACCACTCCATGACATCGATCTCGCCCTGCTCCTCGTTGCCGAGCCAATAGGCGGGCCAGGCGCCGGGGGTCAGGCAGCTCATTTTGATTCGGGCTTCCCAAGTGTGACCCACGCCACCCCGCCACAGGCTTTGCACCTTGCCGCTGAAGTAGGTGGGGCCATCTTTCGCCGCACGAAGGACGAGGTTGGAATTGCCGTCAACGAACACGTTGCGGCGATCGTCGCGGTACTGGCCGATGTGCTCGGGCAGCTCCCAGTACGTCGGGTCCTTGATCGTCTCGCGGGCTTTCGCGATTGCCCACTTCGACGAGTCGGGTGACGAGCCTGCCGGCCCATCGAATTCGTCCTGAAAAATGTAGCTTCCGGCCTGGCCACTGGGTGCGCCGGGCGGTGGGACCCGCCCTGGGAAAGCCTGGGCCGCAGGGATGGGGAGCGCGGCCGCCAACACACCGATCCCTGTCGTCAGCATCATGCGGCGACGGTCCATCTCTGGCATAAGCAAGCGACGATAGCAGCCCCCGCCGTACGGGGTCGAAACAGAAATTGTGTCGGTGGGCGTCGTTAACATTTGGATCGCCGCTCGGCCCAAAACCGACGGCAGCACGGTACTAGCTCGGAATTTGTCATTAATTCACGGCCAATTCTCATGATCACGCTTGGTTTGGTCTCAGGATTGCCTGGGCATCCTGGACACGAACAGATAACACGTCCGTGATTTTGCGGCTGAGTCGGATGCTCTGAGAGGAGTTGACAATCATGGCGAATGCATCAGGGTCGACGGTTATCTTCCTTCAGTCCCATCCGGCTTGGATCGCCGCCCAGCGTCGTGAGCGTGAACGCGCCGAATCTATGCATCGTCACCCGTCATCTCGGGGGCGGCGCGCCGCTGCAGGGGTTGACCACGCTGTCGCCGCTGCTGGCCGTCAGTTCAAGGCTTACTCGGGCTCCGACACACCCGCTTAAGCTGTTTCCGGACCCGCCATCAGAGAATCGGTCCGCGCCGCAGTCCTATCACCAACCAATAACCGGCACTCAAGCGAAATCCTGATCTTTTCGAAACTGCCTGACCGGCCTGTGCGCAGTGACCTGCACCCGCGGTTCAATTAAAGTTTGCTAAGTGGTACTTCCCGCACGCGTTAGCCCGACTACGCGGTCGCCTTCATTCAGCCAAGCCGTTCGCGCCCCCTGCCCGAATTACTACAATTTGTAGTAGCCGACGGCGGGCCGGTGACGCATTTGGGCCCTCGGTCGTAGTTGGCGGAATGATCCAGAGCCTTTTCGTGGTTGTGGCCGTGGCGCTAGCGGTCCGACAACACCGCTGTGCCGCCCAAGCCGCGCAGAAATGTCATATGGTTCTGGCGACTCACCGGCGCCGGCATAGTTCAAGCCGACAAAGCCACAACCCGGTCTGGCACTGGTACCACTGGTCACTTACGAAGCGCGAGCTAGCCCCATCAGCGAGGCCCGGTAATCATGGGCAACAGATACTGGCGCACATAGACGCGGGTGTCGTCGATGGTGGCGAGGTTGATGCTGGTGTGCGGAGTCACGATGAACGACAGCGTCAAACGGGTGTGGAGCTCTGAGACGGTGCGCAGGTGGCGCTCCTGGTCGGGCGTGATGGCGCCCGTGCCGTAGATCTCGGTGCGCAACTCGTCGACGCCCTGGTCTGTGGCGAAGTCGAGGATGGGGCCGGCCTCGACGGTCAGGCTTGGCAGCAGAGTCTCGGGCTCGGTGCGTAGCAGCTTTTTGAGCAAGCCGTGTTCCCGCAGGAATGTCACGGTGAACACGGTGCCGTAGACGAGGCGGTCCTCGAGCGTGGTGGCGTGCGCGCAGGCCTGAACATGGCCATCGAAATAGCGGTGAGCTTCCGCCAGCACAACGGCGTCAATGAGGGCAGCTTTGGTGGGGAAGCGGCGATACAAGGTGGCCATGCACGGCGTGCCGCGGGCGTTCATGAAGGTTCGGGGATGGCGCGGCGACCCGTTGGCCCGGCTGATCGCCAGTCACGGGCGGGTCACCGACCCCTACCCGTTGATGGAGGAGATCCGGGCACGCGGCACCCTGGTGTGCGCGCCCTTCACCTGGGTGAGCGTCGATCACCGAATTTGCCGAGAATTATTGCGCGACAAACGTTTCGATGTCACATCGCCGTCCGCGATGGACGTGCCGCGCCCGCTGCAAAGGATGATCGCCCGCACCGATGCCCCAGGCGTGGCCAATCCGGTCGAACCGCCCGCCATGGTCGTCGTCGACCCGCCCGAACACACCCGCTATCGACAACTGGTGGCGCAAAGCTTCACCCCACGCGCGATCGACCGGCTCAGCGCCCGCGTCACCGAAGTGACCGACGAGCTCATCGAGCGCCTCGCGGCGACGCCAAACCCGGATCTGATCGCTGATTTCGCGTCCCTACTGCCCGTGGCGGTCATTGGCGAAATTCTCGACCTGCCCTCCGATAGTCACCCCCAGATGCTGAAGTGGGGACACAGCGGGGCTCCGTTGCTGGACATCGGAATCGGCTGGCGAACGTACCGGCAGGCCATCGCCGCCCTGCGCGACGCCGATCACGAACTGCGCGAACGCTTCCGTCAATTGCGCTCCGGCGAGGTCGGCGACAATCCGTTCAGCCGGCTCGCGGCCCACGGCTCGCTGACCGATCACGAATTCACCGCGAACGCTGCGCTGCTCATCGGTACCGGCTTCGAGACCACCGTCAACCTGATCGGCAACGGCATCATGCTGCTGCTGCAACATCCCGATCAGCTTGCGCGATTGCGTGACGACCCCGAGCTATGGCCGTCCGCCGTCGAGGAGATCCTTCGGATCGACAGTCCGGTCCAGATGACGGCACGTACCGCGCACTGCGACGTCGATATCGCCGGCCAGCACATCGGCGCGGGCGACATGGTCGGCCTGCTTCTCGGCGGTGCCAACCGCGACCCGCAGGTATTCGCCCGCCCCGCTGACTTCGATATCACCCGGGCGAATGCGCGCGATCATCTGGCTTTCGCGTCCGGAATACACGCATGCCTGGGTGCGGCTTTGGCCCGCGTCGAAGGGACCACGGCGCTGCGCGCGTTGTTCGAGGCATTCCCCGACCTAGCGCTCACCGCGCCGCCGCAACGGCGGGGCCTGGTCAACCTGCGCGGGATTGCCCGCATGCCCGCACACCTGGGTACCAGGAGCGCCGCACCGCTGCGCGCGTGACACCGCGACGGCGACCCAATCAGCCGGCCGCAATCCTCTCGGTGACCGAAACGGTCACGAGGCATGGGTTTCGGTTTCGGCACGCGTGTGCGATCCCAACGCCAGCACACCGTCACGGCCCTGCATGATGTGCTCGGCCATCAGGGAACCGGCGCGCTGGGCCTCGCCGTCGGCGATCGCGTCGCGGAGCATCCGATGGAACAGGTTTGAGGGCTCACTTTCAGCCCGAGTCTGATGCCGGAACACTTGATACACCAACGGAATATCGACCGCGTGTGCGAGACAGGTCGAACATCTCGCCGATGCGCTGTTCAACGAGTCGCGAACCCGGCTCGAAATCACCCTCGGCGATCGCGCGCCGGATCAGCCGGTAAGCCAGGTCTGATCGGCCGTCGATCTCGGTCATCTCAGTCATCCCCCGCGGTAGCGGCGCCGATGTCCAGCACACCGCCGCCCTCGGGGTCGTCGACCTCCACGATCGGATCGTCGACGTCGTCGAACTCCAGGCGCAGCGCCCGCGACATGATCGCGTGCATGACGTACATGGTGGTGGTGTAGGTGAATTCGAGGATCTCGGTGTCAGTGAACACTTCCCGCAGTTGGGTGAACAACTGCTCGGGCACCCGGCCATGTTGGCCCGCAAGGCAATCCGCGTAGGCCAGCAGCAGCCGTTCGGTGTGATCGAAACAGTCGGCGGTCTCCCACGACGGTATCGCCGCGATCTTCTCCTCGGACAACCCCGCGGACCGGCACGCCTTGCAATGCTGGGAGTAGACGAACTGACTGCCGACCACCCAGCCCGCCCGGATCTGACCGAGCTCACGGTGATCGGGCCGGATGCTCACTTCTTGGCGGTACAGGCGAAAGCCACGAACAGCATGGCGCAGGGCAGCGGGGGACTGGGCCATCACCGTCCACCAGTTCCCAGGTGTTCCACCGACGGTGCCCGGTTCGGTCACCGGATCACGATCGCCGAACATGAAGTCGTACATCTTCAATGTGAATTCGTCGTTGACCTCACTCCTGGGAACAGGATTCAGGCGCGGCATTGCGGATCCTCTCGAGAAGAATGCAGATTGCATTCAATCCCAGCCCTATCCACGACGTCAATGCAGTTCGAGGTCCAACTATGGCGTGCATTGCGCACAGTCCGGTGAAACCATGTGCTGTGGAAATCGAGTGTGCGCCGCGGGCGTAATTTGAGCCCCGACTCCCGCCGTAGCCGCACACTCAAGCCGAAACGGCACACTCAAGGCGCGCCGCCGAGGTCCCCGGGTTCCGCGTAGCCTTTTGCCAAAGCTGGCAAGAGCGCGACAACGGATCGGCGGTTGACCCCATGAACGATGGCGGTGCGGAAACCCTCGAGTATCTCCGCAGCACTGGACGGATTGCCATGGCGCACAGGGGATTCACCTCGTTCAGGTTTCCCATGAACAGCATGGGCGCATTTCACGAGGCGGCGAAGCTGGGATTTCGCTACATCGAGACGGACGTTCGCGCCACCCGCGACGGAGTGGCGGTGATCCTGCACGACCGTCAGCTGCCCGCCCAGTCGGAGCTGCCGGGCACGATCGACCAACTTGCTTGGCCGGATGTCCGCACGGCGGATCTGGGTGCGGGGGAGTCTATCCCGACGCTGGAGGAACTCCTGGTCGAACTACCGACGATGCGGGTCAACATCGATATCAAGGCCGAGTCGGCCGTCGAACCGACCGTCGAGGTGATCGAGCGATTGAACGCGCATGACCGGGTGCTGGTGACAGCCTTCTCCGACCGGCGTCGCCGCCGCACACTGCGCTTGCTGTCCAAACGCGTCGCCACTTCGGCGGGCACCGTCGTGTTCCTGGCGCTGGTAGCGGCGAAAACGCCGGCCAGCCGGGCATACGCCTGGCGGATGTTGCACGACAGTGACTGCCTGCAACTGCCGCCGCGGCTCGGACGCCTACCAGTGATCACGCCCGCGCTGGTGCGGGCTGCCCACGCCTCGGGGCGTCAGGTGCACGCGTGGACGGTCGACGACCCGACCGCGATGCGGACGCTGCTCGACATCGGCGTGGACGGGATCATTACCGATCGCGCCGACTTACTGCGCGACGTGCTCGTCGCCCGTGACGAATGGCTCTAGCTAGAGCTTGCTCGCCGCGAAGTCGGCGGCCTGATTGGCCATGCCCGCGTCGATGTAGGCACCGGCGAGATGTGCAGGCCAGTTTTCCTTCCAGGTGTTCGGGTCGGCCGGGTTGCAGATCGGGTCCGCGCCGTGACACAAGTCGATGGTCCGGTCGTTGTAGGTCGGATTGAAGTTCGTAATCGGACCGACCCATTGGCTCCCGTTGCCGAACAACGCGACGGCGGCGATGTGCTGATCCATGCCCGGCGGCAGGGGGCTGTCGAAGCCGAACGCGCCGATGGGCGCGGCAAGCACCACGTCGGTGACGGCGGCACCAAGTGAGTAACCGCCTAACACCAGCCGGGTGTCCGGGCAGTTGTTGGCCATGTCCTGGATGTGATGGCTCATGTCGTTGGCACCGACGTCGACCTGCGTGTCGGCGGGGTACTTCACGGCGTACGAGCTGAAACTCTTATTGCCGACCTTGGATTGCAGATTATTGATGAATGCGTTGCCGAGTTGCCCCGGTCCCGGCGATTCATTTCGGCCACGGGCGAAAACCACCTGGACCTGAGGACAGCTAGCCGCCGCCGATGGCGCCGACCATTGCGACCCAAACGGCAGTGCCGCGGGCGCCAACATCAGTGCACCCGCGATCACGATCGCAGCCAGGCACACACCAACCGATTTACACATGAGTAGAACGCGCACAGCACGATGTTAAATCGAATCCGTCTCCGCCGCTGGGCTGGGTGAACTCCGATCCCGACGGACCCCGACCACGATGTCAGCCACAGCACGCCGACCGATAGGTTCAGCCCATGAGCCACACCGACGCGAGTGCACCCGAGCGCCTATTCGCGCTGGCCGAACGGGTGACGGGTTTCATGCCGGACGACGAGGGGCGCGCGCTGTACGACGCGGCGCTGCGATACCTCAACGGCGGTGTCGGTGTCGAGATCGGTACCTATTGCGGCAAGTCGACCCTGCTGCTCGGCGCAGCGGCGCAACAGACGGCCGGAGTGCTGTTCACGATCGACCATCACCATGGCTCCGAGGAACATCAGGCCGGCTGGGACTACCACGACGCCTCGATGGTCGACGAGGTGACCGGATTGTTCGACACGCTGCCGACGTTTCGACGCACCCTGGACGCCGCCGGGCTGGACGACCTCGTGGTGGCGGTCGTGGGTAAGTCACCGATCGTGGCCCGCGGTTGGGGGTCACCGCTGCAGTTCTTGTTCATCGACGGCGGCCACTCCGAGGCCGCGGCCACCGAGGACTTCAACGGCTGGGCGAAATGGGTGAACGTCGGCGGGGCACTGGTCATCCATGACGTATTCCCCGACCCGAAGGACGGCGGGCGTCCGCCGTATTACATCTATTGCCGCGCACTAGATTCCGGTCAGTTCCGGGAGATCTCCGCACTTGGGTCGCTGCGGGTGCTCGAACGCACCAACGGTCGGGTCGGCGAGCCGATCGAAGTCATCGACCGGGCCCGGTAACCACACATTCACAATCGAAGTCGGTCTGCAGACCCAGCGGCAGACCATGGGCGCGGAAGATCCCCGCGCCCGCGGTGGTGTCCGACAGCGCGTCGGCCGCCAGGATCACCGCCGCACCGGTCCACGCGGTTCGCTCTTCGGGCCACCGCTTGCCGTCGGCGAATACCAGACCGGTCCAATACGAACCGTCTTCTTCGCGCAAGTGCTGCATCGCCGTGAATTGCTTGTGCGCCGCGGAGCGTTGCCCGATGGCTTCGAGCGCCATGACCAGCTCGCAGGTTTCGGCGCCGGTCACCCAGGGCCGGTCGGCTACGCAGCGAATGCCGAGACCGTCGACTACAAAGTCGTCCCAGCGCTGCTTGATTCGTGCTACAGCGGCCGGGCCCCGCAGCGCACTACCGAGGATGGGGTAGTACCAATCCATCGAGTAGCGGTCTTTTTCGGTGAACGCCTCCGGATGCGCGACCAGCGCGTGCCCCAACCGCCCCAATGCCAGCTCCCACTCAGGCTGCGGGTCGTCCAGCAGGGCAGCCAACGCGAGCGCACACCGGATGCTGTGGTACACACTGGCGCAACCTGTGAGCAGGGCTTCACGTACTGGCCCGGATTCGCTTCGAGCCCAACAGATCTCACCGTAGCCAATCTGCAGATCGATGACGAAGTCGATCGCCTTGTGGACCGTCGGCCACATGGATGCGGCGAATGATTCGTCACGGGTGACCGACACGTAATGCCAGACACCCGTAGCGATGTAGGCGCAGAAATTGCTGTCGCTGTTGGCGTCTTCGATTGTCCCTGCCCGGAACTGAAGGGGCCAGGAGCCGTCGGACCGCTGAGTGCGACGGCTCCACTCATATGCGGCCCGGGCCGGTTCCAGCAGTCCGGCAGCGGTGAGCGCCATTGCCGATTCCACGTGATCCCACGGGTCGGTGTGTCCGCCGTGAAACCAGGGGATGGCACCCGATGATTCCTGCTCGGCGGCGATGGACAGGGCTGTCTGGCGACACTGCTCCGGACTGAAGACACCCGGAACTGCCGGCGCGTTAAATCGACGCAACTGAATACCCCGGGGTTGCTTCGGCTTCCGCTGTCTGCGGCTTGGTGAAATACATCGCCACGCTCTTGCCCACGAGAGGATTGAGCACCGACTCCGCGATCCGGGTGAGCTTCGGCCGCTGCATGAGATCCCACACCAGGAGTTTGTGGTAGGCCGCGACCGCGGGGTGCTCGGTATTCTCAACCCCGACAGCACATTTCAGCCACCAGAACGGCGAATGCAGTGCATGCGCATGATGGGAATGCGTCAAGTCCATGCCGCTATCGGCGATCTTGTCCCGCAATTCGCTGGCCCGGTAGATGCGGATGTGGCCGCCCAGGTTGGCGTGATACTCGTCGGACAGTAGCCAACAGACTTGTTCGGGAAGCCACCGCGGCACACTGACTGCCAGCGTGCCACCGACTTTGAGTACCCGGATCAGCTCCACGATCGCCTCGTCGTCTTGCGTGATGTGTTCCAGGATTTCGGATGCGATGACACAGTCGAATGTCTGGTCCGGGTAGGGCAATTTCAACGCATCACCGACGACCGTCTGCGCTGATGCCGCGGCGGGCGCCTCGCCGCCTTCGGCCATCGCTTTCAGAATGGCGTCCACAGACTGCAATTCGTCTTCGTCGCGGTCGAACGCGATGACGTCGGCACCGCGGCGGTATGCCTCGAATGCATGCCGGCCGGCTCCGCAACCCACGTCGATGACCTTGCTGGTGGGCCCGATCCCCAGCCGATTGAAATCGACTGTCAGCATTGCAGTTCGCCTTCGGTCGCGGCCTTTCGTGCGATCGCCCGCTGATAAACCTGCACGGTTTGCGCAGCGACGGCTTCCCAGCTGAACACGCTGACGGCGCGCGCTCGTCCCGCCTTTCCCAGGCTGCGGCGCTTTTCCGGCGAATCGAGGAGCTCACCGAGGGCGCGGGTCAACGCGTCGACGTCGGCGGGCGGCACCAATTCGGCGCACGCGCCATCGGTCCCGAGAACCTCGGGCAGTGCTCCCACCCGGCTCGCGACGATCGGGGTACCGCTCGACATCGCTTCCACGGCAGGAAGCGAAAAGCCTTCGTAGAGCGACGGAATGCAGGCGACCTCTGCCGAGGCGAACAAGGCTGCCAACTCGGCATCGGAGAGCCCGCTGGTGATGTGCACGATGTCGGAGATGCCCAGTTCGGCAATCAGCTTGTGCGTAGGGCCGTTAGGCTCCACTTTGGCGACGAGCCGCAACTCGACATCCCGATTCACCCGAGTCTTGGCGACCGCGTGCAGCAGAGTACTGACGCCCTTCAGCGGGGTGTCGGCGCTGGCGATCGCGATGATGCGGCCCGGTTGCCGTGGGCCCGAACCCGGTTGGAACAGCTCGGTGTTCACACCCAACGGCACAACGTGCAGCTGATCCGCCGACACACCGAAGTCGGAGATGATGTCCGCGGCCGACGACGACGAGACCGTCAACAAGTGCGGAATCTGGCGCGCAACCTGTTCTTGCATCGTGGAAAACCCATACCAGCGGTGCACCAACGGCTTTCGCCACCACTTTGCGGCAGCCACATCGAGCACCCGGTCACGGGTGATGGGGTGGTGCACGGTAGCGACCACCGGCATCCCGGTGCCCGAAATCGTGAGCAGTCCGGTGCCCAGGCTCTGGTTGTCGTGAACGACGTCGAAATCTCCGGCACGCTCAGCCAATAGCCGCGCAACACGCATCGTGAAAGTCCGCGGCTCGGGGAACCCCGCGGTCCACACGGTGAGGAGTTCCAACAGGTCGATCGAGTCGCGGATCTCGCTCGGGCGCGGCACCCGGAACGGGTCGGGCTCGCGGTACAGGTCAAGGCTCGGCACCTTGGTCAATCGCACCCGGGGATCGAGCAGTTCCGGATACGGCTGTCCGGAGAAGATTTCGACGTCGTGACCGAGTTCGACGAGACCGTGGCTGAGATGGCGTATGTAGACGCCCTGCCCACCGCAATGGGTCTTACTACGGTAGGACAACAAGGCAATACGCATACTCAACTCTTCTTTGCTGGTTAACGAACGCGGAAGGGCGCCGAATCCATTGCGATCAACGAGCTCCCGAACCCCGTGACAGCAAACTGGACATGTGTCCAGACTATAGTTCGATCAGCTAATCGACGCAACGCGCCATCGGTGCCCTTCAATCCTAGGTTTCGGCGACTTTCGCCCCTCGGTGCGGCCGCCAGATAACTGTTCCAGGCCGTGCTGAAACGCTTGCCGCACGGATCCTGTTGTGAGCCAATGGGCTCATCATCGATCGATGCCGAGGAGCAATTGTTTGCTGGCGTAAGCGCCGGCGTGGCACAGACGAAGTCCCGGTTCAGCGGTCGAACAGATCGGACAGGGCGTCGGAGACCATGCTTTCGGGGCTTTGGTCGATCCCGACATTGCGCAGCTCACCGTCGATGGCCAGGGATGCGATGCCGTGCACGAGGGACCACAGCGGTCCGGCGGCCTCGCGCGGTTCTTGGCCGCGCAGCGACCCGGCGGCCTGATACGCGGCTATCCCGTCAAGCAAAACTCCAAAGGCTTGACCTGCAGCGACCGCCAAGCTCGGGTACTGGGTTTTGTGGGTATCCGCGCCGAACATGACTCGGTACTGGTCCGGATGACCAATGGCAAAACGCACATATGCGCGACCTATTTCAATCAGCTTCTCCGTCGGCTCCGACACGGCATCAACGGCGGCCGTCAATGCCGTGTGGAGCTCGAGAAATCCCTGTTCAGCGACCGAAGCGAGTAGGTGGGCCTTGTCGGTGAAGTGACGGTACGGAGCCGCGGCGCTGACGCCCGCCCGTCGCGCCGCTTCGGTCAACGTGAAACCCTTTGGCCCCCGCTCGGCCACGAGCGAGAGCGCGGCGCTGGTCAGCGCTCGTTTGAGATCGCCGTGGTGGTAGCTGTCACGCGGCTTCGCCGTCGCAGCAGGTGCCTTCTTCGCAGACATGTTGACGACATTAACATGCTGACTTATGTTTATGGCATTCACATTTTTTGGAGGGAGTCGAAATGTCAACTCAACGACACGGGGGAGCCGGCGGCTGGGCGGTGATCACGGGTGCCAGCTCCGGTCTCGGCGCGATCTTCGCCGACATGCTGGCCAAGCGGAGTTTGTCATTGCTACTGGCCGGACGCGACGAAGTTCGGCTAAACGCGGTGGCGCAGCGAGTTCGCCATGGCACTGCCGGGATTGACGTCGAAGTGGTCGTCGGGGACCTGGGCACCCGGTCGGGCGTCGATGCCCTCGCGGCGCGGCTCGAGGGACGTGCAGTCGAGGTGCTGGTCAATAATGCCGGGTTCGGCACGTACGGACGGTTTTCGGAACTGGATGCCGACCGCGAGCATGAGCTGGTCGCGGTCAACGTCGATGCGCTGGTTCATCTCACCCATGCGGTGCTTCCCGGAATGCTGGCCCGCGGTCGCGGCGGCATCCTCAACGTCGCCTCCACGATCGCGTTTACGCCCGGGACCTATCAGGCCACCTACGGCGCCTCGAAGGCTTTCGTACTTTCGCTCAGCCGGGCGTTGTGGGCAGAGACCCGGGGCTCGGGCGTAACGGTGACTGCGCTGTGCCCAGGACCCACCCGCACCGGATTCGTCGATGCACTGGGATCGGATGTCTCGCACACCGCGATCTACCGACGCCTGGCGGCACCGGAGCCGGTGGTGTCAGCGGGACTGCGCGCACTCGACCGAGGCCGAGGCGTCGCGGTCCCCGGGTGGCGCAATCGGATCATGTCTACCGCCAGCAGCTTCTCACCCGGTTGGCTTTCGGCCTTGATCAGCGCCCGGTTGCTGCGGCCCGCGGCCGCGACGACACATGCAGGCCGCTGAAATGTCCGGCAAGCTCGTCGGCTTTCTCGCCAGTCGCCTCATGAAAGCCGCCGAACGCCTGTAATCCACATCACATCTGACAACCCCGTGCTCCACGTGCTCCGAATTGAGGCTATCCACACGGGAATTCGTGGGTCCGGGTAACCATCCGGCCCGTCCCAGCGTGGCTAGGACGGGGTCATCGTGAAGGCGGCAATACGAACAAGCTACGACGTGATCGTGTGTGGCGCCGGTTCGTCGGGATCGGTCATCGCCGGACGGTTGGCGGAAAATCCCGACGTCTCGGTCTTGCTGGTGGAGGCCGGCGGGAGCGACGAAGTTCCCAGCGTCACCGATGCGAGCCAGTGGCCACTGAATCTGGGCAGTGAACGCGATTGGGGATTCGTGTCCGACCCCGACCCCAGGCTGCACGGGCGCTCGATCGGATTCTCGATGGGCAAGGTGTTGGGTGGCGGATCCAGCATCAACGTAATGATCTGGGCACGCGGGCACCGCAGTGACTGGGACCTGTTCGCGGCCGAGTCCGGTGAACCGGCCTGGGGCTATGAGGCGGTCCTGGATCTGTACAAACAGATCGAGGACTGGCACGGCGTAGGCGAGCCGGACCATCGAGGCAGGGGAGGCCCGGTGTTTGTTCAGCCGGCTCCAGGCGCGCATCCGGCCGCCGCCGCGACGGTGAAAGCGGCTAGGACACTGGGGATCCCGACGTACCAAAGCCCCAACGGTCGCCTGATGGAAGACATGCGCGGTGCCGCGATCACCGACCTGCGTAGCCGCGGTGAAAAACGCCAGTCGATATTTCGCACCTATGCCGCCCCATATCTCGACAAGCCGAACCTGACCGTGGTCTCGAACGCGTTGGTGACACGGGTCGAATTCGAGGGGAATCGGGCCACCGGCGTCGACATCCTCCATCAGGGCACGATCCATCACGCGACCGCCAACGTCGAGGTTGTGTTGTCGCTCGGAGCGATTCACACGCCCAAGGTGCTGATGCAGTCTGGCATCGGCGACGCGGACGAACTGTCCCGGCTCGGTATCGCGGTCCGAGAACACTTGCCCGGGGTCGGACGTAACCTTCAAGACCACTTCGGGTTTGACTGTGTCTGGGAGCTGCCCGAGGACGTGCAGGGCAGCACCGAGTCGGGGGCGACGCTGTTTTGGGACTCCGGCCTCGGCGACCATGACGGACCGGACCTGTTCGCTTGTTTCGCTCCTTTTGGCAAATCCACGCCCGAAAACGTCGCCAAATATGGGTTACCGCAGAACGCATGGATCCTGTTCGGCTCCCCGACGCACCCCAAGAGCCGCGGGCAGTTGCGATTGACCGGTCCCGATCCGAGCGACCCGCTTCGGATCGAGGCGAACGCGCTGTCCGATCCCTACGATGTCAAGACGGGCATCGCCTGCATCGAAACCCTCAGGGAAATAGGCAATTCCACTGAGTTGAGCCCTTATGTCGCGCGCGAAGTCATGCCGGGCAACCTGACGGGTGACGAGTTGGAAACCTACTTACGCAACGCGGTTACCACCTACTGGCACGAATCGGGAACGGCGAAGATGGGCCGTGACCAAATGTCGGTGGTCGATGGACACCTAAACGTCTACGGCGTCGAGAAGCTGCGCGTCGCCGACGCGTCGATCATGCCGCGCATCACCAGTGGTAACACCATGGCGCCCTGCGTAGTAATCGGCGAACACGCCGCACAGTTCATCAAGGCCGACCACCGCTTCTGACATCAAAAGATGTCGCGCCGCGGATCAGGCCGCCGTGCATCCGGCAACGAATCCACAATGACCAAACATCAACGTCCCGATAGGAATCCGATCTCATGCTGGAACTAATCGATAAAGGTCAAACCAGCGAAGAGCACCCGCACCCGTTGCTCTTCGTACACGGCGCCTTCCAGGGCGCATGGAGCTGGGACGCACACTTTCTGGACTTCTTCGCCGAATGCGGGTTTCGTGTCTTAGCGCCCAGTTTGCGCGGTCACGGCTCGAGCCCGGCGGACAAACCCCTTCGCAGGTGTTCGATTTCCGATTTCGTCGACGATGTCACCTCAATCGCTAATAACGTTGCACCGCAGCCAATCCCGATCGGCCATTCGATGGGCGGATTCGTCGTGCAGAAGTACCTGGAAAGCAATGACGCCCCGGCCGCAGTGCTGCTGGCGTCCGCACCGCCGCATGGACACCTGCGGACACTGTTGCGGACGATGCGTCGACACCCATGGGGCTGCAACAAGTTCGCGCTGACGGGCCGACCATCCGACATGTACGGCGGGACGCTGGCGGGCGCGCGCGAGTTGTTCTTCACCGCCACGACGCCCGAATCAGTGGTCATCGAGGGCACCGAGCGGCTTCAACCGGACAGTACGAGGGCAATTATCGGCGACATGGTCGCACTCAAACTCGTCAAGACCGCGCAGGTGACCACGCCCCTGCTAGTGCTCGGGGGTGAGCAGGACGCGATTTACCCCGCGTCCGACGTGCGGAGAACCGCGAAGGCCTACAACACCCAACCGACGTTCATCTCGGACATGGGGCACAATGTGACGCTGGAACCAAAGTGGCCGACAGTCGCCGGCCACATCCTGTCCTGGCTGAACGAGCGAGGACTCTAGCTGGTTTTGCTACCATCGCGCGATGCCCGATTCGGCTGCGCCACGATCTGTTTCACGACGCGAAGTCTTCAAATATGCCGTCGCTCCGGCGCTACTGAGCCTGACCGCAACGTGCGGTGCACCCCGGGCCGCCGCCGACAACATCCAGCTGATCGACTTTGCGGAGAAACGAATCTCGCCGGATGAGATCAAATCGGCCGGTTACGCCGGGGTGATCAACTACGTATCGGCGGAGCGGCCGGGGGCGCATTTCGAAGCGAAGCCCATCACTCGCCAGTACGCGGACGCATTGCGCGCAGCAGGACTTCAGATCGTCAGCAACTTTCAGTACGGCAAGCCGGGATGGCCCGCTACCCCGTCTGATCTCACCCGCGGACACGACGGCGGCGTGGCGGACGCTCAAACGGCCCTGCAACTCCATACCGCTGCCGGAGGCCCGAATTCGGCACCAATCTTCTTCAGCGTCGACGACGATATAGACCAGAACACCTGGAATACTGTTGCCGTCGACTGGTTTCGGGGAATCAACTCGGTACTCGGCGTAGGCCGCACCGGCATCTACGGCCACAACAACGCGTGCGGGTGGGCGATCAGGGACGGCGTGATCGGCAACTCGACGAGTGCCGGACACCGCTGGGCATGGCAAACACGGTCGTGGTCACATGGCCAGCGCGAGCCCATGGCGGTGCTGTACCAAGCGATCGTCAACAGCCCATCCAATCCCGGCCCCCTTCTTGGCGGCATCAACGTGGATGTGGACGACGTCCTCGCGGCCGATTACGGACAGTGGGATCTCAACCGCTGAGCCCGCTACATGCCCAGCGGCACCGAGCTGCCCGTCGCCTGGGGTGTCGTCGAGGCGATGAAGTCCTCCAGGATGTCGGCCACCGCCGCCGGCGCTTCCACGTGGGGGAAGTGCCCGACACCCTCGATCACCTCGAGCCGACTGCCGTCGAGCGCATCGTGGGCAGCGTAGGCGTGCGCGACCGGAATGATCCGATCCTGATCACCCCAGATCAGCACGGTAGGCAAGCCGGCCGCGACGTGCAGCTTGTTGAGCGCGCTGACCGCCTGACCGCGATAGTCCACGACTGAGCGCAACGTCCGCAAAAACGCCTGACGGGTCCGCGCGTCCGACAGCGAGCAATACGCCTGCCACATCTCACCTGCTCGCGGTGCGCGAACCCCCGCGGTCGCCAACCATGAACCCACCTTGTTGCCGACGTTCAGCACCGGCTGCGGCGCGACCACGGGCAACACCAACTCAGCACCGGGTGCCGACAGCATCCGCAGCACCGGGCTGAGCTCTGGGCCGAGGCCGCCGCTGCCGATCAGGGCCAGCCGCTCGCAGTAATCCCGGTGCTGATGGGTGAATTGCATCGCGATGCCGCCGCCCAGCGACTGCCCGACCACGGTTGCGCGCGTCACGCCGAGTTCGTCGAGCAGATCACGCAGAGAAACCGCGAATGCTCCCAGCGAGTAATCGCCGCGGGGCTTAGCGGACTCGCCGTGGCCGAGCAGGTCCGGCGCGATGACGCGGTACTTCTTAGCCAGCTGCGGGATGATTTCACGCCAGGTGGCCGAGCTGCCTGCCATCCCGTGTATCAGCAGCAGGGCTTGACCGTGGCCGGCTTCCCGGTAGGCGATCCGGTCGCCGTGCAGTTCGATGTACCTCAAGTCGCTCATCTCAACCGTTTACCCAGCTTTACTCGTTGGACGCATCGGCGCTTCAACAAAGCGTACGCAACTTACGCTCTCGTAGGTTACTCGTGGGTAGTAGTGTGGCGGGCCTCACGGGCTCGCCGAGACGAACGACACCCCGCGAGCCGGGGCGCCCGCGGGGTGTCGTCTGGTAGCAGCGATCAGGCCGGTATCACTTGAGGTCGTACCGGTCGTTGTTCATCACCTTGACCCACGCCGCGACGAAGTCCTCGACGAACTTGCCTGCGTTGTCGTCCTGCGCGTAGACCTCGACGAGAGCCCGCAGGATCGAGTTCGAGCCGAACACGAGGTCGTTCGCGGTTGCGGTCCACTTGGGAGCGCCAGAGGCCCGGTCACGGCCCTCGTAGACGTTCTCCTGGGTCTCCGACGCCTTCCACTCCGTGCCCATGTCGAGCAGGTTGACGAAGAAGTCGTTGGTCAAGGCGCCCGGCTTGTCGGTGAACACGCCGTGCTTGCTCCCGCTGTGGTTGGCACCAAGGGCACGTAAGCCACCGATGAGCACCGTCAGCTCCGGACCGGTCACACCGAGCAGGTAAGCCCGCTCCAGCAGGAGCTGCTCCAGCGGGGCCTTCTCCCCGGGCCGCGCGTAGTTGCGGAACCCGTCGGCTCGCGGCTCGAGCACCGCGAACGACTCCACATCGGTGTTCTCCTGGGAAGCATCAGTACGGCCGGGGGCGAAATGCACCGCGATGTCGTACCCGGCTTCCTTGGCCGCCTTCTCGACCGCCGCCGAACCGGCCAACACGATCACATCAGCCAGCGAGATCTTCTTGCCGCCCGACGCCGAGGCGTTGAAGTCCCGCTGGATCTTTTCCAGCACGGGCAACACCTTGTCCAGCTCGGAGGGCTCGTTGACCTCCCAATTCCGTTGCGGCTCAAGACGAATCCGCGCCCCATTCGCACCACCGCGCTTGTCGGTGTTGCGGTAGCTGCCCGCCGCCGACCATGCGGTCTTAACCAGCTGGGGAACGGTCAGGCCGGACTCGAGCACCTTCTTTTTCAGAGCCGCCACGTCCTTGTCGTTGACCAACGGGTGGTCGACGGCGGGAACCGGATCCTGCCACAGCTGCGGTTCGGGAACCCACGGACCGAGGTAACGCGAAATCGGTCCCAGATCACGGTGCAGCAGCTTGTACCAGGCCTTGGCGAACGCCACCGCCAGCTCGTCGGGGTTCTTCAGCCAGCGCTGGGTGATCTCGCGGTAGATCGGGTCTTCTCGCAGGGAGACGTCGGTGACCAACATCGTCGGAGCACGGCCCGGTCCGCCGAACGGATCGGGAATGGTGCCCGCGCCGGCGCCGTCCTTGGCCGTGAACTGCCAGGCTCCGCCCGGGCTCTTGACCAGCTCCCATTCGTAGCCGTACAGCGTCTCCAGGAAGGTGTTGTCCCACTTGGTCGGGGTAGGCGTCCATACCACCTCGAGGCCGCTGGTGATGGCGTCCTCGCCCGAGCCGCTGCCATAGGAGCTCTTCCAGCCGAGCCCCTGCTGTTCGATCGGGGCGGCCTCGGGCTCGGGGCCGACCAGATCACCGTTGCCGGCGCCGTGGGTCTTGCCGAAGCTGTGGCCGCCGACGATCAGCGCAGCGGTCTCCTCGTCGTTCATCGCCATCCTGCCGAAGGTCTCGCGGATGTCGATCGCCGCGGCAACCGGGTCCGGTTTACCTTCGGGGCCTTCGGGATTCACGTAGATCAGACCCATGGTGGTCGCACCGTAGGGTTCCGCAAGATCGCGCTTGCCGGAGTAACGCTTGTTGGTGCCCAACCATTCGTCCTCTTCGCCGAAGAGGATCTCTTCAGGCTCCCACACGTCGGGGCGACCGAAAGCGAACCCAAAGGTTTCGAATCCCATCGACTCCAGCGCAACGTTGCCGGCCAGCAGCAGCAAGTCCGCCCAGGAGATCTTGTTGCCGTGCTTCTTCTTGACCGGCCACAGCAGTCTGCGTGCCTTGTCCAGGCTGGCGTTGTCGGGCCAGCTGTTCAGCGGCGCGAAGCGCTGCAAGCCCTGACCGCCACCGCCGCGGCCGTCGTAAATGCGGTAGGTGCCGGCGGCGTGCCAGCTCATCCGAATGAAGAAGCCACCGTAGTGGCCGTAGTCGGCGGGCCACCAGTCCTGGGAGGTGGTCAGCACCGACACCAGGTCGGCCTTGACGGCCTCGACGTCGAGCTTGGCGAACTCTTCGGCGTAGTCGAAGTCGTCGCCGAGCGGGTTGGCCTGGGGTGAGTGCGGGTGCAGCCTCGATACGTCGATCTGGTTGGGCCACCAGTCCTGGTTGGTCCGGGGCGCATCACCCTTGGGCTCGGGGGCCGCGATGCCCGGGTTCTCACTCTCGCTCTTGTGGGATGTATCTGATGACACAGCATTCCTTCCGGTGGTGGGTGAATCGGGCTGTGATCACGGGCTGTGATCAGGAATCTGCACTCGAGCAGTTGGGGCAAGTGCCCCAGTAGATGACTTCCGCCTCATCGAGGACGAAGCCATCGAGAACGTTGTTGTCGTCCGATGGGGTCAGGCAGGGGGCGTCGCCGACCGCGCAGTCGACGTCGCCGATGATGCCGCAGGACCGGCATACGACGTGATGGTGGTTGTCGCCGACCCGAGATTCGTATCGCGCGACCATCCCCAATGGCTGGATGCGCCGGACCAGGCCCACCGCCGTGAGGGCATTGAGCACGTCGTACACCGCCTGACGCGAAACGTCGGGGAGACCGGCTCGCACCGAGGAGAAGATCGTCTCGGTGTCGGCATGTGGATGGGCGTGTACTGCCTCCAGGACCGCAATCCTGGGCCGGGTCACACGCAGATCGGCAAGCCTGAGCCGCTCTGCGTAGTCCGACGTTGACGACACAAGGCCAGTATGGCCCACTTATCTGGAATCAGTCAAGACTTTATCGGTGCAACACCCCGTAAAAATTTGGTGTCGCTAAGCGGGCTTCAACGCGCTGCCGCCGCGCCACTGGTCCCAGCGCAGCGTCCAGTCGCCGTTTTCGGCCAGTTTCAACGATGGCCCACCGGTGTTGCGGATCTCGACCACGTCACCGGGAACGGAGAAGCCGTAGAACCATTTCGCGTTGTCGGCGTTGAGGTTCAGGCACCCGTGCGAGGTGTCGGTGTGTCCCTGCGCCCAAACCGTCGCGTCGAGCTGGTGCAGATAGATGCCGTCGATGCTGATTCGGGTCGCGTAATTGATGGTCTCCCGGTATCCGAGGCGGGAGTTTTTCGGCAGCCCAAATGTCGAGGAGTCCATCACCACGGGATTGCCCTTGTCCAGCACGGTGTAGATGCCGGAGGGGGTCCACAGCGATATGGTCTGCGCGCCGACCGTCTCGGTGCCACCCATTCCCATGGAGGTGGGCATGGTGCGGACCAGAGCTCCGTTGCTGTAAACGCTGACCGTCTTGGTGGCATCATCGGCGATCGAGACGTGAGCGTCGCCGATCCGGAACGACACCCGGGTGTCCTCTTGCCCGAAGAGGCCGTCGCCCAGCGCAATTCCGTAGATTTTCGCTTCGACGGTGACGGTGGTACCGGATGCGTAGTAGCGCTCTGGTCGCCAATGCGCGTTCTGCTCGTCGACCCAGAACCAGGAACCTTGCACCACGGGATCGGTCGTCACTTTCAGCTGTCGCTCGGCGGCGGCGCGATCGGCGATCTTCTCGTCGAAGTGGGCAACGACCACGGTGCCGACCCCGTAGCTGCCGCCGTTTCGCAGCGAGGCCTGCGATGTGGTGGTGAACGAGACTTTGGTCTGGTTCGACGGCTGCAGTGTGGAGAATGACGACACCTGAGTCGACACAACGCCGCCTGTGCCGCGACTGCTGACGTTCAGCGTGTAGGTACGTCCATAGCCCAGGGGAGTGGTGGGCATCCAGACGGTGTTGTCGGGCGTCATCACGCCTTCGATCGACTTGCCGCCATCATTGACCATACGAACATCGGTGATCGTCCCGTTGTCAGCCTTCACCTCTACCTGCGCGACCGGGTCGACGTCGCGTGCATTGACAGCGGGAGTGATCGAAACCTTTGCCGCCCCAGACCCGTTCGCCGAGTCTGCCCGATGTGAGCACCTACCGTTCGGGCAGTCGGGGAGCACCGCGACCTGCGCTGCACCGGCCGCCGCGATGAAAACGAACACCACGAACAGGAAACGGCGTGGCCAGCTGATGCCAAGTATTCGGTGGACATACCCGGCGCTGCTCTTGGACGTCATTGAAACGGGGGATCCTCATGGGCTCGTGATTGCTGCCCATCAAGTAGCCCGCCAGCAGCTCTCTGAAACCGATTCGTGTTGGTTCGCCCAGAACACCGTCACCGTGAGGGGGGCCTCAGGTAGCCAGCGGAGCCGCGGCCCAGGGTTGAAAGTCGTTCCCGTTATTGATAACCCAGACGTCGGGCAAGGATCGTCGCCGAATCAACCCTGCTTGCGGTACACGAGCCAGCGCAACTCGATGGGGGATTCTTCACGCGCGACATCGAAAACGTCGAGACCATTAGCCCATCCGTCGAACCAGTCCGTGGGCGGCCAGGCGCCGTCGGGCAAATTTGCTTTCTCGTACTCGTAAGCCGAGTCATCGGAGACGAGCAAGAACGGCAATCCGGCCGCCGCCGTGGTGACCTCGTCACGGGTGAAGAACGTGGTGTTGCATTGCTGCCCGAGTTCTCGTGCGGCGTCGTCGGGGGTGTAGCCGTCGCGCGCCAAAAAGGTGTTGAACACCAAACGGCCGCCGGCGGCAAGACACTGCTCAGCGAGTTCGAACATGCCGCGCAGCTCGTGTGCGGTGCGGAAGTCGGGCACCACTTCGGCGAGCACGATCAGCTGATAGTCCTCGCGAACACCTTCCATCGCGACAAAAACGTCGCTTTGGATAACCCGGACATCGAGTGAATCCCGGTGGGCTTCCGCGCGAATGATGTCGGCGAACTTGGCAGCCAGCTCCACCGCGTCGACCGGGTGACCACGGCGGGCCAAGGCGAGGGCATTTCGTCCGGTGCCGGCACCGACGTCCAGTACCCGACACGTGCTCGGGTCGGTGGCTTCGTTGGCGAGCGCCCATACGCGCGCGTCAGGTGCGGTGCCGAACAACGGCCCCTCGCGGGTGGTGACCCAGTTGTCGTATTCGATGCCGACCGTGGACACTTGGGGTTTGACGCGGTAGTTCAGCATCGTGCCGAACGGTGCGCTGAACTGTATGACAATGTCCGAACGCGAGGAGCCCTTAAAGGCTTTTGCCAGTTCCCCTTGCAACACCCCTCTGAGCTGAGTGCGTTCCTCGTCTGTGTGCAGAATGCCCTGGCCGCCGAAGATGGTTTCGCACATCTTGACGTACTCGTCGAGCATGCCCGGAACGGCTGGCAGCTGAATCTGCCCCTCGGCATTCGACCGTCGATACAGCCGCCGGGCCATCGCTTCGCGCAGCGTGGACGGGTCGAAAGATCTGCGGGCCCGATCCTCCATCAGACTCTTGTACACGACCCGGCCGCTGACTGCACGATGGGGCGGGATACCCGATGCAAAGCGCGGCGCTATCCGTCGCCGAGAGGGGAGATCATGAGCGAGGACGCGACCGCCCGGTTAGGCGATGAGAAGTTCGTATCTTTGACGACGTTCAAGCGCAACGGCGATGCGGTCGCCGTGCCGATGTGGATCGTCGATGACGGTGCACACCTGTCGGCGTGGACACCGGCCGACTCGGGGAAGGTCAAGCGGATTCGACACGATCCCCGGGTCACGCTTACGGCGTGCGGTCGAACCGGCAAGGTGCGGGCCGGCCAGCCTGTCGTTGCGGGGACCGCCGAGGTGATCACCGACCCAGGGGAGGTCGCGCGCGTCGAATCACTTGTCAAGCGCAAATACGGGTTCGGGTTTCGGGTCGTCACCCTTCTCGAAACCATCGCCGCCTGCGGCCGCAAACCGCGGTTCGCCCTGCGCGTCACGTTGTCAGCTGGTGGATGATGGTCGGCAACTGGGTGTGCGGTGTCGCTTGATGGGAATATTCGGATGAGGGTCGAGAGCTTGCGCCGGTACCCGGTGAAATCGATGCTCGGAGAAGCCGTCGATCACTTGTTCGTCGACGAACGTGGCGCGGATGGAGACCGGCGGCTGGCACTCCTCGACACCGCAACCGGGCATGTAGCCAGCGCCAAACAGGCGCGGCTATGGCGGGGGCTGTTGAAATGCACTGCCAGCGCAGACACCGGGGGCGTAACCATTGGGCTGCCTGACGGTACGCGAGTCGCGGCCGACGACCCCGACGTCAATGAGCTGCTCTCGCGCCTGTTGGGACGTGCGGTCCAACTGGTCAGCAAGCGGACGGATGGTGCGACGGTGGAACGTCCGGACCCCGAAAAGCTGCTTGACCTTGGGTTGGACGCCGAAATCGCGGGCCGCATCTTGGAGATTGGCCTGGGAACGCCGGGAGATTCGATTACCGACGATGCTCCACTGCACGCGATCACCACCGCCACCCTGGAACACATCGGCGCCGAAGCCCTGCGCTACCGGCCCAATATCGTGATCGCGACACCGCCCGATTGCCCTCCTTACGTCGAAAATGACTGGGTTCAAAAGGAGTTCGACATCGGCGAACTTCGGCTACACGGCCTGGAACTTACCCCCCCCCCCCCGCTGCGTGGTACCGACGTTGGAGCACGGGCCGCTACCAAGAGCTCCGCAGGCGCTCCGCACACCCGCCGCCGAGAATCGTCTGGAAGCAGGCAGTTGCGGACTGGCGGCCTGCGCCGGCATCTACTTCAAGGCAACAACGAAAGGTGTTATCCGCGTTGGTGATCGGGTGGTCCTGGTAGACGCCTAGCGCCTAGTTGCCGAAACCATTGGGCGCGTGCGTCACTGGTGCCGGTGGGCCGGGGGCGGCATCGAGACGGCTGGCCGCAAAGGACGCGCCCTTGTCGATCATGGTGCCGTCGTCGGCGTAGGTGTTGTGCGCGGCGAAGTTCATACCATCCGAGCACACCGGGTCTTCTTCAGCGCAGACCTTGATGGTCTTGTCGGCATAGGTCGGCCCGATGACCACGGGCGGCTCGCCTAGGAAGTTCATCGCCCGCACGTTGGGCATACCGAAGAGCACCACCGCGGCGACATGGTCGGCGACGCCAGGCGCCAGCGGCTTGGGAACCGTCGCGGGATCAACGCCAGCGGGTACCGCGTCCGACGTCACGAAGCCCATCACGGCCGCGCCCTGGGAGAACCCGCCGAGCACCATCTTGGTCTTGGGGCAGCTGCCCGCCATCGACACGACATGAGCGCCGGCGTCCCTAATGCCGTCGATCCCGGTCTCCCACTCATTGCTGGCGGGGTAGTTGACCGCGTAGACGTCGACGGACTTTCCGCCCTCACGCCCACGCAGGTTGTCGACGAAGGCTTGCCCGGTCGGGCCGATTCCCTCTGGCTCACCAGTACCGCGAGCGAACACCACTTGCGTGTCCGGGCACGGCTCGGCCGATGCTGGGGCAGGGGAGAAAAGGACAGAGGTGCCAAGGCTCAAACCTGCTGCAGCCGCAGGACCCACAAAACGCACGACGTAACCGGCAATCATGTTCAATTAAGTGCCCATCCAGGCCGATCACCAAACGGCGGATAATCCGCCCGCGTTCGTAGCGAACGCAGTGGCCACCGGCGTGGACCCAGCGATTTGGGCCTGCGGCCGACGAACACACCAGTGGGGGCGGGCACGCAGGGTCGTGGCCGAGGCGCGGCGACACCCGATTTCACGTTGTGACAACGCATGTTGCCAGCTGCGGTCGGCCCTACCGCCTGCGGCGGATCAACGCCACTTGATGCCGCAGCCTATTGACGGCCGCTGGTTAGGGTCGACCGGCTGCCCGGCCAGCACGGCGTCGACCGCCGCCCGGATGTCGGCGCCCGTTACCGGTAGCTCGTTTTTGGGCCGGGAGTCGTCGAGCTGTCCGCGATAGACGAGTCGGCGTTCGCCGTCGAACACAAACGTATCGGGCGTGCACGCCGCGGAGAAGGACCGCGCAATGTCTTGCGTCTCGTCGTACAGGTACGGAAACGTCCAGCCGTGGCGGCGGCCCTCGGCGACCATCTGGTCCGGGCCGTCCTGCGGGTAGGTGGCCACGTCATTGCTGGAGATCCCCACCATTGCGACACCTTGGTCGGCCAGGTCGCGGCCCAGCGCGGCCAGCCCGGCGGCGACATGCTGGACATACGGGCAGTGGTTGCAGATGAAGGTGACGACCAGTGCGGGACCCGCCAACTCGTCGAGGCTGACCACCACTCCGGTTGCTGGGTCGGGCAACGCGAAGGGCGGCGCGGACGTTCCGAGGGCGAGCATCGTGGACTCGATAGCCATGCCCGCCAGACTAGTCCGCGGCGACCCCGGCGCGATCGCCGAGCGCGGGTGCGCAACGCTGTATCCGGTGGGGCCAGAGTTAGCCGCGTTGCAATCCGGGGTACCAGTCCGAAACATGGGGTGGGTGATATCGCACGCCGTCGCGATCTGCTCAGGGCTGCTCGCCGCGTTCTGGGCAGCAGTCGGCATCGTCGTTCGACAGCGCGCCGCCCAAAACGTTGCGGCTGGTGACGATCTGACCGGGCCGACGGTGACGAACGTGGTTCGCCAGCCGCTGTGGTGGGCAGGTCTGCTCGCCGCCATCGCCGGTTTTGTGTTCCAGACCCTGGCTCTGGCGCACGGATCCCTGATGCTGGTGCAGCCGCTGCTGGTTTCGTCGATGCTGTTTGCGTTGCCGTTGAGCGCGAGGCTTTGCCATCAACGCATCACCCGGGCCGAGTGGAGTTGGGCGATCGTGTTGACTGTCGCCCTGGCGGCGTTCTTGCTCGTCGGCCAGCCCCGCGAGGGTTACAACCGTCCGCCGATACCGTCGTGGACCCTGGCGGTGCTGCTCACCGCACCGCTGGTCATCGCCTGCCTCGTCGTCGCACGGCGCACTATTGGGCGTCCGCGCGCCATGCTGCTGGCGGTCGCCGTGGCGGTGCTGCTCGGCGTGGTCGCGGTTCTGACGAAGATCTGCACGCACCGCTACGCGGTGGGGGGATGGCACGCACTGCTGACCGTCCCCGCGCCATACCTACTGGTCGTGCTGGCGGTCGCGGTGACCATGGTGCAAAGCTCGGCTTTTCACGCCGGCGCATTGCAGGCGTCGGTGCCGATCATGCTGGTCGGCGAACCTGTCGTCGCGGTAGTGCTCGGAGTTGTCGTGCTCGGCGAACACCTTGAGGTGCGGGGATCGGCAACACTGGGCCTGCTCGTCGCCGTCGTCGCGATGGTGGCTTCCACGATCGCACTCGCCCGCGACCAGGCACCCGGCACAGACGGCACGACCGTGAAAGCTGTTGGTGCACAAGGCGCTAACGAAGACGGTGTGGTTTGCACCTAGGCAACGCCGGCTCGCGCTCATCGCGGCTGCTTGAGAGCGGCCTCTTCCAGGAGATCGACGGCGCGCGCGATGCTTTCGGCGGGCTTGGTCATCAATGCGGCAACCTCACGAGCCCGCGCGGCCAATTCCGGAGCGAGGAGGCCCTGCAGGTCCGCGATCACTGAGTCCAGGGTGCTTTCCATAAAGCCGCGTCCAGAGCCAACTTTCAGTTTTGCGACCCCGGCTGCCCAGACCGGCTGATCAAGCCAGAACCACAAAATCAGTGTGGGGACTCCGGCCCGCATGCCTGCCGCCGTCGCGCCGGCGCCGCCGTGATGGACGACCGCGCGACACAACGGAAACACGGCCGCGTGGTTCACCCCGGTCACAATCTTTACGTGATCGGGGTGCGGGACGCCGGTGACTTCATTTGGGCCGGTGCAAATCAACGCCCGCTCGCCGACGCGCGCGCTGGCCTCGCTGATCACCGCGATGGTCTCGACAGGCGATGTCAGCGGTGTGCTGCCGAAGCCGAAGTAGATCGGCGGTGCGCCAGCGGCAATCCAGGACAACACCTCGTCGTCAGCATCGCTTGGCAACCGCAGCGTCAGCGCACCGACGAACAACGGCGCAGTTTCCGGTTCCAGCCATTCGTCCACCGGCCCCGGCAAGCAGATCGCGTCATAGGCCTGGATTTCTAACCCCGGTCGCGGATCTCCGGTGAGCTCCGGCAAGCCGAGCGCGCGGCGGTGCGCGTCGTCGGTTTCCTTCATTATCTGCGGACCGAATGCACCGGAGCCCAAGATCCGCGACGGGAAGTAGTGCAACGCCCCGAGGGGAATGCCGTGATACTCCGCGATGTTGGCGGCCAGGCCCTGCTCGTTGAAGGCAGCGACCAACAGGTCGGATCCGTTTGCCAACGATGTCAGCACGGCGCTCTTCTCCGACTTGACCTGGTTGACATGCCGGGCGACCTCGGCCCACATAGTGACGGGGTTCTGGACCTTGTCGACGAAGGCCGCGGCGAAGTCCATCTGTTCCCGCGAGTCGGGACCGTACGGGACCGCGGCCAACCCTGCCGATTCGACGAAGCCCACCATGTTGGGCGCGACCGCCATCTGCACGTCGTGGCCGCGTCGCATCAGCTCGCGGCCGACGGCGGCCAGGGGCTCGACATCGCCGCGACTTCCATAGCCCGCCAGCACGCATTTCATCGACGGAACCTCACTCGCGGTGCTGCCTGTCCCGTGCACCAAATCTGTTCTGTAGGTTGCGATCCGTCGCGCGGCGCTGCGCGGGGGGCCGTTAGCGGACCCGGTCGGCCGCGTAGTTGGCTGCTTGGTCCGTCATCCCATCCTGAATGTAGGAGACATGCGCCATGATATTCCCGCCGCCGGAGCAGATCGGATCGTCGGGAGCGCACAAGCTGATGGTCTTGCCGCTGTAAACCGGGTTAATCGTGGGCAGCGGCTGGCCGCCCCACAACATGCTCGAGAATTGACTGGTCGGCTCGCCGAACAAGGCAACCGCGGCGACATGGTCAGCCACCGCAGCCGGCATCGCCTGGGTGGCAAGGTCGATCACCGTCGAACCCTGGGAGTACCCGCCGAGCACGATCTTTGTGTTGGGACAGTTGGCGACGGTGCCCTGGATGTGACCGCTCGCGTCGTTAGACCCGGCCGGCGCACTGTTGTGGTAATCGTCGTTGGCCGGGTAGTTGACCGCGTAGACCCCGACGGACTTCCCGCCGACTTTCGAAGTAAACGAGTCGGCGAACGCTTGACCGATGTTGCCCAGCCCCGGGTCCTGATGGGTACCGCGAGCGAAAACCACCTCGACGTCCGAGCAGGGATCAGCGGAGGCGGTAGGGGAGATTGGCGCGGCAGCCAGCGCCCACATCATCACTGCAGCGACGCCAACGATACGAATAAGTCTGAGTGCACTCATTCCCAAATGCTGACACACCGACCGAGACGGCTCTACCGGCGGCTCGCTTTACCCGGATGCGGACCAGATATGCTGGCACTATCAAAATGAGGTATCTGCCGACGGGAAGGAACTGCATGTTCGCACAGTTTGAGTTTGGTAACCCGGCGACGCCGTAGAGATCCGTCCTGGGGGTTCTGAAAGGCTGGGAAACGTGACCGACTCAACGACCGGGTCGAAGACCGGTGCGGTGTCCGCAGACCGGTCACGTCCGGTGCGGATAGGCGTTCAGCTGTGGGCGGGTGGAACACCGGACTACCGGACATGGCGCCAGGCGGTGTTGCACGCCGAAGAGCTAGGCGTTGACGCCATATTCGGCTACGACCACTTCCACAAACCCTTCCTCGACATGGTCGACGGCACTCCGCAACTGCAGGATGAGCAGCCCGAAGTCAACAACTTCGAGGCATGGACCGCGCTTGCATCGTGGGCCGAGATCACCAGTCGAGCCGAGATCGGACTGCTCGTCAGCGGCATGCCGTATCGCAACCCCGACCTGGTTGCGGATATGGCACGCACGGTCGATCACATCAGTGGCGGCCGATTGATCCTCGGCCTCGGGGCCGGCTGGTATCCGCAAGACTTCATTGGCTACGGCTACGAATACGGCACTGTCAGATCGAGGATGGACCAGTTCGACGAGGGCTTGCAGCGCATCGAATACCGGCTCAACCATTTGACGCCCAGCCCGCTGCGTCAGATCCCGATCCTGATCGGCGGAGGCGGGGAGCGGCGCACCATTCCCGCGGCGGCCCGACACGCCCACATCTGGCACAGCTTTGCACCCATTGACGAGTTTCGACGCAAGAACGAGCTCCTCAAACGGCTCGCAACGGACGCCGGACGCGACGAGGCCGGCATCGAACGCGCGATGGCGTGGACCGACGCCAAGTCGGCGGATGCTTTCGTCGACGCGGGCGTCACGCTGTTCACCACCAAAATCCACCCAGACGACAACGGGTATGACTTCTGTCGGCTCGAGGCGATGCTGGCCTGGCGCGGTCGCAGATGAACATCTGATTTTCCGGAGCAAGCCGATGCGAGCCCACCGCTGCGGAGATGTCGCGACAGTGGAAGTATCTCGGGAGTGGCCGCTAAGAAACCGCAGACGATCTCTTACCCGGCGCCTGACTCACGTCCGCGCCGCCACGACTACGACCCGCTCGACCCCCATGTCATCGTGTTGTTCGGCGCGACGGGGGACTTGGCCAAGCGCAAGCTGATTTCCGGCTTGGCTTATCTGGATCAATCCGAGCTCGCGCCCGATATCCAAATCGTCGCGACGTCGCTCGAAGAACTCAGCGATGACGAGTTTCGCGATATCGCGAAGAACTCAATCGACTCGTACGGCACTCACAAGCTCACACCCGAGCAGTGGGCCGACTTCGCGAAGATCGTGCACTACGTCCCGCAGGGCACCGGGCCCGAGGCCCTGGCCGCCGCGGTCGCCGAGGCCGAAAGCAATCTGGGGCCGAACGTGCGGCGACTGCACTACCTGTCGGTTCCGCCGAAAGCAGCCCGCGCCGTCATCACCACGCTGCGCGACGCGAATCTCGTCGAGCGATCCCGAGTGGTGATGGAAAAGCCGTTCGGCACCGACCTGGCCAGTGCGGTGGCCCTCAACGACTTCCTGCACGAGACATTCGACGAATCCCAGATTTTCCGGATCGACCACTTCCTGGGGAAGGAGGCGGCCCAGAACATCTTGGCGTTCCGCTTTGCCAACGGTCTGTTCGAGCCGATCTGGAACCGGAACTTCATCGACCACATCCAGATCGACATTCCCGAAACGCTCGGTCTGGACCAGCGAGCCAACTTTTACGAAAGCACCGGCGCCTACAAGGACATGGTCGTCACCCACCTGTTGCAGGTGATGGCGTTCGTGGTGATGGAACCGCCGACGGCCCTTGAGCCGTATGCGATCAGCGAAGAGAAGAACAAAGTGTTCCGCTCCATGCTGCCCGTCAAGTGTTCAGATGTGGTGCGCGGCCAGTACAGCGGGTATCGCGAAGAGAACGGTGTGGCAAGGGATTCCGATACCGAGACGTTCATCGCGCTTAAGGTCGGCGTCGACAACTGGCGGTGGGCCGGCGTGCCGATCTACCTGCGCACCGGCAAGAAGATGGCCGAAGGCATCCGCATTATCTCGATTGCGTTCAAAGAGGCTCCGCGCAGCATGTTCCCGGCAGGGTCAGGCGTGGGGACTCAGGGTCCCGACCACCTCACGTTCGATCTGGCCGACAACTCAAAGGTGTCACTGTCCTTCTACGGCAAGCGGCCCGGCCCCGGGATGAGGCTCGACAAGTTGTCGATGCAATTCTCTTCGCAGGAAATCGACACCGCGGACCAAACGCTCGAGGCATACGAGCGGCTCATTCTCGATGCGATGCGCGGCGATCACACACTATTCACCACCGCCGAGGGCATCGAATCCCTTTGGGAGCGTTCGGCAGATCTGCTCACCGACCCGCCGCCCGCCAAGGTATATCCGACCGGAACCTGGGGCCCCAACGCCATTCACCAACTGATTGCGCCCAACGCGTGGCGGTTGCCGTTCGAGCGCGGATGGCGCGAAAAATCGCACGGTCAATAGTCAGAACACCATCCACGACAGCACCGAGGCTTGCAGCCCCGACAGGGCGCAGATAAACACCAGGAACACCACGCTCCACAGGACCACGCGGCGGAAAACGTCACCCTCTTTTCCGTGCATGTCGACCGCCGCCGCGGCGATGGCCAGGTTCTGCGGGGAGATCATCTTGCCCAGCACACCGCCGCTGCTGTTGCCCGCGGCCATCAGCAGCGGTGACAGACCCGCCTTGGCAGCCGCGGTCACCTGCAGGGCGCCGAACAGAGAATTCGACGAGGTATCGGATCCGGTGACCGCTACGCCGAGCCACCCTAAAATGGGGGAGAGCAGTGCGAAAGCACCGCCCGCCCCCGCCATCCACGCGCCAAGGGTAATGGTCTGTCCGGAGGCGTTCATCACGAAAGCCAGTGCCAGCACTACCATTACAGTGAGGATGGCCCATCGGAGCTGATACAGCGTTGCCCCATAGGCCTTGACGGCCCCGGCCACCGACAGTCGCAGCACCACCATGGCGACGACGCCCGCTAGCAGCATCTGCGTGCCCGGAGTGGTCAGCAGATTGAAGGTGAAGTTCGGCAGCGTCGACGGGCTGCCCTTGGCCGTGTACAAGTGCAGTCCCGGCCAGTGCACGGTATAGGTCGCGTGTTCGAGAAATTTCTTCACCGCCGGTACCTGGCAGACGACGAAAATGGCGATGATGATCGCGTAGGGCGAGTACGCGCGGGCCACCTCGATGCGCGAGTCCGGACGCCCGAGATTCGCAGCGAATTCGGGGGACAGCGTGTCAGAAGCGCCGCCCGCGACCACGGTGGCCCGCGGTGCGGATTGTTGACGCTGGACGCGCAGCAGCAACACCACGGCACCGGCGGACAGCAACGAAGCCACCACATCGGCCAGCGGCACCGACACGAAATTCGAAGTGGCGTATTGGCCGATGCCGAAAACCACGCCGGCCACCAGCGCCGCGGGCCAGGTTTCCCGAACTCCGCGCCGACCGTCGGCGATGGCCACCAGAACCAGCGGAACGAAGATGGCCAGGATCGGGGTTTGACGCCCGACCATCGCGCCGAGCGCGTCGCTGGATAATCCGGAAACCTTGCCGAGCGTGATAATCGGTGTGGCCATCGCCCCGTAGGCGACCGGTGCGGTATTGGCAACCAGCGCGAGGACAGCCGCCTTGAGCGGTTTGAATCCCAGGGCGAGCAGCATCACCGAGGTGACCGCCACGGGCGCACCGAATCCGGCCAAGGCTTCCAGTAGAGCGCCGAACGAAAACGCGATGATGATCGCTTGGATGCGGTGGTCGTCGCTGACACTCGCGAAACTGCGCCGCAGCACATCGAAATGCCCTGTCTGCACAGTCATCTGGTAGACCCAGATCGCGTTGATCACGATCCAGAGAATCGGGAAGAATCCGAACACGGCACCCTCGCCGCCCGCCAGCAGCGTCTGGCCAATGGGCATGCGATACACGGCAACCGCGATCGCGATCGCGACGGCCAGCGATAGCAGTGAGGCCCGCCACGCCCGCACACGCAAAACCCCAAGCATCAGGAAGAGCATCGCCAGCGGCAGGGCGGCCACCAGGGAACTCCAGCCCAGCGAGTGGGCGACAGGGTCGAGGATCTGACGATACATATTGGGCACCTTATGGACCCCGAACGGCGCATTGTTTCTGATCCGTCGGCTGACAACCACGAATGTCTGAACGAGATTTGGAGAACCATTAAATCAATCAGTTTATTTAGGCGTAGAGTCACCACCAGCTCGCGCTCGCGCAGCCGACGGGCTGCGTTCGAAGAGACCGGTGACCAGCAAAGGAAGAGAACATGCCACCAGGCGTTGCCGCAAAAAATGCCACCGAGCAACTCGTGCTCGACTTCATCCACACCTTCTACGGGCAGAGCATCGACATCGGTGCGGCAACAGCCCTGATGACAGATGACTTCATTTGGCAGCTGCATGTGCCGCTGTCACTGGTGATCGTCGGACGCGACGCGGCGCGCGCGGAACTCGAGAAACACAACAGCCTTTCCACCGGCATGATCGACGGCAGCGAAATCCGCACGATTGTGTCGACCGGCGACACCGTCGTGGTCGAACGTGTTGACGTGAATTCCCTTGGTGGCGTGCCGGTAACGTTCCACGTGATCGCGGTCTTCGAAGTGCGCGACGGGGCGGTCAGCCACTGGCGTGAGTATTGGGACACCAGCCATGTTGCTCAGCAGATCGGCATCGACCCGGCGCACATGTTCGAACCGCTCGCCGGTTAGTCGGCGCGCAAATCACGGGCGCGCTCGGCCCAGCGACGACGGAGCCGATCAAGCACTTTTTCGGCTTCGGGGCGGGGCGCCGACGAGCAGGAACAGGAACTCGTCGCCACCGATCCTGCGATCAGCTACCGGGGAAGGCGTTGACTCCCATGACAAGCGCTGCGGTGCCACCGTAGAGATAGGCGACCTCGACCGCTTCGGTGACCTCGGCCTCCGAGGCCCCCGCGGCACGGGCGTTGTCAGCGAGCGACCTCACCCCGTCGGGATGCGCGGCGATCGTGTCCGTGATCATCCCCATCAGCAGCTTGTACTTGGCCGGAATGACACCTTCGTTGAGGATTCGTTCACGCATCCCCTGATAAGAGCCGGCGAATTGCGGGTCGCGCTGTTCCATCGCCGCAAGCCATGGCGGGCGACCGGACGGCGCTTGCGAGGCAGGCACGGGATCGGTACAGCCACTTGGCGAAACGTGGGCCGGTCCGCCATCGCCGCACCAGTCGGCGCGGCTAAGTGGTGCGACCTCGACGGCCAGACTCCCGCCGATTATCAACACAGCTGCAGCTAGTGCCGTGAATTTACCGACTAGAACCCGGGCAGGCTCAAGCACTCCGAGTTGGGGGTGAGATGTATTCGTCATGCCGGAACGGTACGCTCGCGCCGTCAGCCGCGGCAACCGAAAGCTATTGCGGCACTTAGTATAACGTCGCAGTTCCAGGCTCAGGCGGCGGCCAGGGCGAACGACGTACCTACAGCGCTGGGGACGAAAGCGTCGGGCAGTGCCGTCGCGAGCCGGACCTGGGCGCGCCATCCCGTGCAGTGCGCCGGGACGACGAGGCCGGGGGACAAGGCCACGAGCGCATCGACGGTGGGTTCGATAATCGGCTCGAATCCTGGCCCGGTCAGGTGAAATCCCCCGAGCAGGCCGTGCAACCGATCGACGCCGGTGAGCCGCATCGCGTGCCGCGCAATGTTGATGGCCCCACCGTGCCCACATCCGGTCAACACGACAAGCCCTAGTCCGCGGACATGGACGACGAGCGCCTGGTCGTCGACGATCAGGGGATCCGGCTCCCAGGCACCGTCGCGCGACACCTCGTGGAATTTCATTCCGATCTCGAAATCGGTTGTGCGGTCGATCTCACCGGTGATCAGCACGCCCCCGTCAAGCAGGATCGAGGGCTGGCGTCGCTCGATGACCTCGAAACCCTCGCACTGCAGCGAAGACTTGCTGAGCACGGGGAGTTCCCAGCCCGGACGCCCCGGCAGGGCGATCCTTCGCCGGCTCCACACGAGCGGATGCACCGTCAACGGCAGCCCGGTGCGGCCGCGCAGGCGAGCCAGACCGGCGAAGCCGCCGGCATGGTCGAAGTGGCCGTGACTCAGCACGACGGCTTCGATGTCGGCGACGTCGACACCCAATCGCTCCATGTTGGTCGCCATGCCGTCAGGTGAGACACCGGTATCGAACAGCAGCGTGCGTGAGCGGTTGCCCCGCCGCATCGTGACCAGCGCCGAGAACCCATGCTCGGCGAGCATTCCCGGGACCGTGGTGCCGCCGTCGAATTGCGCCGCTTCCACTGCCGGCGTACGGCTCATCGGCATTCGCCGCGCCGGGCCCATGTCCGTCATCAAGCCGTCGTAGCTGTTGCGACCAGAGTCGTGATCACCAACTCGTCGACCGGTTCAAGCGCAATCGGATCGACCGCCTCGCCCTCGACGACGCGGGGCGCCACCCCGCGAATATCGTTCCCACTACCGCCACACATAGTCCAGAGCATGTGCACCACGCGAACCGTAACGCCAGCATCTAACCTGGTCCATCCTGCAATGTCCAGAGAACTGCGTTCTTAGGCTTGAAGCTGAGCCGTTCGAAACGTGCTGCACTGCAACGGAACAGCCTGGCACAATTGCACATTGCGGTAGGTGCCGGAATCGATTTAGTCTCGGGAGCGATGACCTCCGGCACTCCTCACGACGCGCAGACCGGAGCCGCCGCGACTTACAACGCGGCGGCTGATGCGTTCGACGATCCGGCGAATACGTTCTGGGCTCGCTTCGGTCGCGAGACCGTCGAGCGGCTTGCCCTCGCACCCGGCCACCGGGTCTTGGACGTTTGTTGCGGCAGCGGCGCTTCGGCGATACCCGCAGCGCAGATCGTCGGGCCTCGCGGGGCGGTGGTCGGTGTCGATCTCGCTGAGCGACTGCTCGCGCTGGGACGGGCAAAGGCCGAGGCATTGGGCTTACGCAACATCGAGTTTCGCTCCGGCGACATGCTCGATCTCCGGCTAACACCCGAGGAATTCGACGCGGTCGTGTGTGTGTTCGGTGTCTTTTTCGTGCCCGATATCGACGCCGCGGTGCGGGCGTTGTGGCACCTCGTTCGCCCGGGCGGCAAGCTCGCGATCACCACCTGGGGACCACGCTTTCTCGAGCCCGCCAATACCGCTTTCTGGGATTCGATCCGCGAGGTCCGACCCGATCTCTACAAGGGCTTCAATCCGTGGGATCGCATCTGCGATCCGGCATCGTTGCGTGAAGTGATGCGTGCGGGCGGAGTGGAGCAGGCCGAGGTCGTAGCCGAATTCGGCGCACATCCGATCACGTCGCCCGAAGCCTGGTGGGCGGCGATACTGGGCTCAGGCTATCGCGGCACCGTCGAGCAGCTCTCGCCGCACGATCGCGATCGCGTGCACACGACGAACCTTAATTACGTTCGCAGTTCTGGTATCACCAGCGCCGAAACCAATGTCGTGTATGCGGTGGCCACCAAAGACGGTGGATAGGGTAGTCGAACCTGCTGGGCTGCAGATGATTTAGGACGTCGTCAGGTCTTCGAGTCAAGCAGCTCACGCAGGATCTCTTCGAAGTGGTCGACGAACATGAGGTGGCCTTCACCCGGCACGACGTGCAGGGTGGCGCCCGGGATCGCTGCGGCCTGACGCCGTGCGTGGGCCACAGGGACGTTCACGTCGACGTCGCCCTGCCACACCTGCACGGGTACGTTGATGTCCTCGAGCCGAAAGCCCCAGTCACGAGCGAAGAGTCGGAAATCTTGCGCCGCAGCGCGGCCCGCAGTAGGGGATGCGTCTGCCAGCATGCTAATGAACATGCTCAGCACCTCGGGCCGCGACAGCACCCCGATGTCGACTGCCGGCATGCTGTTCATCAACAACGGCAATACCCGGTGAGGAGCTCGGCGCCCGAATAGAAAGATGAGCCCGAAAATTGCGGTATTGGCCGCGGGCACTCTCCGCCCAAGCCGGGCGAACAACCTGTTGGCTACCATCATTCCCGACTCCGACCCGGGCTCAGCGAGCGAACCGACCCCGCTGATGAGTGCGGCGGCACTGACCCGGTCGGGTAGGAAGCGGGCGCAGACCGCCGCGTGGGGCCCGCCTCCGGAGATGCCGAGGACGGCGAACCGCCGAATGCCCAAGTGGTCAGCGAGTTCGGCCACGTCGTCCGCCCACCCCGCGAACGCGCGCCGCCGTTGCCGGGTGCTGGCCCCACAGCCGGGCCGGTCCGGGACGATCATCCGGACGCCCGCAGCGTGCAGGGACGCCGATTCGACGAGGATGAGGATTTGGTGACGGGAACCGGGCGTGCCGTGGAATGCGAACACCGGATAGCCGCTGGGGTCACCCAGCTCCGCCCAGGCCAGCTCTCGTCCGTCGATCAGCTGCATGAATCGTGCATCCACAGCAACGACCCTATGCGCTGAATGTGTATTCGACTGAGCGACAAGTATTTACGGTGTAGTGACATCCCGCATTTTCAGCGGATCTTCCACAAGTTGCAGCCTTTGAACTGATAGATGACGCGTCGCAGTGACAATTCCACCGCGGCAACCTCATTGAGTATCGTCACTGCACGGTTACCGCGGTATGGATCTGATCGGCATGCAGTTGAACTGATGTTCGCCACGGGGGAAGGCAGGATGAACAAGCAGGACAAGCCATTGCTGGTCGAGTTAACGCGCGGGCCCATCCTTCCCTCCGAACTGAAACAGATGCTGGCGTTGGGAGCCCAGGATGCGAATTGCCTCATCATGACGGTGGTTTGGTCGGACAACAGTCAGGCATCAACTACCGATGTCGACCAGATCGAGCCGATCGAGGATGCCGAAGGTATCAGATCGGTGTTCGCCAAATTCCACTACAGCGACGGTTCGAACTTGACCATCTGGCTACGCCGGTACTACTGCAACATCGTCGAGGCAGTCGGAAAAATGTCGCTTCAGCGTCAATCATCGATAGCTCAATATTGGGCCAGCCTGCCTGACCGCAGCTCACTGACCTATCGCGCGGCCAACTGGCTTCGCTCCCTGCCGATTGCACTGCTCGGCGGCGCATGTACATTTTTCGCCGCCGGCTTCGTCTTTCACGGGCATCGACATTCCATGGCGCCGTGGGCGCTGCGGATAGGATTCTTGTTAATCGCTCTGTGCTCGTACCTGTTTGTGCGATCCACGCATGCCACCCGCGGGTTTTCCAAATTGGTCGTCTTGGCGCGCCGTCCCCGCAGGGATACCTGGACTGTCGTTGCCGGACTTTCGGGGATCGCAGCACTCGTTCTTAGCCTGATTGCCTATCTTTTCCCACGGTAATGAATCAGGCCTGCGGCCCCTCTGGCCGTAAGGCGTTGTAGCACAGCAGAATATGCAGCGAGCTCAGGCAATGAAGCTCACATCGTCGCTGCCTAGCCGGCGGCGCTGAGGATCTTGATCGCGAAGATGAGCGAGTCGCCGGGCCGGATTCCAGCGCTGGGCTGACCTTCGGGATAGCCATCCGCAGGGACCATCGCGACCGCGACAGTAGACCCGACCTTCTGCCCCGCGATGCCTTTTTGAAAGCCCGGCACAACTCCGGTAAGCGGGAAGTCAACCGGGGCACCCCGGTCGTAGCTGCTGTCGAACACCGAGCCGTCACGTCCGTTGACGCCCATGTAGCAGACGGAAACCTTGGCGACAGGTGAGACCACCGGTCCGTCGCCAACGTGCAGCGTGTGCACCTGGGTCTGGCTCACGCTGAACGGTGCCGTCACGGTCACGCGCGGAGCGGTCGTATCCGTGGGGCCGATGACCGCGATGCTGCCGGTGGTACCGGCCAGCGTCCAGTCAGGCGTTCCGCCGTTCGACGCTGCCGCCGTTGGGCAGGAGCCGGCCGCGGTTGCCACGCCCGTTGCACCCAGAGTCAGAACAGTTGCCGCGACACAGGACGCAAGCGCGGCCGAAGAGTACGCCGAGGAGAACTTCACGGCCGTCACGCTACAGCCAGCCTGGTTTTCCGGCACCGCGGACCCCGCTGCCCGCTGGTTTGCCCGAGCCCAGGCCTTCAGTTGGCTACGCCTGGCCTGCTGGTATTCCCGGCTCCAGGTCATCCGCCAAGACCAACCGAGACGGGGAACTCTGGTCCCACGCGCCGAACGATGCGGGGACGGCACGCGGGGCGGGTTCGCCGGCTAAGGCGAGGATTTCATCGAATCCGGCCAGCAGACACTCGGCGAATAACTCTTCGTGTCGCACGGCCGCCCGGTCATAGCGTGCGGTAATGGTGCAGATCCCACCCCTGGACAGCAGCGCCACTTCCACCGCCGTGCCGTTCAACGGACCAAGCCCGAACTGCCGCAGCACCTTTGCGCCACAAATGTAGGTGTCATGTGGGTAGACAGCAATGTTGGTCGCCAGCACATCGGAGCCGGCCGCAGAGCGGAGCATCATCTGCACCAACACCGTTGTCGGCAACATACTCAGTGCCGGCGCAACGGCGCCGATCAGGCCTTTGGCGGGCTCCTTGCGGCGCCGCGTCATCTGTGCGCGGATCTTCTGTATTCGCTCCAACGGGTCGGCCGTGCCGACCGGAGCCGCAAGGCTGACAGTGGTAAACCTGTTGCCGCCCTCGGGATCTGCTTCGGAGCGTAAATTCATCGGCACCACCATCGGCAGTTCGTTCATCGGCGAGCCGAGTGCAGAGTGGTAACGCCCCAACACAGCGCACAGGGCGGCAAGATAGACGTCGTTGATCGACCCGCCGCACGCTTTGGCCGCTGCGTCTAGATCGCAGAGCTGGAACTCGAGCGCTTCGCTGCGAGTCGCAACGCCGCGGCTGCGTAGCAACGGCGAAGGCTCGGCTGCCGGCTGAAGTATTCGCGCACTCGAACGGGCGTAGCCGAAGACGCCCGTCACCGTTGCGGCAGGGTCCCGAGCCGCGCGGGTGACCGTTGACAGCACACCCCGGACCCCTTTAAGAAAGGCGCCGGGCAGCTGATTGACCCCTTCTCGCATCAATTCGGTGGCAGACAAGTCCTGCGGGATCGGTTGTGGTGGTAGCGGTTCCGCGGGTGGGTGCCGTTCCAGGTCGAAGATGGGCACGAACATCGCCATGCTGCCGAGGCCGTCGGCGACAGCATGGCTGAGATGCAGCAGCGCCGCGGCCCTCCCGTCGGCCAGCCCCTCGACAAGCGTGGCGGTCCACAACGGCCGAGCAAGGTCCAGCGGCGACTGCAGCATCACCTCTGCCAGGTCGAACACTTCGCGCAAGGTGCCGGGTTCCGGGGCACGCACGCGTCGCACATGGAAGTCGATGTTGAAGTCCGGGTCGGTCACCCAGCGCGGCGCGGCCGTGGGCAGCGGTGGCGCGACCACTTTCTGCCGCAGCCGCAACACGCGGCGGGAGACATCTTCGGCGCGAGTCCGAAACCGCTCCCAATCCGGCGTATTGTCAAGAATTTCCACCGATATGAACCCCGAGCGCAACCGTGGGTTGGCATCACCTCGAAGCATCAGATAGTCGACCGCCGCTAATTCCGTGCGCGGCTCGCGCTGACTCTGCGGGTCTAGGCGGACTGGATTTGTCGCCACGGTTGTGCCTCCTCAAGTTCGTATGCCAATTCGAGCAGCCGAGCATCCTGCCCAATGTCGGCGGCCAGCATCATTCCCACTGGCATGCCGTCTACCGATTCGGCCAGGGGGAGCGAGATCGAGGGCTCCCCGGTGATGTTGAACTGCGGCAGAAATGCGACAAAATCGGTGAGCCGATCGATGACCTGTTGAAAGGTCGCGGTGGGGTCGAGATACCCAATTCGTGGAGTTTCCCGACTCAGCGTCGGTGTCAGCACCGCGTCGTAGTCACCGAAGAAGATGGCGCTTCGTTGCCGCAGACCTTTCAGCCGATCGATCACCCGCGGCATCCGGTGCAGATTGCGGCGGCCAAGGCGGGCCAGACCAAGCGTGAAGTTGTCCAGCTTGCGGCGGTCGACGGCGGGGCCACCCACATAGCGGCTAACCCGCACCTGCGTCATCACCAAACACGCGCAATACGAACAAAACAGTAAGAAGTCGTCGGCGAAGGACGCCGGCACCAATGGCTCATCGACTTGTTCGACGCGATGCCCGAGTTCTTCGAGTAGGGCTGCGGTCTTCAGCGCCAACTCGGAAACCCCCGTGCTACATGTCCCCACGCTCGGCCGCGTGCATACCGCGATCCGCAGGCGAGCTCGACCCGGTGCGCTGACGTCACCCACGCCCGGCAGATCTTGATTGCGGTACAGCCGCTCGGCCTCGCGGTAAAACGCCGCGGTGTCGCGAACTGATCGAGTGAGCACGCCGTTTTCGATGAGGACGATCGGCAACCGGCGCATCTGCTTGTCCATGGGCAACCGGCCACGCGAAGGCTTGAATCCAACCAACCCGTTGCACGAGGCGGGAATTCGGATCGATCCGCCGGCATCGTTGGCGTGCGCGATCGGCACCACGCCTGCCGCGACGAAAGCCGCTGAACCCGAGGATGATCCGCCCGCGGTGCAGTCCGGATTCCAGGGATTACGAACCGCGCCCAGCCGCGGGTGCTCGGTTGCCGCGTTGAACCCGAACTCCGACATGCGTGTCAGCCCCAGCGGGACCATTCCCGTCGCCAGGTATGCGCTGGCGAATTCACCGTCAGCCGCGGCGGGTCGGGGTTTCCACGCGTCGCAGCCCGCCATCGTCGGCATTCCCGCCACGGCTTCGCAGTCCTTGACGAAGGTGGGCACCCCACCCAAGAATCGCTCACCACCGGTAGTCGCGGCTCTTTCCCGCGCGCGATCGAAGGCCTGAAACGACAGCCCGTTGAGCACCGGATTTACCGCCTCGGTGCGCGCGATGGCGGCCTCAACAACCTCGGGTACCGACACTTGGCGGGATTTCAAAGCGGCGACCAGACCAACCGCGTCGTGGTAACCGAGGGCATCATCACAAAAAGCATGTACGGCATTCACCTAACGACTTCCAATCGCTCTAGGAAAACGTGAGCCCATCTTGATGTGCAAACGGTCACGACGGCCACCACGATTCGTCGCTTGGCGTGTGAGTTAGGCCTCATCACAAGCAAACAGCTAGAAGCGCAGTTCATTGACTGCCTACAGATGTTGTCAATCGACTAAATGCTTCTCCGTACTCCGAAGCAGGGACAGTGACGTCGGGGTCCCTGCCGAGTGTCAAGTGCCCAGCCCTCCTGCGTAAGAGGAAGCGCGTCATGGCGTGGTTCCTTACTAGTGGTCATCGTTAATCCAGTCAGCACAATGTGCCGAGATCGGCTTGGGTGCCGAGCTACGTTCTCGCGCAGTGAAACTGGAGGCTTACAAGGGGATGCCATGCAACATCTAGCCAACCGGATGCGGTCTTCTGGCAGATTGACCGCGTTGTGGCGATTCGTCAGCGGCGCACCGCTCACCTATCTATGGCTAATCACCTTGTTGATCACCTCCACCATCGCCCGGCACTTGACCAGGTATCAATTGCACGCCTTGCTCGTGCGCGACTCCACGAACATCTACCAGCTGGCGACCGATCCGCTCGACGTACTCTTCTCCAGCCTGCTATTCATCGATGGCCGCTTTTGGACGCCGTACTTGTTGCTGTTCACCGTGTTCCTTGCCCCAGCCGAGCACTGGCTTGGACAGATGCGTTGGCTCACAGTCGGATTGACCACGCACGTTGGTGCAACGTACTTCACCGAAGGTGTGCTGCTTCTGGCCATCCGTTATCATCAGGCTCCCGAAAAGCTGGTTGACGCTGTCGATATCGGGGTCAGTTACTTTCTTGTCGGCGTCATCGCGGTGCTGGCCTATCGCATAGCGCCGCCATGGCGTTGGGGGTACATCGCCATCTTGATCACAGTCTTCTTCGTCCCGCTGGTCATCAAGGTGGATTTCACGGCGATCGGCCATTTCTGCGCGGTCTTCATCGGGCTGTGCTTTTACCCGATGGTGCGAAAACACAGCCGGCCAACAGTTGACTCGGCATAACCTGTGTGCCGGTACCTGTTGTAGCACAGCGCAATTAGGCGCTCTGCACAGCCATCGGCCCTAAGGGTGCAGATAGTCCCACGCATCATCGTGACGCAGTTGAGTGTTGTCCAGAACCACCGAGATCACCTCCTTGCGAGATGGAGATCGCCCAGCCACGTGTGCCAGCGTAGCTTGACAACGAAGAGCACCCCCACGGCACGAACGGACAAAGATGTCGTGCAAATCAATCACCAGATGTAACAAAAACCGTTGTGCGCGTTGATAACCCGCACCTGCACAAGCGTGGGCTCAGGTGAACTTCAAAGACGACACGTCAATGCATGTGAAATTCAAAGAATTGTCGAGAAAGGTCGTTTGTCGAGGGCAAATGGGTTTTCAGCGGCTTGCCGAGACGTTTGACCTTTATCACAGAGGTAGGCGATTGACTGCCCCATTGCGCTAGAAAAGGCGTCGAGGGTTGGACGAGAACTTGGAGTCGACGACGATGACAACTGCGGCGCCCCCATGCGCAGTCGTCGACCGCGACCTCGGCAAAGCCCGAGCTAGTGGCCACCTGGGCTCGGTTATCGGCGGGCGCGTTCGAGGCGGCGTTCACCACGGCGATGCCCCCAAAGCGGCGGCGGTCGCGGTGAACACGAAATCGGGTGCGGTACATGAGCACCGTGGTCTCGTCCGGCCGACCGGGAGGTGACCGGCCCGTCCCGTAAACGCGGCCAGCTACACGTTGGTTCTTACGGTCGCGACCACAGTGGCCACAGTGGCGGAGCGCGATGGCCGCAGAGGGCCAAGGTTATGCCTTTGGCATGAGGTTTGCCTCCATAATTGATAATGACAACCGTTTTCACTTATTGTTCGGTAGTTCTGCAAGCCTTCCCAGCCCAGGAGTCGCCGATGTCGTTGCCTGCCGTAGTCATCCCGTTGGTCGCTGATCACAGGAGCGGCGTTCGCCGATGACCGCACCGATGTGGATGGCTTCTCCGCCGGAGGTGCATTCGGCGCTGCTGGGCAGCGGTCCCGGGCCGGCGTCGCTGTTTGCCGCGGCGGCCGCGTGGAGCGCGATGAGCGCCGAATACGCCGCGGCGGCAGCAGAACTCAGCAGCGTGCTGGCGTCGACGCAGGCC
>NZ_JACKVL010000006.1:0-346252 GCF_025823255.1 Mycobacterium montefiorense | reverse complement strand
GAGCTGGCCGCCAACCACGCCGTACACGGCGTGCTGTTGGCGACGAATTTCTTTGGCGTCAATACGATTCCGATTGCGGTCAACGAGGCCGACTATGCGCGGATGTGGGTCCAGGCCGCCGGCACCATGACGACTTACCAAGCCGTTTCCACCGCGGCCCTGGCGGCCAACCCACAAACCGACCCGGCGCCGCAGATCCTGCTACATGACCACTCGCATGACCACGACCACGACCACGACCACGACCACAATCACGGGTTCGACAGCCCGCTCAATCGGTTCGTCGCCCAGATCCTGCGGCTGTTTGGAATTGACTGGGATCCAGCCAAGGCGACACTCAACGGGCTGCCAATTGAGTCCTATACCAATCCCGGAAACTTGCTTTGGTGGGTGGCTCGAGCCCTCGAACTCTTTTCCGACTTCCAACGGTTGGGGTCGTTAATGCTGGAAAACCCGGCGGCGGCTCTCGAGCTCATCTCCCACCTCGTGCTGCTCGACTGGCCGACCCACCTGGCCCAGCTCTTTAGTTGGCTCCCGATGCAGCCGCAGTTATTTTTGGTGCCCGTGCTCATCTCCGCGGCCCCCTTCGCGGCGCTCGGCGGTTTCGCGGGGCTGGCCGGGCTGGCCCACGCCCCGGAGGGCGCCGCGGTACCCCCGCCCGCTGCGCCGTCGCCCAGCCTGCCGGCGGCCCTCGGGACCGCGCCCATCGCTGCGCCGGCTCCGGCCCCCGCGACAGCCCCCGCATCAGCGCCGGCCCCTGGCACAGGAACGGTCGTCAGTTCAGCGCCGCCCGCACCACCGGCTGCGGCCGGGCCTGGTTTCACGCCGCCGTACGTCGTTGCGCCGCCCGGGATCGGGTTTGGCTCCGCAATGAGCGCCAGCGCGGCGACGGGTGCGAAAAAGAAGGCCCCGGAGCCGGATTCGGCTGCCGCGCCGGCAGCGGCCGGCGCTAGAGAAGAGGCTCGGGCTCGGCGCTGGCAACGCGCTCGGCAGCGCGGCCCTGGCGACAAATACATGGACATGAACGTCGACGTCGACCCGCACTGGGATGAGCCGGCGACGATGGCCTCAGATCGGGGTGCCGGGAATCTGGGATTCACCGGCACCGCACGCAAGCAAACCGCTGGCGCCGCGGGCCTGACCACACTGGCCGGCGATGAGTTCGGTAGCGGACCCAGCATGCCGATGATTCCGGGCACCTGGGACCCCGAGAACAGCGAAGGCGCGCCCCGCAGCGACGGCTGACGCCGGTAGGTAGGTCGGTCGGTCGAGGTCCCGATGCGCCGCGCCCGAATAGTTCCCCGTAAGTCATCCGACCCCACGCTGTGTCGGTTGATCAGCGGTTCCCGGCGATCTGAGTTCGTCTGGCAGTATCTGGCAGCGCGCCGAGTGGTGTTGACGCGCATCGAAGGCCATCGTTGATGGTGTGATCGCGTCGTCGGATCCTGAAGGTTTCGTCACCAAGTTCGCCAAGTTCTGGGACGACCCTGCACCCCAAGGGTTGGCCGAACTCCTGCATCCAGACGTGGTTCTGGTGCAGCCACTGGTTGCAGGCATTGCTCGTCAGTTTGGAGTCATCGAGGCAAAAATTTCGTGACGGTTTCAGTTGGGCAAAGGTACTGCAGCATACCGGCGACGCGAGGGCCGACATCACCGGTTCGGCTTTAGTGTTGGTTGCTATGGCCGCACTGAGCAATTACCTGAGGCGCTGGCGCACAGCGCTTCAGGTAACCGTGTCGGCATTGATGGTTGCGATCCTCGGACTCGCCGCCACCTCGGTAGCTCATGCGGCTGCGGTCACGGCGACGTTGTCGGTGGAACATACCTGGCAGACCGGTTTCATCGCCCAGTTCGCCATTACCAACTCGAGCATGGCGCAGATGAACGATTGGCGGCTCGAATTCGACCTGCCGGTGGGAGAATCTGTCTCGCACACGTGGAATAGCAGCTTTACCCAAACGGGCACACACGTTGTTCTCACCCCCGCGAATTGGAATCGCAGCATCGCACCCGGTGGTTCAGCCACCGGAGGTATCAGGGGCGTGCTGAGCGGTACCTACTCGCCACCGTCGAATTGTGTTCTCAACGGGCAATATTACTGCTCCTAGTGTCGCTAGCTCATGGACGCGCTGCCCCCAGCGCATTCGGCGTCCGTAAACCCCGAGATCGACGCTAGCGTGCAGCTCACGCGCGTTTCTTCGCGCCAGCGTCGATCTCGCGAAAGAGTCGCTGCGGCGCACAAGGTGCTCAGCGGCGCTTGTCCGGTACTGAGCAGGTTCGACGGCATCGAAACCCGTTGATGTGGACTGTATTACACGCTGCACTCTGCACTAAGGAATAGCCGGAGTCTCGGAAGCTGCTATTGCACAGTCAGTTAGGGGACAGGCGAGGTGTACCACACGCCGCGACATGCACGCCCGACGTGGCGAGGCCAACCCCGCGCTCGATCGAGCAGGGGCCTTGACCTCTGTGTCCGAGCCCGGTTCGATAATGCATACGCGCGAAAGGAGGCCTGCAGTGAGGACATCCTTTCGTCATCTTATTGCCGTCGTCATGATGGCGTTGGCGTCGATGGCAGCCGTGACTATCGCGACACCGGCCGTGAGTTCGGCCGCCTGCGCGGACGGCGAGTGGTGGGACCCAACGGGCAAGGTCTGCCGACCACTCGGCGTCGGGCCACAACCGCTGGCATGTGAGCCGGGCCAGTGGTGGGATCCGACGGCGAATGTATGCCGGCCACTCGGCGTCGGGCCACAACCGCTGGCATGTGAGCCGGGCCAGTGGTGGGATCCGGCCGCCAACGTATGTCGTCCGCCAGCGGTGCCACCGGCCGGCTGATTTCGGCCTGGCCGCGGTCGATATGTGCTCCGCGCGATCAATTCGAGACGTATCGCTCTAACGTCGCTAGCGACGCAGTATCAGTTGCTAAGTCTGCCGCACCCTGCGGTGGACTATGGTGTTGCTGAATTGCAGCCGTCGGGAGGTTTCCATGGAAGGGACCCCATTCGGCCGGTATCGACTAATCAATTTGCTCGGCCGAGGCGGCATGGGCGAGGTCTGGCGCGCCTATGACACCGTCACCGATCGCATAGTCGCGCTGAAAGTACTCCCAGCGCATTTTGCTGCGGACACGACGTTTCAACAGCGATTCCGTCGCGAGGCCCACTCGGCAGCACGGTTAAACGACCCTCACGTCGTGCCAATTCACACTTACGGCGAGATCGACGGGCGGCTATTCGTCGACATGCGGCTGATCGAGGGCCGCGATCTGGCAACCGTGCTGACCTCGGGCCCGATGCCTCCCTCACGTGCGGTGCACATCGTCGAGCAGGTGGCTCACGCCGTGTATGCGGCGCACAAGATTGGATTGGTGCATCGGGATATCAAGCCCTCCAACATCTTGCTCGATGAAAACGACTTCGCGTATCTGATCGATTTCGGGATCGCCCGCGTTCTGGGCGAGACCGGCCTGACGGGGACGGACGCGGTGGTCGGCACGCTGCGTTACATGGCCCCGGAGCGCTTCAGAGTCGGTCAGGCCGATGCACGCTCGGACATCTATGCGCTGGCCTGCGTGCTCTATGAGTGCTTGACGGGAGGCGCCCCGTTTCCGGGTGACAGCATCGAACAACAAGTGGCAGGGCATCTGTCGGCGCCGCCGCCGCGACCATCTGACTCCGGCGCGCCGCCGGCATTCGATGCGGTCATCGCCACTGGCATGGCCAAGGATCCTGAGCAGCGCTACGCCACCCCTGTGGAGATGGCACGGGCCGCGCGCGACGCGATCACGGTGCCGCTGCGCCGACCAGATCCAAATGCGCAGTCACACAACGCCGGTGCAAGTGCCCGCACACAAGCGGACTCATTTCCAAGTGAGCCGACGCAGCGGGCGCAGAAACCACTGCACGGTGACCCATCGCAGCACGTGGTGCAAAACCCCAAGCGCGCCAAGCGGTCTTGGGTGGTCGCCGCCGCAGTGATTGGCGTGGTCGTGGTGTTGGGGGGCGCCAGCGTATACCTGCTGCGCGCACACACATCCACGACTGCAGCTACGCGGCCGACAGCGCCCACCCCGCCGCCACCGGTGCCTAGTAGCGGGGGAGTCACGCCCAGTGCGGGAGTGACGGCGGTGCCCAGTGGTCCACCCACGATCGCCGCCTCAATTCGGGTGGGCAATGGCGCCTTCGGCGTCGCGGTCGACTCCGCGGGACACAGCGTCTATGTCGCGAATACCGGTTCCAACTCCGTCTCGGTGGTCGATACCACCAGCCGCACGGTCACCGCCACGATTGCTGTGGGACGCCACCCCGTCGGTGTTGCCGTGGATCCGTCGACCCGAACCGTCTACGTCACCAACTTCGACGACGCCTCGGTGTCGGTCATCGACATCACCAGCAGCAAGGTCATCGCCAGAGTGGAGGTCGGTACCCATCCGGGCGGAGTAGCGGTCGACCCGGATGCCCGCATCGCCTATGTCACTAGCGGTGATAACGCATCGGTGTCGGTCATCGACACGACGACGCATGCCGTGACGGCGACGGTGCCCACCGGAAAAGGCCCAAGCCGGGTGGCCATCGATCGGACCGCCCACCGCTTGTTTGTCACCACCGCCGATCCAACGGTGACCGTTATCGATACCGCGAACCGAACCGTCGTCGGTTCCGTCGCGCTTCGCGTCCACCCAGCCGGTATCGCCGTCGACTCCGCATCGCACACCGCCTATATCGCCAGCGGCGATGATGCATCGGTGTCCTTGGTCGACACCATCAGCCTGGACGTCACCGCTAGTGTGCCCGTCGGGCAACGCCCCGCGGGGGTGGCAGTGGACCCGCCGACGAACACCGCATACGTGGCCAACTACAGCGGTGCGTCCGTGTCGGTAATCGATACCGCTAGGCGCATCGTCACCGGAATCCTTGCCGTCGGCAACAATCCGCTCGCCATCGCCATCGACCCAACCACACATTTCGCATACGTCACCAGCGACCTCAACCACGGCTCGTTGACCGTGATCCAACGCTGACGTTGGGGGGCGCGCTCGCGTCAATGACCGCGTTGTAAGTTCGGTCGGGGGCTACGAAGACCGCCGATCGCCTATGCAATCACATGGCTCGGTTATGGTCCGGGCGGGGCGAGGCGGTCAACCGCAACTTGATCCACACCACAGGACAACGCGAGAGGAAGCTCATGAGAACGATCGCAAACCGTCACGCGGCATTCGTCAGCCTGGCCGCCGTCGCGCTGATCACGGTGGGCTGCAGCAATGGCAAAAGCGTCGACGCGTCGGCGCCGCCTAAAGTCGGGGCGAGCGCCACCTCCACATCGAAAACCCCAGCGCAGCCCACCGAGGTGAAGCTCATCGGGGAGAGCAACGTCGAGGTGACCCTGACCGGCCCGATCGCTGCTAAATACTCGTCGACAAACCAGAGTCAGAGGGAGGCTCTCGGCAAGCCGCTGACAGGTGACCGCAATGCGGGAAAACGGGACAGCGGCGTGGTGTTCCAGCAGTTTCAGGGCGGCGTGATCACCGCCAAGAATGACGAGGCCGGCACGCGTGCATATGTCACCCTGGGCAAAATCCGGGAGGCCTGGAATATCCCACGCGACCCGGACGGCGCGCCTGCGGTCACCGGCAACAACGGTTCGGCAGGTCCGCTGGGCTTACCCACCAACGACGCGAACACCGTCGGCGATCTACTCCGGGAGACGTTCGAGCATGGCAGGATCGAGTACAACACGAAGACCGGCCAGGTCGAGGTGACGGTCAACGGCAAGGTCGTACCATCCGGGCTGTAGTGATCGTCTAGCTGTTGCGAATTCTGACTCGTTCGCCATTCGACGCATGGTCGCCAATAGCACGCAACGCACTTGAGTACACGGCTAGTTATTCGGAAACCCTTGCCCCGCAATTGATCTAGGCGTCCAACCGAATCGCTCCGACGCTCACGCCCGATGGCGTCACACCCCGGCAGGCATTAGTGTCGCCGACGTCCGCATCTCGTGGCGCAGCGCGGAGAAATCCGCGATCGTCTTTGTGGTCACGGTCGCGACGGGGCGAGCGTTGCGGCCGGTGGCTTCACGCTTGGACACCATCACCACGCTGTCGATGTAAGGCTGGATGGTCGTGGCGTTCTGCACGGTGGCCACGATGACGAGCTGGAAGCCGAACTTACGGAATGCCTGCAAAGCCTGCTGAGCGAATTGCGGGTCAGACTTTGAGAACGCCTCATCGAGCATCAACTGGGCGAAAATCGGTTTGTTGTCTGCACTTTCGGGGTTGGCGAGGTTGAAGCTCAAAGCTCCGGCCAGACAGAAAGCCATTAGCTTTTCCTGCTCGCCGCCGGAGTTGTCGCCAGCGTTGCTGTGCGTGCGGATCAGCTCATCGCTGCTGACATCCCATTCGGCACAATCGAAGGCGAACCGGTTGCGGACATCCAGAGCGTCGCGGGTCCAGGCCTTGTCTTCCGGTGCCGTCGAGGCCAATCGGTTCCGCAGCCGCAAGATATCGGCGTACTGGTCCAGGATGGCCTGCTTGTCGCCAAGACCGACTTCAGCGATACGCCGCGAGATAGCCCGAACGATCTCGGTGAATTCGGCCGCGCCGGCCAAGCTGCGCGAGATCGCGCGCAGAGTGAGCCGGGTGCCGCGGTTGAACTCCACCGCGCCCAGGCCGGTGTTGACCCGTTCGATCTGCTCGCTGATGCGCCGCGCTTCCTGCTCGGCGACTCGATGCAGGGTGAGGATCGCATCAGGCGCCTGTTCGGTGACGAGTCGCAGCATCCGCTCGTAGGCCTCGGGGAGTTCCCGCTCGTCGATATGGCGACACAACGCGACGTAATCGTGAACACGTTCGTCGAACACATCGCTGTCGTTGGGGATCGCGTCGGGAAACGCGGTGTCGAACGTGTTGAGAATGCGCGCAAGCTCATCGTATGAGCGCCTACGGCTTTCGCGCAGTTGCTCGCGTTCGCGCCGGATCGCAGTGAACACCGCATCGCGGTGCGGTTCGGGGTCGAGCATGTCCAGTGAAACCGGCACATCGGCGGCATACCGGTTCAGCAGGTCGATCAGCGGCTCGGACACAAACGCCGGAGCGAGCCGTTCCTGTAGCTCAAGCAGCCGGGTGCGGCGACCGTCGAGGTCGTCACGGCGAGTCTGGATGGCTCCGCGACGGGTCATCAGGGCCTGGATCTGTTCCCAGCACTCCTCGGCCCGCGCGGTAAGTGCCTCGATATCGGGATTGTCGGCCAGCAGCAGCTCGAACTGCTCGCGTAACCGGTCGGCATGCCTGTCAGCGGTCTCAGTGTCGACGTGGGTCCATTGTTCGAACTGATCGCAGATCGCCTTGAACGCTGCAGCCTGGTTGCGCCACTGCTGACGCTCGGCGGCGATATCGTCAGCAACGCCGCGAGCTCGGCGGAACGCCTCTTCGGCGTTGGCCAAATCCACGGTCAGCGCGTCGATCTTGGCGGCGACATCACCCTGGTAGATGTAGTCGGCCTGCTTGAGCGGCCGGCGGTCATCCTTGATGGCCAAGCGCTCGGAGTCCTTGTACAGGCCGGTGTCGGTGACGGCGCGCCGGAACCGGGGAAACAGGTCGGGTGTATCGACGCAGACGTGATCACCGGCGGCGGCGACGACGTCGGCGGCCTCGGCGGCACAGTCATGGGTTGGATCGACCACACACAACTTGCCGGCCAACGTGTTCGGATCGGCCTCGGTGACCTCGGCGCCGACGAACCTGGCGCGGACGTGATGCAGCTGTAATCGCCCGCCCATGTTGGTCTCGTTGACCAACCGCAGCACTGCCGCGTAGTGGCTGTCAGGTACCAGCAGCCGTAGACCCACGCCGCGCAGCACCTTCTCGACGGCGATGCGCCAGCGACTCTGCTCCGGCCGCAGATCCATCAGCTCGGCGATATAGGGCAACTCGTCCGGGTTGATACCCATTACGGCACAGATATGTTCGCGCATGGCGAGGGCGAACTCCGGCAGTGCCGAGCCGACGTGCTCGACACGTTTGAGTTCCTTGGCGGCGTCGTCGCGCGCGATGCGGGCGACCTTCTGCGAGTACTCGGCATCGGTCGAGACTTCGCGGCCGCGGTCCAGTTTGGCCAACAACTCGGTGGCGCGGGTGCTGAGTTCCTCGCGTAGGTTCCAGAATTCGTCGGCGGTGTCCGGGATGTCGAGATCGTGTGTACTGAGCATGGATTCATAGGCGGTGGCCCGACGTGACACCTGCTCGGCATGCGCCTCGGCACCGGCCACCTGCGACTGCAGCGGGCCCAGGCTGGTGCTGGATCCGCTGATCTGCGCGTTCAGCGAATCACCTTCGGCCTTAGCAAGATTGAGCTGGCGGGTCACGTCCTCGTATTCGTTGCCGAGCTGATCGATGGTGGCGTCGAGCGATTCGATCTGCGCCGGACACTGCGCAAGCCGGACGTGATCTGTGTAAGCCCGCACCATCGGCTGGTCGACCAGGTCGATGATGCCCAGGTCGGAAGACTCTGAGGCGTAGCGTTGCTGCAGCTTCTCGATGTCGCCGAGGATCTTGCGTTTGCGTTGCGCGACGGCCAGCAGTTCACGGGCATCGACGAGCGGGTCGATCTGCTTGAGCGCATCGGGCAGCCGGGTCAGGCTATCGGGCTCATCGAGCATGAACTCCCGGACAAATTGTTCAAGTCCACCAACACTTTTCAGTGATTTGGCTTTACCAAGCAGCTGCTGCGCAGCGTCGGACGCACGGATTCCGATGGTGGCGTATAGCTGGGCGAGGTACTGCGATTCCACCTTGGTGGAGAAACGCCAGTCGTCTTTGAACACGGCGGCGTCGAAGCGGCCTGCGGCCCAACGGTTGCAGACGTTTTCGATGTCACGATCGCCGTCGGCCAGCACGAATCGGCTCGAGGAGTCGGATCGGGATTCGCCGGTTAGCCATTTGAGTACCAGGCCGGTGACGGTGCGGCCGGTATTGCTGGTGTAGGTGACCGCGATCGCCGACCAAGTGGTGCCGTCACCGCGCAGGTACATGACCTTGCTAGTGCCGGCGTCGCTGCGCTGACCCCAAGCACCGCGGACGTATTTGTCGACGGTCCGCCGACCTGCGTTGGACCCCGCGGCGGTGCTGTCCCCAGAAGCGTTGAAGTTGCGTCGATTGAATGGTAAGAAGCCAAGCGAAATAGCGTCCAGCAGTGAGGATTTACCGCTGCCGGATGCGCCGGCGATCAATGCGCCACCGTCACTGAACGGGATCGAGTGGTATCCGTCGAAGACACCCCAGTTGATGACCTGCAAGCGCGACAGGTGGAACTGTTCAGTCATCCTCGCGTTCGCCCTCCTCGTCACGGTCCTGCGACTGGCTGATGCCGCCGTTGAGGAGAACCTCGAACTGCTGCTGTAGCTCGGTAATGACCGAGGCCGTCATGACGGCGTTGATAACCGGACTGACGGTGTAGCTGTCCTCGTCGTCGCGGGTTTTGCGCAGGATCTCCAGCGAAGCAAGCCGAGTGATTGCGCCGTCGATGCGTGCAGTGAACGTGACAGCGTCGCGATCGACATCGTTGAGGACGCCGGAAAACAGCCCGTGCATTTCCTCGCGGCTGATGACCACGGCCTGGTCACCCGAGGCGCGCATCATCTGTGCCAGGTGCAGCGCCAGGATCGAGTCGTAGGTCCCGAGCGGTTCCCGGCGCAAAAGCTTTGCACCCCGCGCTGATTCGTAGCGAGCCTGTTCGACGAACGCAACGTCGGCGCCCTCGACGACACGTAACAGCAGATCCAGTTCCGACAGCCTGGTCGATAGCTGGGCGCGATACTCCAGCACCCAGGTGTAGACATCGCGGTCGGCTTCGGCACTGATGTAGCGACGCGTCAGCAGCTGCTGTAGCGCCCAGCAGGCTCGGTCAGGTAACTCGGACACATCGCCGTCGAACCGAGGTCGGCGCTGGTGCGGGGTGCGCACGGTCTGATCAACCTGGGGGAGTGCGGAGAACCCGCTGTAGTCGACGGTTTCTTCGACGGTCATGCGGTCGCTGTCAACAGGGTGGAAACCGGTTCGGTGAACATCAAGTGCGGCACCTCCATTTCGCGGTCACGCCCGTCCAAGGACCGAAAGCGGACCGTAACCGACTCAGAACCCCGGGTGGATTCCGGTTGCTTGAGCGCCCAGGACCACAGCACGATGACATGGCCGAGATAAGCCGAGTCGAGCATGGCGACCGTATCCGCGAGTGACAGTTTCGTCGCGGAGCTGATCGCCGTGTTGATCATCTCGGACATCGCAGGTGCGTCGACCTGGGTGGTAAGCGCGGCGAAGCTGGCCAGATCGACGTCGCCCTCGGCGATTTCAGCAGGCTTGGGACTGGATAAGTCGCCGATCCGAAAGCTCAGCGCGCCAACAGAACTGAATGCGTGCCGGGCCAGGGGGAGTTCGATGTCCAACCGAGAATCGGTCAGCGACGCTTTGAGCAGGCTGCGCGCCGCGCCGATGGCTTCGTTGAGCTGACGAGCAACCCCGCGGCTCTGTTCAAGGGTGCCGAACGCGGTGAATCGCTTCACGCGCTGCGCACAGCGTTGTTGGATGCGTTCCACTTCGTCGATCTGGTGGCCGACCAGTTCGAAGAAGCCGGCCATCACTTTGCGCAGTGCCGGGTCGAGGGCTGGGAGCGCTCCAGCGACCGCAGCGACGTCGGCTTCGAACGCGGCGCGTTGGTCGGGGTCGTTGATCATCCGCAGGAAGGCGCGATGCGAGTCGCGGCCCTGGGAGTCCCAGGCAACCTCATAGTCGGTGTACATGCGACGCTGCCGGTCGCGATATTCGGCGTTGCTGTCAATCGGCTCGTCGAGGGCTAGTGTTGCCCGTTCGATCATGGTCCCGTACTGGCCGATGTCGGTGATCAGGCGTTCCATCTGCAGGGCGATGGCGTGGGCTTCATCGTAGGCGTCAGTCAGATCGATGTCTTCTTGATGGTCACCTGAGATGACGTCCTCGTCCAACCCGTCGAGCTCAGCTTGAAGTGCGGCAATCTCGGCTTCGATGCTGGCGCGGATGCGATCGGGGTCATTGCCGATCCGCAACGCGACCTGCTTGAGCCGGGACGCGATGCCGTTGATCGAGCCCCCGGTGGCGATGGTGTCCTGCCGGCGCATGCCCCGCAGAAAGTCAAGCGCGCGGCACGCCTCCTGGGTGAGATAGCACAGGTTGCGTTCGACGCCAGATCTCTGATCGGCGACCCGGTGCAGCCAGCCCTGACTGGCCCAGGATTTGATTAGGGCCAGGCCGGACTGCTCGCCCGCCTGATCGAGCTCAGCGAGATCGCGCTCGAGGCGAACAACGAGGTCGGTCTCGGGGACCACGCCTCCGCTGAGCTGGCGCTCCATCAGGGTCGCGTACAGGTTGAGGTTCAACGTGGCCAGCAGGCGGATCGTCGGCGAGCCCTGCAGGCCGCGATTGAGCTCGAGCAGGCTGGCGGGCGACAGCGTTGCGTCGTCGTCCAGCACGTGCCCTCCGTGTCGATTCATCAAGTCTCGGACGGTCCAAGATATGCCACAGACGGGATAACCGGCGTCCAGTGGGCGGGGTGTCGCGGGCCGGAATCCTTATCGCGATTCAGCTGGCGCCGCTACCCACGGCGACAAGCAAATTGATGATCCTGGTAATGGTGCCGGTGACCGGTCTGGCCGGCAGCGACGGGTCGATTGCCCGCTGAATGCCCAGCCCGATGCCAGCGCTGAGAAATAGATTGCCGAGATCGTCGAGGCTGTCGGCAGCGCCGGTTCCCATCAACTGCTGCTCGGTCAGCCCTTGGTCGGCGAGCATGGACCGCAATGCGCCGACGACCATCTGAGCGGCTTCGTTGCGTAGTGCGCTGATCATTTGGGTGAGTTCCGAATTGTGGCGGGAGAGTACGGCGAACTCCAGTTCCAGCATGGTCCATCCCACGTCGCCGGCGGTGCGTTCCAGCCATGCGTTGACCGCGTCAACCCGTTCGGATAGGTCTGTGTCCGACTTCGCGAGATCGGACATTTCGGTGAACTTTGCTTGGTGGATCGACTCGAGCACTTCCCGGCATAGGTTGGGCTTGCCCCCGAAGTTGGAGTACACCGCTCCCTTGGAGTAGCCGGCGTCATCGGCGATGTCCTCGAGGCTGGTGGCCGCGTAACCATGGGCCAGAAATCGCTGCCTGGCAGCCTCGAGCAACTCGGCGCGGGTCTGTTCCTGGCGCTTCGCCCTGGTCAGCCGTGGCATGCGCCGATGATAGTTCGTGGGCGTACCCGAAGTATTGATTCAACTCATGGTATTCAAATACCGTAGGTATTTCAATTTGAACGCGAGGAGGCGGCATGGATAGATCACGACCATCAGGCTCGGTCGACGGGGCGGTCGTCATCGTTACCGGCGGGGCACGCGGTATCGGCGCCGTGACGGCCGAACTCTTCGCCGCACGCGGCGCAACGGTGTGGATCGGTGATATCGACACCCCCGATTCCCACCTCGACGTCACTGATCGGTCGTCGTGGAAGCGTCTGGTCGCGCGGGTACTGGATGCCTCAGGGCGAATCGACATTCTGGTCAACAATGCCGGGGTGATGCCGTTGGGTGCCTTCGAGGCCGAACCAGAAGCCACTACCGATCTCGTGCTCGACGTCAACGTGCGAGGCATCCTCAACGGCATGCAAGCAGCGATCCCCGCGATGATTGATCAGGGCGCCGGACACGTGGTCAATGTTGCCTCGATGGCGGGAATGATTCCGATTCCTGGAATGGTGACCTACAACGCCAGCAAATTCGCCGCATTGGGCGCGTCGTTGGCCGCGCGGCGGGAGTACGCCGGGACCGGCGTGACCGTGTCTGCGGTACTGCCGTCGGCGGTGCGCACTGAACTGACTTCGGGCGTCCGCCTTGGAAGAGGAATGCCGACAGTCGATCCCGATGACGTCGCGCGCGCAATCCTGCGCACGGTACGAACCCGCGCCGCCCGCACCTCGGTACCGGGCTGGGTGGCTCCGATGTGGTCGGTTGTCGACGCATTTGTGCCCGAGTTTGTCGAGCAGGCGGTCCGATCCCGCATCTCCGACCGTCGCGCCCTATCCGAGCTCGACGCCGGTGGGCGCTCGGCGTATTTGCAACGCCTGGACCGCCAGACCAAAGACCATGCGGAACAATCGCATTCGGGGTCTCAGTCGTGAGAACAGCTGTGGTGATCGGTTGCGGTGGGACGATCGGCGGCGCGTGGGCCATCGCCGCGCTGCATGCGCTGGCCGAGCAGACCGGAATCGATCCGCGCGACGCCGACCTTATGCAGGGCACTTCAGCAGGTGCCGAGATCATCACCATGCTCGGCGGGGGTGCCTCGATCAGCGACTTGGTCGAGATGCAGCGCGGCGTCAGCGGCGACGAGCGTCTCCAGCGTCATATCGCGGGGACGCCCGCGAGCCTGCCGCCGATTCCAATCCCTAGACCGCTCAATTGGCGTCTACTGCGCACGCAGCACGGGCTGGCAGCGGCGACCGGTGTCGCCCCGACGGGCCGTGGGGATGCCAGCTGGCTGCAACGGCTCGCCGATGGCTTCGCCGGGCCGTCGGGCTGGCTACCGCATCCCGACAGTCGGATGGTGGCATTCGATTACCAACGCGGCGAACGGGTTTCGTTCGGAACTTCGAGCTCGCCGCAAGCCACTGCCGGCCAGGCGCTACGCGCGTCGTGGGCTGTCCCGGGCTGGATGCCGCCGGTGACGATCGACGGGCGGCACTTCGTGGACGGCGGGGCGGCGTCGACCGCGTCCGTCGATCTAATCGAGTCCGATGCTGTCGACGTAATTTATGTGATTGCGCCGATGGCGTCCGAGAATGGTTGCCGGGCTTCCGGTATCGGTGGATTTCTCGAACACCATCTGCTCCGTCGCGCCATGTCGGCCGGGCTGCAACGCGAGGTTGACACGGTACGGGGCCGCGGCACCCAGGTCGTGGTCGTCAGTCCCGACCACACCGACCTCGCGGGTCTGGGCGCGCACTTCATGCGACGTAGCCGGCGTCGCGCAGCGTTCGAATCCGCCATGCGCACCGCACCGCGTGCTATACGACGCGCGCTGGCCAAGAGCGAGGACATGTCATGACCAGAGACCCCAGGATCGTCATCATCGGTGCCGGGATGGCCGGTATCGCCGTCGCGTACACCTTCAAAGAAGCCGGGTTCGCCAACTTCACCATCCTGGAGAAGGGTTCCGATGTGGGCGGGGTCTGGCATTGGAACCGTTACCCCGGACTCACCTGCGATGTGCCGTCCCAGATCTACCAGTACGGTTTCGCTCCCAAACCGGACTGGAGTCACCTGTGGGCCGAAGGCGCGGACATCCAGCGATATCACAGTGACGTCGTCGACCGATTCGGGCTGCACGCGCATCTGCGACTGAACACCGAAGTCGTCACCGCTCGCTACGACGGTGGCACGTGGACGGTAGCCACGGCTGGCGGGGACGACCTGGAGGCAGACTTCGTCGTGTGCGCGACTGGTGTCCTGCACCATCCGAACGTTCCCGACATCCCGGGTCTCGACTCCTTCACCGGACCGGTGGTTCACACCGCACGATGGGATCCCGACTTGCCGACCGCTGGCCGGCGGATCGCGGTCATTGGAACCGGATCGACTGGTGTACAAGTAGTTTCGGCCTTACAGCCCGCAGCTGAATCGCTCACCCACTTTGCTCGCTCCGCTCAGTGGATCTTGTGGGCGCCGATGGGGCTGCGGCAACCTCGGTCGCTGGCCAGGGCGTTGCGCCGCTGGCCGCGGTTGCTGGACCTCACGTTTGCCCGGTTGCAATGGGCGTCGGGAATCCTCGCCGACATCGTGACCAAGCCGTCGTGGCGGCGCAGCCTGGCGCAAGCCTATGCACGCGCGAGTCTTCGTATCCAGATTCGCGATCCCCAGCTACGAGCACAGCTCACCCCCGATTACGAACCGTTGTGCAAGCGGCAAGTCGTATCGGGCACCTACTACCGCGCCATCGTGGCGCGCAATGCACGCTTGGTCACCGAACCGATCACCGAGATCACACCTACCGGTGTCCGCACCTGCGACGGCGAGCACCACGACGTCGATATGATCGTGCTGGCCACCGGCTTTCACCCACACAACTACATGCGGCCGATGTCGATCGTCGGCCGTGACGGGATCACCCTCGACGACGCTTGGCTGAAGGGTCCTCGCGCCTACCGGATGACCGCGATTCCTGGATTCCCGAATCTGTTCACCGTGCTGGGGCCGAACTCGCCGACCGGGTCCATTCCGCTGCAGTACACCGCGGAATTGACTGCTCGCTATATCGTCAAGTGGCTCAACAAGTTCCGCGACGGCGACGTCAGCGAGATCGAAGTCACCCCGGATGCCACCGACGATTTCAACGCCGCGGTTGCGGACGCCATGGGTCCGACGGTATGGAACACCGGCTGCAATTCCTGGTATTTCAGCGATGACGGGGCCATTGATCTGTGGCCATTCAATCGCACCACTCTCACCGAGATGCTGACCGAACCCGAGCCGTCGCACTACTGGATCACCTGACACCAGCAACAGCGGCAGATCGCAAAGCCATGGAGTTATCTTCGATTCCGCCGTGTTTCTCTGCTCATGCGGTCGCCGCGGAACTATGAACGACACTGACGGGGGAGTGCGCTGCCCGAATCGGCCTCCTGACTTGTACTGTGGCCCAAGTCAATCACAGGTAGCAGGCTTTCTGGTGGAGCCACAAAGCTGCTTTGTGGTTGGATGAGCAATGACATTGAGCTCGCGCATGCCCGAACTGTCCGCCCTCGAAGTCTTCTTGATGGTGGCTAACACTGGCAGCCTGGGTGCCGCGGGACGAGAACTCGGGCTGACCCAGCAAGCAGTGTCAGCCCGCCTTACCTCGATGGAGGCGCAAACCGGTGTGCGGCTGACGATCCGCACTGTGCGGGGGACGCGGCTGACCCCAGCGGGTGTCGTGGTAGCGCAGTGGGCAGACCGATTACTCGAGGTCGCCGGGCAGATCGATGCCGGGCTGGCTTCGCTGCGCAGCGAGAGCCGGAGCAAGTTGAAAGTGGCCGCGAGCCTGACGATCGCCGAACAATTGATGCCGCGCTGGCTGGTGTCGATGCAAGCAGCTGCCAACCGACGTGGCCGCACTGCACCGGACATCATCCTTAATGCCACCAACAGCGAGCAAGTGATAGCGACGGTGCGCGACGGTACTGCGGATCTCGGATTCATCGAACGCCCCGGGGCGTTGTCGGGGTTGCGTAGTCGGATCGTTGCGCACGACGAGCTCGTGGTGGTTGTGGCTGCCGATCATAAATGGGCCCGTCGGTCTAAAGGTGTGAGCGCATCCGAGCTTGGCCGGACAGCACTGGTTGCTCGCGAGCCGGGATCAGGAACACGTGATTCGCTGACTGTTGCGCTGCGCAGTGCGCTGGGAACCGATTTCATGCAAGCCTCTCCGACACTGGAACTGTCTTCAGCAGCGGCGGTACGCGCGGCGGTGCTCGCTGGTGCAGGTCCCGCGGTGACCAGCAGGCTGGCGGTGGCCGACGATCTGGCCGGGGGACGTCTGCGTGCGGTGCATGTGCCGGAATTGAATCTTCGCCGTGCATTGCGCGCCATCTGGATAGGCGGACAAACACCGCCAGCCGGCGCAGTCCGAGACCTGCTAAGTCATATCGGTAGCAGCGGCTCGGCGTAATTCGTCCGATCATCGCGCTTTGGGCGTTGCTATGTGCCATAGCGAAGCCACAGCGGCAATCCCGTGTCGAGTCGCTGCATGAACTTATGCAGCCCCACCCGGTGTTGGTGACCGCCCAACGGATCAATCAAATACTCAGGGAACGCGATACCGATCCCAAAAAGCCCGGGCGCCAGTATCCCATTGGTTGGGTCGTATTGCAGTGGTCCCCACTGGGGCGTCAGCGGGAGATGTCTGCGTTCAAACCCGACGGTGTAGACGACGTGGTCGCACGTCTGAAGGATCTCGTCGAATTCCGGATGATTGACCGAACATATCTCGAGCCGTTGCGGGCAGGTTCCGTCGATATTCTCCCGCGCCCATTGCGCGGCTTGGCCCTTCAGCCCAGTGTCGTCATACATGGTCCACTCATCGAGGCACACCGCATATTTCAGCGGGTTGAGGTAGAAGTTGATGACTTTTTTCGCTGGGGTGTTGAGCAGATTCGGCAGGGCAGTCATCGCCGAGTGTGAGGAGCCGAATACCGCGACCGTGGCACCCTCTAGCGGCAGCTGCGCGAGCTTCGCCGGGTCGAGTGCTGTCTCGAACGAAATCTCGTTGATTCCATCGTAAGGGAGCCTTTTGGGGACCGAGCCGACCGCAAGAACGACATTTTTCGACATAACCACCTCGCGTTGCGTGGTTACGGTCCACTGCCTTTCGGCTAGTGCCAACTCGGTCGCGATCGTGCGGAATGTGTGTACTCGTTGACCTAGGTGCCGCGTGATCCACCGCAGGGGTTCGGCGACAACCCCGAGCGGGCACCTCTGCTGCGGGTCGAATCTGTTCAGTTCGAAAGACGCTGATTTCGTGAAGCGAAACGACTCTGAGGCCGTGAGGAATTCGTGGAATAGCCCGACGCGGGTGTTACTCGGGACAGCACCCCACTTGGCGCCGAAGTCTCCCACCGCGAATTCGGGGTCAATCCATGCGATTTCCTCACCGGCGATGCCGTGATCAAGTAGCCGGCCTACCGTCGCGATACCGGCCGGCCCTGCTCCGATCACCGTCCAGCTGTACTGAGTCATTTTCTGCCTTCCAGGTATGGGTCTCTCGGCGAGCTAACGCCTGTGCGGACGACGCAGTAGTGATTGCCAGCCGTTGGATTCGATACTTCACCAAGCCGGGCGGTCCGCTGTAGAGCCGCTGTCCTTGTCAACTCACAAACACATCTTGTGACCCAGATGGGGTAGTCCGCACAGATCGAAGACTGCTCCCATGCGGGCCAGTCACTCAGTGAGATCGCGAAACGCCTTGGGGCAGTTGAGGTGAACATGGCGAAGCTAACTGGTAACCCGCCATATTCGACCTCCCCGTATTCATCCCGATACGACTTGTCACATCGGGCGGCATGCGACAGGGGAGCGGTGCTGATTGCCTGCGTGGCCATGGCAGGTCGGCTGGGAGTCCTAGCCGCGCTCCGCGGTGTGATTCGTTTGCTGTCGCGTGAGTTCGCGATTTTCGTCTAGGAAAGCACCGTCGACTCGTGTCATCCTTCAGAAGTGAAGCAGACGTTCTATGTGTTTTTGTGGCCGCACCCTGGGATGGAGCAGGCGTTAATCGCCTACGAAGATGCGGTCCTCACACTGGTTAATGAGCATGACGGGAAGATCGTGCACCGAGCCCGGACCGACGGCGCCGAGGGCAGGCCGCTGGAGATCCAGCTGTTCGAGTGGGCGTCCCAAGAGGCGATGGACGGTTACATGTCCGATCCGCGCCGCACCGCGCTGACCGCTGACCGCGAGCAAGGCGATCGCGCGGACCGAAATCGTGCCGGTGCGTAGCTTACGGAAACTCTAAGACGTTCCTGGGGGTGGCGCCTGTCCGCTCGTAGGCAGACCAAAATGAGAGGCAGGCGCATGGGGCTGAACACCAGTCGGGGTCTGTCCGGTCCCAAAATAGTTGGCGGTGCAAACTTGGAAACCGCCGGTTCAACTGAGACGTGTTACCCATGAACAGTCGCAATCAAGTTGGCACCCAAACCCCGCCATTGCGTCGAGGATGGCTTGACTTCGTCGCCAGCTTATGAACTGGGCGCCTTCTGCGGTGTACGGCAGCTGGGAGGCGGCTGCTACGACAGCTGACCCGACGATCTGCCACATCGCGGCAACGGAGACGGCGGCTGCGCTGACTGTGTAAAGCCAGGTGAATAGTGGCGTCAACGTCCGGTGGCAGCGGTGGGCTACCCAGGTAGTCAGCGCCGACTCACTTGGCAGCACTACCAATGTGTCGCCGTTCAGACGTTCAACGACGTGGCTGCGCTTGCCCTGCTCGGGGACGCAGGGATCATCGGGGAGCACGCGCAGTGTCGGATCCACCACGGCTACCCAGTCGATGTCGTTATCGGCGTCGAAGTGCACCCACAGATTCTCCAGGCCCGCGTCCCAAGCCCTACCTTCAACAAGCACCAGCGGAAGCATCCGACCAAGTATCTCGTGGGCCAGGCGCGCAGCCACCATCCGTCCCGCCGTGCGTCGATCGACGGCTGCGGCCGCATCCTCGAACATGAGCCGCAGGCGATCGACGGTTAGGACGGAGTCCATCGGAAACCATCGCCGCTTGTTGACGTCGCCGAGGACTGCCACACCGTAGGTCCGCGGGCACTGCGGTTGCCACTCACGCAGCCGTTGACACGATTCGTGGAGCGTAAGCTCCCGGCGAATAGTCATTTTCGCGATGAGCGGTTCTTCAGCCGGTAGCGCCATCAAGGCCTCCTAAGTTAGGATAGCCTAACATAACTTACGGCTGCGAACCATCGCTTGATAATCGAAGGCGTACTTAAGTTGACATAATGTCGCTTATCGGTACAGGCCAATGCGAAACCAAGCGACGAGTTTGGGTGCAAGGATTCGCACCTCTTGAGCGGTGACGACGTTTGGCGCAGCTGACAGGCGCGCCCCCACCTGCTATGGGGGCATCGGCCGACAGGGCATGGCCCAGACGAGGGATGCTTGATGCCGTGGTTTGCTCAGGCCCGCCTGTCGAGTCCGAGACGGCCAATACCCCGCCCATCTCCCGGACGGCCCCCGGAAACGTCACAGTGACGAATCGCTATGTTCCGCTGGGGTCATTGACCATTCGCCATGCGACATCCAGTTCAACGCTTTCGCTGCCGCTCGACTTCTGAACGACTGGTACTGACGACACGCTCCAAATTTATGGATGGCCACACGCGCAGGTTCACCCCGATCCGACCGTGCAGCACTATTTAACTAGCTTCGAGACGCGGCCCGCGCTGTTCAAGGTGGGGTCCGCAGATCTCGCTGCCGACCGCCACTAAACGCACCGCGGAGATCCGGGCACTTGAATGAGTCTTGCTCGACAATGTCTGACCTGCACGCCGATCCCGGCGGGTGGGCGTGATCTGGCCCGCGGAGCGCGGGCATGGCCCGAAACGTGGCATCGGCGAACTTCGCGATGCGAGCGGGTGGGTAATTGGCTGGATCGTCGAGTACGAGACGCCCAGCGTCCCACGTCAGCGCGAAGAGGGTCCGGGCCGTCATCTCAATATCAACTGATTCGAGCCGATCGTCGGGGACCGCGGATCGCACGAACGCTGCAAGCGCGGCGATGTAGGCGCGCCTGCCGGCCTCGACGCGGTGACGGAACGCTGGCGTACTGCTGTCCACGAGCATGAAGACGGCGCGCCAGCGTTCTGGAGTCGATTGCACGGCGTCGAGGAACTTTGTCAGACTGTCGACTACCGCCGCCGCGGTATCGTCTGACCCGATCCGCGGGAAGGCGTCGGTCATCTGCAGGAGGGCGCCGGCCTCCTCCCGGTCGAGCAGTGCGCGCAACAACTGCCCGGAATCCTCGAAGAGGCCATAGACGACTGGGCGGCTGACGCCCGCCTCACGCGCCACCGCGTCGATCGACACCTTGTGCACACCGTGTTCGACGATGATGCGCAGCCCTGCGTCGAGCAGTTGCTCACGCCGTTCGCCGGGTGCCATGCGCGGCGCATACGCGCGGTTTCGAGACGTTCTCACAAGATCGACGAACCTTTCGAGGCGAGGGGCCCTGCTTGACAACGGCCCACCTACCACAAATACTACAGTCACTGTAGCTACAGCGACTGTAGATTCAACCGGAAGGACCGCCGGCGTGGCGCAGCGTTACTGCATTATCGGAGCCGGATACACCGGCCTCGCGGTTGCGAAGGCCTACTCGGATCGGGGGTTGGCCTATGACCACATCGAGGCGACCGACGCCATCGGCGGTAACTGGTCCCACGGCGTGTATGACTCGACCTACCTAATCAGCTCGAAGGCGGTGACCGAGTACCCCGACTATCCCATGCCTGCCGATTACCCAGACTTCCCGAGTGCTGCTCAGATGCGCGACTACCTGCACTCGTTTGCGCACACGTTCGGGCTTGAGCGCAACATCGAATTCGAGACTCTGGTCAGAGACGTCACGCCGCTCGACGACAGCGGTCTCGCCGGCTGGCGCGTCGAGTTCGCCAATGGACAGGTCCGCGAGTACAACGGCGTCGTAGTGGCCAGCGGCCACTACTGGGACGTCAACGTGCCGACCTATCCGGGCGAATTCACCGGCAAGCAAATCCATTCCAAGAACTACAAGCGGCCGACCGATCTCGACGGATCGCGCGTGCTGGTGGTCGGTGCGGGCAACTCCGGATGCGATCTGGCAGTGGAGGCCGCGCTGACCTTCGGTAGGTCGGAGCTGTCACTGCGACCCAGCTACTGGTTCATACCGAAGTATGTGCTCGGAATACCGAGCAGCGCGTTCGACATCGGGTCGGTTCCGCTACCGAAGCTGTTGCAGGAGACGATGTTTCGTTCGATCGTGTTTCTTGGCATGGGTAGCTTCAGGCACTTCGGACTGCGTAAGCCCACGCACAAGATCTTCGACCAGGATTTGGTAGTAAACCAGCAATTGCCCTACTTCCTCAAGCACGGCCGTGTCACGATCCGCCCCGAAATCGACCGATTCGATAGGCGCACAGTACATTTCACAGACGGGACGCAGAGTGCGTACGACACCATCGTGTGGGCGACCGGATTCAAGACCAGCTTCCCGTTCCTGCGCGACGGACTGCTCGATTGGGAGAACGGACAGCCCAAGCTCGTCGCGCATACCTTCGCGCCCGGCATGGCCAATCTGCATTTCGCCGGCCTGGTCGCTCCGCGTTCGGGCGCTGGGATGCTGCTGATGAACAGTGCGCGTTTGCTCGCCGAGGTCGCGATGCTGCAACAGCGACTGCCAACACCGATCGGCGACCTGTACGCCATCGTGTCCAAGCCGTCTGCGCAGATCCTCGCCGGCGGCCCGGAACTGCGCTGGGAGGTGCTGCGTGGGCGGCTGTTGGTGCGCGCCATGACACGACTTGTCACCGTCGCAGGGATGCTGAGCGGTCCGGCCGGGACGATGGCCAGCGTGCCCGATCTCCCACTGCCGACGCAAGGCGGCGTTGCCCGAAGGTTGCTCCGTCCTTTACTGGCCGCCGGGCGCGCGAACGCCTGACATTTCCCCGACTCACCCACAACCAAGGAGTTACCGATGTCTTCCACTTCCACCGTGACTGCCGCGAGCCCGTTGACGCTGCCGTGCGGCGTCGTATTGCCGAACAGGATCGCAAAGGCAGCGATGAGCGAACAACTTGGGCAGATCGACGGCGCACCGAGCCAGACTCTGACCAAGCTCTACCACGCTTGGGGCCGCGGTGGCGCGGGCCTGCTCGTTACTGGCAACGTGATGATCGACCGCCGCGCCTACGTCGAGCCCCGCAACGTCACCCTCGAAGACGACCGGCACCTCGGCGCCGTCGGCAGCTGGGCCCGTGCCGGTGCCCACGCAGGTTCGGTGATGGTCATGCAGATCAATCACCCCGGGCGGGTGGCGGTCGGACCGCTGTACCGGCGACCCGTCGGGCCGTCCGCGTTGCGCCCGCAGGCGCTCGGATTCAACCTGCGTAAACCCCGGGCGCTGACCATCGATGACATCGCCGATTTGCGCCGAAGGTACACTCGCACTGCGGAACTCGCTGTGTCCGCGGGGTTCGCGGGCGTGCAGGTACATGCCGCACACGGCTATCTGCTGTCCCAATTCCTGTCACCGGTGGCCAACCGGCGCGACGACCGCTACGGCGGCAACGCCGAGAACCGGCGTCGCCTGCTGCTCGAGATCATCGCCGACGTCCGCACCGCGATCGGTCCGGCGGCCGTGCTGTCGGTTAAGTTGAATTCGGCCGACTTCCAGCAGGGTGGTCTCGAGGAAGCCGATTCCCTTGACATCGCGCTTGCCCTCGAGCGGGCCGACGTCGACCTGCTTGAAATCTCTGGCGGCAACTACGAGGCGCCCGCGATGACCGGCATCGCGGCGGACAACACCCGCCGTCGGGAAGCGTACTTCCTGCGCTACGCGGAAGCATTGCGCGCACAGAGCGCCCTACCGCTCATGCTGACCGGCGGCATCCGCACCCTCGACTTCATCAACGACGTACTCGCGGCCGGATCGGTGGACGTGATCGGGCTCGGCCGCCCCTTCGCCCTACAGCCCGACATCGCGGCCCGCCTGCGCGCCGGCGAACGGGAACCGGCCACGCTGCCCTGCGCACCGCAGCTCCCACTGCCCGGCCTCGACCCCGTCAACTCCTACCTGCAATTGGCCTGGCACGCCGCGAACTTCCGCGACATCGCAGGCGGCGCAACGCAACCGCGCGGACCTGGCGCAATTCGAACCTTGCTCGCCGCAGGCACGACAGTCACCGTCCGAGCCCTGACGCAGCCCTGACCCAAGCCGAACAAGGAAATCCATGAGTTTGCCCGACCCCACCACCACAACGCGCGCGATCGTCACCGGCGCCTCATCCGGCATCGGCACCGCGCTCGCCGAAGGCCTTGCGCGCCGTGGATATTCGCTGATCCTCATGGCCCGCCGCGATGACCGTTTACGAGAGCTGGCCGACCGGCTAACCGCGGCACACAACATCGCCGTGGAGATCCGCGCCGTCGACCTCTCAGATGCCGCTGCACGTGACACGTTATGTACCGAAGTTGCCGCACGCGAGATCGCCGTGCTGTGCAATAACGCCGGGTTTGCCACCTACGGGGAGCTGGCGAAGGCTGATCCTGCCCGCGAACGCCAACAAGTCGAGCTAAATGCTGTCGCGGTGCACGACCTCACGCTCGCTGTGCTGCCAGGGATGCTCGACCGTCGCGCAGGTGCCGTGCTGATCACCGGCTCCACAGCAGGCAATCAGCCCGGCCCCAACAATGCCACCTATGCGGCGACGAAGGCGTTCGCCAACACGCTCTCGGAGTCGTTGCACAGCGAACTGTCCGGTACCGGTGTGCAGTGCACACTGCTCGCGCCCGGCCCGGTACGCACCGAATACGCCGAGGTCGCCGAGGCTGCGAACCTCGACCGCCTGCTACCGGGACCCATATGGGTCTCCTCAGCGGTCAATACGCGCCACGCGCCCTGATCGGACCCATCTTGCGGACCGTCTATCAAAAGGTGAAATGAGCATGGATTGGGAACCTGGCACACGGTCGCAGGGACGTAGCCTCGGGGCCGATCTGCGCCGGACACTGCGCATCGCCGATCCGCGCCGCAGTCTCTACCGAGACGCGCACTATTTCACCGCCACCGTCGAGATCGACCCGGACGCGATGCGACAATGGCTGCCGGCGGGCGTTCGGCTCGCCGAACCGCCTACTGCGGACGTGTTCACCGCATGGTTACCCGACTGCAATTACGGATCGGCGTATCACGAGGCAGGCTTGTTCGTCCACATCAGGACGCTGCAAGGCACCGGAATCCATTGCCCCTGGATGATTCTCGACGACGACGTCGCCCTAATCCTCGGCCGCGAACTCCTCGGCTATCCGAAAAAGCTCGGTGAGATCGACTGGTCGCTATCCGATACCGCAATCCGCGCTATTACAAGCCGCCGCGGCCATAAGCTCCTGCACATGAGTGGCCGCCTCGGCGACCTGATCTCCGATCCGCCGCCGATCCTCGCCCGTCCACACCGCAACGTCGTCGGACTGTCCGGACTACTCCCGTCCTGGCTGGTCGGCTTCACCCCACGCGAAGAGGTCGTCGAAGTTCGGCGCGTGGTGGATCTCAGCCTCGAAATCGGCGGTTCCGAGCGAGACCCCATCGACCAGATGGGTATCGGACGGGTGCTCGACGCTCGTCTGCATCGGGTCAATCTGCTCGGCGTCTGGGTGCCACCGGTCGTCTTGCGACCCTTGACCCCACTGTTCGCTATGTCGCACATGCGACCCCGAATCCTGTGACAGGACAACATCGATGACTATCGCCCGACCGCATCACGACCGAACCAGTCGCCATCTCGCGTCCCGTCACCTAGGCACCCCGTCACCCGGATCGACACCCTGGATCAGGCGCTGGGTGCGCCCGGTGGCTACGGCACCCGGCTTGGTGCCCACCGCACCGCCGCACTCGATTTCGCAGCGAGTTCACCGGTACCGGCGTACCGGACGCGGTGCGCACAAACGACCTGATCTCGCTGCCGTATCCCACCCGGTACGCACTGTTCCGCGCCGCGATCGGCTCGACACCGTTCCTCGCCATGCCAATGTGAACGACCGCCAATACCGGCGCAGCAGTCCAAGAAGGAAGGCCCCCCCTGCCCGCACGATTTCGTCACATTGACACTTTGCCCGTTGGTGGCCCGGGACGCCACTCCCCCTGCGCACCCAATTCCCCCACGACCACGGAGAGACTCGACCTTGAACTTGATTCGATCATCACCCGGATCGGCACATCGAAAGGAGCGTGACGCAGGGCTGGGCCACCGCGGAGGCAAGTGCGCCTTTGGATCGCCTGCCCATTCGGAAGGAACCCGCGGCTACCACCGGAACGCGTGGGTTCGTCTACCTGTCTCGCATTCGAAGAGACCAAAAAACCACCTGCCTGCGTTAATCGTTGGTGATGTGTGGCCATCGGCCTTTGGTGAAAGATCGTGACGTAGGGACTCTTGACTAAGAGAGGTGGGGGTGACGAACTATGACCGACTTGGCGACGGCGGCTTGCATCGTCGGGGGCGGGCCTGCGGGGATTGTGCTGCGCTTACTGCTCGCCCGCGCCGGCGTTGATGTCGTCGTCTTGGAGTCACACTCAGACTTCAACCGTGATTTTCGTGGCGACACGCCGCAGCTTCGAGGAAACTCGCCGTGTCCTCGAATGTCGCGTTGACCGGGTCGGCATCAATTTAGCTATCCAGGATGCCGGCGCCACCGCGAATGCGGTATCGCGCCATTACGCGTGACACAGGATTTCAGCATCGAATTCAATTACGCGGCGTTGGCGATAGCTCGCCATAAGCATTCGGCGGCTACGGCTGTTTTGCATTTGGTGCAGCGGTTCGGTATTGACGGCGCCCTAAGAGGTAAATACGTTGCACTGTTAAGGAGAAGTAGTATGTTGCAAGGAATTGTAATTGTAGGTGGCGGCACTGCAGGATGGATGACAGCGTCGTATCTGAAGGTTGCGTTTGGGGACCGAATTGCGATAACGCTGGTCGAATCCGAGCAAGTAGACACGATCGATGTAGGCGAAGCGACATTCAGCACTATCCGGCATTTTTTGAATACCTCGGCCTCGAAGAGCATGAATGGATGCCCTCGTGTCACGCCACCCATAAACTTGGCATTCGCTTCGATAATTGGCGCGAGCCCGGCCATCACTTCTATCATTCTTTCGAACGTCCACGAGTCGTCGACGGGTTCAATCTCACAGATTGGTGGCTTCACACCGATCAACACTGTCTGAGCAAGGCACACAGTTTCCCTACGCGTACTACTTCGACGCGACGCTGCTCGCGGACTTCCTACGAGACTTCGCAGTGCAGCGTGGGGTCCGACATCTTCGCGACGATGTTGTGGCTGTGCTTCAAGACGACCGCGGTTGGATCAGCCACCTACGCACACGAGCAAGCGGGGATGTAGCAGGCGACCTATTTGTCGACTGCACGGGCTTCCGCGGTCTTCTGCTGGGCAGGACGCTCGAGGAGCCATTTATTTCATACCCCGACCTCCCAAATGATCGTTCGGTCGCCTTGCACGTCCCGACTGATACGAATTGCACGCAACTGCATCCGTATACAACCGCCACAGCCCAAGATGCTGGCTGGATCTGGACGATCCCGCTTCTAGGGTGGATCGGGACCGGCTACGTCTACGCCGAGACATACTGCAGCCCTGACGAAGCAGAACGCACCCTCCGAGAGTTCGTTGGCGCTGCTGCAGAGGAACTTGAGGCAAACCATCTTCGAATGCGAGTCGGGCGCAGCCGACGATCCTGGGTTCGGAACTGCGTCGCGATCGGACTGTCCAGTGGCTTCGTCGAACCACTCGAGTCGACTGGAATATTTTTCATACAACACGGCGTAGAGCAGTTGGTGAAGCACTTTCCAGATGAGCGTTGGGATAAGACCTTAGCGGACGCATACAACCGGAGGGTCGAGCAATGCATGGAAGGTGTACGAGAGTTCTTGGTCCTGCACTATCGTGGGGCAGCGCGTGTAGATACAAAGTACTGGCGTGACACTAAGACTCGTGAGATACCCGCCGCGCTCACCGAACGACTCTCATGTTGGCGAACCAAGTTGCCCGATGCCGAATCAATTTTTCCGTCTTACCATGGATTTGAGGCTTACTCGTACGTCTGCATGCTGATTGGGCTGGGCGGCATTTCGCTGCGGGCGCCCTCGGCTCTATCGCTGCTCGACTCAAGCACCGCCCAGCGGGAGTTCGCGTTGCTTTCCGACGAGGCGTCGGAGCTATGTCAGCTACTTCCTACAGATTACGAGTACTTGATGCAATTAGCATGGTGAGCTGTGGGCCGACGATCCAGTCGCGCAGCGCTTTTCGACGACACCCTGTCGCTAGTACCTAGGGTCTCCGGCGAAACTTTAAGTATCCCTCATGTTGTCGGGAAGCTGTGCGATCCTTGCCAGATCGACGCGTGATCGAATTTCCAGCTTGCGATAGATCTGGCGTAGGTGAAATCCGACTGTATGGGGCGAAATGAACAGCTCTCGAGCCGCTTGTCGGTTAGTGAGGCCTCGCGCCGCAAGCCGCGCCACCTTCTCCTCCATATCAGTTAGGCTCGCCCACCCTGATGCGGGGCGCGTTCGGTGAATCCAGTGCCGACGCCGAACACCAAGGTCACGCAGCCGATGACGGAGCCGAGCGGCATCCCAGTTCGCGTCGAGAATCGCGAACCCGGTCATCGCCGTACTTAACTCGGACACTGCGCCCACCCGGTCAACCGTGCTGAGTAGCACACCGGCATCCTCGCGCGCCGAAGCTTGAGCCCACGGATCGGAGTAGTGTGCGGCAGCCATTTTCACCGCCTCAGGGTCCCGATCCAGCAGGCCGCGGCCATGGGCAGCGATATTCGCGAATAGCGATATATTTGGGTTCTCCGCGCTGATCATCTCGGTCGTCTCCACCAATCTTCGGGCAAACGAACGATCTCCCGCGTTGCAAGCTAACCGAACACACCACACAGCGGAGATGGGGTCTGCCAGCGTCAGTTGCAGACCGTCATCCGCATCGAGCAAAGCCTCCAGCGCAAGTTTGGTCTCATCGCAGGCAGCGTTCACTTGCGCAAGCACCAGACATCGCACTCCCCACAGCGGATTCAACGGGTCGCGCGGGAGGGACTCATCCAGGAGGCGCGCGCGCTCAGAAGCATTCGCCAACTCGCCGCGGCGCAACGCGGTCAACGCACGCAATGCGTGCAGGAAAGGAAATGGCAGCACGGCGTGATAACCCCGGCACCGCTCTAACGCTTCAGACGCATCCAGTTCTGCGCCGGCAAGATCGCCTTTTGCGAATCGGTACCAGCCTCGGAGCGACACAGGGACCGCTGCTAGCACGTCACTGTTGCCTGATTCGATGACGCAGGTAATAGACTCCATTACTGTCTGGGCGGCTTCCAACTCCTGCAACCGCAGCAGCATCCATGCTTGTTGCCATAGCGGGTATGAGGTGAAGGCATAGCCAGACGAGCGCCGCCACAGGCCAGCCGCGTCTTCGATCGCGCACAATGCATCATTGATTTTGCCCCTGCGCCAGGCGCCCGTTGCGCGCACTGAAAGCGCAGCAATCGTCATGTCCGCGGGCCGTCGGGATGCACCGGTGAGTATCGATTCGGCGACCGCGCCGGCGGTCTCGACATGCGAGAAAGATGAGATCGCAAGCCGCACCATGTCAGTACTGCGGGAAACCCCGTTTCGTGCAGCCCCATCTGAGGCTGAGGTTAGGGCGAGAGCTCGGTTAGTTTCGCCTTGCAACGCCATAACGATAGCCATGCTTGCTTTGACGCGGTCTGCCATCAGGCCGGTGTCCTCGGTGGCCTGGCCAATGAATTTTTCGGCAATCTGAGCCGATTGCTCTAGGCACCCGGATCGTAGGAGCCCAATCATCGCAGTGCCCGCCATCGCGAAGTGTTCGCGACTACCGTGCGGCGTTATCTCCATGCCACGCAATGCCAATGCGGCCGCAGTGGCAGGTGCGCCGATCAACAGCCGCTCTGCCGTACGCGCAATTGTACCGACACCCTCGACATTGTCAGGCCGCGGGGACTGCAGCAAATGCAGAGCTGATTCCTTGGTGTGTCTGCCTTTTCGCTGAACGAGCATGGTGGCCGCCTCACGATGCAGCAGAGAGACTAGCGGTATTGGTACGGTGGCCAAGACAGCCCGCCAAATCAAGTCGTGCGAAAAGGTGAATTCTTCTGCCTCGCTGGTGATCAGGCCTGACGCGACCGCGTCAGACATCGGCACCAACAATTCTGCGGGAGAGCACCCGAGCATCTCCAGCAGGTCCTGCGGAGAAAACATGCGGCCGAGCACGGCAGCGACTTGTAAGCAACGTCGACTTGGCTCTGACAGTCCCGCAAGCCGATCCAGAACTCGCGATAGGAGTTGTGCAGGGACAGCAGTAGTTTGTCCTTCTGGCCGGGTTAGCAGTGGCCTAGCCGCGGATTCATCGGTTCGTAACTGCGCGATGCCATCGTTGATGTCGATTGCGCCGTCTTGTTCGAGGCTAAGCACCAACTCGACCACGGTCTTGGGGTTGGAATCAAAACATTGGCACAATACGACCAGATCGTGGCTGGGCTCAGCCCCCAACAGGTCGTGAACGACCTCGGTGACCGCTGACTTTGATAGCAGTCCCAGGGGTTCTAGATGCTGGACTCGCTCATCCTGACTGAGAGCAGTGAAGAATTGAGCACCTGGCGTCTCCACGCCGCCTGAGCTTAAGGCGAATTCCCATACCAGCGGAACGCCGGAGAATTTACCTACCAGACCAGACAGGGCCCTGATGTTGGCTGCATCTAACGCTTGCAGATCATCGATGGCGACGAGTACCGGTTGATGGCGGATCAGCTGACTAATGCGGGATTCCAGATGGGCGGCTCGCGTGGTAGGCGGCGTCAGAGACTGAAATCTCTCCGCGAGTCCATCCACAACGGCGAAGCCCCGCCGCTCAGCCTGCACCATCGACTCAATCAGAAGCCGACTCTTTCCACTGCCAGTCGGCGACGCCAGCAGGAGGATCCTGCACTGTCGGCTTTTCGCCGCCTTGTCAAGTGTGTTGAGGATGCACCTCAGCTGACTCTTACGACCGCGCAACGCGCGCAACGATTTCGGATCCCATCTGCATCCCTGCACCGGAAATCTCCTGTCGTGAGTAGGAGGAGCTGACGGGAACAGTTGAATCGACAGTCGACGTACCAGGAACGCCCTGCGAGCGAATTCCTCACGTCTTCAGGACTGCCTACTTGCGGCAAGCCGTCTGGGTGCTTCGATATGCCAGCCCGGTATGTGTGCGACGCGAGTCGCTTTGATGGCAGCCAACACTCGTTTATATTCAATACGCATTTGGTACCGTCAGTTTGGCCCCATCCCCGCGTCCGAGAACCGCGTGAGAGCCCATCTGGAACACTCGTGATACCCCCGACGCGGCGCCCAGACAGGCCGGCAGGATAGGGACATCCACAAGCGCCAACCGGGTGCCATTCAGCGAGATTGCCTGTCGCCCTGGGAGACCCGTTGCGATTGTGACGTCCTTGGCTCTAATTGCTTGATTAGTCAACGCGCGGAACAGAATTCACGATGTCGGCTTTTGTCGTTTTCACGCCATGGGCTATAGTTGCATATGACAATCATTTCATATAATGAATATATCACCGGCTCTCGCGCCGAGGTCAATGTTACGTGAATCACAACCTCACTGCTGCGGCCAGTCACTAAATACTTTGCTGGCCAATCGATTTGTTCGGATCATCGTCATTCCTGGCTCCTGTTCATGGAACGGACGAGCGCATTGCTGCGAGCTCTGATCCGCACTGACTATGCTGGCCCCGACCGGGCGAGGTTCGCGACGGCTTCATGGTCGCGAAGTTTCGATTTCGGCGCCGCGCTAGCGTCACACGCCGATGTACTCATCGTTGACATCGAGAGAGCGATGGTGCGCGCGGGCAAGCCGGTGACGGGAGGCGGTGAGATTATTGAACGATCTCCCACGCGCTGCTCACCTCCAACGTGCCCGCAACGGCCTGTTGCGCCTTATTGAAAATCATTAGCATTACACTTGGAGCGCCGATCTGGTCAAGCACTGTGCCCGGATCTGCGGGAGCCGGTGGGACGGGAAGGACATGTGTGCGAGCGATCCCCGTGATTAGCTTGACGGGCTATCTTGGCGCCGGTAAAACAACTCTCCTCAACCACGTGCTTCGTAGTCCGGGAGCGCGAATTGGCGTAATTATCAATGACTTCGGCGAGCTCAATGTCGACGCCATGCTGGTAACCGGGCAGGTCGACGAGCCTGCATCTATCGCCGGCGGCTGCATCTGCTGCCTGCCCGATGACGGTGGGATCGACGACGCATTGGCCAAGCTCGCCGATCCTCGGCTCGATCTGGATGCCGTCATCGTCGAGGCCAGCGGGCTGGCCGAACCTGTCGCCGTCGCCCGGATCATCGGCTTCAGCGAGGTTCCCGGCATCCGGTTCGGCGGACTTGTCGATGTCGTCGATGCCACGACACACTTCGACACCGTCGATGTCGGCGCTATGTCGCCGGCCCGCTACGGCGTAGCCTCTCTCGTCGTTGTCAACAAACTTGACCAACTCCCCCAGCACGATCGCACTGCCGCGGTCGAGCGGGTGGAACGGCTCGTGCGAGAACGCAATCCACGCGCGACCGTCGTCGGAGCGGTCGCCGGTCAGATCGACCCTGCACTGCTTTACGACGTAGCCGGAACGCGCGACGAGCCGGGCCAGCTCTCGTTGCGCGAACTGCTCGTCGATGCATCGACCGACCCCGCGGTCCACAATCACGACCACGACAATTCGCACGCCGACTCGGTCACGGCGACGAGCACAGGCGAAATCGACCCGGGCGCGCTAATCGACTTGCTCGAGAACCCGCCGCCAGGCGCATACCGACTCAAGGGCGCCGTGGCGGTGCGATACGGCGCAGCTACGCACACCTACGCGGTCAATCTGGTCGGCGCGGCGATTCACATTGCAATCGCGCCGCCTGGGATGTCGGCCAACTGCCTGGTTGCGATTGGGATTGGCCTCGACACCCATGCCGTCCGTACCCGCCTTGATGCTGCTCTGCGTCCATTCACCGGCTCGGCGACGCTGGCCAATATCCACCGTCTCCGACGCTATCGCCGACGCAACCTCTGACTGCTACCGATATGGCGCAATGGCGGCTGAGCGCTAAAAGGCAACACCCCAACATATTCCGTCACAGTGACGTTTTCTCTTTTCGGGCTGCCGTGTGCGGCTGGCTAGCCGGTCGCGACGACCGACCCGGAGTTCCAGGGCGCCAAGCGCTCAGATGAGCCATTCAACTCGGGTAGATCGTCACTGACATCCCAAGTCGCCGAGAGTCGCCCGACCCCGAGAGCGATTGCGCAGTGCAAGCCGAGTTCCACCAGCTGGTCCTCGCTGAAGTGCGCACGCAATCCGTCGTAGACCGCATCGTCGATCGCCAAGTGGTTGGTCGCGAACAACTCGGCGAAGTAAAGAGCCGAACGCTCGGCGTCCGAAAGATTTTCCGCGTCAGCCGGTCGTTCCAGCGAGCAGACCGCATCCTCGTCGAGGCCGTCGTCGATGGCGCTTTGGTAGCGGACTGCGATGCAGCTGCGGCATTGGTTGAAAAAAGCGATGCGCAGGCGCACCAGCTCTAGCAGCCGCGGCGACAGACTCCCGTTGACGCGAAGCGCCGCGGTCAATGCGCCCAATGCCTCGGCCGCCGCGGGAAGGCGACTGACGATGGAGGCAACGCCGAGGTTGATCCGATCCCCTTGACCGAGGCCTTCAGTCGGCACCGCGGCGAACGCTGCGGAAGGCGCGATTCGTGTCACTTCATCGTCTCCTATGTACACCTGTCTGAGCCCCTGGAGTATCGCCATTCCGGCAGTGAGTAGCAACGATCGCGATGCAGCTGATGACGAAAAGTCGTACCCGCGCGGAGGCCACACAACGCGATTGGACGGTGTTACACCTCATAGCAGCATCCAGGAATCATCGATTCTGACGATGATCTGGACATATTCCTTCAACTACATCGATGGGATTTCAGGGATGGAGCTTCGGCAACTTGAGTACTTCATCGCTGTTGCAAGCGAGATGAGCTTTTCGCGCGCGGCGCAACGAGTTCGCGTCGTTCAGTCCGCCCTCTCCACATCGGTCAGCAAGCTGGAGAAAGAACTCGGCGTAGAACTGTTCGATCGATCCAAGCAGCAGATCAAGCTGACCCCGGCCGGTGAGTTGTTTCGGGATCATGCCCGCCGCATCATCCACGGTGCTCAACTGGCCAAGGATTCGATCAGCGACTACCTCGGCGAGCTCTCCGGCACCGTGGAGGTGGGGTCCCTCATATCCTTTGGTGCGCTGGACATCCCAAAGATTTTGGGCGAGTTCCACCGCACCTATCCGTTCGTCCAAATCATGCTGCGGCTGAGTCAGTGGGGCTCGACGCCACATCTCGCAGCCATCGCGAACGGGTCGCTCGACCTGGCCTTCGTGTCGGCGCCGGATCGCTTCCCCACGGGTATTCAGATGCGGCTGCTGACTGAAGAGCCGATGCTTTTTGTCTGCAGGCACGATCATCCGTTGGCGCAACGCGACCGCATCGGCATGGCAGAAATTGCCGAGGAGAACCTGATCGGCTTCCCCGCCGAATTCGGATTGCGCCGACTAGTGGAGAACGCCTTCGCGGCGGCCGGCGTCACACCACACACTCCGTATGAAGCCGCAGTCAATTACGGGGTCGCGTCCAGTCTGGTCCGACACGGATTGGGCACCATATTCATGCCCGCCAGCGACGCTAGCCGCTTTCCGGACCTCCGTGCGGTGCCGTTGCAGCCAGAGATCGTGTGGCCAATCTTCCTCGCTATGGGAACGCCAGCACGCATCGCGCCTGCCGCTGCGAGGCTCACCGAGTTGATCCTCTCGTTGGCGCCGCCCGCGACCGCAACCTCGGTCGATAACCTAATAACCCCAGCCGACAGCACCTTTCGCGATCCGTAACCGGCGTCGCCTACTGGCCTGGTAAACCGCACCGTACAGCCGTTATCTCCAAATTTGATAGCCCAGATCAGAACCATTCATTGGACACGATCAAGTTTGGTTGCTCTGATGAAGGGGCACAATCGCGCTCAAGATTACGAGGTTGACGATCATGCCGGTGCCCCCGCCTAATCCCGAACTGCAGGAGTCCACGAGCCCGAGTCCCGACGAGCTCGCAGCACGATTCGAACGCGACGTCATGCCGTTGCGGGATCAGCTGTACCGTGCGGCACGCAGGTATAGCCAAAGCCATGCAGACACCGAAGACCTCGTCCAGGAAACCATAGTCAAGGCTTACGTCGGATTTGCCTCCTTCAGGGAAGGGACAAACCTGCGCGCATGGCTTTTCACGATCATGAACCATACGCGGATCAATTACTACCGCACAGCACAACGTCGCCCAACGGAGTGGTTGGCCGGCGACGTGAGCGACTATCTGATTCCCACTGGCCCCCCACAGCCGGGCGCCGGGCGATTGTCGGCTGAGGCCGAAGCTCTCAACTCGATCGTCCACCCCGAGGTTCGCCAGGCACTGCAGAAACTCCCCGAGGGGCAGCAGCTGGCTGTTTACTATGCCGACGTCGAAGGCTTCCGATACAAGGAGATCGGCGAAATCCTCAACATACCGCTTGGTTCGGTCATGTCTCGCATTCATCGAGGACGCCGGAACATGCGAAAGCTGCTGATGGACTTCGCCATTGAGCAACGATATATCCGCGAACCCGAGGTAGTAGTCGCCGCGTAATGACAAAGTAGGCGACCCAGGGTTAAGATGAGGTCGATGCGTTCACGTCGCGCGGTACTCGTATTGGTTCTCCTTTTGCTATCGCTCGTTACCCCCCCGACGCGTAGCGCTGCGACTCCCGGCAGCGGAGTGCATTCGGCTCAACTAACCCAATCATCGGAAGAGGGAAGAGATTTCATCGTCCGGGAGATCACCATCGACCCGGGCGGCAGTACCGGCTGGCACTGGCATGATGGCACTCTAGTCGGAGCGGTCAAGCGCGGCACCCTCACCCATTATTCGGCTGACTGCTCAATTGACGGCGTATACCACCCGGGTGATCCGGTTACCGAACCCGCGGGGCCCGAACACGTTCATCTGGGCCGCAACCTCGGCGCCACGCCCCTGGTCCTCGAAGTCATCTACATCATGCCGACGGGAAAGCCACTTGCCGAAGATGCCCCAAATCCCGGTTGCCCCTTCCCCTGACAGAGGGGCCCGAGGGAGAACCCGATCAGCCGGGAAACGGCATCCCGTCGAATCGCTCCGAGGTGACGAACTCAGAGATCGGGCGCCGTCGTAACTTCGTCACTTGGCGCACGGGTCTGCCCAACGGCACCAGCGCCGCGATCGCGTATGAGTCGGGTATGCCGAGAAGATCTTTCGCCCGCTTCTCCTCGGCGACAACCATCGTGGTCAGTACTCCGCCGTAGCCTTCATTGCGCGCGGCCAGCAAGACGTTCCACACAAATGGGTACACGGATGCGCCGGGTACCACCGCGATACGGTCCAGGTCCTGGTCGGTAGCGGCAACGACGGCGAGGTTCAGACAGATCGCCAACACCACCGGCGCATCACGAAACGGGGCCGACATCTGCTCGGGAACCTGCGCAGCCTCGATCGCGGATGCGTCTAAGCTGGTTGGCTGCAACGGATTCCACGGCGATTCGCCGTTGGCGAGCTGTGCCGTGTAGCGGCGGGCAGCGGTTAGCCCAAGATCCGCCAAGGCCGAACGGGTCTGCTGATCGCGTAGCACGATGGCGCGCACGCCCTGCCGGTTACCGCCGGTAGGTGCAAAGCGGGCGCTGTCGAGGATGCGCCCGAGAACGTCATCGGGAAGCGGATCGTCGGTGAATTCGCGTACTGCGGAGGTGGATCGCATGACGTCGTACAGCTCCATACCACCATGGTGCCCTAGCCGGCCGTCATGATGTTCAGGCCGCGTCGTGAAAAATCAATCCCAGCGTGTAGCGCTGGCCGGAACGGACCGCGGAAACGCCGTGCCGGACTGGGGCTGCCGACCAGCCCCGCGTCGATCGGACCGGCCGTTCTCTGGTGGTGAAGACGTAGCCGTGTCCTTGCGGCAACGTCATGACCGTCCCACGTGACTGAGCTCGGGCTCGCTGCTCGACGAGCAGGAATTCGCCCCCGGTATGCGCCACTCCGGGCTCATTGAGATTGATGACGACCTGCATCGGAAAGATCAGGTCTCCGTACAGGTCTCGGTGCAGGGCGTTCCAATCTCCGGGCCCGTACTTGAGCATCAGGGCGGTGGGCTTGGTTTGCGCCGCGCTGTGGCACATTTCGAGCCATTCGTCGAGGGAGTCGGGCCAGGGGGTTTCGCGGCCAAGCTTGGTCCACCAGTCGCGGGCAATCGGCAGCAGCCGAGGATAGAGTGCCTGCTTCAGGTCTTCGATCGGACGCGGATAAGGCCGTTTGAAGTATCGATACTCGCCTTGCCCATAGCGGTGCCGGCCCATGTCGACGATGGTGCGGAACAAACTGTCGTCGGGATACAAATCGATCACCGAAGCGCACTCCGCGGGGGTGATCAGCTCCGGCAGCAGCGCACCGCCGACATCGTTCATATCGGCGGCGACCGCTTCCCAATCCGCGGCATCGACGCGCTTACGCCATGTCGATGGCATCAGAACAGTCTGCCAGCCACCGCGGGTGCCGGCTCTTCGAGCTTCAGCAGGAACCGCTTGCGCTTCAGCCCGCCCGCGTAACCGGTTAGCGCGCCGTCCTTTCCGACCACCCGATGGCACGGAACGACGATGCTGAGCGGATTGCGCCCGACGGCCTGGCCCACTTCGTAGGCGGTGGTGCCGTCAGCCAGTTCGGCGACCAACTCACCGTATGTCTTCGTCCGTCCGTAGCCGATGTCGGTGAGCAGATCCCAAATTCGGTGCCGCCGCGGGTCACCCATCAGTGCCATTGGCAGATCGAATTGGGTGCGCTCTCCCGCCAGGTATTCGCGCAGCTGCTCGCCGGTGCGGCCGAATAATTCATCGGCGGCCGGCTCGACGAACTCGCCGAGCGTGTCTGCGGTGGGCGGGTGCCAATGATGCCGGAAATACACACCCGTCAACATGTCACCGTCGGCGACCAGGGTCAGCTCGCCCAGCGGGCTCTCGATCATCGTGTGCCGCGCTGTCATCGTTCAACCTCCTCTATAGGTAGACGACGACCGGTCGACAAGCGTGAGGTCGCGACCTCAGATAGTGGTCACGGGTTACCCGTTGTTGAGGAGCTGAGCGCTTGGCGGCTCAGGCGCTCGCCGGATCGAACGGAGGTAACGCAGGTTGTTCCTGGACAGCATGTTCGGCGGCCCGCCGGCCAGAGAAAATGCAATCGGCCAATGACAGGCCGCTGACATAAGAGTTGGCACAGATCCCGACCGCGGTGCGTCCGGCAGCGTAGAGGCCGGGAATCGGTTCGCCGGCGACCGTTTTCACCGCGCCGGTGAGTTCGTCGACGAGCAGTCCGCCGAGGGTGAACATCGGGCATGGATTGATCAGGCTTCGTTTGACCGAGATCGCGATCAATGAAAACGGTCCCTGCCCGACAGGGCGGACGAATTCGGCGGGCTTTCCCATCGGATCGAGCTGTCCTGCGCCCGCGGCCTCGTTGTGAGCGGCCACTGTACGACGTAGTCCCGCAGGGTCGATTCCGGCCTTGATCGCGACTTCCTCGAGGGTGTCTGCCCGGATGCGGTCGGTGCGCAGCATGGCTTCCATCTGTAGCCGTTGAAACCAGATTGCCTGCTGTGGTAGCTCAGTTCGGGCTTGTCTGAGCAGCGCTTGATCGACAAGGATCCAGCCTTGGCCGTTGTGGTCTTGGATCATCGCGTGACCGACGGCAGCTCCGTAGCGGGTTTCGTCGATGATGCGCTGGCCGCGCGAGTCGACAATCAGTGCGCCCAGGAATGCGCTGGGCGGGGTGATGAACCGCCAGGCCGAGACATTGTCGAGCCGATCGACGGCAGCGCCGATGGTGGCCGCCAATTGCATACCGCTGCCGTCGTCTGCGGTAGTGCCAAGCTGCAGCCCATCGCGGTAGGCCGGCGCATGCGTAGCGATAAGTTCGCGGTTCGCGATATAGCCGCCCGCACAAAGGATGACGGCCTTACGAGCACGAATATCGACGGTACGCGCATAGCGCCGCTCCAGGTGGTTCAGCCGTCTTTCCATCGCCGCGCGCAGCGGCGGGTAATAGATGCCCGGTTTGACGGCAAGTGATGCATACGTGCGGTAGCGCTGCCGAACCCACGCCGGTGCGCCGGCAAGAGTGCTGGTTCGCACGGCGACGACCCGGCCGGACGGATCGGTCAACAACGACATTGCCCGGGTGTGGAATTGGGTGCGCACTCCCAGACGCGCTGCTGCAGCGGCCAGCGGTTGATAGATCTTCTTGCCGGACGCCCCTGCCCCCTTGGCCCGGTGGCCGCGCTGCACCGGCGGAGTGATGCCGCGGAAGCGCCCGGAGTTCTCGCTTCCCGAGTAGTAGAGGTAGTACTTGTTGTTCGGATAGGAAGTCTTGTACGGACATACCGATGCCTCGAAGGGCACGCCGTGGGCGGTGAGCCAGTCGATCATCTCCGGGCTGGAATCGACGAAACGGCGCAGGGTTTCGGGTCGGACTGCATCGCCGATCTCGGCCTGCAAATACGCGAACATCCCTTCGGCGCTGTCGGCGATACCGCCTGCCCGTTGAACCCACGTTCCGCCACCGGCGTAGATGATGCCGCCGGATACCTGTGTGGCGCCCCCACCGTTGAACCGGTCGATCGCCATGACATCGGCCCCGCGAGATCGGCCTTCCAGTGCCGCGCATACACCCGCGGCCCCGAATCCCACCACCACTACATCCGCTGAGCGGCTGTCGATCATCACTACCCCTTGTCGCCTGGCACCGGCCCCGGTCGGGCGCGATTAGCGCATCGTGTTGCCTACCTTAGAACGTGTTCTAGTTTGTGGCTACTCCGGTGGCGAGTGTGGATATGTTGACTTTAATCAGCTATGTCCGGGTTTATCCGGGTATGAGCGGTCCGATTTCATGGACATAGATACTAGAGTCATTCGTATTAAGAATGCGGCGTCCACTGTGCCGGTGCTGGCAGCAGTGGGTGTACGACTTCCAACCCACATCGCGGACGACAAGACTCTTTCTCACATTCCACGATGCGCCGACGTCTTCAAATCAGGAGCAGGAGGACATCGCCAAGGTGAATGCCGAGCAGGACGTCAAACCGCCCTTCGAGGCTGTCGTGGCACACCACGGTGCCACGGTGCTGCGAGTCGTGCGTGCCGTGGTCGGACACAACGATGCCGACGACGCGTGGTCGGACACCTTCCTGGCAGCATTGAGGGCTTATCCACAATTGCCGGCCGGCGCCAACGTCGAGGCGTGGCTAGTCACGATCGCGCACCGCAAAGCCATCGACATCACCCGCGCGGCGTCACGGCGGGCCGTCCCGGTCGCCGACACCCCCGACTCCCCCGCCAGGGAACGGGCTGATGGCCACGATCTCGATCTGGACGCGGCCGTGGGCGCGCTGCCACCCAAGCAGCGCCAGGCCGTGGCGTACCACTACTTGGCGGGACTGCCCTACTCCGAGATCGCGACGATCCTCGACAGCAACGCTGCCGCTGCCCGACGAGCCGCAGCCGACGGCATCGCCACCCTGCGGCGCACATATCCTCTTCTCGACATCGCAAAGGAACGACCATGACCTCGACCGACCTCGACCGCTACTACCCCGTCGACCCGGATCATCTGCAGCGCCTACACACCCGTCTGGAAATCGGCGCCCAGGCCGCCGATCTGCTAGACATCGCCTATCGCACAGTGGACTCCGCAGTCGGGCCGCTGCTGCTGGCTGCCACCCCTCGCGGACTTCTCCGAGTGGCGTTCGAGAACGAGGATCGTGACGGCGTGCTGCTGGCTCTGTCCGAGCGGATCAGTCCGCGGATGCTCGAGGCCCCCGCGCGGCTGGACCCGATCGCACGACAGCTCGACGAATACTTCGCCGGCGTCCGGCGCCACTTCGACATTGCCCTGGACTGGTCGCTGTCGCACGGGTTTCGGCGCGCGGTGCTGGAACACCTCAACACCGACATCAGTTACGGCGCGACGACCAGCTATGCGGCGATGGCGCAACTGGCCGGCTCCCCCAAGGCGGTACGCGCCGTCGGCACCGCGTGCGCAACGAACCCGATTCCCATCGTCGTGCCGTGTCATCGGGTAATCCGATCCGATGGAACCGTCGGCGCCTACCGCGGCGGGTCCGTGGCGAAGGGATTGCTGCTCGACCTCGAGCGGGCGGGATGACGACGGAAGGGCCGGCGCGCAACCGGGTCTCACCGCTCGGAGAGATCGTTGCCGTGTCGGGTCGTGGCGCCTGGATGGGCAACCGCGGGCGTCTGCACCAGGGCCGCGGTCAACGCGACGTTTTTCGCAACCATCAGCACAAGATCTGGATCACGTGTGTGTTGTCGTTCCGGGGCCGCCGGGTGGCGCAGTGGGAACCCAATCGGTACACGCCACTGTTCTTCCTCGACGAGGCCGTGGCGCTGGCTGCCGGTCATCGCCCATGCGGTGAATGTCGACACCGCGCCTATCAGACCTACCGGTCGCTATTGTCTGAAACACATTATGGGACAAACGTTTACGCGAAGCATATGGATGCGCAGCTACACGGTGAGCGGATCGACGGGGCCGGCCATCGTGCCCCTTGGAACGGTCTGCCCGACGGAGTATTTGTCGCTACCGACTTAGGTGCGGCCGTCGTCGTCAGCGACCACCTCACGGTTTGGGATCGGGACAACTCCTATCGGCGAAAGCTGCCACGCCCTAGGGCCGGCGAGGCCACGGTGCTGACCCCGCCGTCCACAGTGCGGATCTTGCGCGCTGGATACCCCGTCCACATCGATGATTGCGCGCGGTAACCGGCCGTTGACATCGTGCCCGCTGTGTATGGTCAAAGTGGCCTGTCGGCGCGAGGGAACAGAGAAAACCCATGGCAAATCGGTTGCCCGCGAATGCCTTCACCGCGCCACAGGCCGTGGATCCCGATCTGCGTAAGGTCGCCCGCTTTCTGCCCCGGGGATACGCCCTGCACCGCGGCTACAAGGTTCAGCGAGCCATCATGCTGGCCCTCGGCAACGCCGGCCGGCTCCGTGATGTACCGGCGGTCGCGGTCGACGAACACGTCAAGGTTCGCATGCATCGTCCGGCCGGCCTCCCCGACCGGGCTCCCGCGCTGTTGTGGATCCATGGCGGCGGCACCATCATGGGAACCGCCGTCCAGGACGACAAGTCCTGCCGCAAGCTATCTCGCCTGACCGGCGTCGCGATCGCAGCCGTCGAACACCGCCTGGCTCCAGAGCACCCCTACCCGATACCGCTCGAAGACTGCTATGCGGCGCTGCTCTGGCTAGCTCGCCAGCCATGGGTCGACCCCGAGCGAATCGCCGTCGGCGGGGCAAGCGCCGGTGGACATTTCGCGGCAGCGGTCGCACAACGGGCGCACGATCGCGGCGAAGTCAAGCTCGCCTATCAGATGCTGGTGTACCCCATGCTGGACGATCGCACGGGAGCAAACGGCGACGGCCGCAAGCGCATCATGTGGACCGAGGACGATAACCAACTGGCCTGGCAGTGGTACCTCGACGGAGCAGACCCCGCCGAGGCCGCACCGGGACGTCGGCCCGATTTGGCCGGACTGCCAGCAGCATGGATCGGGGTCGGGACGTTGGACCTGTACTACCAGGAGTGCCTCGACTACGCCCGGCGTCTCCGCGAGGCGGGCGTGCCTGTGCACGAGGAGATTGCGCCCGGCGCGTTCCACGCGTTCGACCACATCGTGGACAAAGCAGCGATCTCGGTGAAGTTCTTCGCGAGCCAGCGCGACCACTTATGGGCCGCCCTGGCCGCGCCCGCAGACGACCCCCTGGCCTAAGCCACGCGGTTAACGAGCCATTTGACTGCAAAGTGTGCAGTTCGTGCAACTATGGGTGGTATGGCCAACCCATTGGGGCTGCGCGAGCGGCGCCGGCGCGAGACCAGCGCAGACATCCGCGACGCCGCGGTGCGCCTGACACTCGAGCGCGGCTTCGACAAGGTGACCATCGACGAAATCTGTGCCGAAGCCGGAATCTCGACACGCACCTTTTTCAACTACTTCCCGAACAAAGAGTCCGCGCTCGCCTACGGCCCCTCAGACATCCCTCCTGAGCTGGTTGCGGATTTCGTCGCGGACGGGCCCGCGCCTTACTCGGTCGTGCTGGCCGAGCTGATCACTCTGGCCGCGCATCACCTGCGCGACGTGCCCCCGCCGCGAGAGTATGCCGCCCACATGCTCGAACTCGCCAAGACCTCGCCCGCGGTGCTGGCCGCGTTTCTCGCCGATCTGGAACGTTTTCAACTCCAGCTAACCGACATCATCGTTCGCCGTCAGGACATGAAGCCGGACGACGAGATGGCCCCCTTGATCTCCGCGCTGGCGTTGACCGCCGTGCGCTCGGGCATCGAGAGGTGGGCAAGTGACGAGCCCAAGGACGCCGAAGACACGCCGATGCCCTACGTCGAGCGCGCCGCCGCGCTGGTCAACAGCATCTTCACAAAGTGATCTGAAACACCGCGGGCGAATCTTGCATGATGTGCAAGATATGCACATCATGTACTATGCGCTGGTGGCGGTGTTCGGGGACGCTTCCGCAACGCGGGGCATGTATCGGTACCGAGAGCGGCCATCGGCGCGCGCACTCAGCTATCTCCGCAGGCATGAAATGGGCGCGCAAGTCCGAGCAGCGGCCGCGAGTCGCTGCTGAGTCGTGCGGCTCGTACCGGCAATTCACGGCGATCAGAAAAGGACTCGGGTAGTTGCTGCTATCGAAGATCGTGCGGAACGCATGGCTGCCGCTCTTGATCGTGGCGGTTGTGGTGGTCGGCGGCTTTGCCGTTGTCCGGGTCAAGTCCTTCTTCGGCGCCAACGACACCGGCGTCATGACCAGCCCGCGGCTCGAAGACTCCAAGCCGTTCAAGCCGAAGGTCGTCAAGTACGAGGTATTCGGCTCGGCTAGCCATGCGAACGTGAACTACCTGAATCTGTCCGCCGACCCGACCCGGGTCGACGGTGCGCCGTTGCCATGGACGCTGGTGCTCAGTACGACGGCGCCGTCGGTCTTTCCCAATCTCTCGGCGCAAAGCGATGGTGACTACCTCGGTTGCCGCATCACGATCGATGACGAAGTCAAGGCCGAGAAAATTAGCACCGGCGTGCACGCCCTGACATTCTGCCTGGTGAAATCCGCATGAGCACAACGTTCAACGACGCCCGCACCGACGCGCTCCCGACCGCTGCAGAGCCGGTGCGGGAAAAAATCCCGCGCTTTGTCCGCAAGTTCGCCGTCCCCATCATCCTCGGCTGGATCGCAATCATCGCGGTGCTCAGCACGGTCGTCCCAGACTTGGACACGGTCGGGAAGATGCGCTCGGTGTCGATGGCTCCCGACGATGCGCAATCGGTGGTCGCCACGAAGCGCATGGGTACGGTGTTCAACGAGTACAAGTCCAACAGCTCGGCGATGATCGTGTTGGAGGGCCAAAATCCCCTGGGCGCCGATGCGCACGCCTACTACGACCAGATCGTCAAGAAACTCGACGCCGACACCAAACACGTTGAGCACGTTCAGGATATGTGGAGCGACCCCCTGACCGGGGCCGGCGCACAAAGCAACGACGGCAGGGCCGCCTACGTGCAGGTCTACCTGGCCGGCAACCAGGGCGAAGCCTTGGCCAATGAATCGGTCGAGTCCGTCCGGAGCATCGTCAAGAGTGTGCGCCCGCCCAACGGGGTAAAGGCCTACGTCACCGGACCGGCGGCGCTCGCAGCCGATCAGCACATGGCCGGTGACCGCAGCGTGCAAGTCATCACGATGTGCACCTTCACCGTGATCATCGCGATGTTGTTGTTGGTCTATCGATCGGTCATCACGCTGTTGCTGACGATGGTGATGGTGGTGCTAGAGCTATCGGCGGCACGCGGAACGGTCGCATTTCTGGGCTACCACAAGATCATTGGGCTTTCGACGTTCGCAACCAACCTGATCGTCACGTTGGCCATCGCGGCCGCTACCGACTATGCGATCTTTTTGATCGGCCGATATCAGGAAGCCCGGTCTGTCGGCGAGTCCCGAGAAGACGCTTATTACACGATGTATCGGGGCACCGCGCACGTGGTGCTCGGGTCCGGTATGACGATCGCCGGCGCCACGTTCTGCCTGCACTTCACGAACCTGCCCTATTTCCAGACGCTGGGTATCCCGTTGGCCATCGGCATGGTGGTCGTGGTGTTTGCGGCTTTGACGCTCGGCGCTGCGGTCATCTCGGTGGCTACGCGTTTCGGCAAGACCCACGAGCCCAAGCGGACACAGCGTATTCGCTTCTGGCGCAAGGTTGGCGCCCTCGTGGTGAGGTGGCCGGGCCCGATCCTGGTCATGACGATCGGAGTGGCACTGGTCGGCTTGCTCACGCTGCCCGGGTACCGCACCAACTACAACGACCGCAATTATCTGCCCACAGATCTGCCCGCGAACGAGGGTTACGCAGCCGCGGACCGGCACTTCTCACAGGCTCGGATGAATCCCGAAGTGCTGATGATCGAGAGCGACCACGATCTGCGTAACTCCGCGGACTTCTTGGTCATCGACAAAATCGCCAAGACGATCTTCCGGGTGCCGGGTATCTCACGCGTGCAGGCGATCACCCGGCCCGAGGGGAAGCCGATCGAGCACACCTCGATCCCGTTCCAGATCAGCATGCAAGGCGTCAGCCAGCAGATGAATCAGAAGTACCAAGAAGACCAGATGGCCGACATGCTCAAGCAGGCAGACATGATGCAAACGACCATCGACAGCATGGAAAAGATGTCGAGCATCACCGCCCAGATGGCCAACGACATGCATCAGATGGTCAAAAAGATGCACGACATGACCATCGACATCAATGAATTGCGCAACCACATGGCCGATTTCGAGGACTTCTTCCGGCCCTTCCGCAGCTACCTCTACTGGGAGAAGCACTGCTTCGACATCCCGGTGTGCTGGTCGATTCGCTCCGTCTTCGACGGCCTGGACGGCGTCGACACAATGACCGATGACATCGAGAGTCTGCTGCCGATCATGGATCATCTCGACACCCTGATGCCTCAGATGGTGGCACTGATGCCCAGCATGATCGAAAACATGAAGGCTATGAAAACCACTATGCTGACCATGTATTCGACCCAAAAGGGTTTGCAGGATCAGCAGACTGAGGCGCAGAAGAACTCGAACGCCATGGGTAAGGCATTCGACGCTTCCAAGAACGACGACTCGTTCTACCTACCGCCGGAGATCTTCAACAACGCCGAGTTCAAGAAGGGGATGAAGAACTTCATCTCCCCCGATGGCCATGCGGTGCGCTTCATCATCAGCCATGACGGCGATCCGATGTCGGCAGAAGGCATTTCGCACATCGCCGCCATCAAGAAGGCCGCCTACGAATCATTGAAGGGCACTCCGCTGGAGGGCTCGAAGATCTACCTCGGCGGCACCGCGGCAATCTTCAAAGACCTCAGCGAGGGCAATACCTACGACCTGTTGATCGCCGGAATCGCTTCGCTGTGCCTGATTTTCATCATCATGTTGATCATCACCCGAGGTGTGGTGGCCTCGGCGGTCATCGTCGGAACGGTGTTGATTTCGCTGGGTGCGTCCTTTGGACTGTCGGTGCTGATCTGGCAGCACATCATCGGCATCGAGCTGCACTGGATGGTGCTCGCGATGTCGGTCATCATCTTGCTCGCCGTGGGCGCCGACTACAACTTGCTACTGGTAGCGCGGTTCAAGGAGGAGATCCACGCGGGCCTGAACACCGGCATCATCCGGTCGATGGGCGGCACCGGCTCGGTGGTCACGTCGGCGGGATTGGTCTTCGCGTTCACGATGATGACCATGGCGGTCAGCGAGCTGACCGTCATCGGTCAGGTGGGTACCACCATCGGCCTCGGCCTGCTGTTTGACACCCTGATCGTGCGGTCCCTGATGACGCCGTCCATTGCCGCGCTGTTGGGCAAGTGGTTCTGGTGGCCGCAGCGAGTGCGGCAGCGCCCGGTGCCTTCGCCGTGGCCTGACCCAAAAGAGAAGCAGGCCAACGAGCCCGAATCCGTATCTGCCGCTAGGTAACCCACTCCGGCTGCGCGTCCGTCTCTACCGCGGAAAAGTCTTTGTGCCCCAAGCCGGCGGTGGTGCCACCGTCGACCACGAACTCCGAACCGGTGGAGTAACTAGACTCGTCACTGGCCAGATAGACCACCAGGCTGGAGACCTCCTTGGGGTCGGCGGCCCGGCCCAACGCGGTCTGGAAGATGTCGTCGGGAACCCAGTCGGTCATCGGCGTCTTGATCAGCCCAGGATGGATGGAGTTCACCCGAATACCGCTGGGCCCCAGCTCCAGTGCCGCCGACTTGGTCAGACCCCGGACAGCGAATTTGCTTGCGGTGTAACCGTGGCAGGCGATAGTGCCGGCGATACCTTCGATCGAGGAGATGTTGATTATCGAGCCTCGGCCGGCTTCCTTCATGGGTTTCACCACGGCGCGGATACCGAGGAACACGCCGGTCAAGTTGATGTCGAGGATCCGCTGCCACTCCGAGAGCGCGTAGTCCTCGAAGGTGCCGATGTTGATGATGCCGGCGTTGTTCACCAGCACGTCGATGCCGCCGAACTCGCTGACGGCGGTTGCCACCGCCGCATCCCAGTCGTCGGGCTTCGTCACATCGAGGTGCAGGTAACGAGCCGAGTCGCCGACTTCAGCCGCTACCGCCTTACCTTCGTCGTCGAGGATATCGCCGAACACGACCCTGGCTCCCTCGGCGACCAGCATTCGCACGTGTGAGGCGCCCATCCCCCGCGCACCCCCACTAATCAGCGCGACTTTTCCCGCCAACCGTTCTGCCACTGCATGTCTCCCGTCGTGTCGGTGCGCCAGGCGTAGACGCTGGCGATCACCATACAGATGCGCGGGGATGTATGACCAGAGTTTCAGACGGTAGCTGCCGGCATCGCCGCGATCAACCGGGTGTCCGCGCCCACTCGCCCCACTCCGGTGGCGCCGCCCGGGGAACCCAGCGGGCCGGAGCGCCCGGGAAGCGGCAGCGCGAAGAATGCGGCGTTGTCGTCCAGGTGTGCTTGCTCGTCGTCGGGCAGGTCGCCCTCCCAGTAAATCGCGCCGGCGTGGCAAGCCGACCTGCAGGCGCCACAGTCCACGCACTCATCGGGGTTGATGTACATCGTTCGAGCACCCTCGTAAATGCAGTCCACCGGGCACTCCTGAACGCAGGACTTCTCCATCACGTCGACGCACGCCTTGCCGATTACATAGGTCATGAGGATGACGCTACGGACCAGGGCTCGACCGCCGCGCCTGTCGAAAGCCCTCAGCGCACGGGACCAAAGTCCCTGCCGCACAGTGCTACTGCGCCACGTCGTCAGCGATCGGCCAACGGAGCTGTCCAGCGCACCCTGGTGCCGCCCCCATCCGGGGTGGTGACTTCGCAAGATCCGCCGACCTGCTCGGCGCGGTAGCACAAATTGGCCAATCCGCTGCGACGCGGGTTGTCGGCGGGAATGCCGCAACCGTTGTCGGCGATGTCGACGGTCAGCATGTCGGCGACGCTGACATCGACGGTCAGCCGTGTCGCGCAGGAGTGCCGGATGGCGTTGCTGACGGCTTCGGCGGTGACCGCTTCGGCATGTTCGGCCAGTTCGCCGCCGACGGCGGCCATCGGGCCGTGCAGGCGCACCGTGGTGACGAGGTCGCGGTTCCCGGTCAGGTCGGCGACGACCCGCTGGATCCGATTCCGGAAGCCGCCGTCGCTGCCCAGGGGGGATTTCAGCTGGAAGATGGTGGTGCGGATCTCCTCGATGATGGTTTGCAGATCGTCGAGTGTGCGGTTGAGCCGCTCGGAGATCTCGGCTGAACGCACCCGCGCGACGGTGCCCTGAAGATCCATGCCCGCGGCGAACAACCGTTGGATGACGTGGTCATGCAGGTCGTGGGCAATGCGCTCCCGTTCGGCCACGATGGTGAGCTGGCGCGCGTGTTCGCGGCCTTCCGCGAGCATCAGCGCTATCGCGGCGTGCGTGGCGAAATCACTGACCAAGTTGAGGTAACTGTTGTCGAAGGGGGGTTCGTTCGCGTTGCGCGCGACCGCGATCACTCCGGCGACTTTGTCGTGAGCCCGCAGCGGCATCACAATCGCCGAGCGTTCTCCGACGTCGGTGAAGGCCTGAATCGGATAGCTCATCGATTCGGTGATCAACGGGATACCCGAGCGGAAAACCCCGCCGCTGGTGGATCTATCGACCGGAACCCGTTGACCAACAACCTCATTGGCGTTGAGTCCGACCGCGGCAGAGACGACCAGCGTGTCGTTTTCGTCCGCGGGCAGATCGGCATCAACCGGGACGAGCACGATCGCCTGTTCGGCTTCGGTGAGGGCACAGGCCCGTTCGGCGATCAAGTGCAACGGCGTCGTTCGCGAGTCGACACTGGAAAGCAGCGCGGTGGTGATCTCACGACTGGCATCCATCCACTTCACCGACGTACGCTCGCGCTCGAATACTCGCGCATTGTCGATCGCGACCGCCGCCGCGAAAGCCAGCGCGCGGGCGGCGACTTCGTCGGATTCAGAGAAGACCCGCGTCGGCTCGTCGTGGGCCAGATACAGATTGCCGAACACCGTTCCTCGAATGGTGATCGGCACTGCGAGGAACGCGCGCATTGGTGGGTGGTGCTCGGGAAACCCGACTGCGGCCGGGTGCGTGGTCAGATCGTCCAATCGCAACGCGAGGGTATCCAGCAGCGACACACTCAGAATTCCCTTGCCGACAGGCAACGGACCGATTTGTTGCACCAAATCGGGATCGATTCCGTCGTGGACAAACGAGATCAATCCGCCCTCGGGATCACGTATCGCCAACGCGCCGTAGGGGGCTGAGGTCAAATCCCTGGCCGACATGACAATTCGACGCAGCGTCGCATCCAGGTCAAGATCCGACCCGATCTCGACGATGACGCGCAGCAGTTGCTCCATTTGATCGCGCCCTGCCAGCAACTCGTCGAGTTGCTCATGCATCCGGTCAACCAGGCCGCGCCGGCCGAGTCCGGCGAAAGCCGAGCCGCTCTCATCGGTGGCCACTCGACCCAATACCTCCATGAGATCTTCGGCGGTGAGCAACCCGCGTCGACGGAGCCGGCAACGCCACGGTGCCTTGGCTCAGCTTAAGCGGATCGCTGTGGCGCGGGCTACGGCGACGAGGGTGCAGCACCTACGGCGAACTGGGCTCGGCGGACCGCTGATCCAACTTTGAGGCGAACACTGCTGCCTGGGTCCGCCGCTCCATGCCAAGTTTGGCCAGCAACCGCGACACGTAGTTCTTCACCGTCTTCTCGGCGAGAAACATCCGCGCGGCGATCTGTTTGTTGGTCAATCCCTCACTGAGCAGTCCAAGCAGGGTTCGCTCCCGATCAGTCAACCCGGACAGCGGATCGGGAGGCTCGGTGGTGTCGCGCAGTTTTGCCATCAGTGCGGCCGCGGCACGGTTATCCAGCAACGATTTGCCGGCGCCGACATCCTTGATCGCCTGAGCCAGCTCCATGCCGCGAATATCCTTGACGACGTAGCCGCTGGCACCGGCCAGAATCGCCTCCAGCATCGCCTCATCGGAGGTGAACGACGTCAACATCAGGCACCGCAGGTCGGGAAGCTCAGACAGCAGCTCCCGGCACAATTCGATGCCATTGCCGTCGGGAAGACGGACGTCGAGCACCGCCACGTCCGGCTTCAACGCGGGTATGCGCACCATCGCTTCCGACACCGAGCCGGCGTCACCGATGATTTCGAGGTCAGAATCCGAAGCCAGCAAGTCGGCGAGGCCCCGACGAACGACTTCATGGTCGTCGACCAGGAAAACCGTGACCATTGCGAGTCCTTTCTGCCGGCTCGGCGGAGCGATTTGCACCATCTTCATCATCGTCCCATTTCACAGATGTTGGCGATTGACGATCAGCAACGAGCAGGCGGCGCCATTCAGGACAGCGTTGCCCGCGGGCCCGACCAGCTCGCCCAGATGCTGGCGGTCGTGAGACCCGACGATCGCCAGCTGCACCGATCGCTGCCGCCTTGCCAGATACTCCATCAGGGTGCCGCGTACCGCGACCGACTCCACCCGCAGCTGCGGATACTGCCGCTTCCACCGGGCAAGCCGGCGATCCAGGTCGGCGAGCGTCCGGCGAGCACCAACCCCATCCGCGTCCGCATCGTCGACGTGCTGGCAGACGATGGCCTGGATCGGTGCGTCGCGCAGCAATGCTTCCGCCATCGCGGCGCCCAGCACCAGACCGTTGTTGGGAGCCCCGTCGATTTCGACGACGATGTCATGTGCGGGCTGTCGGTAATGGTCATCGCGGTCGCGAACAATCGCCACCGGGCAGTGCGCCGATGCCGCCAGCGCAGCGATGGTCGACCCCGTGCGGCCGGCCTGAAAGTGCTGCAATCCGACGGCGCCCACGCATACCATGGCCGCCGACGCCGAAGCGCGAATCAAAGACTTGATCGGCGGCTGGTTGACAATCTCGGTCTCGATTTTCACCTGTCGATTCGTCGCCTCGATCGCCGATTGTGCTCGGCGAAGGGAGGATTCGGCGATGGCGAGCTGGCCCGCGACGTCGGCCCGGGCACCGTCCTGCAGGTTCGCGTAGAGCAGCCGCAGCGGTACGTCACGCCGTACCGCCTCGTCGACGGCCCAGTGTGCCGCGCGCAGTGCCGCTTTCGAGCCGTCGATACCGACGACGATCGACCGGGGGGTCGCGAAATCCTGCATCGGAGGCACCTTCGGCGGCTCAGTGGCGGACCAGCAGGACCGAGCAGTCGGGATAGCCCGGAATCGGATGGCAGTTCAGTGCGCCGAGCCCGGCAATCTCGTCCGCATCAGCCTGGCCCACGACGGCGAGGTCGATTGCGTTGCCGTGGTTCTCAGTCAGTCTCGCGCCGGTACCAGCGGCGACGACCTCGACGCGAACATCCGGGTAGCGCCGGATCCAGCTGTTCAATCGCCGATCTATTTGCCGCACAGTGGCTTTGCGCAGCCGTCCTTCCTCCATCGCCTGGTGTACAACTTCGTCATTCCCGGGTTCATCATTGAGCACCACAGCGATCACCCCACCGTGGGTCTGCGGTACGCCGGAGTCGCTTCGGATGATGGCCACCGGGCAATGCGCCCGCGTCGCCAACGCGGCGGCGGTGGACCCCATCGACTCGTCGCTCCCCCATTCATGCTTCCCGACCCCCAGGCACACCAGCGCCGCGTCCCGTGATTCCTGCATCAATACTTGTTCGGGATCTCCTGAGAGGAGCGCTGTTTCGATCTCAACCGACTTTCCCGCACCTTGCACGGCACCGTCGGCCTGGCAGAGTGCCAGTTCGCCGCATTCCACCGCCCGGGCGACGGGCTGGGTGCCCCGCACCTCGTCGCGCGGGATGACATGGACGAGGCGCAGGGGCAGTTCGCGGCTGATCGCTTCGTCAACCGCCCACTTGGCAGCGCTGATCGCGGCTTTCGAACCGTCGATACCGACGACCACCGACTTGCGATGCAGCCGCTTCATGTTGGCTCCTGACTATTCGATTCGCCCAATTTCAGGCTATTGAGCTGTGGCCGGCCGCGATGGGGCCAAAAGGCCCTTCATGCGCCGCCGTTCGTCCCCTAGGTTGATTGGCAGAACAACAACCGCGGCGAGGAGTTGACGGCATGCCCACGACACCGGGCAGCGAGGTCTTGAAGGAGGCAGTTCGACTAGCTTGCCGCGCTCCATCGGTGCACAACAGCCAGCCGTGGCACTGGGTGGCCGACGGCGGCGTGCTGCGCTTATTCCTTGACCGGCGCCGGCTGGTACCGGGCACGGATCATTCGGGGCGGCAAGCGATCATCAGTTGTGGTTGCGCCCTCGATCATCTACGTGTCGTGATGCTGGCCGCGGGGTGGGACCCGGTCATCGAACGGTTTCCGAACCCGAACAACCCCGACCACCTGGCATCGATCGAGTTCCGCCCCGTCGAGCACATCACCGGGACACAGGACGACCGCGCCGAGGCGATCCTGGTGCGCCGGACGGATCGGCTGCCGTTGGCAGAGCCGACGTTCTGGCATCTCTTCGAACCCGTATTGCTCGGCGTGCTCGACGACAGCTTGGTGGCGATCGATGTGCTCTGCGACGATGTGCGACCACAGTTGGCCGCCGCTTCCCAGCTCAGCGCCGCGCTTCGGGGCGACGATTCCGCCTATCACGAAGAACTCGCTTGGTGGACTTCACGATTCATGTTGACCAAAGGCATGCCGCCGAGCGCACTGCTTTCTGACGAAGAACGTCCACGGGTCGAGGTGGGGCGTGACTTCCCGGGCCGGAGCCATCAGAATCGGCGTCCCGAGGTCGATGTCGACTGGTCGAAAATTCTGGTGCTGTCCACCCCGGAAGACACGCGACCGGATGCATTGAGTTGCGGTGGAATGTTGTCAGCCGTCTTGCTGGAATGCACGATGGCAGGCCTGGGGACCTGCCCACTGACTCACCTGATCGAAGTCGACGAGAGTCGCGACATCGTGCGCGGCCTGGTCGACCGGCTCAGCCAGCCACAGGTACTCATCCGCGTCGGAGTGGCGCCGCCGATGGAAGTTCTGCCCCCACCGACGCCGCGGCACCCGTTGGACGAGGTCCTGCAGATCGTCTAGCTAGACGCTTTCGGGGCATCCCCGCACCACTGGACGAAGGCGGGGAGTTCACGTCGTGGTGTGGCCGGCAATGGGTCGGCGTTGATCGCCGCCCACCCCACCCGAAGCAACATCTGCGGAAAGTGACTGCTGCCGAAGATATCCGCGTGCACCGCCTCGCGCGTTTCGGCCACCTCCAGCGGCTCGGTAACCGGGCAGCACGCCAGACCCATCGACGTCGCGGTCAGCAGTACGACACTGGTGGCTTCACCGGCGCGCAGCTGCGCCAGCCGGTCATCCGTCCTGGTCCCGAGTGCCAGCACCACGGCGTTGTCCTCGGCCGCCGACGTGCCCGGTGACATGGCCAAGGCGGGACCGGCGAACAAACGGCCCGGGATCTTGGCTCTCGGATCCGGCACCGGCACGTTGCGGGCGGGAACCCCCGCCACCGACGCATAGCGCCCACTCCATTCGGTGAGCTCGGCAAGATAGTCGTGATTGAGATGGTCCGAAATCGATTGGGACACAATCTTGTGCAGCCGGTCGATGTCTTCGACTTGGCATAGCGTGACGCCGATTCGTGCCGCCCGTGCCGCCATCAGAGCGATATCGCTGACCGGAACCGACCAGGAGCTGTAGTGACGGCGATCGGTCCGCCGCCGCGGTATCGACGCCGCGAGCGCTATATCGAGGGAATCGGCGCTGCAGGGCAACAACGTGATCGCGGCGAGATAGCTGGGGTCGGCGGGGTCCGGAAGCCGAGCTACCTTGGCCCGCCACCCAATCGCGGCCAACGCGATGACGCAATGATTCAGGGCCGCACCGCAACTCAGCGTCAAATCTCGACCAGCAGGGTCCGTATTGGGTAGCCGCCGGCTCGCGTCGGAGTACAGATGCAGGCTCTGTTCCTCCACTCGCCAGCGCCACGGCTGTGTGTTGTGGACCGAGGGAGCGCGAGAAGCCAGACTCAGAACAGTCCGGATTGTGGCGACATCGGGAAAGCTCGCGTTCATCGACATTGCTCCCTTCGGTGAAGCGTCAGGTCAACGATCGCGCGAGCGCCGCCGGCCACACGAGGGCAAGACGGCCCCAGTCAGTGAGGACTTTGTGCCACTACCCGGGTTGGCTACGCACTGCCAATGCGCCGGCGATCGAGGTGGAAGCGATCGTCAGCAACGCGCCGAACATCAGCGCCGACCCCTCACCCGCGGCGAGCAGGTTTTCCTCGTTCCCAATCGTGGCAGCGGCCACCGGGACACCGAGCTGCGCGGCCGAGAGCACAGCAAGGGTCAACGGCTGGCCGAACAGCCGGCCCACGCAATGCGCCAGCACAGCGCCCAGTCCCAGCCCCGCGCCCAACAAAATCAACTTCGGGTGCGCACCCAGCTCGCGCACATGCAGCGAAGCGCCTAGCCAGATGAAGAACAACGGACCGAAGAATCCCTCGGTGATCCCGAACAGCTGGCGCGCCAACCGTCGCGGTTCCCCGACCGCCGCGACCACCAGGCCCAGCGCGAATCCGGCCAACATGATCGACACGTGCGTGCACAGCGCTAGCGCCGCCAGCGCAAACAGAATGAGCAGATTGGTCCGCAGTTCCAGCGCGAATTTGCGCTCCTCGGAATAGTCGTGCATGCGCTGGCGCCAGCCCCGACGATCGGCCGCAAGCAGAAGCACGAACAGCAGCACGGCACACCCCGCGATCGCCAGCCCGCCCAGCGCTGCCGTAGGCGCCTTGCGGAGGTCGATCACCAAGGGCAGCAAGACAATACACGCGGTGTCGGAGATGGCGATCTGTGCGGTCAGTGAGAGCACCGGTGGACCATGCAGGCGCAGCGAATCAACCACCGGCAGTGCCAACGCCGCCGACGACGACGTCATCAGCACTGCGTACAGCGCCGCATGGCCGGTGCCGAACTGCCACGCCAGCCCGACACCGAGGGCAACCGCGACCACACCGCACAGCGCGGCTCGTGCCAGCGCCCGCGGCACCGCCGCGCGCACCCGCCGACTGCGTATCGGCACATGCGTGCTCGCGACGAACATGATCAGCGCGAAGCCGATGTTTGCGAACAGCTGGAACGTCGAGTTCGCCGGTTCGATGACATCGAAGCCGGTCTTGCCCAGAATGAGTCCCGCGACCAGCTCGCCGATGATCAGCGGAATCCGCAGGCGCGGCAGTGACGCCACCAGCGGGCCCGCGAAACCTACCGCGGTCAGCAGCGCCAGTGTGTCGAACCCGAACCCGAACATCTCAGCAGCCCTGGCGCCGAGATCAGCGGACCACCTCGAAGATCGCCGCGGCAGAGGTGACGGCCTTGTCGGCGTTGCCTTCGTCGTGCAGCAGCATCCGGACGCCGATACGTCCGGGGCCTCCGGCGTGTGCGGTGCCCTCCACTCGGAACGGCCCGACTTTCCCGCGGGACATGAACATGACGTGCCAGCTCACAACCTGCACCTTGCGCGTCCCGGCGAGATCGGCCGCAAGGTCGGTCGCCGCGGTTTCCAGCACCACATGTTGGGGCCCAATGTGCAATGCCGCATCCGGCGAAGCGAGTTCTGCGCTGAGCCCGGGCAGCACCCAGTGACCGTCGTCGCGCTTGGCGGCGCCGAAAGCGGCCCATAGCGGCGGCAGGTCGGGCGAGTCCTCGATAACCAACTCGGTGCCCGAAACATCCATCCTGTCCAGGCCTTCCGGCGGAATTCCGATGATCGCGCCTTGCCCCTCGTTGAAGGCGATCACCCGGTCCGGGTTGTCGGCATCGACGATCTTGCACCGCCCGTAACCCATCGTCCGACCTTGGTGCACGACGCCGGAGCCGACGATCTCGACGCGAGAGACGTCGTAGCCGGGATCGATGATCTGCACCGACGCGATGACCGGATTGGGCACCGCGACCATGTCGGTCTGGCACCCCTCGGGTGACGAAATCGCCAGCGGCGCAACCATGATTCCGCCTGCCTCGTTGCGCATGTCCCGGCGGATCACGACGGTGTCATCGACTTCGCCGATGTCCATGGCCGAGTGCCTACGGCCGATGTAGCGGTAACTGAGCAGACCTGTCCAGCGGCGGTACAGCTCATCGCGGTACGCGTCGGTGTCGCCGGCAAACTCTCGAATGTCTCGTAGTTGGTCGCTCAATTTCGGCCACCTTTCTCCGACATGGTTTCAGGACAGTCTGTTTCGCCGCACTTGGTTAAACGGCACGCCGCGGTCGGCGGCGTACTCGCGGGGGAAGTTCAACACCCGCTCGCCGATCACGTTGCGCGCCATTTCGGTGGTACCGCCGCCGATGCTGGCGATCTGACGGCCCAGGTATCGGATGCCGATATCGAGCAGGTGTGCCTCGTCGTCGACGACGGCCGAGCTACCCGTGACGGCAACCGCGGTGTCGGTTTCGATGTCGTGGGTCGCAGCCATCGACAACCGGATGATGGATCCCGCGGTTGGGGGCATGGCCCCGCCGGCCACCGCATGGAAGACATGCTCGCTGAGCTGACGCTGGACCGTGCGGTGCACCAGGGCTCGCCCGATCATCTCCCGGATGCGTTCGCGGTCCTGCTGATTGGTCTTCTCGACCAACGCCAGCAGGTCGATCGAAACGTCCTCGGCCTCAGAGATTCCGGGCCCACTGGTGTACTCCGAGCCGTCACCCATGCTGCGGCGTTCGTGGTAGAGCTGTCGCGAGGCGACTTCCCATCCTTTGCCCGGTTCGCCGACGACGGCGTCATCCCCCACCTCGACGTCGTCGAAGAACTCTTCGCAGAATTCGATGGAGCCGTTGATCTGCTGGATGCGGTTGATCGTTATTCCGGGGTGCGCAAGCGGCAACAGGAACATGGTCAGTCCCTCGTGTTTCGGTGCGTCCCAATCGGTCCGGGCCAGGCATAGCCCATAGTCCGCGGCGAATGCCCAGGTGCTCCACGTCTTGGCGCCATTGATGATCCAGCGCCCGTCCCGGCGGTCGGCTCGGGTGATGACACCCGCGAGGTCCGACCCCCCGCTGGGTTCGGACAGCAGCTGCACCAGAACTTCGTCGCCGCGTAGCGCCGCTCGGATGTGGGTGCGTTTCTGTTCCTCGCTGCCCATGTCGAGGATGGTCGCGCAGCAGATGGCGAAGCACGGGACATTGAGCAGTATCGGCGTCTCGTAGCCGAGCGCCTCGGTATCGAAGGCCTTCTTGTACTCGTAGCCCAGCCCGAGGCCCCCGTACTCCCGCGGAAAACAGATGCCGGCAAATCCGCCGTCATACAACTTCTTCTGCAGTTCGCGTGCCCGATGCCAGGACAGTTCCGCGTCGCGTTCCAGGAGTGCGGCTTCGGCGGGATCCTGGCGCGGCATATTGGCGGCCAACCAGGCCCTGGCCCGGCTGCGAAACTCCGCCACGGTTTCAGCGGTCTCGGCAGTCACCAGCGGTGCCGAATTCGTCTGTGCGTCATCGCCGATGACCTCCCGACGCCATTGTCGTGTCCGAACGTTGAGCATGTGCTGGGCGACTGTACAGCACAGGGTGATGACTGTATCAGGGCGTTGACTCAGGATGCGTTGAGCTGCGCCGCGGCGCAACCAGGGCCATCGCACGGCGTCGAGTGTGCGTCGCCGGCTTTTAGTGTGCCGCCAGAGCGAGAAATCCCCGAAATTTGCGCCGTACGCTCACACTCGGGGCAGTCCGGGGTTGCTATGTTCAGGGAATCCACGTTATTTTAACGGCAATCGGAGGATCGGCGCATGAGTGCTGCCGCAACGGGTTTCGACGTCACGCGGTTTCGCGACTGGTTGGCCGAGCAGACGGGACAGGCAGCCGACGTGTCGGTCACCCCCATTCGAGGGGGCGGCAGCTGCGAGATGTTCCGCGTCGACCGGCTGGAGCAAGCCTGGGTGGTGCGCCGGGCCCCGCTGACGACTGTCTCCGACACCGCTCATCAGGTCATCCGCGAGGCGCGGATCATGGAGACGCTGGGCACAGCCGGAGTACCGGTGCCCACAGTGCTGGCCCGCAGCGAGGACCCCGCGATCCTGGGTGCGCCGTTCTTCGTGATGTCCTACGTCGACGGCGGCGTGATCCGTCGCGACGGACTCCCCGAAGCACTGCTTGGCGATCCGTCCTCACACGGCCTGATCGGCGAGCAGCTGATCGACACCCTGGTTGCGCTGCACTCAGTCGACTGGACGGGCACCGCGCTGGCCGAACTGTCCCACCCGCAGGGGTTTCTGCCTCGGCAGGTCGATCGTTGGCTGACTCAACTGGCGGGCTACCGGGCCCGCGACCTGGACGGCGTGGACGAGCTCGCCGGTTGGCTACGCGACAATCTGCCCACCGATGGCGACCTCACCGTCATGCACGGGGACTACAAGCTGGACAACGTCATCTGGGCGCCGGCGCCGCCACCCCGGATCGCCTGCGTCGTCGATTTCGAGATGACGACCGTCGGCGATCCCCTCATCGACCTGGCCTGGGCGATGATCTTCTGGCCCGAGGCTGAAAACCCCATCGCGCTGGGATCGCCGGACGCCCCGCATGGCATCGCCCGCGATCACTGCCAGACACCGGGTGAACTGATCGCGCGCTACGCCGAGGCCACCTGCCGTGATCTGTCACAATTCGACTGGTATCAGGTGTTCAGCGCGTGGAAGCTGGCGATCGTCTTGGAGGCGTCCTACGCCAAGTTTCTGCGCGGCGAGTCACGCAACCCGATCCACGAGTTCTTCGGACCGGTCATCGATGAACTACTCAGGCGCGCAAGGAGGTTCGCGCAATGACCGATGAATTGTTCGACGTATCGGGCAGGGTCGTTCTCGTCACCGGCGGCGGTCGCGGACTGGGCGCCGCGATGAGCGTCGGCCTTGCCGAGCGCGGCGCCCGAGTGGTGATCGCGAGCCGAAAGCTTGACTCCTGCCAGGCCCTGGCCACCATGATCACCGAATCCGGCGGGCAGGCCCATCCGCTGGCCTGCCATGTCGGCGATTGGGAGTCGTTACCCGGCGTCGTCGAGGCCGCTGTCTCCCGATGGGGCCGGCTGGACGGGTTGGTCAACAATGCCGGGATGAGCCCGCTGGCCCCCTCGCTGCTGGACACCTCAGAGGTGTTGTTCGACAAGGTGATCGGCGTCAACCTGAAAGGCCCGACCCGATTGACGGCGCTGGCAGCCAGGGCGATGGCCTCGACCGGGGGTGGGTCGATCGTCAACATCAGTTCGCTGGCTTCGGTGAAACCCACACCCGTCACCACGGTCTACGCGGCGGCCAAAGCCGGCCTGAACGCGTTGACCACCGCCTCGGCCATCGAATACGCCGGTGCCGGCGTGCGTGTCAACGCGATCATCTGCGGCACCTTCGATACCGACGCGGCGTCGGGGTTCGTTCGCAACCCCGATCTCCTGCCGGAGCTGGTGCGTCGCATCGCGCTTGGACGGGTTGGCCGCCCCGACGAGATCGTCGGAGCTGTCGTCTATCTGCTGTCCGACGCGTCGAGTTACACCACCGGTTCGCTCATGACCATCGACGGTGGCGTCTCCGGCTGATCAGCGAGCCCACCGCCGCCGGTTCGGTTTGGCATCGGCGCCGCCTGCCTCCGCCCGCACCCCGGAGATCACCCATTCGACCAATCGGGGAAAATTCTGCTCGATCTTGGCCGTCTCCGGTTCGGAGCGGCCCGGTTCACGCAGCAGCCCGCGCACCTCGACAATAGAATGATTGATCGTCATGTGCGCCAGTCCGCGGCAGCACTCGGTAGCCAACGAGCGTGGAATGCCTTCCTGCAGAGTAGCTTTGAGCAGAGCATTGACATAATCGGTGACAGCGTTGCGGTCGTCGATGGTCATCAACTCGGTCAGAAACGGATGTGCACGAAGAGCGTTGTTCAATGCCTGGCACCAGTGCAGCGCCGTCGACTCCCAGGTGTCGTATTCCTTGAAGTCGAGTTTGAGCTGCGCAAAGTGGCGAGCGACCAGCGCCCTGATCAGTGCTTCCCGATTGCCGACCTGTTGATACAGCGTCCGTGGTGAGATCTTGAGAGCGGCCGATAGTCGACGGACGCTCAGCGCCTCGATACCTTCGGAATCCAGCAGGTCCAGGGCGTGCGTGAGGATATCGTCGGCCGGGATCAGCGGCTTGGCCATCGCTGCATCGTACAAGCCCCGAGGTCGCCAATCCCGCAGGCTAACCGCTGTCGCGGCGGATACCTTCGATGAGGTAGTCGATCTGTATGGCGAACAGCTCATCGATTTCTTCGGCAGTCACCCCGGCGGGGTCGCTGCCGGCCAGTCGGCCTCGCCGGCGCGTCGAGTTCGCGCTCGGCGGATGATCCATGGCGACGAAACCCACCGTCGCATAGATCAACAGCCGACAGGCCCGTACCGACATGTCGGTCGACATGCCGTCACGGCGCATGCTTTTCAGCAGTGGTCGTGAGGCTTTCAGATAAGCCGGACGCTTCACCTGCAAGAAAAGCCGGCTGTCGGCGGCCTCGGTCAGCCGCGCGCGAAGCTGCCGGGTCCAGCGGCGCGCATAGTCCGGCCAGGTTTCGTCGCGCGCCAAGGTGGGCGCGAGATCGTCGAGCACATGCTCGGCAACCGCATCAATCAGCGCGTCCTTGTTACCGATACGGGAGTAGACGGGTGGCGGCGTGACACCCAGGCGGCTCGCCACGCTGCGCATGCTGATCGCGTCCAAGCCGCCTTCGCGCATGATTTCCACTGCGGCAGCAATGATCTGGTCCGCATCGAGTTCCAGTTCGCTGGGCACTGCTACTACCCTTCTCGCGACGTCATGGGATGGTCAGGGCGATTTTGCCGACATGCTCGCCGGCCCGCATCACCGCGAGCGCCTCGTCCAGCTGCTCCCAATCGAGGACGTGACTGATTTGCGGCTTGATACCGGCCTTGAACACCACCCTGCACATCTCGCGGTGCGCGCGCACACTGCCCACCGTGATTCCGATGACGCGCAGGTTGTTCAGCATCACCTCGGCTACCGCGATGGAGGCCATGTCGAATCCACTCAGTACTCCGATCACCGCGATAGTGCCGCCCATGGCCGCCGCATGCAGCGAATGCGGCAGCGTCGCGGGGCCGCCGAGATCGACGACCAGCTTGGCGCCCCGCCCGTCGGTCAGTCGCTTGACCTCGGTCTCCCAATCCGCTGTGGTCTGGTAGTTAATGAGATGTGTTGCACCCAAACCCGATCCGACTTTGAGTTTGTCGTCGGACGAAGAGGTCAGGATCACGGTGGCCCCCCGGGTCCGGGCAAGTTGCACGGCGAGCAGCGACACCCCGCCGGTGCCCTGGGTAACCACCACGTCACCCTCACCGATGTTGGCTTCCTCCAAGGCACTCCACGCTGTCACGCCCGCGCACGGGATCGTCGCGGCTTCGACATCGCTGAGGTGCTCGGGACTTCGGACCAGGCCGGAAACGTCGGCAACGCGGTATTGCTGCAGCCAACCGTCGCAGTTATCGCCGGGTACCGCACGCTTGGCTTCCGGGTTGGGCGGACCGTCGTGCCAATCCGGGTGAAACGCCCCCATCACGCGATCACCCAGCCGCAGCTCGTCGACGCCCGGCCCGACAGCCACGACTTCCCCTGCACCATCAGTCATCGGGACCCGCGGCCACGGCCCAGACAGCAGGCCCATCAGATTGACGTTGTCGTGAAAGTTGAGGCTCGAGGCGTTGACCTTGACCAATACCTGCCCGGGGCCGGGCTGGTCCACCGACCTCTCCACGGTCTGTACGGGCTCGCCGGGCCCGGTCATCACGATGGCTCGCTGACGGTCCGGAATGCTCATGCGATACCTGCCTGTTGACGTAGGGCTTGCCATTTCTGTTCCGCCGCCGGCCGCCGCGACGGAAGGTGATCGGTCGGCCAGCCCTGCACCGGCCGGTACTTTTTGAGCACCTGGCGCGCCAGTACCGACTTGTGCAGCTCATCGGGCCCGTCGCCGATCGATCCGAATCGCGTCATCCGATACCAGGATTCGACGGGCAGGTCCCCGGAATAGCCCAACGCGCCACACACCTGAATAGTGCGGTCAAGCACGGCCAGCACCACCTTCGATACATGCGCCTTGATCATCCCCAGCTCGGCCCGGATCTCTCCCGCACCCAAGCGGTCCATTTTCCACGCGGTCTGAAACGTCAGTAGCCGAGCTGCCTGAATCTCGGTGTGCGACAGCGCGATGTAGTCCTGCACCATTTGATGCTCACCCAGCATCCGACCGTGCGAACGGCGCGAGACCGCGCGCTCACCCATGATGTCCAGGGCCCGCTGCGCCTGTCCCAGCCAGCGCATCGAGTGATGGATGCGACCGCCGCCAAGACGCTGTTGCGCCAGCACAAAACCGCCGCCGCGCGGGCCGACCAGATGATCCGCCGGTACGCGACAGTCGGTGAACACGACCTCCGCGTGGTTGCCCCGCCGACCGAACTCCGGATCTGGATGGGCCATGGTCGGGATGTCGCGGACGATGGTGCACCCAGGTGTCCCCGCCGGAACGACGAATATCGAAGCGTGCCGGTGCGGCCGACCGGCCGGGTCGGTCTCCGCGACCACCAAAATGATGTCGGCGCACGATGCGTTGGTGGTAAACCACTTGTGGCCGTTGATGATCCAGTCGTCGCCGTCGAGCACTGCGGTGGTGGCGATGACCGTCGGGTCGGCGCCGGCCAGGAATGGTTCGGTCAGCGCGAACGCGCTGGATATCTCCCCATTGAGGTTGGGATATAGCCAGCGCTGCTTCTGCGCGTCGGTCGCGCCGTGCGCGAGCAGCTCCATGTTGCCGCTGTCGGGCGCCTGCACCCCGAAGAGCTCCATCGACACCATGCAGCGGCCGATAATCTCCGATATCAGCGCAAGCTTGAGCTGACCCAGCCCTTCGCCGCCCAGGCTCGGATCGAGGAACAAACCCCATAACCCCTGCGCCTTGACTCTGGCCTGCAGGTAACGCTTGACCTGCTGCCACTCGTCGGCCGGGATCTCCGAAAGGATGGGTTCCAGCGGGATGACCTCGGAGTCGATGAAATCACGCATCCACGAGAGCTTTTCGGCGAAATCCGGATCGGTTTCGAAATCCCAGGCCATCACATTCCTCATCGTCGGTCGCGGCAGCATCACACCGACACTGCCTTACACTGCGATCACAGTGTAATCATTATGTTATGTAGGCACGCAACACTCCAGCTCCGGGGGCAGAATCGCCAACCTAACCGCGCAGGCTCGTCTTCACCGTAGAGCGATCAGGAGCTGAATTGCCCTGTCGCATGGGCAACATCGAGGTACTCCCAGATCCGCACGATCAATCCGTCCTGTGTCTGAACCCAGACGCTGTACTCGTTCTCGTACGGTTGCCCACCGGCGAACAATGCGGTTGCCCGCATCGTGAAGCGCGCGGCACCCATGTCGGCCTCACAGACCATGTGGTGCACCGTCGTCCGCACGTCGGCGTACAGCTGACCGAAGATGATGCGCATGCCGGCACGGATCGCGTCGCGCCCCACCGTCGGGCTGCCGAGCACGCCGACAGTCGGGGTAATCCACCATTGCGCCTTGGGCGCCAGCAATTCGGTGACGCGCTCGGCATCACCGAACGCGGCCACCAGCGCCGTGAGCAACTCGCGCGTCGACGACTCTGTCATACCGGCCCTCCCAGGCACCCGCAGCGAGCTCTTAAAATATCACCGATTTCGCCCTGGCCAGCAGCGTTGGGCGAACGTGATCACCCCGTGTCCGGCGGCCGACTCGACGGGCAGTAATCTGCGGTGAGCATGACGCCCACCCATCCTTTCGACAGGGGCCTCGAACTCGATGCCCTCGACGCTGGTACCAGGCGCGGCCGAACTCATCCGGAGTGGGCCAATATGGTCGGTCCATTCGGCGGCATCACCACCGCTGTTCTGCTGCATGCCATCCAGACGCACCCCGACCGGATCGGCGAGCCGCTGGCGGTGACCGTCAACTTCGCCGGCCCCGTCGCCGACGGTGACTTCGACATCTCACTTCGAGCGCCGCGGACCAACCGCTCCAGTCAGCACTGGATTGCCGAACTCAGTCAGGACGATGACGTCAAGACCACCGCGACGGCGGTCTTCGGCATCCGCCGCGACACCTGGGACGACACCGAAGCCCGTCCCCCGAGCGCGCCTGCCCCGGAAGAACTCGCCTCCGGCGGCCCGGAAGCCGTCGTCACGTGGGCACACCTCTACGACATGCGCTTCGTCCATGGTGCATTTCCCGGCCCCGGCGCCCAACCCAGTTCGGCATCTGAGACAGCACTCTGGGTGCGCGACCGCGAGCAGCGCCCGGTCGACTACCCGGCGCTGGCCGCGCTGTGTGACGTGTTCTATCCCAGGCTGTTTCAGCGCCGCGGCGCCGTCGTGCCGGCCGGGACCATCTCTATGACGACCTACTTCCATGCCGATCAACAGGAGCTGGACGCCCTCGGCGGCGACTACGTCCTGGCGTGCGCTCACGCCAACCGCTTCTCCCGCGGACATTTCGATCAGAGCGCGCAAGTGTGGAGTCGCGACGGCACGCTGCTGGCCACCACGCATCAGATCGTCTACTTCAAGGCCTGACCCGCCCCGCCGATGTTCGGCTCGTGTGTGAATGTCAGGCTGGGCGTGACTTCAGGAAACGCCGGTACACCAGAATCGAGCCCGCAATGACAGAGCGTGCAAGCGATGTGACCGCTGACGACAGCGCCGCCACGCTGCTGGCGATCGAGTTCATCAAGGGGCTCAAAGCCCGTTATTGCCGGTACCTGGACACCAAGGACTGGGCCGCGTGGCGCTCGATCTTCACCGACGACTTCGTCAGCGACACCTCCGAGGCGGGGGGCAAGCTGATCGCCGGCGCCGACGACTTCGTCGCGTTCACCCGCAAGAGCATCGGACGCCCATCGCAGGCCACGGCACACCAGGTGCACGCCCCCGAGATCGAGCTCACCTCCGCGACGACGGCGCGCGGGGTGTGGGCGCTGCAAGATGTGGTGCGATTCGGGCCAGGCGTGAGTTTGGTGGGCTACGGGCACTACCACGAGACCTACGAAAATGTAGGCGGGAACTGGCTTATCAAGAGCTCCAAGCTAACTCGGCTACGCGAGGACATCGTTACGCCGATCTTCTCGTTCTACATCTCCAACCGGATTCGCAACACGGCCGCCAGGTTCGCCAATCGGCTGCTGGAGAAATAGGAGACCCCATGACAGTCGGCACCATCCTGGTCACCGGTGCATTCGGACAGGTCGGTAAGCGCTGCACGCGGATTCTGCTCGACCGAGGCCGAACGGTCATCGCCACCGACCTACGCAGCGACAAAACCATTGCGGTGCAGGAAGAATTGTCGGCCGGTGCGCCGCCCGAGGCATTGATTCCCGCCTACGTCGATCTGCTGGATGCCGACGCCGTACGCGAGCTGATCGACGCCCATCAGCCGCAAGCCATCGTTCACCTTGCGGCGGTCGTCTCACCTGTGTCGTACCGGAATCCAGCCCTGGCCAGACGGGTGAACGTCGGCGGCACCGAGAATCTCTTGGCGGCCGCTGCCGCACTGTCGCGCCCGCCGCTGTTCCTGATGGCGTCCAGCGCCGCGGTCTACGGGTCGCGTAATCCGCACCGGTATCCGGAGCGGATCACCCCCGATACCCCGGTGAACCCGATTGACCAGTACGGCCAGGACAAGGTGCTGGCGGAGGCGGCGATCCGGGCCAGCGGTGTCCCGCATGCGCTGTACCGACTGGCCGGGGTGATCTCACCGGACACCCAATCGGGTGGCGTCGACGGTGACAACCTGGTGATCATGCGGTCGATGCCCGTTGATAACCGACTACACACGGTGGACGCCCGGGATGCGGCGCTGGCATTTGCCAATGGTGTCGATCGCGAAGCCACGATTTCCGGCAAGGCGCTGTTGATCGGCGGGAATGAGACGTGCGTGATGCTCGAGCACGAACTCGAGGGCGATCTGATGACCGCCGTGGGCCTGGGTCGGCTCGGTCCGTCGGTGGGTCTGCCGGGCGATCCGGACGATGATCGGGGCTGGAGCTTCACCGGCTGGTATGACACCTCCGAAGCGCAGGCATTGCTCGATTACCAAGAACACGACTGGCAGCAGACCCTGGCGTGGATTGGTGAGTCGCAGGCAAAGATGCGCGGCGTTTTGCGCGTCCTGGGACCGATACTGCGGCCAGTGCTGCGCATCGCGATCAAGCTGCAGAACCGCATCGAGGGTCGCGGCCCCTATGCCGACCCGTGGAAAATGATCGAAAATAAGTACGGTTCAGGGGCGCTGGCGCACGCCGGTCAGGGAGCGGACTAGTTGCGCGAAGCGAAAAAGACCGCGGCCTTGCGGATCGAGTCTTCGACGGGCTCGGGCGTCCATCCGAGTTCACGTTCGGCCTTGCTGTGGTCAAGCGGCGACATCAGTTCGGCCATCCGCATTCCGGCGTAGGCGAAGGGAAGGTCGCGGCCCAACAGCCGTGCCAACACGTCGTTGACCCGCGCACCGACGTGCAGCGCCGGCATGGGAATGCCGATGCGCGGTGGCCGCCTGCCGACGGCGGTGGCGGCGATCTCGTGCAGCTCCCGGACGCTCATATATCTATCGGAGACGATGTAGCGTTCCCCGCCTCGTCCGTGTTCCGCGGCCAGAAGCATTGCCTTGGCGGCGTCTTCGATGCCTACCACCTCGGACGAATAGCCGAGATAGAACGGAAACCGGCCGTTGGCGACCAGGGAAAGCATCGAGCCGTGTGGGGTGGGCGCCCAATCGCCGGGGCCGTAGGTGGTGGATATGCACATCGCGACGGCGGGCAGCCCTTTGTCCTGCGCGTACGACAGCAGCATGTTCTCGGCGGCGACCCGGGCTTCGATGTATGCCCCGCCCTGGTCCCAATTGTGCGGATCGTCCTCGGTGACCGCTCGGCTGCTATTGATCGCCAAAGCACCTGCGGTGCTGGTGAATACAAACTTCTTCAGGTTGGCGTGCAGGGCCGCATCCAATACGTGACGCAGACCCTCCACGTTCGTCCGGAACAATGGCGCCGGGTCGCGCAGCCACATCCGGGCATCGACGACGCAATAGTAGACAACGTCGCAGCCGGCCATCGCCGCGCGTAAGGCATCGTCGTCGAAAACGTCCCCGTAGCAGCGCTCGACATCGAGGTCATCGATTCCCTGGGTGGAACTGGTGCGGCGCAACATAACTCGCACATCGGCAGCCGAGCCAACAAGCTGACGCGTGACATGTGACCCCAGGAAGCCGCTGGCTCCGATCACCAGTTTCTTCTCGCGACTAATGACTCTCTCCCATCACTGCCCCGCTTGGACAATAGCCGGGCCGGCGACCGCCCCTCCTAGAGGGCGTTTGGGTGAACTTGCTGGACGCGTTCCTCGCGCGGGAGGACCGGGCCATCGTCGAGGAGCTCGTCGATGCCAAGCTCGGACAGCCCGACCTGGGTCAGCATCGAGGTGCCGTACGCGGCGAGCATCAGCTTTTGGTCGTCGCTGTGCCCACCGTCAACGAGCATCGCGCCGATCAGACAGATGACCGCCATCTTGTACGCGTTGAACGCGCGATACCAGGAACGGTTCTGCAGGGTAATGCCACTGGCTGCTTGGTAGTGCCGTAACAAGGCTTCGATATTCAATGCGGCAGCGTGGCTAGTGATGCCCACGGGTTGCATCCACAGCAGCTCTAGCCAGCCGATGTCGGTGAGCGGGTCCCCGACCGTGGTCATCTCCCAGTCGAAGACCGCGCTAACCTCGCCGCCGGTGAACGCGAAGTTGCCCGGCTTCGCGTCCCCGTGCACCAAAGTGATTTTCGGGCACGGCGCAGGTATGCCGGCACGCAGCGCCGCGAGGAGTCGTTCCAGCGCGGGCAGTGAATCCCGCTTGACCCGATCCATTTCGGTTGCCCAATGGTCGAGTTCGCGGTGCAGGTGGTTGCTGCCGTCGTCGAGCGCGTCGAGCCCGGTCTGTAACAGGTCGACGGAATGGATTGCCGCGAGTTGTTCGGCCAGGCTCTGACACATCCGCACCACCGTGGCGTCGGTCGCATCGGCAGGGGCTTCCATTTCGTAGACGTCACCGCCGACCCGGTCCATCACGAAGAACGGCTGTCCCAGGACATCGCCGGTGTCCTCAAGCCACAGCGCGCGCGGAACACGAACCGCGCTGTCCTGCAATGCCCGCAGGATGTTGAATTGGCGCGCGAGGTCATAGGGTTCGAGTAGCGCCGGCGGTTTGGGACGCAGCCGCAACACCACATCGCGACGGATATCCCCGGTGACCACCGTGAGCACCATCATCTCGGCGGAATGCCCGAAGTGCACCCGGTCGAGGCCCTCGACGCGGACATCCTCGGCATCGGGCAGTTGGGTGCGCAGCCAGCCGGTCAAGCGCTCGCCGATGCTGGTATCCAGCGTCATTGGCTTCCTCCATCGTCAGGCAGCCGTTCGACCGGGGTCTTGTCCTGGGTGAATGCCGACATGTCCATGGCCGTCCAGTTCGGGTAGCGGGAGTACCCCTGGCCGCCCATCAGCAACTCGAAGATGCCCCAACCGGTAGCGCCGTCGAGTTCAAAACGCATCAACTGATCCAGCGCCATCGATTTGCCCTCCGTCTCGGCCAGTTGCGCGGAATCATTGCTGTCCCACTGAAAGTGGATGAAGTACGCCCCTTCGCCTAGATCCTGATACTGACAGTGCGCCATCGGCAGTCCGTAATACGCGTTCACGTCCTGGTGCGGGGTGTCGGCGGTGACGCGGTAGGACTCGCCGTCCTCATCAGTGAAGAGGAGCTCCGCGCGGGCGGGTCGTTTGCGCTCACCGTCGAATTCGACGGCGTGCTCGATTTTCACGAAACGCTTCGACAGTGTGCCGTCGTTGTGAGTGATCCCGCCGTCCACGTAATTGACCGTGCCATCCGATGATTCGATGATCCACGCTTCGATTGCGCGGTCATCGAAACCGGCGTCTAGCCACAACCAGAAATCGATCTTGTCGGAGATGCGCACACCGAAGGTGCGATCCCGGCCGCCGTGGAATCCATCGACACTGATCCGCTCGCCATCGATCTGCACCCAACCGGTCCATTTGCCCGGCTCTTTCATGTGGTACATGTCGGCCAGCATCCGGCCATCGCGGTCGCGCACTTTCATGGGTAACAGCTCCCACATCGGGGCGGTCGGCTCGTAATGGAGCTCCCAGGCGATGCCGGAATCGTTGGGCTCCACGTCAAGGCGCCACCTCTTCAGGGGTTCGACGCAGGTCCAGCGCAGCGGCCCGGCGCTCAGCGCGCCGCGATCGGAACCTCCAATCGGGCGGCCGGAAAGCAGATCCCAATGCCGGCCATCGGCCAGGCTGACCTTGACATATCCCAAACCGGTGCCGGTGTTCGGGTTGTTGCCGTAGCCGCTGGCCAGTAGCAGGGTGCCGTCCGGCGAAGCCGCGAAAAAGTAGCAGCGATCCGACCATGTCGGATCGGGATCGTGCACTTGATCGAATGTCATTGGCAGCTGATGGGTGAATACCTCGTCGGCGGCGCTATAACCCATGAATGCCTTTCTGTCGGATAGCGAAATCTATTGCTATCGAATGGTTTCGGATAGCGCACACTATCGATGGAAATTTTTTGGCGAAGCTTGCACATCAGATACTCAATGGCACAACGCATCCCCTAATATCGCTGCATGGAACCGAGTCGGTGGTGGGGCGACGACCGCGCGATCCTCGACGACGAGGAGGCGCGCAGGCGCCTGCTGGATGCCGCGGGCCGCTGCATCGTGCGTCGCGGGAATGCCCAGATCCGGATGGCCGAAGTGGCCGACGAGGCCGGGGTATCCCGCTCGACGGTGTACCGGTACTTCCCGAATCGCGACGAGGTGTTGCTGGGCCTGATGTTGGCGCGGGTCGATTCGGCGCTGGGCGAGCTGGTCGGTGCGCTGGGCCACCCCGACGATCCGGCGCGCTCATTGCCCGAGATGGTGCTGGCGCGAGTGGAGTCGGTGGCGGGCAACGCATTGAACGAGGCGCTGTTCGCCGCCGAGAGCACCGCGGTGCCCGCGGCTCTACAGCTCGGGTCGGAGCCGATGGTGGAACTGCTGTTGGCGCACTACGGGCCACTGCTGCAACGCTGGAAAGAGGCCGGCAAGCTCTACGCCGACCTCGATCCTCGCTCGATCGTCCAGTGGCTAAGTAGCACGACGTTGTTCCTGCTGGCGCCGGCATGGCGGCACCGCCCCGTGGCTGACAAACGCGAATTTGTCGAGCAGTTCTTGGTGCGGGCCCTGGTGCCACAAATCAGACATTAGTCTCACTTTGTCTGATGTCCAGACATTAAGCTATTTTTGTCCTGGCAACGCTTTCGCGCCCGCCGCTTTGTGGATCCGGTACCGGCGCACACAGGATGGATAGTGCATGACAAACACTGTTGAACAGGCCCTTTCCGTCGTCGGCCTGGCCGCACATCTCGGCCGGGGAGTCGGCCGGGTGACCGCCGACGCCATCATCGGCAGCCGGGCGGGACTACCCCGCACGGTCGGCGATCTCAACACCGGCGCGCTCTCGAACGTGATGGGTCGCAACGTCAGGTCGATCCGCGTGCTCACTAGCGATGCAGGCACATCATCGCGGGCACGGCTCGTGCTGACCGGAGATGACGTCCCGGACTCGGTATTCGTCAAGATTGCGGCACAGACTGCCGCCACCCGGTTGATGGGTGAGTTGGGCAGGCTGGGCAGCACCGAGGTGCGCTTCTACAGCCAGCTCGCCCCCGAACTGTCGGGAGTCCCGGTCGCCTACGGCGCGGCGTTCGACACATGGACAGGTCGTTACCTGCTGGTCCTAGAAGACCTCCCCGAGTCGTGCATATTTCCCGATACGTTGCACCCGCTCTCCACCGACCAGGCCGGCCTGGTCGTCGAGCTGCTGGCGACCGTGCACGGAACCTTCTGGGATCGGATGCGCCAGAACGGGCGCGGACACCTGGACTGGCTCTACACGCCGTCTGGCGACGTCACTTCGCTGCTGACCGGCTCACTGATGACCACCTCGATGAAGCGACTCAGCGAGCGGACCTCGATACCGATGGAGAACGGCCGATTCATCGCCGAGAATTATCGCGCGGTCGCCGCGGTGATCGACACTCCCCCGCATACGGTCATGCACGGCGATGCTCATCCGGGCAACATGTACTTCCGCGACGGCGAGGCGGGGCTATTGGATTGGCAGGCGGTGCGACGTGGACATCCTTCCCGCGAACTGGCCTACACCCTGATCACCAGCCTGACGCCACAAGACCGCCGGACCGCTCAGCGCGAACTGCTCGACGTCTATCGACAGGCGCTGGCGGCGGCCGGTGGGCCCGACCTGGACCGCGAAAACCTGTGGCTGCGCTACCGGCAAGGCGCGCTGTATGCGTATGTCGCCCCGCTGATCACCGCAGGAATGGGCGGGATGCAGGTCGAAGACATCGCTATGGAAGGCTTGCGACGCGGTGTGGCCGCTCTTGATGACCTGGAAACCATTGCCGCGCTGAAAGGTTCGCTGTAAGAACGGTTAACGGTCGATCCATCCCATTTGCGCTTCGGCGTGATGGCCCCCGACGGCCGGAGTGAGTTCATCGAGCCGTGCCAGCTGCTCGGCTGTGAGTTCGACGCTATCGGCGCCGACGTTCTCCTCAAGGCGCGCAACCTTTTTAGTTCCCGGGATCGGCACGATATCAGGCCCCTTGGCCAGCAACCAGGCCAGTGCGACCTGAGCCGGGCTGGCGCCGGCGTCGGCGCCGATCTCGCGCACCTCGTCCGCACTGTTGAGGTTGTGCTGGAAGTTCTCGTCGAAGAAGCGCGGATTGGTCTTGCGGTAGTCGCTGTCGGGAAGCTCCGCGGTGGATCGTATTGCGCCGGTGAGGAACCCACGGCCCAGCGGCGAGTAAGGGACGAACCCGATTTCCAGTTCGCGCAAGACCGCCAGTATTCCGTCTTCGGGGTCACGGGTCCACAACGAGTACTCCGATTGCACGGCCGCAATCGGGTGCACGGCCTGCGCACGGCGAATGGTGTTCACGCCGACTTCGGAAAGGCCGATGTGCGCAATCTTGCCCGCAGCGACCAGCTCTGCCAACGCCCCGATCGTCTCCTCGATCGGCGTACCACGATCGAGGCGGTGTTGGTAGTAGAGGTCAATGTGGTCAGTCGCCAGCCTTTTCAGCGAACCGTCGACCGCGATGCGGATGCTGGCGGGGCTGCTGTCGAGGCCGTCGCGTCCGGTATGCGAGATCAGGCCGAACTTGGTGGCCAACACCACCTGATCTCGCCGGCCCTGCAGAGCCCGGGCGAGCAGTTCCTCATTGACGTAGGGGCCGTAGACCTCGGCGGTGTCGATCAACGTGACGCCCAGATCGATCGCGCGATGAATCGTGCGGATGGACTCGGCGTCGTCGAAGCCGCCCATGGCGTAGGCGGCAGACATGCCCATCGCGCCCAAGCCGATACGGCCGACCTGAAGGTCGCCGAGGTGAGCCTGTTTCATTTCCGATGTTCTCCTGTCAGAGGCGCGGTTTCGCTCCGGTCGCAGCGGGGGCACCGGGTACCGTGGCGCTGTGCACCGCGTCGAGCTTCCCGCGATCTGATGAACCACGCAAACACCGCACGCCCGGCCCGCAATCTGGCGGTGGACTACTACCGCGCATCCGGTGTGATCCTGATCGTGCTGGGGCATTGGCTGGCCGGATCGGTGACCTACGACGACGGGCATTTCGGCCGGCAGAACCCGCTCGTCGACATGCCCTGGACTCAGTGGTTGACCTGGCCACTTCAGGCTGTTCCGACGTTCTTCCTCGCGGCAGGCTATGCAAGCGCAGTGTCGTGGGCGCACAGACGAGACACCAACGCAGAGTCACGCCAGAGCTGGTTACGGCATCGACTGGCCCGAGTCCTCGGCCCGACCGCGGCCTACGCAGTGGTGGTGTCGGCCGGCGTGCTGGTGCTGGGTGCGTTGCACGTGGGCAGTTCCACGATGGAATACGCGGGCTGGGCGGTAGCGATGCACCTGTGGTTCCTCGTTGTATACGTATTGGTGGTGTCGTTGACCCCGATTGCGATTGCCACACAACGCCGTTGGGGACTCTGGGTGCCCGCGGCACTCGCCTTCGGGGTCGTGGTGGTAGACGTTGCCACGCAAGGGGCCCAGGTGCCTTACCTGGGCTGGGTGAACTACCTGCTGTGTTGGGGTGTGCTGTATCAGCTCGGAATAGCTTGGCAAGAAGGGCTATTGGCTGGCCGCAGACCTGCACTGCTCGCTGCTGCATCCGCGCTCACGCTGGCAGTGCTGATCTGGTTGAAGATCTATCCGATCAGCATGATCGGTGTCCCCGGCCAAACGGTGGACAACACCACACCGCCTGACGTGGCGTTGTTGGCGTTCGGAGGCGCGCAGACCGGATTGGCAATGACGCTCGCGCCCGCACTCAACCGCGCACTGCGCTCCGGCCCGCTGCAGCGAATGCTGTCGGTGGCCAACAACAACGTGATGGCCCTATACCTTTGGCACATGATCCCGGTCGTGTTGGTTGCGATAATCGGGTACCCCGCTGGTTGGTTGCCGCAGCCGGCCGAGGGCACAATCGACTGGTGGCTGGCCCGGCTGGAGTGGGTGGCCATCCTCAGCCTCGTCACCGTGATCGAGCTCGCGCTGCTGTGGTGGGGCCGGCGCATTTTCGCCTCCCCATTGCCCATGCTTGGTACTCCGCTCGCAGAGCGCTGGACCGAACCGAGCATGCTGCTGGGCGTCGTGATGGCGGCCTACGGCTTGGCATTCGTCGCCGCCGGTGGTTTCGCCCCGGACGGGCGCTTTCCGTGGGTGACGGCTGTCGTTTTCGTCGCCGGAGTGGTGCTGGTGGCACTTCGCCCCACACAGGTCAGCGCCCGGTCGGCAGATCCCGCGCCTACGACCGGGTGAGGTCCGGCTCTATTGCGTCAAAGCCCGTTTAAGGCAATACTTTCGTGCCACCCGGGCGGCCCCCGGTGGTGACGGAACGTCGGCATGCCCGCCCGTTATGCATTATTCGGACGGGTACCCCCCGGATGGGATAAGAAGGTTTGTCCGTGACACCTGCATTGCCGAACCTGTTGAGCAACCACGCGACGCGAGTCAACCTCCAATGTCCGGGCTGGGCGATACTGCGGTCCATCGACACCCGTAATCGCTGAAGGCTCGCCGCACATCGCCCGATGTCAACCAGATTGATCGCGCCGGCGGTCACTCGATAACAACTAGCGTTGTTGCATGACCGAGCCGAACCACCCGCAACCACACCATGTTTTCGAGATCGTCGACACGATGGATCTCGATAAGCTCGCCGCCCTCTTCGCCGACGATGCGCGGGTGTCGTTTGGCAATGAACCCGCCTACGTCGGCCCGAGCGCGATCAGAAACGGCGTCAAAGGTTTCTTCGACACCATCGCGGGAATTCACCACACCCTGGTTCGGGTCTGGCGAATCGGCGATGACACGATCGCCCACGTCGACGCGACGTATCAAAGAAAAGACGGCACCGAGGTAACCCTGCCCGCCGCCACCGTCTACCACGCGGACGCTGACGGAAAAATCGATGACTACCGCGTATTCCTGGACGTGACACCGATTTACGCCTGACGCACCGGACTTAGGTCTCGGCGAATGTGTCGTCGGGCAGCGGACGCCGGCAGACCGCACGCGCCTCGTCGGCGCTGAGCCCGAACAGGCGCAGCACGCTTTCGGTGACGGTGTCGGCGGCGTGTGCGTCGTCGCGGCCCGGGTCGTCGCGCAGCAGCTTGCCGAGCCCTAGCAGCGCACCGCCCGCCATCGCCAACGCGAGTTCCGGGTCATCGACGTCGAACCTGCCTGCGTCGACGCCGGCCTTGATATCGCGCAGCGCACGGGGTGCCAGACCGCGTTCGGACGACAGCAACGCCGGCCCATGCGCCAACAGAATCTCACTCTCCTGCGGGCGCCGACGAAATAGCCGACCGGTCAGCCGGAAGCTCGCGGCGAAGGTTTCGGCCGGATCCGCGATCGATTCGGTGAGACGGTCCAGCATCGCCCCGTGGGTGTCGAGCACGTCGGCGACCGCGGCCTCGAACAGCTGCTCCTTGCTGTCGAAGTGGTTGTAGAACGACCCCATCCCGACATCGGCGGCCTGGGTGATCTCCAGAACCGGCACGTTGACCTTGCCCTCAGCGATCAACCGCTGCGCGGCCTTGATCAGCGCCGCCCGGGTGCGCTGCTTGCGCCGCTCCAGGCGACTGGGCGGCTCGGCTTCGTCGGGCATCACGCTCACCCAAAGAGTATGCATCACTGTTGAGGATTTCGTCAGAAACCTTGACGAAGCCTTAGTCTCTATGTGACGATTTCGTCAGTTATGTTGAACTCCGAAGATCCACACCGCGACCTGCACAGCGAGCAGGGCGCACTCCCCGGCGAACACGCCGGACGGTCACCGAATCCGGTGATCAAGGTCGTCGACATCGCGTGGCTGGAGTTCGAGAAGCCCGACCTGACGCGCGCCGAGGCGTTCGCGCTGGCCTTCGGGTTTGCGTCGTCACAACACGGTCCTGAGGAGATTGCGCTGCGTGGCACGCAGCCGGGTGCACCGTGCGTGATCGTGCGGCGGGGGCAGCGAACCCGATTCACCCGAGCGGCCTTTCGGGCCGGTGACGAGGCCGACCTGCTGCGAATCGCCGACAAGTTCGGTATCCGAGCGCTGCCGCTGCCAGAGACTATCGGCGGCCTGTCCGTCGACCTGACCGACCCCGGCGGGATGCCGGTGCGGGTGGTCGCGGGTATGCACGAACTGCCGAAACTGTCGGACCAGCAGCCCCACACGTTCAACTTCGGCGACAACGCGCGGCGCATCAACATCGGCCAGCGTCCCGCGCGCGTCCCCGCTCGAGTGCAGCGCCTGGGCCACCTGGTGGTGCAGACGACGAAGTACCTCGAAACCCTGAACTGGTATCTGGACAACCTGGGGATGGTCGTCAGCGACTTCTTGTTTTTCCCGGGGCAGCGCGACCGCGGACCGACCATGAGTTTCATCCGCTGCGATCGAGGATCAATGCCCGCGGATCACCACACGCTCGCGGTGGCCCTGGGGCCGGCCAACCGTTACATCCACTCGGCTTATCAGGTCAGCGATCTCGATGCCCTGGCCGCCGGTGGCGAATACCTGCGAGAGCTTGGCTACTTCCGATCCTGGGGAATCGGCAGGCATATCCAAGGCAGCCAGATCTTTGACTACTGGCGCGATCCCGACGGCTTTTTGGTCGAACACTTCGCCGACGGAGACCGATTCGACAACACCGTCGAACCCGGCTGGGCGCCGTTTAGCGCATCCGGCCTGGCTCAATGGGGCCCACCGGCAACCAAAGACTTCCTGGGAACCGCCCTGAAATCGGCCGGCCACGAACTAGTTTCGATGATCGCTGCGCTTCGCGCCCGCAACGAGTTTGATATCAGCCGCCTGGTCGGCCTACTGAAAGTACCCACATCATGACCGTTTCCGTACTGCGCACTGCTGACGCCTGGTGGCTCAAAACCGAAACCGGCGTCGCGAAGATCGACACCACCGCGACCACCACCGGGGCGCTGTTGTCCGATCGGGCAGCAATCGAAGCCGCTGCAACCGCAGACTCCGTCGCCGTGGAAGGCCTCGCGTTGCTCTCCCCCGTGACCCGACCTTGCCGAGTGGTCGCTCAGATGACCAACTTTGAGTCGCACGTCAGAGATGCCGGCATGGACACGGCGTCGATTCCCCTGACGTTCTTCCGCAAAGCGTCGGCATCGATCAACGGCCCGTTCGACGACATCGTCAAGCCCCCGCACGTCCAGCTGCTCGACTACGAGGTGGAGATCGGATTGGTGATTGGACGGGCCATTCCGGTCGGCACAACGATTTCCGAGACGAACTTGGCGGAGTTCATCGCCGGACTGGTCGTCACCAACGATGTGTCCGCCCGCGATGTCCAGCTTCCGCAAACCCAGTTCTACGAGGCCAAGTCGTATCCGACATTCACCCCGGTGGGGCCGGAGCTGGTGTTGTTGACGGCCGAAGAACTCGCCCGCTTCGGCGATCTGCGGCTGCGTCTGAGCGTCGGCGGCGTCGAGCGGCAGAACGCGCTCGTCGACGGCGACATGTTGTATCGGCCGCTGCAGGCGCTGCAGGCGCTCACCGGATTCCAGGAACTCGCCCCAGGTGACCTGGTGCTGACCGGCACACCGGCCGGCACCGCGTTGCGCGCGCCGTCGAAGCCGGTGGCGATGATTGGAAACCTGTTGCCGACGACTCTCAAGTGGAGGATGTTCTTCAGTCGTCAGGCCGGCAACCCGAAGTATCTGCAGCACGGTGACATCGTGGCGGCCTCCGTTGCCACCGACGACGGCGCCATCGACCTCGGAGCACAGCGCAACGCCATCCGATTCGCATGAGCGCTAACGCTATTCGGCACATTACCGTCGTTGTCGTCGGCGCCGGGCCAACCGGCATCACCGCCGCCACACTGTTGGCACAGTACGGCGTGGACAGTGTGGTTCTCGATCGCTGGCCCGGCGTGTACGCACAACCCCGCGCCGTGCATCTGGACGACGAAATCTACCGTGTGCTTGCCCGGCTCGGTATCGCCGACACCTTCGCCGCGATTTCGCGGCCGACGCTGGGTTTGCGATTGCTCGACAATCGATTCCGCGTCCTTGCCGAGTTCACCCGCGACACCTCCCTCGGCCGAAATGGCTTCCCGCAAGCCAACATGTTCGACCAGCCGGAGTTGGAGGCGGTGCTGCGGACAAACCTCCTGCGCCACCCGCATGCCGAGCTTCGTGGCGACGTCGAAGTTACCGATGTCGCCGAGGTCGGGACGCGTGTGCGCGTCACCTTCACCGACCGCACCAACGGCACGGTGCACCAGGTCGACGCCGACTACCTACTGGGCTGCGACGGCGCTAACAGCTTGGTGCGCACCCAAATAGGCTCAACCGTAAAAGATTTAAACTTCCAGCAGCGGTGGCTGGTGGTCGACGTCGCGACTGATGCCGACCTGCGCCAGTGGGAAGGCGTGCACCAGGTATGCGACCCGGCTCGAGCGGGAACCTACATGCGCATCGGAGCGTCCCGCTATCGCTGGGAATTTCAGTTGCGCACAGGCGAATCTGCCGACGACTTCGCCACGCTGGCCGCCTTGCGGCCACTAATCAGGCCCTGGACTACCGGCGTCGCGGACGGCGATCTCACGCTACTGCGCGTCACGGAGTACACGTTTCGCGCTCAGATCGCACAGCGGTGGCGCCGGGGCAACATTTTCATCCTCGGCGACGCGGCGCACCTCACTCCCCCGTTTATCGGCCAGGGTATGGGGGCGGGCGTGCGCGACGCGATGAATCTGGCTTGGAAGATTGCCGGGGTTTACCACGGAGCGCTCGCCCCGGACGTTCTGGAAAGCTATGAGCAGGAACGCAAACCGCACACACGGCACATGATTCGCTTGGCACTCAACGTCGGTCGCGCGATGACCGGCGGCGCCCGGGTGGGCAACGTGCTACGCCGCCTGGTGCTGCCGCGACTGCTGCTGATTCCCGGCTTGCGCGACAAGGTCGTCGACTCCACCACGCCGGCACTGCCATCGTCGGCGTTGGTGTACGCATCGTGCCGGCCCGGCCGCCTGGCCGGCACACTGTGTCCGAACCCGCTGCTGCACGATGGTCAGCGGCTCGACGACGTGCTGGGAGCCGGTTTCGCACTAATCACTACCCGCAGCCCTGGTGTCGCCGCAGCAGCCGCGATGCGGCAATGCGGCGTTGTCGTGCTCGTTACCCGGCCGGGCGACGCGCTCGCGCAGTGGCTGCACGGTGGTCGCGCCACGGCTGCGCTGGTTCGCCCCGATCGGACGGTCATGCGCGCCGGACGCGACGTCGCCGCGCTGTGCATATGGGCGTCCCGCGTCGTCGACGGCCGATTCGGCCAGACCCTTACGTCGGCCGGGCGACGATGACCGGCACTCGCACCGAGTGCAGCACCGTGTTACTGACCGAGCCCAGGATCAGGCCGGTGAGACCGCCCCGGCCGTGACTGCCCACCACCACCAGCTGCGCCTCCGTGGATCTCGCCTGCTGGATCAGCTGTTGGGCCGGCAGATCGCGGACGAGCAGCCGGCGCACCGTGACATCGGGATAACGTTCACGCCAGCCCGCCAGGGTCTCGGCAAGACTACGTTCCGCTTCGCCCTGCACCGCCTCCCAGTCCAATCCCGGAAGCTCGAGCACGGCAACGTCGCTCCAGGCGTGCAAAGCCACCAGATCGACGCCGCGGCGCGACGCTTGGTCGAACGCGATCGCGATTGCGAGTTCGGAGGCCGGTGAACCATCGATCCCCACCAAGACGGGGCCGTGCAGCGGGTCCGGCAGATCTTCATCACGGATGACCGCCACCGGGCAGCTGGCATGCCGCACCACAGTCGAACTCACCGACCCGAGCAACCCGCGCGCCAACAATCCACGACCGGAGCTGCCCACGACAACCATCTCGGCCTCCGCGGACAACTTGATCAGGGCAAGCGCCGGAGTCGAATACACCGACTCCGTCCTGATGGTGACCTTCCGATGCTCCGGCATGGCATCCTGGGCCAGCTTGAGCGCATGAGCGATATTCCTGCGTGCCTCGTCTTCCAGCTTGACCAACAGCGAATCCGGGTAGGGAACCGGTGGATAGGTCGCGGTGGGAGTCACCACCGCGTGGAACAGGGTCAGCGGAATGCTGCGCATCGCCGCATTGCGCGCCGCCCACACAACGGCGGCATTTGACGCCGGCGAGCCGTCGACCGCGACGACGATACCGAGTTGCTGGACAGGTGCCGACATTTCGTACTCCTTTCGTCAGGAGTAACGCTATTGACCCGCCCCCTGGCCGGTCGTGAGACTTTAGTCCCCAACCCGCGGGACTTCAGGGCCTTCGTGCGGGTGCCGGCGTTGGCGAGCAGTTCTCGCTGATGTTGGTCTCCACGCCGAGACTTGCTCAGCTGAACAGACTTTGCCCGATGCAGTGGCCCTCAGCGGGCGCGGGTGGCACCGCGAAGATAGCTGACCCGATGTGACGGATGTACTCGTTGAGCAGATCGTTGGCGCCGAGCCGATTCTGCAGACGAACAAAATCTTGCGGATCTTTTTGATACGAGATGAACAGCAATCCGGCGTTCAGTTGGCCATTCGGGTCAAGGCCGTCGGTGTAGTTGTACGGGCGTCGACGGATCATTATGCCGTCGTTGTTTTCCCGGGCGGCCAAGCCGACATGTGACAACGGATCGATGAGCGGGTCGCCGTCGGCACCTTTGGCGGTGAAATTCGGTGTATCGAATTCGGACTCGCCGCTTAGCGGCGCCCCTTCTTCCTTGGTACGGCCGAAGATCTTCTGCTGGTTGCCGATTCGATCGACATCCCACGTCTCCAGCAGCATCCGAATCTTGCGGACGACCTGATAGGTCCCGCCGTTCATCCAGGGTTGATCGCTGTTGTCGACCCAGACGAAACGTTCATACTCGGCGTCCGTGCTGACGTTGCGAGTACCGTCTTTGAACCCCAACAGGTTTCGCGGCGTCTGCTGGCCGGGTCCGGCCGACGCTCGCCCAAAGCCCAGCACAGCCCAGAATGGCGAGACGATATTGCGGCCAAGGCGGGCCAGGTTACGGACGGCGTGGTAGCAGACCTGCGGGTCGTCCGCGCAGGCTTGTACCGACAAATCCCCGCCGTGCAAACGCGGATCCAGATTGTCTCCGTTGAGCGGCGGCAGATCGGTGAACACCGCTGGACGACGCGCGGCTAGCCCGAACCGATCGCCGAACAACGACGGCCCCAACCCGATCGTGGCGGTGAGACTGGCGGGACTCAGCCCATAGGCCTCCCCGGTATCGGTGGGCGGCTGCACTTCGACCTGCGGCTGGACGTTTCCGATGGGCTTGCCCCGCTGCAGTACCGCGACGGCGGCAGACCAGCGTGCCAACAGCGCTTGTAGATCGGCGCGACCGGCGCCCGCGGCCAGCGAGAACGACATGAATACGGCGTAACGCTGTGGGAGCGTGGCGATTCCGCCCTGGTGGGCCTGGCCGTAAAAGGGGTAGCTGCGACGTAGGTCGACGGTGTCGTCATCGCCATCCCGATGCCCGGTCGCCCAGGCATGGCCCGCGAACCCACCGCCGACGGCACCGACGGCCGTCCCGGTGAGCCCGGCCACCATCGCGCCGCCGAGCATCCGCCGGCGCGATACCGATGCAGCGTCGGCCGGCGTGGTGTCGGCGGAGTCGACCAGCTCGTCGTCGGCCATCGTCAGTTGGCTGAGACCACTTTTTGAGCGACCATCGAAAGGCTCTGGTGCAGCGGCTGAATCACCGCGGTCAGCTTCGATGCATCGCTGCCCTGCAGCACGGGCGTGTAGGTTCGATAACCGCCCAGTGCCGACGGGTCGCGGTAGCCGTCCAGGACATTGAGCACCGCGCGGAACTGTTGGTCAATCTGATTGACCAGATTGGCATCGATCTTCTCCAGCCCCGGCCGCAGCGAAGCGTACGCTTGTTGAGCCCCTTCGACATTGCCAGAGAAGTCGACCAGGTCGATGTGGCTGAAGGCTTCCTCCTCGCCGGTGATCTTGGTGTTCTGCACCTCTTCGATCAAATCGCTTGCGCCGTTGGCCAAGTCCTCTGGCTTGTACTGTAGGCCAGCGACCACATCCTTCAATTTCCCTACGTTAGCCACCAATTCGGTACTCAGGGCCTTGGTGCCGGGAGTGATCGCCCCGCCCTGCCAGAGGTCACGCTCGATGGCGTGGAAACCCTTCCACCCGACCTTCGCATCGACGGGAGTGGAGGTACGCATGTCGATCAGATAGTCCAGGCTGCCCGCGTTGTCGCCAACTGCGAAGCCCGGCAGCACAAAACCCTCGACGGTGGATTCCGCACGCTCGTAAAACAGTCGGGCTTTGGCGTAGGCGGCCTTTGAGGCGTCCAGGTTGCCGGATTGGATCGCCGCATCTAGCGCCTTCACGCCGTCACCGAGCTGACCGATCTGATTGACGATATATGTCGCATAGTCCTTGGTGCCCTGGCTCAGAATGCTCGCCACCGTGCCCGTCGGTCCTGGCGGCGCCTGACCCGTCACCGTCAGCGTTTGATATTCGGAGCTCGCACCCGGGCAGTACAGCTGATACGAGCCGCCATCCAGGGTGATTGTGAACGACACCGGGTTCAGGCCGGGCGCGAGGTTCTCCTTCTCCCCGACGATGCGCTGGTCCCTGAGCAACTCCATTTCGGTGATGCCCGGCGCACTGGTGTTGACCACGGTGAAGGTCACCGGCCCGGCCGGCACGCTGGTGGTGTCCAGTGCGCAGCCGTCTTGTCCTCCGGAGTTCGCCATCGTCACCTTGACGGCGTTCGTCCCGCCGGGTTGACCGGCCTGCCTGGATTTCGAAGGGCTGGACTGCCCGTTCGAGTGGCTGCATGCGGCCACCGGCAGCACCGTCGCCGCAACAAGAACTGTTGCCGTCAGCCAGAATTCACGAGACCGGCACGTTACCAGGACGGTGCGATTCGCTATCACTGGATTTCCTCTCCTGTTCGGCTCGCGCGATGCCGCGCATCGAGATTATGGCGCCAACGGCACAAGCCAGCGCAAAGCACGCTAGTACCAACGGAAGCCAGACATTCCATAGCTGGCGCTCGGCGTGTTTCTGGGCGCTGGCGACGATCTCGGCCGCAGTCGAGTGGTCTTCGGCACCGGACGTCGACCAGTCCGTCGGTAGCCCGCCGAGGCTGACGGTCTTGGCCCCGGTCAGCCCGCCGCCGGTCAGAATCGCTGTGCGGTTGCTCGTCGCTTGCGCATTTATCACGGAATCGCCCTGCGCGAGCACGGTATACACCGTGGTCGTTGACCATTGGCCCCGAAACGGTCCCGGAGTGCGGCCAACCGCGAGTCCGACCGGTAGCCGGCCCCCCGTCATGCTCAGTAACTGATCCAGCGTGACCGCCTCCGCGCCATCGGAGCCGGCGGCCTCCGAGCCTTGCCACAGCTGTACCGGCAAGCCGTCCACGGTCTGGTCGCCTACCGGGGCAAGCGGAATGCTGCGGACGGTCGAGGTGCCCTGCGGGGTGACGGACAGCGCGGGTCCGGGCGATCCGGTCAGCAGCGACACCCGGGCGGTGTGGCCGGTCCGGTCAGCGACGGTGCGAGCGCGCACGGTCGGCGACGAGCTACCGGCCGGCACCGCGATCGCCAGCACCGCCGCAACGACGACCAGCGCCGCCGAGGCGGCCGCCAGCAACCGGCACCGAGTTCGCGGCGTCACCGCAAGGCGCGCGGGCCACAGGAAGGCGACAAGCACTGGCGCCGCATACAGCAGCCAGCCCAGCACCTCGATCAGGCGCGGGTCGGTGGGTATGCCGAACACGCCTGCGAGCAGCGCGCCCAAAACCGACTGGCTCGGTATCCAGGCCGAGAAGTCGAGTATCTGTCGCTGGCCAATAGTCACCCAACCGGCCTCGTGTGCGGTGCGCAACGCGCCCAGCACCAGTCCGGCGGCGATCAACACCAAGAACACTCCAGTGATCCGGAAAAAGCGGCCGAGATTGAGCTTCAGGCCACCGAAGTAGAGACCGATGCCCAGCACGACCGCCACCCCGATCCCCACCGCGCCGCCCAGCACGGCGAACCACCGGTTGCCGTGCGACGTTTCCGCGGCCGCCAACAGGAACACCGACGTCTCAAACCCCTCCTTGAGGACGGCGAGGAACGCCATCACAACGAGCGCGAGCGCACCGCCACGATTCAGCGCCTGTTGAGCTTCGCGTTCGAGTTCTCCCTTGAGCCGCATGGCATTGCGGTTCATCCAGATGATCATCGACGTCACGAACACCGCGGCTATGGCGTTGATGACGGTCTCCATCATTTCTTGCTGGGCTTGCGGCAGCGTGGCCGAGAACAGATCTAGGCCGACGCCCACCGCAATGCTGATCAGCACGGCCAAGCCGACGCCGACAAACATCGGACGGGTCGATTGCCCGTTCCGCTTGAGGAAGGCGGCAACGATGCTCACAATGAGCGTCGCCTCCAGGCCTTCTCGTAGGCCGATGAGGAATGTGCCGAGGAAAACGCCGAATACGCCCTGCATGCGTCCGATTCCGGTCCCGCGCATCGGAACCTTCGACTTAGCCTAACCTAACTTTCGGTCGTAATTAAGGCATGGCTTCTGCCCGATCGTTCTGCCAATGTCGTAGGCAATGAACGTTTCACCGGCAGAGGAGTGCACCCGATGAAGATCGCCGTAGCCGGCGGGACCGGGAAAACGGGACGCCTCGTGGTCGAGCGCCTCACCCGCGACGGTCACCAGCCCGTCGTGCTTGCCCGTGGGCAGGGAGTCGATCTGGTGCAGGGGCACGGGCTCGACGACGCGCTGCGCGGAGTCGACGTCATCATCGATGTTTCCGACCTCAAAACGACCAGCGCGAAGAAGTCGATTCACTTTTTCCGGACCGCAACGGCCAACTTGCTCAAATCCGCCGCACGCAACGATGTGAGGCATCACATCGTGTTGTCTATCATCGGAATCGACCGAGTGCGCAGCGCCTACTACCTGGGCAAGCTCGCGCAGGAGCAGGAAGTCATGGCGAGCCCAGTGCCATGGACCATTTTGCGCGCCACCCAATTTCACGAATTTGCGCAGCAGATTCTCGATCAAGTGCCCGGGCCTATCGCATTGATTCCGCAGATGCAGAGCCAGCCAATAGCGATGCGCGAAGTATCGGACCGACTCTGTGAACTGGCGGCGGGCAGCCCACAACAGCAGATAGTCGAGCTCGCGGGACCACAGGTGGAGTCCATGATCGACATGACCCGACGGCTGATCGCGCGCCGAGGACAGCATCGCCCGGTGGTTCCACTACGGCTACCCGGGCGTGCGTTCAGAGCAATGGCGAATGGGGCGCTGTTACCGCAGGCATCGGGACCGCGCGGCACTGAAACCTACGAGCAATGGCTCGCCGGCATCGGCAGCTAGTCCGCTTCACCGGGAGGACAACAGATGTCAAAGACGAACCTGGACAGGCGCAATGTCACATCTACCGACGTTGCGCCGTCATAGATGTCATGAACTCCTTCCTCTACCGCGCGTGTCTGTTTGTGCTAACGCTGTCGGGCGTGTTTGTGGGCTGCTGGGCCTACTTCGCTCCGCTGAATTGGTACAACACTTTTCCCGGTATGGGCCTGCGATGGTTGCCTGTCCTCGGCCCGTACAACGAGCATCTCGTCAAAGACGTCGGCTCGATGTATTTGGCCTTGACCGTCCTGAGTGCCCTGACGCTCGTCTATCTCTCGAATCGGACGCTACGGATTGTCACAGCGGTGAGCTGGACGACGTTCAATCTGTTGCATCTGATCTACCACCTGACCATGCTGCACATGTATGGAACCCGCGACGCCATCCTCAACGTGATCGCTCTGGGCGGGGTTCTGCTTTGCTCGATGGCGCTGGGTCTCCCAGCGCGGCCGAATCGGCCGAAATGAGTTCCTCCGAGCCGTATTTAACGCAAGACGTGTCCGGCAAGTGGGCCGAGCCGATCAGCGGCCAGGCTCCGTCACGAAGTCGATGAGTTCTTCGACTTTGCTGATCAGCGCGGGTTCCAGATCGTTCCAGTCGCGCACCCGCGACCGGATACGCCGCCATGCCCTGGCGATGTCGGCCTGGTCGGCGTGCGGCAAACGGAGCGCCTGGCACGCGCCGTGCTTCCATTCGATGTGTCGCGGCACGTCGGGCCAGGCCGTCAGGCCGAGTCGCTGCGGCTTCACCGCCTGCCAGATGTCGACATAGGGATGGCCGACGACCAGGGTGTCGGGGCCGCCCGGCCCCCGGCGCACAGCCTCGGCAATCCTGGCCTCTTTCGAACCCGTGACAAGGTGGTCGACCAGAACGCCGAGCCGGCGGCCCGCGCCGGGGGCGAACTCCGCGACGATGCCGACGAGATCGTCCACGCCGCCGAGGTGCTCGACGACGACACCTTCGATGCGCAGGTCCTCGCCCCAGACCTGGGCGATGAGTTCCGCGTCGTGGCGGCCTTCGACATAGATACGACTGGCTCTCGCGACACGGGCGCGAGAGCCAGGTACCGCGACTGAGCCCGATGCCGTCCGGCTCGTGGCTGCGGGCGCCGCGCGGCGCGGTTCGGTGAGGATCACCGGACGGCCCTCCAGCAGGTAGCCGGGCCCCAGCGGGAAGCCACGGACGTGGCCATGGCGGTCTTCCAAGTCGATGCGTCCGTACTCGACCCTGACCACCGCACCGACATAACCGGTCTCGACATCCTCGACGACAAGACCCAGATCAGCAGGGTGTTCGGTAGAGCGCGGCTTGCGCCGACCGGCGGCCAGCACGTCGGTTCCGTAGCGATCCATCACGCGGCAATACTAGGAACGCCCACGACCGAAACTCGTGACCGGCGCGCCCATGGATGGGCGCAAAGGAATCGGAAAGATTGACGCACTGGCTGTAAGGACCGCGTTGCTTTACCGAAAAAACGACGTGGCCGCTGCTAACTTACTTGGAGCGCTTGACGGCGCGAGGTAATGAGGTGGAAGCATGGGGATGCCCGATCTGGTGTCGAGGGCTGTCGCGTTTCTGCGCGCCGGCTACCCGGCTGAAATGCCGCTGAGCGGCTACCTGCCGATGGCGGCGCTGTTGCCCCGGCGCGTGACCGATGACGAGATCGTCATCATCGCAGGCGAATTCATCGCGCGGGGAACGTCTCCCATCACCGCCGTCGACGTCGGAGTCGCGATCTTTCGGATCACCAACGCGCTGCCCTCACTGGATGACATTCAGCGCGTCGAGCGTCGCCTCGACGCGATTGGGTGCGCGCGGCGCTAGTCTCCTGCGACTGGGCCCCCACACGCCTGAAGATAGTCGGCATAGTTCCAGGTCTTCAAGAACTCCTGGCCCGCGAGCAATCCTCGGCGGTAGAGAGCATCGCGTTGTTCGGCGGTGATGTCGAAGTCGATCGGGCTCACCTCATCGGCCGGAACGAAGATGGTGCGCCTCACCGTGCACGGATCGTCGATGTAGGCGTTGTCCTGATTGCTCACCAATGTCTCGATTGCGGCAATGCCCAACGACACCGGCCCATGCACGGGATGCGTGGGCGGGATGCCGGGCCGCGCCGATAGCCGGATCCCGAATGTCGGCCACCGCGGCTGAGCCCGGTCGAACAGCTCCACGGGAAAGCTCGACAACAAGCCGCCGTCGACCCAGGTGGCACTGCCCACCCGCACCGGCTCGAACACGTAGGGAATCGCCGCCGAGGCGTGCACCGCGCGTGCCACTGGGAATTCGTTCGGGTCGATCCCGTACGAATCGAGGTCCCATGGAATGCGGACCAACCGGCGCCGGGACAGATCACTCGCGGTGACGACCAGCGACCACGCGAATTGTTCGGGTCCCTCACCGGTGCGCAGGTCGCCGAAGGTCCGCACACCCAGGTCAGCGAGCAGACCGGCCAGCAGGTGCTCGAGATAGGCGCCGCGGTAGACGCCATCTGATACCAGCAATGAGAGTCCCCCGCCGATGAGTGGAACAAGCCCGATTAGGTTGCGGTCCAAGAACTTTCGGTAGTCAAGCGAGCGCATAATCTCGGCGAGCCGGGTCAGCGGTTCGCCGGCCGCTTGCAGGGCTGCCACCAGCGAGGCAACGATCGCGCCCGCGCTTGTTCCGGCGACGCGAGGAAAGCGGTAGCCGGCCGCAGCGAGCGCGTCCACCGCCCCGACCAGGCCAATGCCCCGAACGCCGCCGCCTTGGCACACCAGGTCGACCGAGTCCGTGCTCACGAGAGCCGCTCGCCGTCGACCCCGAAGAAATGCAGTTGTCCGGGTTCCGGATGCAACCGAACCCTGCTGCCTTTCTGCGGCGGATTGTGACCGTCGACGCGTGCAACGACGTTTTGTGCGATTACCTTGCCGGCGTCCGCGATTCGGCCATACAGGTAGGCGTCCGCACCGAGCTCCTCGACCACGTCGACCTCCATTTCCACCCCAAGGCTGCCCAGTTCAAAGTGTTCCGGTCGAACCCCAACCACGACCTCACGTGCCGCGCTTCCGATTTCACGCGGCAGCCGGATCGGCCAATCCCCGAGCGAGACAGCGGAATCAACAATGGGAAGAGTGAACAGATTCATCGCCGGAGATCCGATGAATCCGGCGACAAAGACGTTGGCTGGGTTCCGGTAGAGCTCGCGTGGCGCCGCGAACTGTTGCAATATGCCGTCGCGCAGTACTGCGACACGGTCGCCCATCGTCATGGCCTCGACCTGGTCATGGGTGACATAGACCGTGGTGGTTTTGAGCCGACGCTGCAAGGCGGCGATCTGATTGCGGGTCTGCACGCGTAATTTCGCATCGAGATTGGACAACGGCTCGTCCATCAAAAACACCTGTGGGCGGCGCACGATTGCGCGTCCCATCGCCACCCGCTGGCGTTGGCCACCGGAGAGATCTTTGGGTTTTCGGTCCAGGTATGGCTGCAAGTCAAGCAATTTCGCCGCGTCCAGCACCCGCTCGCGGATCTCGGCTTTCGGGGTTTTGGCGATCTTGAGCGCGAAGCCCATGTTCTGGGCCACCGTCATATGCGGATAGAGGGCGTAGTTCTGGAACACCATGGCTACGTCGCGATCTTTGGGATCGACGTTGGTGACGTCGCGATCGCCAATCCGAACGCGCCCGGCGTCCAGGGTTTCCAATCCGGCCACCATCCGTAGCGAAGTCGTCTTGCCACAACCCGATGGCCCGACCAGAACCACGAACTCTCCGTCATCGACCGACAAATCGAGACCGTCCAGGGCCGGCCGATCCGCACCCGGATAGCGCCGCGTTGCCTGCTCGAAGCTCACCGAAGCCACCGTTACCCACTCATTCCGGTCACCGCGATACCACGGACGAACGAACGTTGGGCGACCGCGTAGATGATGACCAACGGCACCATGATCAGCATCGAAGCCGCCATGATGATCGGCCAGCGCGCGACGTATTCGCCCCGCAACCGGACCAGGCCAAGCGTCAACGTGGCCAGGCTGTTGCGCTGAAGCATCAGCAACGGCCACAGGAAGTCGTTCCAGACGTTGACCCAGGTGAGCACGGCGAGCACCATCACCGCGGGCCTGGCGTGGGGCAACAGAATCCGCCAGTAGATCTGCCACGGCGAGCAACCGTCGAGAATTGCCGCCTCCTCGAGATCGGTTGGCAGCGTTTGGAAGAACTGCCGCATGAGATAGGTGCCGAACGCACTGCCGAACAAGCCCGGCACGATCATCGACCAGGGAGTGTCCACCCAGCCGGCGATCCGCATCATGATGAACTGTGGGATCACGGTGACGGTCAGCGGAACCATCAGGGTGCCGAGGTACAACACAAAAAGCGTGTCACGGCCGCGAAACTGCAGGCGCGCGAAGGCATATCCGGCCAGTGAGCAAAAGAAGACCTGTCCGGCTGTGACGCATCCGGCATACAGCACGGTATTGAAGAACATTCGCCAAAAGGGCATCACCGCGAACACCTCGGTGTAATTCGACCACTGGGGGCGGGCAGGTAGCAGCTTCGCCTCGCTGATCTCACCTTCCCTTTTCAGCGAGCCCGAAACTGCCCAGGCAATCGGGAACAGCCAACACCACGCGATGCCGACCAGCGCGGCGTAGACCGGAACAGCGCGAAGCACGCTGCGCTTGACCACACGCTCAGCTAAGGCCACGGGATGCCTCCAAGGAACGCTGCCGGGTGATCCGCAATTGCAGCACGGTCAGCACTAGCAGGATGGCGAACATAACCCATGCCAGTGCCGAAGCATAGCCGAATTCCAGAAAGGAGAAGGCGTGCTGAAACAGCATGATGCCCAAGACATAAGTCGACGTTTCCGGACCACCGTTGGCCCCGTTGAGCACATAGACCACGTCAAACGCCTGAAACGCGTGGATGATTGAAATGACGACGACAAAAGAGATCGCCCCACGGATCAGCGGCAGCGTGATGAATGCGAATTGGCGGACTTCGCCAGCACCGTCGATCTTTGCTGCCTCGTACAGGGTTTCCGGAACTCCTTGCATTGCGGCCAACAAGATGACGGTAGCGAACGGAACGCTCCGCCACACACTGATGGCGCACAGCGACGTCATCGCCCAGTTGGGGTCTACCAGCCACGGGACCGGGCCGAGCCCAACCCAACCGAGCATGATGTTGAGCAACCCATTGTCGGTGTTGAAGACGAACTGCCACACGACGGCCATCACCACCGACGAGATGGCGAGCGGCATGAAGACGATTGTCCGGAAAATCGTGATGCCCTTGACTTTTCGGTTGAGCACGCCGGCCACGACGAGACTGATGAGAACGGTCGGCACGACCGTTCCGAGCGTAAAGACCACGGTGTTGCGAATCGCGATGAGGAACAGCGGATCAGAGGTGAACAGATTTTCGAAGTTCGCCCACCCCACGAACTTTGGCGGATTGAACACGTCCCACTGCTGAAAGCTCATGTACAACGAGAAGCCGAGCGGGAAGAGCATGAACACCGTGACCGCGAGCAGGTTCGGTGCGACGAACAGCCGCCCTGCCCATGCACGTCGGCGCCAAGGACGCAGTCCCTTGGGCAATGTCTCGCCGGCCGGCGTGGATTCAGCGGTTGAGATCATGGGTTTCGCAGAACCTCGTCGACTGCGTTCGACAACCCGGTCAGCGATGTCGCCGGGCGGGAACCGCGCAAGACGGGTCCCATGTTGCGATCGACCAGCGCTGCGATTTTTTCCCATGCCGGCGTAACGGGCAATCCTTCGGAATGGGACGGCCCTTCGGTGAGCACGGCAAGGTTGCGAATCCTGTGGTGGGCGTTGGCGAATCCGTCCGACGCGAGCACAGACCGCAAGACCGGTACGAACAAGGATGTTTCAGCGATCACGGCCTGCCCGACGGGCCCGGTGGCGAACTTGACGAATTCCCACGCCTGCTCTTTGCGTTTGCTGGCCCCCGAGATGGACAGTCCGGTGGTGCCGATATTGGAGCAGGCGTTGCGCCCCTCGGGTAGGGATGGGCCTACCGGCAGCGGGGCGACATCGAAATCCAATCCCTCGGCCCGGATAAAGGTCTGGTATCGCCAGTGACCACCCAGCGCGATCGCTGCCTTGCCCGCGGCGAACAGATCGGGCGTCGACATCGACTGCACCTCGGAAGCGTCGGGTGCCACGTTGTGCTTGTTAGCGAGGTCGGCGTAGAACTGCACCGCCTCCATGAACGCCGGGTTGTCGAAGTTGAAATGCGTCGGGTTCCGCAGCGGCGTCGACCACGGCACGCCATTGTTCAACGCGAACAACCCGGCGGAGTAGTACGAGATAAAGGTGTTGACGAAACCCCACTGCGTGACCCGCCCCGATGCGTCCCTCTTGGTCAACGCTTTGGCCGTGTCCAGGAATTCGGCGAATGTCCACTTCTTGTCCCAGGCCGTGGGCGGGGGCGCGACGCCGGCGTCGGCGAATAGCCGCCTGTTGTAGTACAAGTAGTTTCCCGACCACTGCTCCGGAAACGCGGATTGCCCGCCGTCGAAGGAGAACGTGTCAAACAGCCGCCCAACGCTGTCTGCCTTCAACTGGGCAGCAAAGGCCTGATCACGCGCCAAGAAGTCGTTGAGGTTCTGCAACACTCCCCGGGCAGCCAACTCGGCATAGCTCAGCTCCCACGTCTGCAACACATCTGGACACTTACCGCCCGCGCAAAACGTGGACAGCTGCTGCATCACGCCCGGCCCAGACCGCACCACCCGAACCTTGATGTCGGGATGGCGGCGCTGGAATTCATCGACGACACGCAGGCGCGCAGCCGCCTCGTCCGGGTTGGCGGCGAAAAAGAACGTCAAGGCGTCGTCGTCGGAAGCACAGCCGCCGACCCACGGCACCAAAGTCGCGGCGGTGAGCGCGCCAGCGCCTCGCATCAGGGTTCGCCGTCCGAACGGCTTACCGAGCATCGTGCTCCCGTTCTCGCCTCATCGCCGACGACGCCCGCCGGCCATGTCTCATGTCCTTGGTACCCGATGGGGCTGAGATCTGCCTGACACGCCCCCGGCGGCAGCGCAAGAACGGCCCGATGCAGCTGGTCGGTGTCGGCGCTGATGTCGATGGCGTGGATGCGATTGTCGGCCCCGATGCCGAGCCGCAACAGGATCTGGGCGCGCCCGCGGGGCGCGATCACGACGCCGGGCACACCGTCGATCAGCATGACGACACCGCGCTGTGCGCGGGTGGCGAATCGACGGGTCTCCTCGGCGACCTCGCGGGCTCCACGCAGCTCGGCGGGCACGTCGTCGGGAATCAGCAAGCGGTCGACCCGACGCACCACGTCGGGAGCCAACAACTCGAGCAAGGTCGCGATGTCACCGCCGCGGGACGCCGCCAGAAACGCCTCGACGACCTCGAGATGCTGGGCCAAGCGGCCGGGTTGCGCGGGCGTGCCCTGATGCAGTCGCGAACGGGCCCGACTCGCCAGCTTCTTCGCGGCCGTTGGCGACCGGTCCAGCACCTCGCCGATCGTCTCGAAGGGCACGGCGAAAACGTCATGCAGGACAAACGCCACACGCTGCGCAGGTGACAGTCTGTCCAGCACGACTAGCAACGCGCTGCCAACCGAGTCGGCCAGCAGCACATCCTCGTCTGCCGGTGCGGTGGCCGCCAGCCGATCGAATTCTCCCGCGTCGGCCAGCGGCTGCTCGGCGCGCTGCTTGCGAGCCCGAAGGTGATCGAACGCGTCGTGCGCGGTGATAGTCGTGAACCAACCGGTCAGGTTGTCGATGCCGTCGATGCCGGCCGCTCGGCTGGCCTTGAGCCATGCCGACTGCACCGCGTCGTCGGCATCGGCTATCGAGCCGAGTAGCCGAAACGCCACCGCCCGCAAGTGCTGACGATCCGCGTCGAACCGTTGTGCCAGATCGGCGAGGTCTGCCCCATTTTTGGTTGCGCTCATGGGGTCACCTTTTCCGCGCGCAAGTCGTCAAGAAGACGACCACATCGATCGAAGTCCCTGCCCCAAGCAGACCAGCACCATGACCCTACCGATTGTGCGCCGTGGCGCGCGCAGCAGCCAACCGGCTCGCCGGTGCGGAAATAGCTGCACCACAACGGATTGAACGACATAAAAGGAGCTGATTCGAATGCACACCGCGTCCCTGGTGATCACGTTGATCACCGCGATCATGAGCGGCGGGATCGCCGTCGCCGACTTCATCCCCGCGAAATTCGTCCTGGCAAACTCCGCCGAGGTCGGTGTGCCGCGTTCGTGGATACGGCCGCTGGGAGCGGCCAAGCTCGCCGGGGCCGTCGGATTGGTTGCCGGGCTGCTGGGTTTACCGGCTTTGGGTATCGCGGCCGCGGCCGGCCTGGTCCTGTTTTTCGTCGGCGCCGTAGCGACTCACCTTCGGGCACACGTCGTGTACAACATCGCTTTCCCCGGCGTGTTCCTGTGCCTGTCGGCGGCGTGCTTGGCGTTGCTGGTAGCGCAGCGCTACTAACTCACGCGGCTTTTGACGGCTTCGTCCTGCTTCTTGGCGACGTCAAGCACGAAGTCCTGCGGCGCGGCGTCGTTGGGTCCGCTGTCGAACTCGAGGTCGACGACGACCTTGCCCTCGGCGAACACCACGTAGGTCACCGATTTGGTGTTATCGGGCGACGGGCCGACCACGATGATCCCGTTCGTGCCCACCGAGAACGGCTGCGGGGCACCCGTGACGTATTTGCTGAGCGAGGCGGGGCGATCTTTGGCCCCTTGAGCCGCCGCGGCCGGATCGGTGAAGACCACGAGGAGGTCGTCGATGGTGTGGGTTTTGGCGTTGTTACTGAAGGTCACCGCCACGCCGGCCACGCCGCCTGGGTTCTGTTGCGGTGGGCCCAATGTCGTGTCGGCCCCGATGTCGCTGGCCGAGATCAGCAAGTTGGAGTAGTCAGCCAGTGGCGCCGTTCCCGACGGAGCCGCGCTCGACGCGGACGACGAGGCTGATGAGCTCGACGACGCCGCTGAAGTCGACGAGGACGTCGACGACGACGATGACGATGACGATGACGATGACGATGACGATGACGATGACGATGACGACGAGGAAGAATACTTTTCGTCTTTGCCACAGCCTGTCGTGACAGTCAGCAAGGCAGTGATCGCCACCCCAACACCGACGGTTCGTACCACACTCATCGTTTGCCTCCGTTCCATGACAGCTATTTCTACGGCACCCATCACGTCCTCGGCAATACATGCGACCATGCGATTCGCGTTGTCACGCGAGCTGCGGTGACCTGCAAGCTCCACGGCGGTGCGGGTGAAGACCTAATCAGCACCCGCGGTCAGGCAGGAAAATAACGGATCTGGGTGATCGCTTTGCCCCGCCAAGCCACGTCGGCGAACATGACGCCGCGCCCGTGACTTGAATTGAGCGAGACGGCGACCGTGGATCCCGCACCGACCGTCTTGGTCCAGGTCGCCCCGTTGAGCGCCTCCGCGAACTCGGCGATATCGAGCGGATCTTTGTCACCCAAAGTAATTGTGGCAGAAGGCGATAGTGCGCGCGCAGCGATGGATGTGTCGCCACGTGAAACAACGCCGAGGAAAGTCTGTACCAACCGCTTGTGCCGCGCGCCTGGCCGGCGAAAGCCGCTCAAGAAACCCGCGGTTCCCGACAGCCCCTGATTGCCCAGCAGAGCTCGCGACAGTGCCACGCCGGGCGACATCGCCCCCGATCCGGTTCGCAGGAACTGCAGCATCATCGCGGGCAACTCCCAATACGCCCGTAGACGATCAATCTGCCACTGCCCGTTCGCTTCTCGAAGGTCGTAGCGCAGAAACGCCGGAATGTACATCGTGACGGCCGAACCCATAGCCACCTCGAGCTCGAGATCACGAAGCACCACAGTGCCGACGACGATGTCGAGATCACGATGGAATGTGATGTCGCGCGGACCGATAAAGGTGTCGTAGAAGTTCCCGATTTCTACGCGGCCCACATGCGGTCGCGAACCGACCGGGTCTTCGATTCGGCCGTCGCCGGCGAATAAACCCACCCATCCATCGCGGTCATGCGCGGCGGCCGCCCGTGGCGACCGTTCAACCGCGGCCAGCAGCGACTCTCTGTCCAGCGGGACCACCATCAGATGGCCCCAATCAATTCGACTCCGGCACTTCGCATCCCTGCCAAGGCTTCCGCGGCCGAAGTTGGCGTCACCGCCGCCGTCAGGTTGACCAACACCCGGGTGCTCAAGTGATTGCGTGCCGCGTCCTCGGCCGTCCTGCGGACGCACTGGTCAGTGGCGATGCCGACGATGTCGACTTCGTCGACGCCGCGCTGCCGTAACCACTCGAGTAGTGATGTCCCGTGCTCGTCGGAGCCTTCGAAACCGCTGTACGCCGCGGCGTGCGCGCCCTTGCGGAAAATCGCCTCGATCCGCCGGGTGTCGAGGTCGGGGCAAAAATCCGCTCCGGGGCTTCCGGCAATACAGTGCGGCGGCCAGGACGACGAATAATCCGGGTGCTCGGAGAAATGGTCACCCGGGTCGACATGGAAGTCCATGGTCGCCACGACGTGTTGGTCACCGGGCTGGTCGGCCAGATGCTCGTTGATGGCGCCGGCCAGTGCGTCGCCACCGGTCACCGGCAGCGAACCGCCCGCGCAGAAGTCGTTTTGTACGTCGACGATGATCAACGCTCGCACGCGCTCCACCATATCGCCGTTAGCTGGGGCGATGTTTGTTTGCGAACTCGTCGGGTAACCCCCTGCCATGCTGATCCGCAGAATTGCACGGCCGCTGTTGTCGGTTGCCTTCATCGGCCAGGGAGTTGAATCGCTGCTCAATCCCAAGTCAGCGGCGGAAGCCGCGGCGCCCGCAGTGGACGGTCTGCAAGCGCTGCCGGACCAGGTGGCCCGCAGCATGCCGGACGACCCCCAGACGTTCGCGCAGGTGACCGCGGCCGTTCAGATCGGTGGCGGGTTGCTGCTCGCCACCGGCAAGCTGCCGCGGCTTGCGTCTGCCGTATTGGCGGTCACGGTGCTGCCGGCCAACTTCGGCAACTACTCCTTCTGGACCGAGGCCGACCCAGAGCGCAAAGCCGCGCTGCGGCGCGACTTCCTCAAAGACCTGAGCCTGGTAGGCGGATTGGTAATCGCATCCGCCGATACCGCCGGCAAGCCATCGCTGGGATGGCGTGGGCGGCGCGCGGCCGAGCGCCTTTCTGAGCGGGTGTCTTCGGCGCTCCCGGGATCTGACGACGCATTGCTCGACACCGACTTCGGCGACCTCGGCGAAAGAATCGCGCACGGTCTGCATATCGGCGCCGAACGTGGCCGCGAACTGGCCAACACCGCGGCCGAACGCGGCGCCCCCTACGCCGAAGTGGCCCTTGACCGGGGCCGCGAACTGGCCAGCGTCGCCGCCGAACGCAGCGCGCCGCTAGCCAAAAAGGCACGCAAGCGGGGCGAAAAGTTTGCCGACGAGCTTGCCGAGAAGGCCGAAAAGGCGCGCAAGCGAAGCGAAAAGCTAGCGGAGGAGGCCGCCGACAGAGCCAAACCGCTGGCCAAGAAAGCCCGCAAGCGCAGTGAAAAGCTGGCCAGTAAGGCCCGCTACCGTGGTGAGGAGCTCGCCGAAACCGCACGTACCCACGGCAGCCAGTTTGCCGACGCCGCGCGGGAACGAGTCGGTTCAGAGGTCAAAAGCCGGCGGCGCAAGCTCCCCTGGTGATCGTCTAGACCGCGAGAAACTCGTCGATGATGGTCTCGACGTCTTGATCAATGTCGACGGCGACACCGGACTCGTCGGCCCCCAAGGGTTCCAACACGTCGAATTGCGACCGCAGCAGTTCCGCTGGCATGAAATGGTCTGGCCTGGCTGCCAATCGAGCGCTGATCACGTCCGGTGAGCCGCGCAGGTAAAGGAACTCGACGCGCGGACAGTGTGCGCGCAGCTGGTCCCGGTATGTGCGTTTGAGCGCCGAACAACTCACTACCCCGCCATCACGTTGGCCGGCTAACCACTCTCCGACTCTTTCCAGCCAGGGATAGCGATCGGCGTCGTCGAGCGGTTGCCCGGCACCCATCTTGGCGACGTTGGCCGGTGGATGCAGACTGTCGGCGTCCACGAAGGACACGTGCAACCGTTGTGCGAGTGCAGAACCGACCGTCGACTTGCCCGATCCGGAGACACCCATCACCACAATGTGTGACGCCACGGCGGTCGGCACCGCGGCTAGGTCTGTTGCGCGACGTTACGATTCCATTCCATCCAGCCGACGCCGGTGCGGCCATCCGTGGTATCAATGCTGACCCAGGCGCGCGCGAACTCGCTTAGCTGTCCGTCGGGGCCGGTCAGCAGCACCGGTGCGTGGCCACGGATATCCACTTCGCCGCTGATCCCACCCGGGTTGAGACTCAAGCTCATCTTGAGCGGTAACCCGTTGTCTTGAAAAGCTCGTGGATTGGTCACGGTGTGAAGCTCGGTGACGTTTCGGTCGGGGTCCTGGATGTAGCCGATGCCCACCGGGGCAACGTTGGGAATGTTGATGTCCAACCCGTGCAAGTGGGTTCCATCATCCAAGTGCAGCGCGCTCCACATCCAATCCATGCTCCACCAGTCGCGCACACCCCACGAGTGGTCACGCTGTCCCGGCACGGAATCCATCCGGTAGATGGTGTCGTTGACGGTGACGGTTCCCGTCACGGTGCAAGGGATTTCGTAACGCGTCGTCACCCGGTACTTGTACGGGGTGCCGTCGGTGGACCACACCAAATTCATCGTCATGTCGACGGGAGTTCCCGGTTCTCCGCGCAATATGGCCGAGGGGTCCGAATAGGACTGACCCTGGGCACGCACATCGACGCGGTAAGTCTGCAGTGGCGCGCTCGCGGCATGGCCGATTTCAAAGGCGTCGGTGCGCAACACCCACGGGTCTGACGGCAACGGCATTTCGTAGTCGAGAACGGCGACCGTAGGAAGATCGGGTCCGCACAGCAGCACCTGAACCCAGGCCGCCTGCTGGTTCGCGACCAGACCGATGCGGAACCAGCCGCCGAATCCCTCTGCAGCATCCACGAAATCGGCATACCAACTCTCGCTCCACAGCGATTCACCGGTGGGGACATGTGCGAGTTCGTCGTCTTCCGAGGGTCGCAGCGGCTCCGGTGCCTCCGCATTCGGCAGCGTTGCCAACGCATCGGTATCGAGCACATGATCGCAGTGCCGTTGCAACATCGTCATGAACATGCGGTCGCCGCGCTCGGTGCGTTCCACCAATATCGACGAAACGATCGCCATCATCACGCCGAAAAAGCCTTGTCGGCGAACACCTTCGGCGACGTCGGCAAGCGTGATGGACGCCTGCGGCCCGAGTGCCTCGTGGTAGGCGCGTAGTAATCGGTCGTAGTGCTCCCGGCGATCTTCGGTCGGCAATGCGCAACCGAGGAAGTAAGCCAGGTCAGTCAATGCCGGTCCCCAGGAAACGGTCTGCCAATCGACCACGGTCAGCGCTCGGTCGGCTCCATCGACACCGAACAACAGGTTGTCCAGCCGATAGTCGCCATGGACCAGGCCCTGCACCGCGTCCCGCTCCGCTTCGGCGGCCAAGTAGGCGTCGAAAGCACCGACCAGGCGCTCGCACACCATGCGGTGCGCCGGCGCGATCTGGTCGCCGTAACGGTCGAGGAAACCGGCATAGAGCGGCCCGATCATCGACTGGTTCAGCGGAGCATCCCGGTTGAGCCACGGCGCTTCCGCCAGTGACGTGTCGCCGAGCAGCGGACCGTGCAGCCGCCCCAACTCGACAACCCCGATGGTCGCCTGTTCGATTGTGGCACCAGCGATTTCGTCACCGACTGTCGCCGGGCCGGCGTGGCCGAGCAGCAGGTCGAACACTCCCGTCGAGGTATTGATCTCGGCGTGATAGCACGGCGCGATCGGGCCGCCCAGGCGTGGCGCGATATCGCGGTAGAACCGGACTTCGCGCTCGTAGAGACCCAGTGCCAACCCCGTCTGCCGACTCACCGGATCGCTCGCCGCGACCTTCAACACCACCGACTCCGGTCCCGCGGCCCCATCGGTGTAGCGCAGGCGCACGCGGTAGCACTCACTCATTTGGCCGGTACCGATGCGCTCGGTTTCGAAGTCGGCGACCTCTCCGGCGCCGATCGCGGTGGTCAGCCACGAAGCCGTGAGATCACTAGGTCTTTCGACTGGCTGGGTCTCCATTGACGTCCTCTGCCCGAATCTTGTCGCTAACGACTTTCCCGTGCCAGGTCAGCGTGCCAGGTCACTGCGCCAATGAGAAGCCGGCCCACGCCATCCGGCGATTCGGGTGCGGATCGAACTCGATACGCCATTTGCGGTCGAAGACCATTACGGCGCGGTCGTCGGCGGTGTAGGCCGGCCAGTCGTCACCGGGGACGCCGTTGCGACTGAACGCTCGCCAACGACGCTGCACCTGGTTGCTGACCCGCAACGCGGCGCGCTGGTCGGCCGCGGCGGTCAATAACGCGCCGACCCGCGTCCGATAGAAATCGAAAACGGCGAGCAACTCGGTGGCATGCGTTGCTCCCAAACCCGACCAGCGCAGCATCCGCGGTGCGTAGTCGTAGCGGTACAGAAAGGTGGGCGAGTGAGTGCTGTGCGCCTCGGCGATCTGCCAGGCGGCCGAGCTGAAGGCGAAGTCACCGCCGAGCTGGATGCACGCCGAGGACGACGGATAATCCGGGTAGGCGGCGGTAATGCGTTCGCGCGCAGCCGGTTCCACGTCAGCCAGCAACTCTTCGATCATCGATTCGTTGGTGGGCAACATTCGCAGGAAGCGGGTGAACAACCTGCCTTCCTCGGCGTTGGTGCCCACGATCAGCGGCACCCGATGCGCCCGACCACTCTGCATCGCCTCGACGGGGTCTTCGGGCAGGTAATCGTCGCCGATCACCGGCCCAATGGGAAAAGCACCCAGCCTGCTCTCCATGCCCTGATCGATCAGCCGGTGTTGGGTCTCGACGAGTTGGGCCGATGATGCCTGCATCAGTGCATTGGCGGCATCCCCGGGTCGCGCGCCGAGCAGGTTGGCAAACCGTGTCGCGAACTGGGCCGAAATCTCCTTCGACCGCACCAGACCCGACGCCGGGCTTTCGGAGATCGCCCGGGCGAACAGGCCCTCGGCGGCCGGCACGGCCAACAGTGTGGCGGTAATGCACGCACCCGCGCTCTCGCCGAAGATGGTGACGTTGCCGGGATCGCCGCCGAATCCCGCGATGTTGTCGCGAATCCATTGCAGCGCCTGCACCAGGTCGCGCAGGTACAGGTTGCTGTCGATGGTGATGTCCGGGGTGGACAGCGACGACAGGTCAAGACATCCCAGCGCGCCCAGGCGGTAGTTGACCGATACGTACACGCAACCTCGACGAGCCAGTGCGGCGCCGTCGTACAGCGGGGTCGCCGAGCTGCCCAGGATGTACCCGCCGCCGTGGATGAAAACCATCACCGGCAACGGTTCGGTCTGGGCGTCTTCCGGCGTGACGACGTTGAGGGTGAGGCAGTCCTCGCTGATGGACTGGTATTTGCCGATACCGAGCAATGTGTAGCGGCGCTGCTGGGGGGCGCAGTCGGTGAACCCGTGGCAATGACGCACACCCGACCAAGGCGCAGCAGGTTGCGGCGCCTTGAATCGCAGGCGCCCGACCGGCGGCCGTGCATAGGGAATGGAGCGCCAGCGATTGACGCCGCCGCGGGTAAAACCTTCGACGGTGCCATTGGCGGTGCGTGCGCGGATAGTGCGCTCGTGCATACGCCGACGGTAGCCGACACTACGTATGTAGGGCGCGCGGAGCAGCTAAATCCAAGGTGTGGCGGTTAGCCTGGCGGGATGCGAATGACCGTGCTGGTCACACTTTCGGTTCTGGTTACCGGATGCTCGCACTCGGGCGGCGGCCAGCCCGGGCAATCGCAGACCCCGAACACAACGGCGGTTTCCGGTTTTTCCCCGACCAGCACGGTCTCGCCGGGGAGTAAACCCCCGGGTCCAGGAGCTCCACCAGCGGCCGGTGCGGCGATCTCCGACGTCATCGCATGGATCGAGACAGGCCATCCCGCCGATCCGGCCCGCTATCGCGCCGTCACGCGCGACGGTGTCACCACGCAGCTGGGAAATGACGTCGCCTTCACCGTGACGGCCGCCAAAGTCGCATGTACGACGGATTCCGCCCACACCGGCGGCACGCTCACCTGCCTGGTCGACCTGACCAATCCCCCACCCCGGCCGAAAACCGCCTACGGCGAATGGAAAGGCGGTTGGGTCGACTTCGACGGCGCGAACCTGCGAGTCGGTGCGGCCCGCGCCGACCCGGGTCCATTCGTCAACGGCAACGGGGCCGAGTTGGCGGGCGGCGACACGCTGTCCTATGACGACTACCGTTGTCGCGCCGATCAGACGGGCTTGTTGTGCGTGAATTATGCCCATCAGTCGGCCGTACGGTTCAGCAGCGCCGGAATCCAGCAGTTCGGCTGCCTGCGGTCGGTGCCGCCGCCCGATGGCATCGGTACCGCGTTCGGCTGCTGAGGACCTGTTGCTGCTCCGATCGGGGCATAACGGGCGCGCCGGTGGTGTTCAGTACGTCGGATCAGGACGAGGAGCGCAGCCATGACCACCACAATTCCCACTGTCGACCTTGGTGACGGACTCACCGTCAGCGCGATCGGGTTCGGCGCGATGCCCTTGACCCCAATCTACGGCGCGGTCGACGACGCTGAATCGCTTGCCACGCTCAACCATTGCCTCGACGCAGGTGTCACCTTCATCGACACCGCGAACATTTACGGCGGTGGGAGCAACGAACGGCTGATCGCCGAACTCTTGGCGAATCGGCGGGACGAGGTCACTCTCGCAACGAAATTCGGCATCGACGGCAACCCGGCAGCGGGCTCACGCGAGGTGAGGGGCGATGCCGCGTATGTCCGTCAATGCATCGACGAAAGCTTGCAACGGCTGAACACCGACGTCGTCGACCTCTACTACATGCACCGACGTGATCTCAAGGTGCCGATCGAGGAGACGGTCGGTGCGATGGCAGAGCTGGTAGCGGCCGGCAAGGTGCGCCACCTCGGATTGTCCGAAGTGACCGCCGACGAATTACGTTCGGCCGTCGCGGTACACCCGATCGCCGCCGTGCAAAGCGAATGGTCGGTGTGGAGCCGCGACGTCGAACGCAACGTCGTGCCGGCCGCCGCGCAGCTGGGTGTCGGCTTCGTTCCCTATTCGCCGCTGGGACGCGGCTTTCTCACCGGGACGGTCCGCTCGCCCGCGGATCTGGCGTCGCCGTCCGACTTCCGCCGCCGGATACCACGGTTCGCGCAGGGCGCCTTGGATGCCAACCTCGCAGTAGTGGACGTTGTGACCTCAGTCGCGGACGAGCAAGGCGCAAGCGGCGCGCAGGTCGCCCTGGCCTGGCTGCGTCATCGCGCTGAACAGCTGGGCGTCACCAGTGTGCCGATCCCCGGTACCCGACGGGCGACGCGAGTGGACGAGAACGCCGCATCGCTGGCGGTGAACCTGACACCAGAGCAGTTGGCGGTACTGGATTCGGCCGGTTCCGCGGTTGCCGGTGAGCGCTTCGAAGACCTCAGCTGGGTGTCGGCGGGGCGCGAGTAGCGCCGTTAGTCCGGTTGCTCGGCCATGATCGCCGCGAAGAGTTCGCTCATCTCGTCGGCGGGCCCGCCGGGCACCGTGTACCCGGCTTCGTCACGGATCTGCGCCAGGCGGTCCCGCACCTCCTCGATCGACAGCTCGGAACTGTAGAAGCCCTTCGTCCGTCCGATGAAAAATCGGGAAACATGGCCCGCTCCAACGGTATACATCTCGCCCGACACCGGACAGTCGCGATGGGTCAAAAAGGCCGCCACCGGGGCCACCAGCGCCGGATCCAGTTTCTGAAGGTATTGACCCACCAGGTCGTCCAGCACCGCCTGAGCGGATGCGTCGTCCGGTTGGGTGGCGCCGTCGACGGAGTGCGCCAGCATCCGGGTGTAGGCAATCGGAGCGACGGCGTTGACCTTGATGTTGTGGTCAGCGCCCTCGGCGGCCAGCACACGCGTGAACCCGATCAACCCGGTCTTGGCCGCACCGTAGTTGCTCATGCCGGTAGCACCTAGGATTCCCGCCGCCGAACAGGTGTTGAGTATGCGGCCATACCCCTGCTGGCGCATGACCTTCCAGGCCGGCCTGGTGACATAGAACGCGCCCCTCAAATGCACATCCAGCAGCGGCTCGAGCCGTTCGGTGGTCATCTCCTCGAACGGCGCGTCGCGGACGATGCCCGCATTGTTGATCACGATGTCGACTCGTCCCCAGGCACTAAGGGCGGTGTCGATAATCGCCTCTGCGCCTTGAGGACTAGTCACACTATGGCCGTCCGCGACCGCCTGACCGCCCTGGTCGTGGATCTCGGCCACCGCGGCCTGTGCGGCGTCACCGCTGCTGCCGTCCCCCGTCACCGACCCACCCAGATCGTTGACCACGACGCGCGCGCCTCGGGATGCCAGCAGCAACGCATATTGCTTGCCCAGGCCGCCTCCGGCGCCGGTGATGACGGCAACCTGATCGTCGAAGCGCAGCTCGCCGACCGACGTCGTCACCAGCTCACCGGAAGTTCTTTCATTCCATAGATATTGGCTTCTTTGAATTTCAGTTCCTCGGGCCGGACCGCCAGTTTGAGCCGGGGCAGGCGGCGCGCCAGCGTGGCGAAAGCGACCTGCATCTCGACGCGGGCCAGGTTCGCTCCGATGCATTGATGCACGCCGTACCCGAAGCCCAAGTGTCCGCGGGTGTTTCGGCTGGGATCGAAGGATTCGGGATTGTCGACGAATTCGGCGTCCCAATTCCCGGCGAGCAGGCTCATCATGACGAACTCCCCGGCGCGAATCAGCTGACCGCCGATCATCAGGTCTTCGGTCGCCACCCGATCGACCTGGCTGTGCACGATGGTCAGGTAGCGCATCAGCTCTTCGACGATATTCGCGACAACGGCAGGATCGTCGGTCTGCCCGAGTCTCTCGAACACGCCGGGATGTTCCAGCAGCGCAACCGTTCCCAACGAGATCATGTTTGCGGTGGTTTCGTGGCCGGCCTGCATCATGATCACGCCGTTCATGGCCGTGGTGGCATTGTCCAGGTGGCCCGTCGCCACGTATTCGGTGACGAGACGGCTGATCAAGTCGTCGCCGGGTTCGCGCGCTTTGCGCTCCACCAACTCCTCGATTTGTGCGTACATCGCCCCGAAAGCCTGGCCCTTTTGCTCGTCGGTGGATCTCTGGTCAAGCCCGGTCGTGGTGTTGTGCTGGAAAATTTCGAGGTCTTCGGGCGGCACGCCCAGTAGCAGCGCGATCACCAATGAAGGTACCGGCAAAGCGAATTCACGCACCAAATCAGCCGGTGCGCCGCCGTCGATCATCTGGCCGAGATAGTGGTCGACCGTTTCCTGGATGTGCGGGCGCATCGATTCGCAACGCCTGAAGGTGAAGTTGGTGGTCATCATCCGCCGCAAACGCTGATGCTCTGGATCGTCGGCCCGAGCGAACATCACCGGGACCTTGTTGTCGGCGTCGGTCGGCATGATCGAATCCGGAATGGTCTTCGCGGACAATCGCGGATCGACCAGCGCCGCTCTGATGTCCCGATAGCGACTGACCACCCAGACCGGGTTGCCCTGGAACATCGCCTTTCGTAGCCCGGGCTGCTCGCGCCAGTCCACGAATTCGGCCGGGGGCGCAAGCGGGCAGCGAGCGGCCCGCGGAACGGGCAATACCGGGAGATCAGCGTCAGAGCAGGACCCGGAGGTCTCGAAAGATATTGACATAAACCGCGTTTCCCATTAAGTGTCAGATGCCTGCCAGTTCTAAAGCCTAAGACTACGCTTGTTGGCAGTCAACTGTCAGTTAGGCTGTGGCCATGACCGCGATTGAAGACCGGCCGTTGCGGGCCGACGCGGCACGTAACGTCGAGCGCATCTTGCGCGCGGCGCGCGAAGTCTATGGCGAGCTGGGGCCCGACGCCCCGGTGGAAGCGGTCGCACGCCACGCCGGCGTCGGTGAGAGGACGCTCTACCGCAGATTTCCGGCAAAGGCCGATCTGGTCCGCGCCGCGCTGGATCAAAGCATCGCTGAGGACCTGACGCCGGTGATCGACAGCGCCCGCCGCGCCGACGATCCGCTGCGGGGTCTCACCCAACTGATCGAAGCGGCGATATCGCTGGGCGCCCGGGAACTCAACCTGCTGACCGCCGCACGCCGGGCCGGGTCACTCACGTCCGACATCTCGGTTTCGCTGAACGAGGCGCTCGGCGAGCTCGCCCGCAAAGGACAGCAAGCCGGCAGCATCCGCGCCGACCTGGTCGCCGACGACCTGCCCCGCCTGGTCGCGATGCTCTTCGGTGTGCTGTCCACGATGGATGCGGACAGCGACGGCTGGCGACGCTACGTCGCCCTCGTGGTCGATGCGATATCGGTCAACGAACGACAGCCCTTGCCTCCGGCTGCTGCACTGCGTTACGAGGTCGGGCCGAATACGTGGCCGCTGTAAGCGCGTTGGTTGACGGTCGCCCCGGCGCCGAACAGCCGCTACACATCCATCGTCAGCGCGTCGTCGGCGCCGATCAGCAGGCGTCCGTAGACCTCTTTGCCGATCTCGGGTGTGACGAAGGCGTGCCGCCCCGCGATCTCGGCATCCCGCCAGATCTGGTTGAGCGCGTTGGCGTCGGCGAACAATCCGGCGCCGTTGGTGGTCATCAAGATGTCCATCCCGTCCTTGACGAGTTCGGCGATGATGCCCGCGTCGCTGCGGATACGACCGCGAGTTACCAGGTCGGGCAGCACACCGCGGGCGGCAGCATTATCAATGTCGGCGGTAGCCTGCCGCATCAGCAGCTCGGCCAGGTTGGGTGGCGGCGACAGCCACGCCGATTTGATGTGTTGGTGAGTTCTTGGCTGCCGTGTACTTGGTGTAGGCGACCACCTTATTCGGAAGCTTCTCCAGGGTTAGCTCCATCGCACGGCGGGCCAGCCCTAGCTGCACACCGACGAGCATCAACGCGGTGACTGCAATGAAGGCCATGTTGGAGTTGCGTTCGTTGGCCTTATGCGGAGTGGCGAAGTTCGCTTCCCGCATGGCGCCGAAGCGCTGGACGCGATGATCGGGCACAAAGTGATCCTCGACCACGATCGTGTCGCTGCCCGAGCCCTGCATACCGGCGACGAGCCAGGTCGGATTGATAGCCCACGCCTCCCTGGGAATGAGCGCCAGCGCGACGCGATCCTCGTCCTCTACATCAAGGGCCAGCCCGACGGTCGCCCAGTCCGCGGCGAACCATCCTGACGAGTAAGCCCATTTGCCGCTGACCAGGTAGCCGCCGTCAACCCGAGCCGCCTCGCAGAAAGTAAAGATCCCGCAACACCTCGCGTCCGGATTCGCCCCGAACACCTCATCCTGCGCCTCTTGGGCGAACGTGGTCGCGAACCAGGTACACAGGTTAAGCAGCGCGACCACCCATGCGGTGGATCCGTCGCCGCGGGCGACCTCCGCGATCGTCTCCATTGCGGTACGAAGGTTCTCTTCGTAGCCGCCATACCGACGCGGTGAGAACATTTTGAAGAGGCCCTGTGCTTCCAGCGCCGACATCACCTCAGGTGCCACGCGCCGGTCAGCGGAACTTTGCTCGGCATATTCGGCGATGAGCGGTATCAGTGCGCTGGCCTTGGCAATAAGTTCGCGATTCGGCCGTGACGCGCCGGTACCCGTCGCATCGAAGGGCATCGTGGGTTCGAGTGTGTGATTCATGAAGTTCTCCTCGACGGTGGAATGCGGGTAGTCGCCACACGTGACCGGCGTCACTGGAATGAAGCGATCTGACGGCAGTGCAATTGACGTTAAAGACATTGAACCGGGCTCCGAAATCCACTTTGCGAGATCGGATATCCGATTACGGAAACGGCTCAGGCTGCTTTAACAGATCCTCCGTTGAATGAGGTAGGCGATGAAAGATCAAGCACTGCAACGTGTTAGCGATCGGATCAGCGCCCACCTGTCGTCGACCGCCAAGGCTCATTCCGGCATCCACTGCGTCACCGACGACTTCGACGAGTTCCGGGTCAGCCTCAACAACATGTTCTACTCGGCGAACATCGATTTGATAGGCGAGCAGAACCTGGGCTCGTGTGCAGAACTGTGGCGGTGCGGTTGAAGTACCTCACCATCGGGCTGGTTAAGTTCGCGAACACGGTATCCATGGATCCCGGTGCTATTGGCGCCTGTCACGTGAACGTGCCCGTCTCGGGCCAGGTGGTCTCGTGGTGCGCCGAGCGGCAGATGATCGCAATCCCGGAGCGTGCAGCCGTCTTCACGCCATATGAGCAGGCGGCGGTTCCACGCTGGAGTGCAGACGCGACACAGATCTGCATCAAGATCGATCGTGCCGGACTCGAAAGCGAGTTGGCGCACATCTTGGGTCGCCCCGTCGACAAACACATCCGCTTCGAACACGAGATGGATCTGATGAGCGCGGCCGGGGCTCGATGGCTCTCGATGATCACGCTCCTCATCGAGTCGCTCGATGATTCGCGGGCCATCCACACCAACGGTCTTGCGACTCACCTCGAATACCTAGAGAGATCGCTGATCTCGGGTCTGCTCGTCCAGCAGCCGCACTCGATGACACCTCAGATGTACGCGCGTGTCGAGGCTCGCAACCCAAGGGCGGTTCGCAAGGTGCTCGATCACATCGAGTCCATGCCCGGATCGCAATTCACGATGGGCGATCTCGCTGTTGTCGCCGGGGTCAGCTCGCGCCACCTGCAGACCTTGTTCCAGGAACAGTTCGGGATGTCTCCCACGACATACGTGCGGCACATGCGTCTTGACGGTGTCCGTCGAGACCTACAGCGCGCCGCCGACGACACCAAGATCAGTGCCGTTGCGTTCGGCTGGGGTTTCAACCACTTAGGACGGTTCGCGCAGCACTATGAACGCAAGTTCGGCGAGTCGCCATCGCACACGCTGCGTGCCGCCTCGGCTACTGCTCGTTCCACATCACACCGCGCATCGTTGCGGACAGCGGAATGTCCTGGACCGCGACAAGCCCCTGCGGCGCGCGACACACCCACTCGATCGCATTGACCGCCCGGCCCGCCGTCGAGATACATCCTGCGTCAGTGGAATCCAGCACCGGGTGCGAGACGTGCGTGTTGATCTCGACCCGTGGCTCCCCCTGCACGACGACGCGGTGCACGCCGGTGTGACCGTCCGGCGGAAATTCCCAGTCGGGTGCCGCGGCGGCGGTGAGCCTGGTGACGTGCTCGAGGGTAATCACCGGCTTGCCGTCGCGCACCCCCTCGGTCGCAAAGCGCACCGCGGCCATCTGGCCCGGATCCACCGTCATCATCGTGCAGTCGATTCGTTCTGGCGTGTACCAAGGTTCGATGCGCTGGCGAACGTCATCGAGCTTGATGTCCAGATTGTCCGCCAGGCTGCGGACCTGACCACCCCACATCGACACGATCACCCCCGGCAGAAACATCATCGGCGAATCGTCGTCTTCAGTTGATCCGAAACCCATTGCAGCGCCCGTGAACTCAGCGTCATCATAATTTCCGTAGTCGAAGATCTCCTGCACGATGATCGAATCAACCCGAGTAGTAAGGCTGACCGCCGAGTGCACAAGCGTGTCGCCGGAGAAGCCGGGGTCGATGCCGTTGACGTAGAGCGAGCTGTCGCCGGCCGCGCAGGCGCGCTGCAGTGGCTCGCGCAACCAGTCTTCGGCGTGGTGCGGCGTGACCAGCCATACCATCGACGTGCCGACGACGTTGGTGCCCGCGGCGAGGAACTTGGACATCTGCTCGATCGCTTCCATCGGCCGAGTCTCACCCTGAGACGTGTAAACCACGCAATCGGCGCCAAGGTTCACCAGCGCGTCGATGTCGTCGGTCGCGACGATGCCGGTCGGCGTGTCGAGTCCGCACAGCTGCGCTGCATCCTTGCCGATCTTGTCGGCACTGGCGGCGTGCACGCCGACCAGTTCTAGGTCTGGGCGGCCGATGATCGCCCGCAACGAATGCCGGCCCACGTTGCCGGTGGAGAACTGAATGACTCTGCGCATCGTTACCTCATCCTTCCCGTGGACGATACTGTATTGCTTTCAGTCCGGCGGCACAGTGGGCAATTTCGGCTCGGCCGCCGGCTTAGTAGTCGGGTATCGGTAGCGGCGAGTTATTCGAGTCGATGCCGCCGTCGACGTGGAAGGTCGCGTTCGTCGCGTAGCAATCGCGCGTGCAGAGATACACCGCGAGCCGCCCGAGATCCTCGACATCGCCCAGCCGATGCAACGGCGTGGACTCTTGCATTTTCTCCAGCGACCCCGGCATCAGATCCAGGCTGCCCCGCAGGCCGTCGGTGGCGAATGAACCCAGGGCGATGGCGTTGACGCGAATCTTCGGCGCGAGTTCCTGCGCCATCGCGCGAGTGAGTGCTTCGAGGCCGCCCTTCGCGACGCAATAGGCGGTTAACGCCCGGATGCCGAACCGCGCCGAACCCGACGAGATGTTGATGATGGAACCGTGTCCGGCGTCGAGCATGTGTGGCGCCGCGAGCTGACTCATGATGAAAGCCGATGTCACACACCAGTCGAAGGTGTGCCGGAAGTCGTCGTCGGTGATGTCCAGAAACCGCGCATAGGTGGATCCGCCGACATTGTTGACGAGAAAGTCGATACGGCCGAAGGTCTCCATGGCTGTATTCACGACCCGTTCTCCGTCGGAACGACTTATCGCGTCCGCCACGAGCGCCAGCCCCTTGCCTCCCGCGGCCTCGATACCCTCAATCGTGCCAACGACATCGGCCTCGGTACGTGCGGTCCCGACAACCGTTGCCCCCGCCTCCGCCAGGACCCGGGCGATGCCCGCCCCGACCCCCTTGCCGGCGCCCGTGACGATCGCGACCTGTCCATCCAGCCGGAATTGTTCCAATGCCATGCCAGGCTCCTTCGCTCGTGCGCGGTGTGCGCCGTTCAATCTATGAACCTTGCTGACTAAAGTCAACGAATGTGCCGGAAGGACATCCATCGCGGTGCGGACGGCCCGACAATAGCCAAGTTATGCAAGTCTTTTTGACGGGAGCACGGCATACTGGGGTGGTTAGCCTCGATACTCTTACATGAGTCAGGTCAACCGTGAGGAAAGAAATGACTGTGTCGGACCGGGTGTCTGCGCGAGAAGCCAAGCGTTTGCAGACGCGGGAGCGCTTGATGGGCGCCGCGATCGCCGAGTTCGCCCGCGCCGGGATGGCTGAGGCCGACGTCAGCGCCATCGTGGCCGCCGCGGGAGTCGCCCACGGGACGTTCTTCTTCCACTTCCCCACCAAGGAGCATGTGCTGCTGGAGCTGGAGCGCCGCGAAGAGGACCGCATAGCCAAGCAGTTCGCGCAATTCTTGAAGTCCAAGCACGATCTTGCTTCCGCATTGAACGAGGCCGTCCGCCTGGTAGTGGGATTGGAGCGCCGCCTAGGCGATCTGCTCTTCAATGACTTTCTTGCGCTGCACTTCTCGCAAACCCGGCCGCAGACCGAGGACGGCAGGGATCATCCCTTGATCGTTTTGGTCGCCCAGGAAATCGCACTCGCCCAAGAACGCGGCGAGACGGATTCGCACGCCAATCCCATGAACAGTGCAGTGTTCTTCTTGCTGGGTCTCTACGCGCTGTTGATCACCACCAACCACTGGCCGACAGGCCACGCCCTGCTGGAAGACTACGTCGCGAGGACGTTGCGGAGTTTGAAACCCTGACGCGCCGCGCTACGGCCGTATGACGCCACGCAGCGGCATAAGCCCCAGTTCGTTGTGGGACATGAACCCCGGTGCCGCGTCACAGACCGCGGGAATAGCGTTCGCGGGGCCCATCGCGGTCCAGGTATAGCCGGGCAATGCGTAGCCGCCATTCGGGTCCTGCGCCCCCTGCAGGATCAGCTCGGTCGATGAATCACCCTCAATCACTATTCGGTAGTGGTAGTGCTGGGGCCAATCCTCTTGCGGTTCAATGGCATCGAAGGTGTCCATCGTATATATCTCGTGGAAAACTATGAGCGGCTTGCCGTCCACCCACGCCGTCCACTTGTGATGCTGGCGAGCGACGGTGCCCTTCTTGATCACGCCTTTGAAGCCCGGCATGTCGCTAGTCTTCCCGCCCTCGAACGGGATATCGCGGGTGGCAGACCCGAGCTCCACCTCGGTCGTGTATTTCTCGACCGTTTTACCCATGCCCTCCACGATCATCGCCATCGACTGTGCGAACAATGGCCATGCTTGCCCCAGCAGATTCGAGCCATCCTCGAACCCGGCCGGATCGCTGCCCATCCCCATCTCGTACAGATATTTAAGGGTGTCCCGCCCGAAATTCACCACCTCGTAGATGTGAATGGTGTCGATCTGACTGACGATTCGGGCCAGCGTCAGGACGAGCAGATCTCCGGCAAAACCCGGGTTGACACCACCTGCATGAAACGACGTCCCGCCCTCGCGGCACGCGGCATCGATCTTGTCGATGTCGGCCTGACTGTGCTCAGTTCGATACCACCATGCGCCACCCGACGCGACGACGTTCTTGCCGCCGCGCAGTAGGCGGCAAACCTCGTCGGGGTCAGACCATAGCGGCGCATAGAACACGCAATCGGCATCGAGTGCCTCGATGACAGCCTTGTCGGTGGTCGCCCGCACACCGGTGGGCGCTTTGCCGCAGAGTTCGCCGGCGTCCTTACCCACCTTTTCGGGACGATTACACAGCACGCCGACCAGTTCGTAGGCAGGGTTGTGCACGAAATGACGGAGCGCTATCGTCCCGACATTGCCTACGCCCCATTGGATTACGCGATACTTCTTCTCAGGCGGGGACTTGAGCGTCATTGCCACTCCTTTGCATGCACCGACAGCGCTGCGATTCTCTGCCGGCGGCACACGGGGCCGGAGCGGCGGGGCGCTCGCTGAGCGTAGGCGTCCCCGAAACCCGGTGTCAACGACTATCAGTTGACTTTTGTCAGCATAATAGCAATGACACTGCCCGCCAAGTAGCGGTAACAGGGCCAAATTGACCGACGCCCCGCCGCTATCTTCTGCTGACTGCAGTCAGCCTGTTATAGTGCACGAGCCGATCCAATCAGTGTCGATGACGGGGAGCGCTCGTGAATCTGCCCAGGCTGCAGCAGCGCACCGATGGTCTCGGCGCAACCGGGTCTACTGCTGCGGGACTGACGTTCGACGAGCACATGGAGCAGTCGCAGCTCGCGCAGCGCCGGGCCGACAAATGGCTCATCTCCGGCAGTCTCCTGATCGGTACCGCGGCGCTCGGCGTCTTCGGGCTGCCGCTGTTCGGATGGGGTGTGCACTTGCTGCGCCGGGCGCAACGCGATGGGCTCTCGGTTCGGCCGATGCTGGTCACGTTGCTGGGCTACCTGGTCATCATCGATGCCGCCATCAACACGGTGGGATGGGCACTTGACCTGGTGGCAAACCACACACTTTTGGCCCGCGTCCTGCTCAACGGCTGGGGCAACATGTTCGACGCGGGCTACTTCTGGCACTACAACGAGCTATGGGTCGGTGGTGCCGCCGGACCGGGCGAAAAGGCTTGGGAAGTCGGTCTCATCCTGACCGTTTTCACCATGCGCATCGCCGCGGCGATCGGGTTTCTGCAGATGAAGCGCTGGGGCCAGCAATGGATGGTCATCACCTGCTGGATGGGCGTGGTGATCTGGATCGGCTACGTGTTCAACATGACGATGTTCGCCGACGTGCGTTTCGCGGGCGTCGTACTGCCAGTCGTCGGCTGGTGGCTCTACGACATCTTCTACATCACCCCCTTCCTCGCCATCCCCTACCTACACACCGTCAACCGCGAAATCTTCACCGACTGACGGCCGCTGATGATCACGCATCAGTTGGCCGATACTGCGCCACCGAGGAGGTCAGATAATGGGTTATCTCTGGGAGATACTTCGATATGTCGCGGCATGGGGCGGCACCGGCCTGATCATCTGGTTCTGGTACTGGCTCTTCTCCAACATCGGCACGTTCTGAGCGGCGCCGCCAAGCCAAGATGCGTGGGACCCGGGCAATGACCGACAGTTCCGATGCCCATGCACTCGCGCTGGAACGCAGTTGCGCCGTGACGGCAGTCGCGCTCAGTGAGCAACGTCGCGAAGGCGTCCACCTCGTCACGGGTGCCCGACGCGGTTTCGGGCTGAACGCGGGGCTCACGTTTGTTCATGTGCCCTATCCCGGCTTCTCGGACTGGACGCGCAGAACTCTAACATGCGGTGTGGCCCTGCAATGTTCGCCGTCGAAAGAACGGATCACCGAATACCGGCTGGGCGAGCTGTCCGCTCGTGAGCTGCGAGCGCTGACCCTTGTCGAAGCCGGCGTCGCCCTGGGCTGGATCGCGTCACGCTGGCCGGGCCTGCTCCCCGAGGTGCAACGACTCCTGCCCGAAGTCTGCACCGGAGCCGGTGATATGGACGCCACCGAGATGCTCAACCGCGCAATGACGTTGGCGGCCAGTGGACAGTCATTGACGGTTCACCCACTGCTGGGTGACTTGCCGCTGGCTTACACCACGCCGCGCGGATTGGCCGACAAGTTGCGACGCAGCTTCGGCAGGATGCCGTGGACGACAACCGAGAAGCATCTGCCACGCCCTTACTCGACCCCCGTGGGCGGTGACGGTGGCGTCCGCAACCCCAACCTGCCGCCGCCGAGCCGGCCTCACGATAACGATTTCGACGTCACCCCCGAACACCGACCCGGCATTCCTTACCCCGAATGGAACATGTGGACAAAGCAATTCATGCGTGACCACGTCGCCGTGATGGAGCGCCGCGACTCCCGGCGCATTCGCCGTCCGGTTCCGGTGACTGTCGACGTGCGCAAGTGGTTCGAAGAACACACCCATCGCGCGATGACAAATCGGCTGGAAGACGGCTCCGACCTAGACGTCGACCAGTACGTCCGCCACTATATCGACCTGACGACCGGTGAGGCCAATCAGCCGCGGATCTTCCGCGACTTGCTGCCCAGCAGTCGCGACGTCGCCACAGCCTTGCTGCTCGACGGCAGTTCGTCCCTGGGCGTACACGGAGGGCGTATCTTCCGACTGGAGTTATCCTGCGCCGATGCCCTTTCTCAGGCGATGACGGTCGCGCGCGAGCGACATGGCGTCTTTGTCTTCACGGGCAACACCCGTCACCGAGTCGAAGTGGACTGTCTGAAGGACTTCGAGGACCGCAGGTTTGTGCCGCCGAGCGAGCTGGGCCTGTCCACCCGCGGGTACACCAGACTCGGTGCGCCGCTCCGCCATTTGACTAGTCGGCTCCTCGCGCAGCCCTGCGAGCGGCGCCTGCTGATCGTCATCGGCGACGGTCTGATCTCCGACGAGGGTTATGAGGGCCGTTATGCGTGGGCCGACACCGCTCACGCGGTCCAGGAGGCCAACGATGCCGGCGTATCGATGTACTACGTGGGGGTTGGGCCGACCCGGGTCGATCCCCTTCCGGAAGTGTTCGGGCCTCGTCGGTCGCAACGGATCCGCCGCGTCGAGGAGCTGCCACGGGTGCTGGCGCATGTCCATCGCGAACTGGTCGCCGCATGAATGCCGACCGGATAAGGAAGAGATGACCACAGATACCTATTTCGCCAACGGCAACGAAGTCCGGCTCTTCGAGCAGGCTTTCGGGCGGCGCCTGCCCGTGATGCTCACCGGCCCCACGGGTTGCGGCAAGACGCGCTTCGTCGAGCACATGGGTGTGCTGTTACAACGGCCGGTGGTCACCATCAGCTGCCACGATGACCTCACCAGCTCCGATCTCGTCGGCCGCTTCATGGTGACCGGCGGCGATGTGGTGTGGACCGATGGTCCGCTGACCCGGGCCGTCAAATCCGGTGCGATCTGCTATCTCGACGAAGTCGTTGAAGCGCGCCATGATTCGTTGGCCATCCTGCATTCGCTCACCGACCACCGGCGCTCGGTGTATCTCGATCGGGCCGGTGAGGTCGTGCAGGCGCCGGACACCTTCATGCTGGTGTGTTCGTATAACCCGGCCTATCGCAGCTCGCTCAAGGAGCTCAAACCGTCATTCCGCCAACGATTTGTCACACTCGCGATGAACTATCTGCCGCCCGACCGGGAAGCCGACGTGGTCGTCGCCGAAGCCGGAGTCTCGCTGGACGCCGCACGGCGGTTGGTCGAATGCGCGATGGCGATCCGCACTGCCGACGCAGCCTTTCACTTCGAGCCGCCGTCGACCCGGGTATTGGTCACGGCCGCGCAGCTGATCGCGGCCGGTGCAACCGAATTGGATGCCGCCGACGCATGCATACTCGCGCCACTGAGCACCGATGGCGCGATCACCGACGGTCTCCGTGAAGTCGCAGCAGCCAGCCTGGCCGCCGTCAACACATCGAATACGCAGCGCTAGAAAGGAGCCGGTCCCCATGGATCTCAAAGAACGCAAGCGCAAGAGGGCGCTGATCATCATCCAAGTCCTCATCTACGGCTACTTGCTGACAATGTTCGGAATCCAGCTCTACATGTCATTCGCCAGAGGCTGGTGGGATCTATGAATCTCCCTTTACTGAAACGACATTCGGAGGGCGCCGACTCAAAGGCCGACCTCGAGGGCCACTACGACGAGTCCCGCCAGGCCCAGCGCCGAGCCGACAAGTGGATGATCGTCGGTGCCGCCTTGATGGGGATGTGGGCGCCAGGTCTGATCGGGTTTCCGATCTTCATGCGCGGCGTGTGGCTGCAGCGCCAGGCCCTGCGCGCCGGGCTGTCGGTTCGACCCATGATCGTCACTCTGATCGGCTACCTCGTGCTGATCGACGGAATGCTGAACAGTCTGGGCTGGGCCCTGGACCTGGTCGCAAATCACACGCTGATCAATCGTGTGCTGATGGTCGGCTGGGGCAACATGTTCGACGCGGGCTATTTCTGGCACTACAACGAGCTGTGGGTCGGCGGCGCTGCGGGACCGGGCGAAAAAGCTTATGTAGCCGGGTTAATCCTCACGGTTTTCTCCATGCGGGTCGCCGCGGCGATCGGCTTCCTGCAGATGAAGCGCTGGGGCCACCAGTGGATGGTCGTGACCTGCTGGATGGGTGTGGTGATCTGGTCCGCGTATGTGTTCAACATGACCATGTTCGCCGACGTGCGCTACGCCGGTGTGGTCTTCCCGGTAGTCGGCTGGTGGCTCTACGACATCTTCTACATCACCCCGTTCCTCGCTATCCCCTATCTACACACCGCTAACCGCGAAATCTTCAGCGACTAACCAGGTTTAAGGAGCGCCATTGTGACCGCACCCGTATCCACCGACGAAGACAAGCCGGCCGAGGATCTTCCACCCGGGACCACGCCCTATTACGCGCGCATGCACAAATGGATTAAGCGGGCGGTGCTGGTGTGTCTGGTCGCCTTGGTCATCGAAGGTGCGTTCACGTTGCCGTTCATGGCGGTCTACTACGGCTACCCGACGCTGAGCCTCACCGAAATCTGCAGCGAGCTGCTCAAGATCCGCTACTCCAACGACACCTTGGAGTGCCAGTACCCCTACCCGCCGTTGGGGCCGCCCGAGGGCGCTCAAGGTAAAGCCACCGCCCAGGACGTGTGGGGAATCCAGCCGATACCTAAGTACCATCGGCTTGGATTCCGCGAACTCGTCAGGATTCACAACGACAGGCTCGCCCGCCAAGCACATGCGGCGCCGCACCCGTGACATATCGGGTCGTTCAGTGGACGACCGGCAACGTCGGCAAGAAGTCGGTCCACGCAATCGCCGAGAATTCGTTATTGGAACTCGTGGGCTGCTTCGCGTGGTCTCCTGACAAGGTCGGCCGTGATGTCGGTGAACTGTGCGGCATCGAACCCGCGGGCGTCCATGCCACCGACGATGTCGAGGCGCTACTGAGGTTGAGGCCCGATTGTGTTGTCTACAATCCGATGTTCGCCAATGTCGATGAAGTGATCCGGATTCTCGAAGCGGGCATCAACGTCGTAACCACCTCGGAATTCATTACCGGACACCAACTGGGCTGTGACCGTGAACGGATCAGCGAAGCATGTGAGCGCGGTGGGTCGACCATCTTCGGGAGTGGTATCAACCCGGGCTTCATCGAGCTCTTCGCGATCGTCACAGCCGGCATCTCCGACCGCGTGGATCGAATTTCCATTGTCGAATCCTTCGACACCACTATCTACAACTCCCCGGCAACGGAGATACCGATGGGTTTCGGCTATCCGATCGACCGTCCCGATCTGCATGCGATTACCGAAAAAGGATCCGGGATCTTCCGCGAGGCGGTGCTCCTGATGGCCGACGCTCTGGGAGTCCAACTCGACGACGTGCGGTGCGAAGCCGAATATGCGCAAACTACCGAGGATCTGCTGCTGCCCGGCGACTGGGTCATCAAGCAAGGTTGCGTCGCGGGCATCGACGTCCGGTGGAAGGGAATTATCGATGCACGCGAGGTGGTCGAGGTTCGCGGCATATGGACCAAAGGCCAATCCCTGCAACCGGATTGGTCGACGAGCTTCGGTTACACCGTCACGGTGGAGGGCCGGCCGACTATCAAGAGCACCCTGAGTTTCGAGCCCCCGCCGGACTTTCAAGGCGAGACGTTGGACGACTACATCATGCTGGGCCTCACGATCACCGCGATGCCGGCAATCACCGCGATTCCGGCCGTCGTCGCCGCTTCCCCCGGCATCGCCACCTACAACGAGCTGCCGCTGCTACTTCCGCGCGGAGTCCTGACAACCAGTTGAGTAAGAAAGCCGATCGTCGATGACTGAAAAGCAAGAACCCTCGTTGCATCACGTCGTGTTCGCCGTGCAACCGGAGCGCCATGCGGCTGCGGCACAGCTGTTCAGCGATTTGGGGTTCGTCTTCGAGACTCTGCAGCTAACCGAGCTCGGTTTGGACATCCACCTCGACTGGAATCGAGGGATCGAGCTGATCAGCCCGATCCCTGGGTCCACCGGGGAAGTAGCCGTTTCGGTAGACGAGTTCCTCGAGCGGCACGGTGCCGGCGTGTACACCGTGGTAATCGGCGTTCCGGAAGCAGATTCTGCCGAAGCCGCCGCCGAGCGCTACGGCGCCACAACGCGATTCCGACAACACTTCGAGGGCGACGGTTCCTATCTCGACGAAAACGACCTGTCGGTCTTAGGGCTGCCGCTGACACTTCTGGCGACCAATATTCCGTAATCGCTGCTGCGCCAATCGAAGGGAACAAGCCGCATGGCCGAAGCTGGTGATTCAGGGCGAATTCCGGAGCTCGATCTGGATGCCTTGCCGATGGTGCTCGACCGCGGCGCCGGCTGGGCAGCACTGCGAGAAGCCGGCCCGGTGGTGTTGAGTGACGGCTGGTACGCGTTGACCCGTCGTGAAGATGTGCTCGCAGCACTGCGCAATCCGAACGTGTTCTCGTCCCGGAAGGCTTTCGAGGTGGTCGGCAGCCCGCTGCCGCTGGTACCTGCGGCATTCGACCCTCCAGAGCACACCCGGTTTCGGAAGATCTTGCAGCCGTTCTTCAGTCCGCATGCACTCGCCGCGATCCTGCCCTCGATTCAAGGGCAAGCGATCGACATCATCGGCTCGATCGCGGAGCGCGACGAGTGTGAAGTGATGGCCGACCTCGCGACTCCGTATCCGTCGCAGGTCTTCCTGACGCTGTTCGGCCTGCCGCTGCGGGATCGCGAGCGGCTTGTCGGATGGAAGGACGCCATCATCGAGCTGAGCATTCCCAACGCCGCCAGCGATAGCCCGGATCTGACGCCGGCGCTCGAGCTCTTCGCCTACCTCACCGAGGCCGTGGTCGAGCATCGCCGGCATCCGGGTGACGATGTTCTTTCCCAGGTGCTTGCGGGCGAGGACGGGCTCACCGACGACGAAGGCCTCGGCATGGCGTTCTTCTTCGTTCTCGCCGGCCTGGACACCGTGACGTCGGCAATCGGGGCGGCACTGCTCGAATTGGCACGGCGTCCCGACCTGCGCATCAGGCTTCGGGAAAAGCCGGACGAAACAAGCATTTTCGTCGAGGAGATCATCCGCCTGGAGTCGTCGGCGCCCGTCGTCCCACGAGTGACGACCGAGGAGATAACCGTCGCCGGCATCACCCTGCCCGCGGGATCTCAGGTGCGGCTCTGCCTCGGCGCGATCAACCGGGACGGTTCCGATGCGATATCCGGTGACGACCTGGTGATGGACGGCAAGGTGCACAAGCACTGGGGTTTCGGTGGCGGACCACACCGTTGCGTAGGTTCACACCTGGCGCGGATGGAGATGAATGTCGTGGTGACCGAATGGCTCAGCCGTATACCACATTTCGAGCTTGCACCCGGATACCGGCCCGAGATCACCTGGCCCTCCCCGACGTGCACCTTGCCCTCGCTCCCGTTACGAATTTTGGCAAGTGAGACAACATGACCGTAAATACCACGATGCCAAGCGTGTTCGACGCCGGACTCCCGACGCTGCACTACGACATCACCGATACCGTGCACGAGGTTGCCCCGCGGATCCACGAGGTGCGGAAGCAGTCGCCGATGGCCATCGGCCCCTTAGGGCCGGAGGTGCTGGGCTACGAGCTCGCCCGCGGCATACTTCGCGACCCGCGATTCGTGTTCCCGCCCGGCATGCACATGACGGCTCGCGGAATAACGTCCGGTCCGCTCTATGACAGGGTGCTCGGCACCATTCTGGGTATGGAAGGCGACGAACATCGGCGGCTGCGCAGTCTCGTGTCCAAAGCCTTCACGCCGCGGGCGTCCGCGCGCATGGAACAAACCATCGACACGGTGATCAACGAATTGATCGATCAGATCGCCGACGCCGGCCGGTGCGATTTCGTCACCGATATCGCCCGGCCCTACCCGATCCCGATCATCTGCGCGCTGTTGGGCGCACCTCCCCGCGACTGGGAACAGTTTTCACTGTGGGCGGAAGACGTCTTCAAAATCGTGCGGTTGGATTCAAACCTCCTCGACGAGCAGGACATCGTCATGCGGGCCTGGGACGAGTTCGACGCCTACATCGACGACATGATCGCCGAACGGCGTGGCCGGTTGACCGACGATCTGATCTCCGAATTGATCCGCGCCCAGGACGACGGCGACCGACTCAGCAACGCCGAGATGCGCATGCTGGCATTCAGCATCCTGAGCGCCGGCACTGACACCACCCGCAATCAACTAGCCGCGTCCATGCATGTGCTGTGCGATCATCCGGATCAGCTGGCGTTGCTCCGCGACGATCCTGCCCTCGCGATGCGCGCCGTCGAAGAATGCATGCGGCATTCACCGGCGGTATGTGCCACGCTCCGCACGGTGCTCGAAGATGTCACGTTCGCTGACTACACCTTTCCGGCCGGCACCTTCATTTCCGTGAATACCTATGCGGCCAACTGCGATCCAGAGATTTATCCCCACCCGGACCAATTCGACATCACCCGGGATGACCCGCCACCCATTTTGACCTTCGGCGGCGGCGCCCACTACTGCCTTGGGGCAAACCTCGCCCGAGTGGAGCTTGCCGGCGCCCTCAAAATTCTCGCCCGGCGGATATCCAACCCGCACCGCGTTGCGACGTCACGCTGGAAACCGATGCTGGGACTGAGCGGGCCGCTGGCTTTGGAGATCGAATTCGACGCTGCCGACGCCTAAAGGGTGCGGCCGCTAGCCGGAGACGATGAGTTGCCTTCCGGCGCAAGCTCGAGCACCTGAATCTCGCCCGTCGTGCCATCGACCTCGACCAGTGCGCCCGACGGCAACGACCTTGTTGCGCCTTGCACATCCACCACACAAGGGAAGCCGAATTCGCGGGCCACCACGGCGGCGTGTGACATCGGGCCGCCGAGTTCTGTCACCACTGCAGCCGCATAGCAGAAGGCGGCGGTATAGCCGACGTCGGTGACCTCCGCGACAAGTATCTCGCCGGGTTGCAGATCATCGATGGTCTCGGGACGCACGATGCGCACCCGGCCGCGTACCCGTCCCCCGCATACGCCGACTCCGCGCAAGGAGTCGCCGCTGGAAAGTGGTACCGACGACGTGGTGGACGGCTCCCAGCTCCCGCTGAACACCGTCGGCGGAGCAACAGCCGCCAGCCGGCGCTGTTCGGCCCGGCGCCGGGCCACCAGCCCCGCGACGTCGGCCGGCAGCGCATCGAGTTCGTCGATCAGCAGATAGAACACGCCATCGGCGGTATCCAAGATACCGGTGTCGACCAGCCTGCGCCCGTACTCGCGCAGCAGACCACGCAGCACCCAGTTGGCCCTGACTACTTTGTCGCGACGAGCTTCACGGTCGCGGAGTTGGTGTGCCGCCAACAGCGCTACCGGTGTGGCCCGCAAGGGAATCCGTGGATGCCGCGGCTGGGGCGCCGCGGGCGCACTCATTGCCCTGGCCACCATCCGGACCAGTAACTCGGGATCGTCGGCGTAGCTGGTCGAGAGCATCTCGAGCTCTGCCGGGCCACGATGGCCGATCAACGCCAGCTCGGCCAGCACCGCGGCGTGAAATTCCGGTGCGTCGACGGCGAGCTTGTCCAGCCGCTCCCCCGGTTCGGTCAGCAGCCGAACCACATTCGGGTCGCGCTGTGCAGCCACCACCAAGCGATGCATGGCCTCCACCGATCGCGCGCTGACCAGTTCCGGGCCCGCGGGCGCGGAGGTGTCTCGCCCGCATAGCCCGCGCAGCAACACATTGAAGGCAGCGCACAGCATGAAGGACGCCGAGGCCAGCACCCAACCATGCACGACGTGGTCACGTGCCAGCACGATCAGGCTCAGCAGTCGGCGATCGTCGAGTTCGGTGACATTGTCGGCCAGCCGTTCCAGGCGATCGACATCGGCAATGAAGTCGCGGGTATCGCGGGACGCACCGGAGCTCAGGCCGATCAGATTGGCGCCGAACACCCCGACATTGCGCGCGTTGCGCAGTTGCCTTCGGACCCGGCCGATTTCGGCCGGACGCAGCTCTCCGAAGACCGGCAGCGAGGCCATGCTGGGGCCGAAGAACCCGCTGTTGCTGACGATCATCGACGGCTTGGCGAACGGCACGGTCTCGGCCATGAAGTGCGCCGATGTGATCGCCCCATACAGCCGGTGGGCGAACACCGCGACGGTGCGCATCGCGATTTCGCGCTGGACCATTCCGCCCGGCCGCAGCCGCTCGGCAATGATGGCTCCACCGGCGCGCAACCCACGCACGGTCGCCGACGCCGACGCCGGCGAGAACGGCCCTGGCAGCGCCTCGGACAAATTGGTGGCCAAAAATGTGGGAAAGCGCGGATCGACAGGGGTGTCGAACTCGCCGTTATCTCCTTGTGGACCAGCCAGTTTAGGTGCCACACCGTCGCCTGCTGGCGCATCGACGGCAGGCAGGTCCGCAATATTGGCCAACCGCCACGGCAGCGATACGACTCGCTTACCCAGCGCGACGCGGCCGCGCATCGCCAAGGCGAAGTCCTCGATGCATTCGTCGCAGTTCCACACCGGCCGGAATCCCCACTGCTCGCGCAGCAGTGAGGTATCCATCAGCGGGGCGGTTCGGATCAGCTCTAGCTCGCCACGTCGTCCCAAAACCCACAATGGGGCACCCACCCGGACGACCGGGCGCCCAAGCCGGGCAGCGACCTGACGGAAGGTCTGCTCACCCGCCGCGGCAAGATTGATTGGGCCGTTGGCGATCGCGGTGTCCACGACAGCACGAGTGAACAGTCGAAGCGCATCGTCGAGGTGGACGACCTGCATGCGCCGATCGGCGGACCCGTCGGGGAACGCCGGCAATGCGAGCAGCCCGCGCACCCAATTGTCAACGTTGCGGCCCACAATGAGCGCGGAACGAATCGCGATCCATTCGGCCTCCGATGCGCCGAGCAGATCTTCGACCCGGGCTTGGTGCAGTCCGTCGGACAGCACCGGAACTATCGGCGCCTGCTCGGCCCTGGGCGTGTCCGCGCCGCCATAGACGTGTGCCGACGACGCGAAAACAATTCGCCTGCAACCAGTCTGGGCCATGGCGTGCAGAACGTTGAGTGTACCCCCGACGTTGACCTCGTGACCGATGCGTTCATCGGGGCCGGCGCCGCGCGCCCACGCGAGATGCGCGACGACGTCCGCGCCGGCAATGCCGTGTTTGACCGCGACCGCGTCGCGGATGTCCGCCTCAATGAAATCGGCTTCACTAGACCAGCTTTCCGGCCGGTGCCGGGCGATCCCGACGACCTCGTGACCCTGGCTGAGCAATCGGGCGGCGAGACCGCGGCCGAGCACACCGCTGGCCCCGGTGACCGCGATTCTCACTGACTGCCGACTTTCATGATTATTCTTCGTCGTCGTCGCTCAACGCCGCATTGAGCAGGTCCTCGAGGTCCATGTCCGCGATGTCCTTTTCGGTGCTCGCTCCAGCGACTGGGGCCGCCGCGGTGCTGTCTTCGGTTGCCAACGCGAGCAACAACTCCAGCACTCCGGCTTGCCGGAGTCGCTTGACCGGAATCGACCCCACCACACGCTGAATGTCGGCTTCCCCGGGCGCGGCGGCCGGGGCGCCTTCCTCCGAACTCCCCACCAGCTCGGAATGCATGTAACCAGCCAGCGCGGCGCAGTTCGGATAATCGAAGATCAGCGTGGGCGAGAGCGCCAGACCGGTAGCGGACTTCAGCCTGTTGCGCATCTCGACGGCGGTCAGCGAATCGAAGCCGAGCTCCTGGAACGCTCTTTCCGGATCGATCGACTCGGGGCTGGAGTTGCCCAGCACCGTGGCGATATTGGAGCGCACCAGATCCAGCAGAACCGCGTATTGCTCATCCTCGGGCAAGCCTTCGAGACGTTGCAGCAGAGCTGATTTGGACTTCGCCGCGGCCAGCGAGTCGTCAACCTGGCGCCGGGTCGGCGCGTTGATCAGGTCAACGAACATCGGCGGCAACGTTCCGCCGTCGAACTTGACCCGCAGCGCCGCAAGGTCGATTTGGGCGGGCAACAAGAACGGCTCGTCGACGATCAGCGCGGTGTCCATCAATTCCAGTGCCTGATCCGACGACATCGCGACGATGCCGTCGCGGCCGAATCGGGCACGATCGGCGGCACCCAGCGCACCGGTCATGGCACTGGCCTGGTCCCACAGACCCCAGCCAAGGGACATCGCCGGCAAGCCGTCCCCGCGCCGGTGCACGGCCAATCCGTCCAGGAAGGAGTTGGCAGCCGCGTAGTTGGCCTGACCCGACGCGCCTGCCAATCCGGCCATCGACGAAAACAGCACGAAGGCAGACACATCGAGTTCGCGCGTCAACTCGTGCAGGTTCCAGGCACCGTCGACCTTGGCCCGCAGCACCGCATCCACCCGTTCCGGGGTCAACGACGAAATCACCGCGTCATCGAGCATCCCGGCCGCATGAATCACGCCGGATAGCGGCCGCTGCACCGGGATATCAGCGATCACCTTGGCCAACGCCTCGCGATCGGCGACGTCACAGGCCACCACCTGGACCTGGGCACCCGTCGCGCTGAGCTCGGTCATCAACTCCGCGGCCCCCGGCGCATCCAGGCCGCGCCGGCTCACCAAGACCACGTTGCGTGCGCCACGGCGAGAGACCACGTGGCGGGCCAACGCCGACCCGGCCATGCCGGTCCCACCAGTGATCAGCACGGTGCCGGCCGACCAGCCATCCGGCATCGTCATCACGACCTTGCCCACGTGGCGGGCCTGACTCAGGTACCGCAACGCCGCCGGCGCGCGTCGGACGTCAAACCTGGTCACCGGCAACGGCCGTAGCACGTCGTCCCCGAAGAGCGCGGTCAGCTCGTCGAGCATCTGCTGGATGCGCTCGGGACCCGCCTCGAACAGATCAAAGGCGCGGTATCGCACCTCGTGATGTTCCTCGGCGACCTTGGCGGGCTCGCGGATGTCGGTCTTGCCCATCTCCAAGAAGATCCCGCCGGGAGCCACCAGCCGCAGGGACGCGTCGACGAAGTCGCCGGCCAGGGAATCCAGCACCACATCCATGCCACGCCCGGCGGTGACCGCACGGAACTTGTCCTCAAACTCCAGGCTTCGGGAATCCCCGATATGATCGTCGTCAAAGCCCATGGCCCGCAAGGCGTCCCACTTGCCACGGCTCGCCGTCGCGAAGACCTCGAGACCCAGGTGCCGGGCCAGCTGCACGGCAGCCATCCCGACACCGCCGGCGGCGGCGTGCACCAGCACCCGCTGGCCCGGTTTCGCCGCAGCCAGATCCGTCAGTGCGTAATACGCGGTGGCGAAAACCACTGTGGTGGTTGCGGCGGCGGTGTGCGACCAGCCGGCCGGCATCTTGGCCAGCAGCCGCTGGTCGGTGGTCGCGCTCGTTCCGGTCCCGTCGGGGAACAAGCCCATCACGCGGTCACCGATCGCGAAACGGCCATCCTGCGAAGCTGTTTCGATCACGATGCCGGACGCCTCGATACCCATCACCGCATCGGGATCGGGGTAGAGACCGAGCGCGATCATCACGTCCCGGAAGTTGGCCGCGATGGCCGACAGCGCGACCCGAACCTGCCCCGGCTCCAGCCGCGCGTCGGCATCCGGGATTCGCTCGAGTCGCAGGTTCTCGAATGTGCCGCGACTGCTCATGCCCAACCGCCACGGGCCATCGCCCGGCGGCACCAGGAGACCGCCCAGCGCGCGGCTGCCATGCACTCGCGCGATGTAGACCTTTGCACCACGCACCACGACTTGCGGCTCACCGGTCGCCAGGACCGCGGCCACCGCCTCGTCGTCGAGCGATCCGTCGCTGTCGGCCAACACGATCCGGCCTGGATGCTCGGTCTGCGCCGAACGCACCAAGCCCCACACCGCGGCGCCCGCCAGATCGGTGATCTTCTCCCCCGGCAACGTCGTCGCACCCCGGGTCGCCACCACCAGCGTTCCCGCACCCTCGCGGGCCAACCACGTCTGCAGCACCGGCAGCACCGCGCGGGTGGCTCCGTACACGCCGGCCAGGACGTCATCGGCAATCGCCGCCGACTCGAACAGCACCGCCGATCGCTGCCCCTCGGCAGGCTGGGATGCCGGTGCACCCCAGGTGCACACCGATACCGGCTGCGCCGAGGAGGCCGGCGCAGCGATCCAGTCGACTTCGAAGAGCCGGTCCGGCCCGGAGTTCGACACCGCCGCCAGCAATTGCTGATCGGTGACGGGTCGGGCCACCATCGATGCCACCGAAAGCACCGGCAGCCCAAGGCCGTCGGCGAGTTCGATCGACACCGCCGACTCGCTCACCGGAACGATCCGCGCCCGGACCGCCGACGCGCCCGCAGCGTGCAGGGACACCTGCTGCCAGGAGAACGGCACCAACATCGACCCTTCGGCAAGCTCGTCGCTGTCCGAGGCCAGGATCACCGCGTGCATTGCGGCATCCAGCATCACCGGGTGAACCCCGAACCCGGCCACCGAGACCCCGGCATCCGCAGGCAACGTCACTTCGGCGAACACCTCGTCGCCACGACGCCACATCGAGGTCAAGCCGCGGAACGCGGGTCCGTAGCCGTACCCGCGCTCGGCCAGCCGCTCATAGCCGTCGCCGACATCGACCGGGACCGCACCGATCGGCGGCCACGCCGACAGATCCGCGCACGACTCGGCCGACCCGGCGCGCAGCACGCCCTCGGCGTGCAGCGACCAGCCGGAACCGGCCTCGGCACGCGAGAAGACCGACAAGGCACGGGCGCCCGAGTCATCGGTACCGCCGACCACCACCTGGATTGCGACCGACCCACCGGCCGGCAGTACCAGGGGCGCTGCAAGATTCAGTTCGTCGACAACTCCGCAGCCGACCTCATCCCCGGCGCGGATCGCCAACTCGACGAATCCAGCTCCCGGGAACAGCACGACCCCGCCCACGGCGTGATCGTTTAACCAGGTCTGCACGCTGGGCGATAGCCGACCGGTGAGCACCACTCCGCCCGAAGCCGGCAGCTCGACCACCGCACCCAGCAGCGCGTGTTCGCTGGCGGCCAGGCCCAGCCCGGCCGCATCGGCCGGCATACCGTCGCCGGCAAGCCAAAACCGCCGCCGCTCAAAGGCATAGGTGGGCAGCTCGACGAAACGCGCCTGGCCAAGGACACCGCGCCAGTCGACATCCATCCCGGCGACGAATCCTTGCGCGATCGCATTGGTCAGGGTCTCCGGCTCCGGACGGTCCTTGCGCAACGCGGACATAGTGAAGACCGGCGCATCGGGAAGCGATTCCTCGATCGACGCCGTCAGGCCACTGCTGGGCCCGACTTCGAGGAAACGGGTGCCTCCTGCCGAGTGCACGAAGCGCACACTGTCGGCGAATCGCACCGCCACGCGCACATGCCGCTTCCAATAAGCCGCCGTCGCGAAGTCATCTGAGGCCAGCTGCCCGGTCACGTTCGACACGATCGGGATGGTGGGTTTGCCGACGGCGAGTCCGGCCGCGACCGTTCCGAATTCGTCGATCATCGGATCCATCAACGGAGAATGGAAAGCGTGCGAGACGGCCAGTTGGTGCACGCGTCGACCGTCGGCACGCAGGCGCTCGGCAATCGCGGTCACCTTGTCTTCCTCGCCCGAAATCACCACCGAGCCCGGTCCGTTGACCGCTGCGATGCCGACCCCCGTTTGTTCGAAGGGAGCCAGCAGCGGGAGCACTTCTTCTTCGGTGGCCTGCACGGCGATCATCGCCCCGCCGACCGGCAGTGCCTGCATGAAGCGGCCACGGGCGGCCACCAGCACCGCGGCATTCTGCAGCGACAAGACATCGGCGACGTGCGCGGCCGCCAACTCGCCGATCGAGTGGCCGAGCACGAAGTCGGGCCGCACACCCCAGGATTCGAGCAATCGGTACAGCGCTACTTCCACCGCGAACAGCGCCGGTTGCGCGAATTCGGTGGTATTCAACAGGTCCTCGTCGTGGCCCCACATCACTTCGCGCAACGGCCGCAGCAGGTGCCGATCCAATTCGGCCACCACGGTGTTGAAAGCCTCGGCGAACACCGGATACCCGGCGTGCAATCCCCGGCCCATGCCCAGTATTTGGGAGCCCTGGCCGGGGAAGACGAAGACGGTCTTGCCCCCCGGTGCTGCGCTGCCGCGCACGACCGATGCGGCCTCACCGGTGGCCAATTCGTCGAGGCCGGCAATCAACTGGTCGCGATCGGCACCAGTGACGACCGCTCGATGCTCGAAGTTCGACCGGCCCGCCAAGGACCATGCCACGTCGGCGACATCGAGATTGCCGTGGACGCGGAGATGAGCGGCCAGCCTGGACGCGTGGGAGCCTAACGCCGACAAGGACTTTGCCGATACGACCCACGGCAATACCGGCACCTTGAGGCGATCGACTAGGTGGTCGGGATCGACCGGCGCGGCCTCGATGATGACGTGGGCGTTGGTGCCGCTGATGCCGAACGACGACACGCCCGCGCGATGCAAGCGCCCCGCGGCGGGCCACTGCCGCGCCTCGGTCAGCAACGACACCGAGCCCATCGTCCAATCCACGTGCGGGCTGGGCTGATCCACATGCAACGTCGCCGGCAACAGCTCGTGGCGCATCGCCAACACCATCTTGATCACGCCGGCGACTCCGGCGGCGGCTTGGGTGTGACCCATGTTCGACTTGATCGAACCCAACAGCAGCGGCTCGGTCCGGTGCTGCCCGTAAGTCGCCAACAATGCCTGGGCCTCAATGGGATCGCCCAATGTGGTGCCCGTGCCGTGGCCCTCGACCACGTCGACCTCGGCGGCGGATAAACCGGCACTGGCCAACGCGGCACGGACCACCCGCTGCTGTGACGGCCCGTTGGGGGCGGTCAATCCATTGGAGGCACCGTCCTGGTTGATCGCCGAGCCACGCACCACCGCCAGCACCGGATGACCCAGGCGCCGTGCATCCGATAATCGCTCAACGACGAGCATGCCGCCGCCCTCGGAGAATCCGGTGCCGTCGGCGGCTCCCGCGTACGCCTTGCATCGGCCGTCAACCGACAGGCCGCGCATCCGGCTGAACTCCACGAAGATGTCGGGTGTGGCGTTGACCGTGACGCCGCCGGCCAGGGCCAAGTCGCACTCACCCGAACGCAGCGATTGCGCCGCCATGTGCAACGCGACCAACGACGACGAGCACGCGGTGTCCACCGATACGGCGGGGCCTTCCAGCCCCAGCACGTACGACACCCGACCTGATGCCACACTCGAGGATTGGCCGGTCAGCCGGAAACCCTCCGCGGTCGGTGCGGCGCCGATGCCGTAGCCCTGTGTGTATATGCCGGCGAACATGCCGGTAGCGCTGCCACGCAGCGTGCCAGGTTCAATTCCAGCCCGCTCCAAGGCTTCCCAGGACAGTTCGAGGAACATCCGCTGCTGCGGATCCATCGCCAGCGCCTCGCTCGGCGCAATACCGAAGAAGGCGGGATCGAAGTCCGCGACGCCGTCAACGAAGCCACCGGTGCGCGTGTAGCAGGTGCCCGGAACATCGGGGTCCGGGTTGTACACGCCGGACAGGTCCCAGCCGCGATTGCTCGGGAATTCAGTGAGGACGTCACGGCCCTCCGTCAGCATCTCCCATAGGTCGTCGGGAGACGTCACCCCACCCGGGTAGCGGCACGACATGCCGACGATCACGATCGGGTCGTCGCCGGTAACACTCACCACCGCGGTGTGGGCGATATCTTGCGGGACACCGGCGAGCTCGTTGCAGATGTAGCTGGCCAGCCCGCTCGGCGTTGGGTAGTCGAAAATGAGAGTGGGCGAAAGCGCCAGTCCGGTCGCGGTTTTCAGCCGGTTACGCATTTCGACCGCGGTCAGCGAGTCGAAGCCGAGGTCCTGGAACGCCTTGTCGGGATCGATCGCCTCGGCGGTGCTGCTGCCCAACACGGTCGCAATGTGCGAGCGGACCAGGTCCAGCACCAGGGCGCGCTGTTCGGGTTCGGAGAGTCCGTGCAGTCGGTGCGCCAGAGCCGATTTCAATTTCGCAGCGGCCAGTGAGTCATCGACTTGGCGCCGTGCCGGTGCGTTGAGCAGATCGGCGAACATCGGCGGCACCGCGGCCGCATGCGCACGCAGCGCGGCGAGGTCGATGCGGGCGGGCGCGATGAAAGGCTGGTCGACAATCAGTGCGGTGTCGAACAGTTCCATCGCTTCGGCCGACGACAACGCCAGGATTCCGTCGCGGCTCAACCGGGCGAGGTCTGCAGCATCCAATCCGCCGGTCATAGCGCTGGCCTGATCCCACAACCCCCACCCCAGCGAGATCGCCGGCAACCCGTGTGCCCGCCGGTGCGCGGCCAGCCCGTCGAGGAACGTGTTGCCCGCGGCGTAATTGGCCTGGCCCGATGAACCCACCAGCCCGGCCATCGACGAAAACATCACAAACGCCGACACATCCAAGTCGCGGGTGAGCTCGTGCAGGTTCCACGCCGCGTCCACCTTCGCCCGCAACACCGCGTCCACCCGTTCGGGTGTCAGCGAGGTGACCACCGCATCGTCGAGCACACCGGCGGCGTGGATGACTCCCGACAGCGGGTGCTGCGCCGGAATATCGGCAACCGCCGCGGCCAAGGCCCCGCGGTCGGCCGCGTCGCATGCGATCACCGTCGTCCGGGCTCCGGCCGCTTCCAATTCCGCGACCAACTCGGCAGATCCGGCGGCATCCGGACCGCGACGGCTCAGCAGCAGCAGGTTCTGCACACCGTGGTGCGTCACCAGATGGCGGGCCAGCGTCGAACCCGCCATGCCGGTACCACCGGTGATCAACACCGTGCCGGCCGCCCACGCGTCCGGCAAAGTCAGCACGACCTTGCCGATGTGGCGGGCCTGACTCAGGTACCGCAGGGCCGTACGGGCCCGTCGCACATCGAAAGTCGTCACCGGCAAGGGCCGCAGCACACCAGTGTCGAACAGTTCGGTGAGCTCGAGCATCCACTCGTGCATCCGGGGACGGCCCGGCTCGAAGAGGTCGAAGGCGCGGTAGCGGACGCCCGGATACTCCCGCGCGACCACGCCGGGGTCGCGGATGTCGGTCTTACCCATCTCCAGGAATACGCCGCCGGGCACGACCAGGCGAAGGGACGCGTCGACGAATTCACCGGCCAGCGAGTCCAGCACGACATCCATGCCGCGCCCACCAGTGACCGCGCGGAACTTCTCCTCGAACTCGAGGCTGCGCGAGTCCCCGATGTGGTCTTCGTCAAAGCCCATGGCCCGCAAGGTGTCCCACTTGCCGCGGCTGGCGGTACCGAACACTTCGAGTCCTAGGTGCCGGGCCAGCTGCACGGCGGCCATGCCCACCCCGCCGGCGGCGGCGTGCACCAACACCCGCTGACCCGGCTTGACATCAGCCAGATGGATGAACGCCATGTATGCGGTGGTGAAAACCGCTGAGATGGCGGCTGCTTCGGCGTAGGACCAGTCGGCGGGCTTCAGCTGCAGCAGGCGGATATCACCGGGTACCAATGTGCCGCTGCCGTCGGGGAAGAATCCGTAGACCGAATCGCCGACCGCGAATTCGGTGACGCCAGGCCCGACTTCAACGACTACGCCCGCGCCTTCGCCGCCGAGCAGTGCGTCGTGGGTGAACATGCCCAGCGTGATCATCACGTCGCGGAAGTTGGTGGCGATGGCGCGTAGGGCCACCCGAACCTGACCCGGCTCCAGCGGCGCACCGGCGTTGGGAACCGGTTCCAGGCGCAGGTTTTCGAACGTCCCCGCGCTGCTGATACCCAGCCGCCAGGGCCCCTCTGCGGGAGGTAGCAAGATTCCGTCGACCGCACGGCTGCCATTCACCCGCGCGGTGTAGATCGTTGGGCCACGCAGCAATACCTGCGGCTCGGCGACCGCGACGACCGCGGCAGCGGCCTCGTCATCGAGGGGTGCATCGGAATCCACCAGCACGATCCGGCCGGGATGCTCGGTCTGAGCCGATCGCACCAGACCCCACACGGCGGCGCCCGCTAAATCGGTGACATCCTCGCCCGGCAGCCCGATGGCTCCGCGGGTGGCCACGACCAGAACGCCCGTCTCCTGCCCGGTCAACCACGACTGCACGGCCGCCAGCACCTGGTGCGTGCGAAGATAGCTGGCCGCCACCGGATCATCCTCGGTAGCAACGGATTCCAGCAGCTGGTGGGGTGAAGCCTGCTTTGCACCGGCGGCTGACGACGCCGGCGACCACACCACCTCGAACAACCGGTCCGGGCCCGAGCTCGAGATGGCCGCGCGCAGTTGCTGCTCGTTGACCGGACGGACGGCCATCGTGCCCACCGACAGCACCGGCAGCCCCAGCCCGTCGGCAAGCTCGATCGACACTGCGGAAGGGCCCGCCGGCGCGATGCGCGCGCGTACCGCCGACGCGCCCGCGGCATGCAACGAGACGCCCTGCCACGCGAACGGCAACACGACGTCGGTTTCGTCGGCATCCTGGTGCGCAATGACCATCGAATGCATTGCCGCATCGAGCAATGCCGGGTGCACCCCAAATCCGTTGACACCTCCGGCGGCATCCGGCAACCGCACCTCGGCGAACACCTCATCACCGCGGACCCAGGTGGCGGTCAATCCTCTGAACGCGGGACCGTAGCCATACCCGCGGGCCGCCAGTTTCTCGTAGCCGTCGGCCGCATCCACCGCGACCGCACCGGCCGGTGGCCACACCGACAGATCGGCCTTCGGCTCGAGCGGCGCGGAACTCAACTCCCCCTCGGCGTGGCACATCCACGCGGAGTCGGCGTCGACGCGCGAAAAGATCGCGACACTGCGGCGGCCCGATTCGTCGCTGGCGCCCACCACGACTTGCACTGCCACCGAGCCGAATCCAGCATCGGTCACCGGCAACATCAGCGGCGCCTGCAGCGTCAGCTCGTCGACTGTCGAGCAACCGACTTCGTCCCCGGCACGGATGGCCAGCTCGATAAATCCCGCGCCGGGGAACACCGGCGTGCCAGACATGGCGTGATCGGCCAGCCAGCCCTGCAAGTTCGGCGACAAACGGCCCGTCAGCACCACCCCGCCCGAGGCGGGCAGGTCGACCACCGCGCTGAGCAACGCGTGCTCACTGGTTCCCAGGCCCAACCCCGCGGCGTCGGCTCCGACGCCCTCGCCGGCCAACCAGAACCTGCGCCGATCAAAGGCATACGTCGGTAGCTCGACGAAGCCGGCGCCGCCCAGTACCCCGCGCCAATTCACATGCACGCCCGCCGTGAAAGCGGCGGCGGCCGACATCAGGAACCGCTCGAGTCCGCCGTCGTCACGGCCCAGGGTGGGAACGACGATCGCCTCGGTGTCGGCGGCACCGGTGTCGTTGTAGGTGTCCTCGATCCCGGCGATCAACGCGGGATGCGGACTGGATTCGATGAATGTCCGGTATCCGTGCTCGCATGCGGTACGTACCGCCTGGTCGAATTGCACGGTCTGCCGGATATTGCGATACCAGTACGTCGCATCCAAACCGGCTGTATCCAAACGATTTCCGGTCACCGTGGAAAAGAAGGCGATCCGCGTGGAACGTGGCTCGATGCCGGCAAGCACCTGAGTCAGCTCTTCACGAATCGCCTCGACCTCAACCGAATGCGACGCATAGTCCACGTCGATCCGGCGGGTCCGCAGATCCAGGTCGGCGCAGAAGCCGACGACTTCTTCCAGCGCCGCAACCTCACCCGAAACCACGACCGCAAAGGGGCCATTGACGGCGGCGATGCTGAGCCGATTGCCGTAGGGCGCCAGCAATTCTCGCGCACGCTCGGTGCTGCACGCGATGGAAAGCATGCCGCCGGTGTGAGCCAGCGACCGCAGCAGCTTGCTGCGCAACGTCACCACGCGCGCGGCATCGCGCAGCGAAAGCGCACCGGCGACATATGCCGCGGCGATCTCCCCCTGCGAGTGCCCGATCACCGCGTCCGGATTGACTCCGACCGACTTCCACAGTTCGGCTAGCGACACCATCACCGCGAAGAGCACCGGTTGCACCACGTCGACGCGATCCATGCCCGGCGATGCGGGTGCGCCACGCAACACGTCAATCAGCGACCAGTCGACGAATTCGGCGAACGCCTCTGCGCACGCCTCGATCTGCTGGGCGAATACCGGTGCAGCATCGAGTAACTCGATGCCCATGCCCAGCCACTGCGAGCCTTGGCCGGGGAAAACGAAGACCTGCTTGCCGACTGGGCGCGCCGCTCCCCGAATGATCGAACTACCCGGGTCATCGCCGGCCAATTCGGCGAGACCGGCCAGCAATTGGTCGCGGTCACTACCGACGACAACGGCCCGGTGCTCGAAGGTCGCCCGGCCGGCCAACGACCACGCCACGTCGGCAAGGTCAAGCCCCTCATCGCCAGCTACCTGCGCGGCCAGGCGAGCCGCCTGAGATGTTAACGCCGCCACTGACTTTGCCGATAGCGCCCACGGCACCACCGTGGGCGCCGGGCCGGGATCCCGCGGGTCTTCGGCAGGGGCGGATTCGACGATCACATGCGCGTTGGTGCCGCTGATACCGAACGACGAGATCCCCGCGCGGCGTGCATGGTCCGCCGCCGGCCAGGGCCGCGCCTCGCTCAGCAACGACACCGCACCAGCCGACCAATCCACGTGCGGGCTGGGCTGATCCACATGCAACGTCGCGGGCAGCGTCTCGTGGTGCATCGCCTGCACCATCTTGATCACGCCGGCCACCCCGGCGGCGGCCTGGGTGTGACCCATATTCGATTTGATCGAGCCCAACCACAGCGGCTCACTGCGATCCTGGCCGTACGTCGCCAACAACGCCTGCGCCTCAATCGGATCGCCCAATGTGGTGCCGGTGCCGTGGCCCTCCACCGCATCAACCTCGGCCGTCGACAACCCGGCGTTGGCCAGTGCCGCGCGCACCACCCGCTGCTGCGAGGGGCCATTGGGTGCGGTCAATCCGTTGGAGGCGCCGTCTTGATTGACCGCCGAGCCGCGCACCAGCGCCAGCACCGGGTGACCCAGCCGGCGCGCATCCGACAGCCGCTCCACGACCAGCATGGCGCCGCCCTCGGACCAGCCGACGCCGTCGGCTGCCCCCGCGTAGGCCTTGCAGCGCCCGTCGGGCGCCAGGCCACGGTGCCGGCTGAACTCGATAAAAACCGTTGGGGTGGCGTTGACCGTGGCGCCGCCAGCCAGGGCCAGGTCGCACTCGCCGGACCGCAGCGACTGCACGGCCATATGCAAGGCCACCAGCGACGACGAGCAGGCCGTATCCACCGAGACGGCCGGGCCCTCCAGCCCCAGCACGTAGGACACCCGCCCCGAGGCGACACTGGAGGTCATGCCGGTCAGGCGATAACCCTCGATTTCCTCGGCGAGCATGCCGTAGCCCTGGACGATGAGCCCGGCGAACACCCCGGTGGCACTGCCGCGCAGCCCGCTGGGGTCGATCCCGCCTCGCTCCAACGCCTCCCACGCCAGCTCCAGCAGCATCCGGTGCTGGGGGTCCATCGCGAGCGCCTCGGTGGGCGCGATGCCGAAGAACGCGGGGTCGAAGTCGGCGACGTTGTCGACGAAGCCGCCGGTGCGGGCGTATGTTTTGTGGCGCGCGTCGGGATCGGGGTCGAATAGGCCCGCCAGATCCCAGCCACGATCGGCCGGAAACTCCGAGATCACGTCGCGGCCGTCGGCCACCATTTGCCACAGACTCTCGGGCGTATCTACACCGCCCGGGAAGCGGCAGGACATACCCACGATTGCGATCGGCTCGCTCGAGCGCTCCAGCAGCGCACGGTTGGTGCGCTTCAGGCGTTCAACCTGGACCAGCGCTTTTCGCAGCGCCTCGGTCGCATGCTGGAGTTGATCCACCTCAGTACCCCTTGCCTAACATTTGGTCTCTCCCGAACACGGGATGCCAACCACCGGATGCCGAGTCACGGCAGTCGCTGCACGAAGCGCGTTTCTGAGCCGCGTCGTGCTGCTCTCCGACCCAAGAATGTCGCTGGTGAGTATGGCTAACTCCGACAGGATTTCAAAACGTCCGATGCTCCCGGCTGCTAAAGGAGGATCGGGTCCGACGTGTGGAACGCCGTGTCCAATGGGATTGCGGCGCGCCCGGTGCCGCTGCGGTCCCGCTGACCGCGCCATACGCGTAGCACCCCGTCCATGGCGCGACTGTACCCGGCTAACCATCGGTAGTGGTCGGGTACCTGGCGGTGGGATTTCCATCGGAGCCGGGCAGTGTGGCGCGGCACCGACTGGCGCGGTCAGACGACCGCTCGACGCCAGCCGTCGGCTGCCTGGGCGGCACGGAGCAGCGTCTCGCACAGTTCGCGCAATTCGGTTGCTTCGGCACCTTCGTCGAGCGCCGTGGCGACGTCCTCCGCTGCGCATCGGACCTGGTAAACGCGATCTGACAGGTCGGACGCGTCGTCAGCCGACAGCACCACAGCATCGGCCGGCAGCGCGGTCGTTTCACCCCGGTTGATCGAAGCCCGCTGCTCGTAGGCCCGCTGCCGGCAAGACTGCCGACAGTATTGACGGCGTCGACCCATCCCGACTTCGGTAACGTCTCGACCGCACCAACGGCATGGCTGTGGGTGGGAACGGCGGCTCACGCCTGCCGACTTTAGTCCGCCCCTCTCTGCGATCCCGGTATCATTGACGGTCGAGTCGCGTACGCCGCGTGTCGACTCGGGAACTACGCAGAACGTCCTAACGTTTGCTATGCGAATAGAATCGCGTCACCGGAGCTAACAGCTCAAATGATTTAAGAGGAGTAGCAGCCATGGCTGATCGTGTGTTGAGGGGCAGTCGCCTCGGAGCCGTGAGCTATGAGACCGACCGTAACCATGACCTGGCGCCGCGTCAGCTCGCGAAGTACCGCAGCGAGAACGGCGAGGAGTTCGAAGTTCCGTTCGCCGACGACGCTGACATTCCCGGCACCTGGCTGTGCCGCAACGGCATGGAAGGCACCCTGATCGAGGGTGACCTGCCCGAGCCGAAGAAGGTCAAGCCGCCGCGCACGCACTGGGACATGCTGCTGGAGCGTCGCACCGTCGAAGAGCTCGAAGAGCTACTCAAGGAGCGCCTCGAACTGATCAGGACGAAACGGCGCGGCTGACCGGCTTCCGGGCGCTACGTCCGGTTGGTAGCGCGGGAAGCCCGGGAGCCGCTCCTACGGCTCTCGACACCCCATTTCGCGACCTTGACCAGCGCCTCGCGAATGTTGGATCCGCTCATTTTGGAGACGCCTAGTTCGCGCTCGGTGAAGGTGATCGGCACTTCGGCGACTATGAACCCGTTGTCCAGCGTGCGACGGGTCAGATCGATCTGGAAGCAATAGCCCTTGGAGTCCACACCGTCGAGATCAATCGCCTCGAGAACCTCGCGGCGATAGGCGCGGTAGCCGGCGGTGATGTCATGGATGTCGATATCGAGCGCCAGTCGCGCGTAGGTGTTGGCCGTCCAGGACAGCGCCCAGCGCCGCTTCGGCCAGTTGCGCACCGCTCCCCCGTCGACGTAGCGCGAACCGATGACCAGATCGGCTCCCGAGTCGACGGCATCCAGCAGACGGCGCAGCTGCTCGGGCGCATGACTGCCGTCGGCGTCCATCTCGACGAGGACCGAGTACTCCCGACTCAAACCCCAGGCGAAACCCGCGAGGTAGGCGGCGCCCAGGCCGTCCTTGGCCGTGCGGTGCATGACATGCGTACGCCCGCCGTCGGCCGCGGCCAACTCGTCGGCAAGCTGACCGGTCCCGTCCGGGCTGCCATCGTCCACGATCAGCACGTGCACATCGGGGCAGGCGTCCGTCAGCCGCCGATGGATCAGCGGCAAGTTCTCCAGCTCGTTGAAGGTCGGAATGATAACCAGGACACGCTGGCTAGGACGATTGCCCGGGGTTCGGGTCGCCTGCTCGCCGGTGGTCATTTATCTCCTCTGTGTCGCCCGAGATAACGCGGTTGTGGCCCGCCCTTTTGGTGAAGCGGAGTGTAGTCACCGGCGGTGTCCGGCGGAGCGTCGTGCGCGGTCGTCGGGGCTTCCTCGTCGGACCGGGGTTCCTCCGCGGCCACCCCGCCGTCCGCCGATTCAGCCGACGGCCTGGACCTGTGCCGAAACGAACGCGGGAAGCTCCTATTGTGCCGTATTCCGGCCAGGATGACCGCTCCGGCCGCCGCAAGCAGAACCCACTGCACGATCGGCGACCATTGGGTTGCCGGCGTCAGCTTCGTCTTAAGGCGCACCTGGATGTCCAGGTAGGCGGGTTGGAAGAAGTCGGTGCGCACCAGCTCACCGCCGTCGGGCGCGATCACCGCACTGATCCCGGTCGTGCCGGCGACCACGACGTATCGGTCGTGCTCGACCGCCCGCACCTTGGCGAACGCCAGCTGTTGCTCGCTCATGCGCTTGTTGAAGGTGGCGTTGTTGGCGGGCACCGCGAGCAGCTGGGCGCCGTTGAGGACGGCCTTTCGCGGCACCCGGTCGAAGATGACCTCCCAGCAGGTGGCGACGCCGACCGGTACTCCGCCGATGTGCACGACGTCGCTGCCTTTACCGGGGACGAAATTGCCGGCCAGGCCGGCATAGCCCGACAGCTGTTTGAAAAGCCACGGCATGGGCAGGTATTCGCCGAATGGCTGGACGATCTCCTTGTCGTGGCGGTCGGCCGGCCCGGAGACCGGATTCCACACGATTGCGGTATTGGTGTATTCGACGGGCTCTTTGTCGCGGCCAGGCACCGCGAGGACCGAGCCGATCAGGATCGGCGCGTTGATCGCGTGCGCTGCCTCCGCGATCCGTTGGGCGGCGTCGGCGTTGACGAAGGGATCGATGTCGGAGGAGTCCTCCGGCCAGATGACGAACTGAGGTTGCGGGGCCGCCCCGGCCCGCACGTCCTCGGCCAACCGCAGCGTCTCGGCGACGTGGTTGTCCAGTACCGCTCGACGTTGCTCGTTGAAGCCGAGACCGAGCCGGGGCACATTGCCTTGTACGGCCGCAACAGTCACCGTCGGGTCGCCACCGGAACCGGCACCGGAATGCCGCACCTGCGGCCAGGCAATGACCGCGGCGAACAGCACCAGACAGATGCAGACACCGGGAAGCACTACAGCGGGCGGCGGTGGTGCGGCATCCTCGGCTGCCTCGGCCGGAGCGGCGGCACCCACCCGGCTACCGGTGCGCCACCACTTGGCGATCTCCAGCGCAATGGCGGTCGCGCTGAAACCCAGCAGCATGACGCCCACTGACAGCAGCGCCACCCCGCCGAGCTGGACCAACGGCAGCAGAGGCCCTTCAGCCTGGCCGTAAGCCACCGCACCCCACGGAAAACCGCCGAACGGGAAGACCGACTTCAGCCACTCCTGGCCTGCCCACACCAATGCGAACCAGATGGGCCAGCCGGGCAGTCGGCGCACCACGATCGCGAAAAAACCGAATAGGCCGGGGAACAGCGCGCACATCGTGCCCAGCGCGAGCCACGGTACGGCGCCCACCAGCAGGCTGATCCACGGCAGCAGTGGCAGGTAGAACGCCAGCCCGAATAGGAATCCGTAGCCGAAGCCACCGGCCAGTGTCGTGGCGGGATGTTTGAGCACCCCCGCCAGCAGCGCGGCGGCGACGACGGCGGCCCACCACCAGTTCACCGAGGGGAAGCTGGCACACAGCAGCAGTCCGCCGGCGATCGTGGCCACCAACCGCGACAGCCGGGGCAGCATCGCCGCCCCGATCGCGGGGAGCCGCGCGATCGCCCCGGTGCCCAGACTCGCTATCGCGTGGCCTGACGCGGCGGCCAGCCGTGCGGCCAAGCCCGGCCCGTCGGGCTCGCTCGCGGTGTGGTCTTCGGCCGCATGCGATCCCGAGACGTCTTCTTCCACCGGCTCGGCCTCGACCTCGTCCTCGAGCGCGTCCGCGTCGACGGTGTCTGGCGCCTCGGCGTCTTCGGGAGTCTCCTGCACCGGGTCGCATTCGCTGGCCTCGGCGGGCCGCCTGTCTCGGCCGAACCACTGCCAAGCCATGGATCACTGCACCTCGGTGGACGGTGCGCCGGCACCGCGGCAAGTCGTCGGTCGGACCCACCCGGGGCAACGCGGGCACCCGGGAACGCGGGTCGGTGGACCACCGCTGGACGCTGTCGTCGGGAGCGTGGACATCGAGGTCGCCGGCGTCCCACACGGCGTAGGAGGCGGGAGCGCCGGGCACCAGGGCGCCCATGTTCTCGTCTCGGACACCGCAGGCGCGCCAGCCGCCGCGGGTCGCACCGGCGAACGCAGCCCGCGCCGACACCCCACTGCCCGGAGTGCGGTGATGGACCGCGGCGCGCACGCTCTCCCACGGATTAAACCCCGTCACCGGGGCGTCGGAACCTAGCGCGAGGGGCACGCCTTGGGATGCTAACAGCGCCAGCGGGTTGAGCCGGCTGCCTCGTTGGGCGCCGAGTCGGTCGGCGTACATGCCGTCGCGACCACCCCAGAGCGCATCAAAGTTGGGCTGCACGCTGGCGATGATGCCCCACGCGCCCAGCTTGGCGGCTTGATCGGCGGTCACCATCTCGAGGTGTTCCAGCCGGTGCCCGCAGCGGGCGACCGCGACCACCCCGAGATCAGCGACCACGCGTTCGAACGCGTCCACCGCAGCCGAGACCGCGGCGTCGCCGATGACATGAAACCCGGCCGTCACCTGCGCCTGGCTGCAGGCTCGTACGTGCGCTTCGACGATGTCGGCGTCGAGATAGCAGGTGCCGCAGCGGTCCGGCGCATCGGTGTAGGGCTCGTGCAGCCAGGCGGTGTGCGATCCGAGGGCACCGTCGATGAACAGGTCACCGGCCAGCCCGCGCGCCCCCGTCTCGATCATCAGGGCGCGAGCCTGTTCGGCGGTGGTCACTGCTTCACCCCAGTAGCCGATCACTTCGACGCCGTGATCGAGGGCACGCAGCTGCAGCCAATCGTCGAGGCCGCCGATCTCGGGACCGGCGCATTCGTGTACCGCGACGATGCCGGCCGCGGCGGCGGCCCCAAGCGCGGCGGATCTGGCTTCAGCCAGCTGTGCGGCGGTGAGCAGGCCGCGAGCGACGGCCCGGACCAGGTGGTGTGCGTCGCCGGTGACCGGCCGATCCGCAGCGAAACCGCGTGCCGACGCGAGGTCGGGAACCAGCCTGCGCAGCCCGGTCGAGGCCAGTGCGGAGTGAACGTCGACGCGCGCCAGGTAGGCCGGCCGGTCGCCGAGCATCGCGTCGAGGTCGGCGGTGGACGGCGGGCTGTTCTCGGGCCACGACGACTCATCCCACCCGTGCCCCCAGATGGCCTGGCCGGGGTGGGCGGCGGCGTAGTCGGCGACCATTTGCACGCACTGTGACCGCGAGGTGGCCCCGCGTAAGTCCAGGCCGCTCAGCGTGAGGCCGGTCGCCGTCACATGGATGTGGCTGTCCACGAATCCCGGGGCCACGAAACCACCGTCGAGGTCTATCACCTCGGCCTCCGGAAACTGCTTGCGTCCGACGTCATCGCTGCCGAGCCACGCGACGACCTCACCGCGCACCGCCATGGCGGTCGCGTCGGGATGGGTGGGGCTGTGCACCCGGCCATTCAGCAGCAGCGTTGTGGGAATCGGGCTCACACCGCAAAACTACGTGGAGCAGCGCCGAGGGCAATCAGTTCGGGCCCGCGGCGTAACGGGGCCCGCCCCAGTGGTCGTCCTGCGACAGCACGGGCGGCTCGACATCATGTACATCGACGACCTCGCCGTCGATGTAGTCACGGCCATCGCCCGCGGAGGTGGGACGGGAGTCGGCGAAGGTCGTCGTGTAGCTGACCAGCGATGCGCGGCGGTGCAGACTCCGCAGTGCGATCCCGGTCAATCCCGGACCCGCGGCGGCACGCACCGGCGGAAGCAGCAGCAACGCACCCAAAACCGTGGTGACCAATCCGGGAACCAGGACAAGCCCCGTCGCCACGGTGACCAGCGCGCCGTCACCCAGCGTGCTGCGCGGTTCTTTGAGACCGGAGCGCATCTGCCCGATGTCGCGAATCAGCTGCGACCCCGCCATCGGGGCCAGCAGGCCCCATCCGAGGATGAAGGTGCCCAGCAGAGCCAGCAGGGTCCAGCCCCAGCCCACCGCCCATAGCAGCGCGAAGATCGCCGCCAACTCGACGACCGCGTACACGAGTAACAACCGGCTCACCATGCGATGTCAACGTCGGCGAGTTGCTCCCCAGTTCCCCTAGTGATCGGGATCGCGGCTGCAGTTAGATGACGATATGACCACGATTGAGATCGACACCCCGGACGGACCGATCGATGCACTGCTGAGCCTTCCGCCCGGCGCAGGCCCCTGGCCGGGTGTGGTGGTGATCCACGACGCCTTCGGCTATGGCCGGGACAAGCAGCAGGTCAACGACCGCATCGCGCAGGCAGGCTATGCGGCGCTGACTCCGAACATGTATGCGCGGGGCGGGCGCATGCGTTGCATCACCCGAGTCATGCGTGAGCTGATGACACAGCGTGGCCGTGCTCTCGACGACATTCTTGCTGCGCGCGATCACTTGCTGGGCAGGCCGGACTGTTCCGGAAACGTGGGGATCGCCGGCTTCTGCATGGGCGGACAATTTGCACTCATTATGTCGCCCAAAGGTTTTGGAGCCTCCGCTCCGTTCTACGGCGCTCCCCTGCCGCGCCACTTGAACGAGACGCTGGAGGGGGCGTGCCCGATCGTGGCGAGCTTCGGCGCGCGCGACCCGCTGGGCAAGGGCGCACCCGAGAAGTTGCGCGAAGTGATTGCGGCCAAGCAGATCACCAATGACGTCAAGGTCTATCCGGGCGTCGGGCACAGCTTCGCGAATGCCCTTCCCGCCCAACCACTGCTTCGCATCGCGGGTTTTGGTTACGACGACGCCGCGACCGAGGACGCCTGGAGCCGCGTCTTCTCGTTCTTCGGTGAGCACATGCGCTAGGAAGCGACAACGCGGGGGCCTTACCCAGAGTTCTTATACGTCGCAGCGACGCCCGATGTCTTGAGCGCAAAGATGTCAACGTTCGAGCCGACCGCTGCTTGCCCTCAAAATGAGTGGTCGCAGCGCCTATTGCAGCGATGAGTGTGACGGCGGACTGTGCCGGCGCAAATGGTGACATAGTCGATAGTTGCCTATAGAAATATTCGCTGCTTACAATAGCGCCATGTTGCTATGTTTTTTGGGCCGCCCCGCGGCGCCCGCGATTGAGACGTCACTCGATGCGATCACCGACGCGTGGCGCGCGGTTTAGTTACACCGTCTAGCAATGGATTTCGGAATGTTGCCACCGGAGGTTAACTCCGGTCGGATGTATGCCGGCCCCGGTGCGGGCCCGATGCTGGCCGCCGCAGCGGGCTGGGATGGATTAGCTGCCCAGCTGCACTCCGCGGCGGCGTCTTACGAGTCGACAGTCTCTAACTTGACGAGCGCATGGCTTGGTCCATCGTCGGCCATGATGGCAGCCGCCATCACGCCTTACATGGCGTGGATGACCGCGGCAGCCGCGCAATCCGAGCAAACCGCTAACCAGGCAAGGGCGGCGGCAGCCGCCTACGAGGCCGCGTTCGTCGCAACGGTGCCGCCGCCAGTTGTTGCCGCCAACCGTGCACAGTTGACGGCCCTGATCGCGACCAACATTTTCGGGCAAAACACCCCGGCGATCATGGCCACCAATGCCCAGTACACCGAGATGTGGGCCCAAGACGCCGCCGCAATGTACGGCTATGCCGGTTCCTCGGCGACCGCCGCGCAGGTAACGCCATTCAGCCAGCCGCCGCGAACCACCAACCCCGCCGGGACAGCCGACCAGTCCGCTGCGCTCGCCCAAGCCACCGGCACAGCGCCGGCGAACGCGCAATCGACGTTGTCACAGGCGATGTCCGGCGACTCCGCAAGCGCTGCAGAGCCTCGCAGCGCCCGCGGCGGCTACCCCGACGTCGTCGCTATCGTCATTGTCGACTTCGTTGAGCGCCCTGAATTCGTCCCCTTTGGCGATGCTCGCCGCAAACATCGAGTTCGTCACCAAAAGTATCCGCCCGTTCAACGACACAGCGCTCAGTCTGGCCATGGGCTTGGTGATAACGGCACGGCACACCAACGATGTTGCAACAACACTCAGCAACGAGGCCGGATTGCTGGCCACGGGGCTTGGTTCGGGCACGCAGGCATTGGGAACCGCGGGCGGGGCTGCGGTATCGGCGAGTGTCGGCAGCGCGGGTTTGGCAGGAGCCCTATCGGTCCCGCCGAGCTGGGCCGCGGCCACTCCAGTCATCAGACTGGCCGCCAGCGTCTTGCAGGGCACCAGCACGGTTGCCACACCAGTGGTCATGGATACCGCGGGAGGACTCTATGGCCAGATGGCCCTGGCAAGCCTGGCCGGAGGCGCCCTGGGCGGTGCAGGTCCCCGCGCGATAGCCGGAGCGACCCGTCGAGTGGGCGGTTCCCCGCCGGGCAAGGAGAGCAAGACCGCGGACAAACTCAAGCGTGTCCTCGCCGAACTATCGCAGCAGCCTGAGTCAGTGCAGCACTGGCACACTGACGACGCGCACCTTGAGGGTGTTTTGGAGCAGCTGTCCAAGAAGCCGGGCGTCCACGCAGTGCACTTGTCTTCGAACGACAAGTCCAATCACAGGCGAGCTAAGCCCACGTGGGGATAGCCCAAGGAATTGGGTAATCATCTTTATTCGCAACACATCCGGAGCTTGTCGCCGCGGCGCGCGAAGTAGCCTCGCCCACCTGTCTTCGCATTCTTCGGCGAGCCGCTACGAGGGGTCGAATCCTACTGCGGTCCTGCATATTTCAGCTTCTCCGACACGAAGCCGGCGAAGGTGTGCGTGTCACCGGGCCAGCGCGCCGAGACGTAGTTGCCGTCGTCGACGACGAATGCGGGCCGTGAGTCGGTCGCTGTGTCTCGCGCCATCCCGGAGGACTTGAGGCGCCAGTGCGGCGTGCCGCGCGCGACATCGCAGAAATCCGTCGGTTGTTCAAGCGCCCGAGTGACTTCCGACTGCACCGACATATAGCCGCCGGGCTCGCCGGGCTGCTCGGTGTAGGTCCGGTAGTAGTCGCGATCCCAGAATCGGGTGATTCGGGTGAGCCGCCAGGCCAGGCGCTCCATGGCCCAGGTGAGCGACGTCGTCTTGCGTCCGTAGAGCACCGAGCGTCCGGTTCCTGGATCGACGCTGCGCGCGGCCAGCAGCACACCGTGACAAATCGCGCCGACGATGATTTCGCGGGCAAACGCGTCGATCACCAGGCGCTGCAGGATCTTGCTGTCGATGTAGCTGCGCATTCCGCGGGCGCGATGACCGCCTGGCAGCAGTAGCGCATCTGCGCCGTCCAGCGTGGCTTGACTCCAGCTGACGGGATACTGATACTCCTGCGAACTGACCATGGCGGCGTAAGCGTCGCGGCCATTCTTGTTGGCGCGCAACACCATTCCGATAAGCGACACAGAGCCCAATATCGGCAGTGCAGACCAGAAGTCCAGGCCACGACCGGTCACCATGATGTCGTCGGCCGTGCCGGGGGTGCCGCTTTCGGTCGTAAAGATCACGCGGTGACCGTGGTCGGTCAATACCCGCCAGCTGACCGCGACCTCGGTCGGGTCGAAGTCACGGTCGGGAATCGGAATCAGCACCGTACTCATCAAGCGCCCTCCCGGCCAAGCTCTAGCCTTGCGCCACTCGGAGTTCGAGGCCGATGTTGTTTTCCATGCCGCCGCGCAGCTTGCTGAAGAAGTTGAAGACCGTGCCCACGATGCCGTAGCGCTTACCGATCGCGTCGTAGACGGCGCCCGTGTCGGACTTGGCAAGCAGGGCCGCGGTGCCCTCGACCGCCTCGCTCGTCGGGCGACCGCGCATGGTGCAAGTCGCCATCGTGACGCGGGGCGTATTGCGAATCCGCTTGACCTTCCAGGAGGTTTCCTGGGTGATCACCAGCAGCCGGTCGCCGCGCTCGGTATCCACGGCCGTCCAGATTGGGGTCGGCTTGGCTCGGCCGTCCTTGGTGAAGGTGGTCAGCAGGATGTATTGCGCCTTGGCGAGGTCGGCGAAGGTGGGCGTCACGGTCTCAACCTACTACTCGCGGACGTTGACATTCACTGCAATCGGCTGCATAGTCGGGTTGTGTTAAATGAAAACATCGTTTTCGTTTAACGCAACCTGCAGCTGCGACCGGAACGGGGAGACGCATGGGCGATCCGAAGAACCCGATGGCCTGGCTACCGTTCTCGATCGCCGAAGCAGCGCTGACGGGATCTGGCGACGACGCGGACCTTTCCCAGGCATGGTCGTACTTGCAGGAACGGCTGCGTGACGCAGCGCAGCTCGTCGGATCGGACCCGGCTAACCGAAATCACATCGATCTCGCCGCGGGCATGCGGCATCTGTTGGTGCTACTCACCGCGGGGATCGATGAGGTGCTGCGGTTCGACATCGATCCAATCCTGTGTGTTCAGGCCACCAGCACCGACGACCTCGTGACGTGGGGAATGGAGTGTCCAGACTGCATTTACACCCGTGCCGTACTGCGCGGCGGGGAAAGTTACCGGCTGTTCGGCAATCGAGGCACCGCACGCTACGTCGGGTTGCAGACGATGAACGGCATCGCCTCAACGGCAAACGAACTGGTCGACGAGCTCGAGGTGGATGCCGACGGGAATTTCGAGGTAATGCTGTCGTCCTCCGAGCAGGCTGGCAATTGGATGCGGCTGGAAGGCGATCACCCGACGTTGACGGTGCGCCACTTCTTCTACGATTGGGACACCGAAGTGGCATCGTCGCTGCGCGTTGAGCGGCTCGGCGATGCGGCTGGCACGCAAGGCCGTTCGATCGATCCAGCCGTGGCAATGTCGCGGCAGTTGGTCGCTCTTGGCGACTTTGTCCAGGACAATCTGGCGTTTTTTCTGCAATTCGGCGCCGCGGCGCCGACGAACGGGTTCCTGCCGCCGATCGACCGCACCGATATAGGTGCGGCCGCGGAGAACCGGCCGCTGATCGGTCGGTGGGAGCTACGTCCCGGCGAGGCGCTGATCGTGGAATCCGAACCGCCCGAAGGGATTTACTGGAGCTTCTCGATCGGCAACCCGTGGTGGGAAACCATTCATTACGGGCGCCATCAGTCCAGCCTCAATGCCCATCAGGCGGTGGTGGATTCCGACGGCCTGGTGCGAGTGGTGGTGTGCGCGCAGGACCCCGGCGTCGCGAATTGGCTTGACACCGCGGGCTTCAGCAATGGGCCCATCATCCTGCGCTGTGTGCGAACGAAAACGGCGCCGACCCCGTCGACGCGCGTCGTGCCATTCGACAAGGTTCATGCCCAGCTGCCCTCGGACACCGCGACGGTCACCGCCGAGCAGCGGGCGGCTGTCATTGCGGCGCGCCGCAACGCCGTACGCGAAAGGTTCGCCTGATGTCGTTCAATGCCGACGAATTGGAGAGCGGCGCCAGTGCGGCAACCGGTCTCGACGACTTCGGGTCCTCGTACTACCGCGAGGGACTCGATCGCATCGTCGAAGCGCTGAACACCGAGGCGGATCTCAACGAGATCGGCCAGGTCATCCAGCACGCGACCATCAGCAATGCGCTGATTCAGCGCCTCAAGATCGAGGACGCCTACCGACAGCATCCCGAGATCGACCACGAGGAGGTCGGCGGCCCCGTCTTCGTGATCGGGCTACCCCGCACAGGCACCACGGCATTGAGCCAACTCGTGGCCGCCGATCCGCAATTCCGCTCGCTGCGGATGTGGGAATCCCAAGCCCCAACACCGCCGCCGGAGGCCGCCACCCAACACACCGACCCGCGGATCGACCAGGCTGAAGCGGGCCTGAAGATGCTCGACGACATGTTCCCGTTGATGAAGACAATGCACAACTCCGAAGCGACGGCCGCGACTGAATGCCAGGATCTGATGGGAATGAGCTTCCGCACCTTTCACTTTGACGGCGCCGTTCGTGCCCCCGGATATCTGGCGTGGCTGATGGACTGCGACATGCGCGAGACGTACACCTTTCACCGACGGGTCCTGCGGCTGTTGCAATGGCACTGCCCGCCGACGCTCTGGCATCTGAAGACCCCGGTGCACATGTTCGCCCTCGATGCGCTCGTCGAGGCCTACCCGAACGCTAGATTCCTGTGGAGCCATCGTGATCCGGCCAAGGTAATGGGCTCGGTGTGCAGCCTCATCCAGTATGTCCGCAGCTGGAGCAGCGACCGCAACGATCCCAACGAGCTGGGCACCGAGCAGGTCGACAGTTGGGTCGAAGCCGTCCGGCGGGCCATGGATTTCCGTGCCCGGATGGGCGACGACCGCTTCGCTGACGTCTCCTTCGCCGACTTGCAATCCGATCCGGTGCGGACGGTGCAAGCCGGCTACAAGCACCTGGGCCTGAGCTTCACCGAGGCCACCTCGGACGCGGTGAAGCAGTGGGCCGAAGGACACAAACCCGGCTCGCGTGGTGCACACGACTACGACCTGGCCGAGTACGGTCTGACATCGGAAGGGGTCCGTGAGCGGTTCGCGGACTACCTCGCCGCCTATCAGGCAACCGCCTGACTCCCATGAGTGCTCCTCGGACGCGGCGACGCGAAAAACTCGAACCCGATCCGGCAGTCCGCAGCGAGATCCTGGCGGCCGCATCAACCACCCTGCGCGAGCAGGGAGTTCGTGGACTCAGCATTGCCGCGGTGCTGGACCGCGCCAAGTTGAGCACCCGCGCCTTCTACCGGCATTTCGACTCCAAGGATGAATTGGTTGCCGCGGTCTTCATGGAGACCGCGCGCACCGAAAGGCGCCGTCTGCAGCGCCGAATGGCCATTGCCGCAACGGAGATCGAGGCCGTGGCAGCGTGGATCGACGGGCGACTCGACTTGGCGTTCGACGACAGTGTCAAGTCTGATTTGCGGCGGCTCTCGCTGGAAGCTCAATCGCAGACATTCGCCTCCCCCGGTCTGATTCAGCCCGCGTACGCCGAAATGCTCAAACCGCTCAGCGAAGCGCTACAGCGCGGCCTGAAGCGCGGAGTGTTCCACCGCATCGACCCAGTGACCGACGCGGAGTTCATCCAGGGTGTGGTGTGGGCGAGCACCAACCGGCAGTGGCGGGCCGGCGATTGCGATCGCGTTGAAGTGCGCGAAGACGCGCTCCGATTCTGTCTGCGCGCGTTGGGCGTGACACCCGAAGCGATCGATCAGATCTGCTCAAACGACTGACCAAGGGAGTATCCATGGACCTGGGTTTCGCCGGCTCGACAGCGGTGGTCACCGGTGGGAGCAAAGGGATGGGACTGGCCATCGCCGAAACCCTTGCGGCCGAAGGGGCCAGCGTGGCGGTGATGGCTCGGAACCGAGAAGCGCTCGACGCCGCGGTGAGCTCGCTGCTGAAGGCGGGTGCTCCTGACGCGATGGGGATCAGCGTCGATATGGGCGACCCGAAGTCGATCGCCGACGGCTTCGCGGCACTCGCCGAGCGCTGGGGTCGAATCAACAGCTTGGTCCACACGATTGGACCTCAAAGACATCCTGGCCGCCGACGGCCTCGACGCCACCGACCCGCACGATGTCATGACCTGGATCGACAACAACTTTCATCAGCCCTGTGACCTCGGTCGCGCCGGGCTTCCCGAAGAGATCGCGTCGATGACCGCATACCTGGCGTCCCGCCGAAACGGCTACGTCACCGGTGCCACCGTCAATGTGGACGGCGGGTCCGACTTCATCTGAGGGGTTGGTCAGCCCTCCAGGTCGCCTTCGGTTTCCAGCAGCGCCTGCCGTAACCCGTCCAGGGTTTCGGGTTGCGGCTCGGCCCACATGCCGCGACCGGCCGCCTCCAGCAGTCGTTCGGCCATGCCGTGCAACGCCCACGGATTGGATTCCGTCATGAACTTCCGGTTCTCCGGATCCAGCACGTAGCGGTCGGTGAGCTGCTCGTACATCCAGTCGGCCATCACCCCCGCGGTGGCGTCGTAGCCGAAGAGGTAGTCGACGGTGGCGGCCATCTCGAATGCGCCCTTGTAACCGTGCCGGCGCATCGCGGCCATCCAGCGCGGATTGACCACCCGGGCGCGGAACACCCGCGTGGTCTCCTCGGACAGCGTGCGGGTGCGGATCGCGTCGGGTCGGGTGTTGTCACCGATATAGGCGGCCGGCGCCTTGCCGGTCAGCGCTCGTACCGTGGCCACCATGCCGCCGTGGTATTGGAAGTAGTCGTCGGAGTCGGCGATATCATGTTCGCGGGTGTCGGTGTTCTTGGCCGCCACGGCAATTCGGCGGTACTGCCGGTTCATGTCGTCGACGGCCTCGCGGCCGTCCAGGTCGCGCCCGTAGGCGAATCCGCCCCAGGCGGTGTACACCTGGGCAAGGTCGGCGTCGTCGCGCCAGTTCCGGCTGTCGATCAGCTGCAGCAGCCCGGCGCCATAGGTGCCCGGCTTGGATCCGAAAATCCGTGTGGTTGCCCGCCGTTGATCGCCGTGCTGGGCCAGGTCGGCCTGCGCGTGGGCGCGGACGAAGTTGGCATCGGCGGGCTCGTCGAGTTCGACGACCAATCGCACCGCGTCGTCGAGCATCGTGACGACGTGCGGGAACGCGTCGCGGAAGAATCCGGAGATCCGGACGGTGACGTCGATCCGTGGGCGTTGGAGCTCGGCCAGCGGAATCGGCGTCAGGCCGACGACGCGGCGTGATGCGTCGTCCCACACGGGCCGAACGCCGAGCAGCGCAAGAACTTCGGCGATATCGTCGCCGGCGGTGCGCATCGCCGAGGTGCCCCACACCGACAGCCCCACCGATTGCGGCCATTCACCGTGGTCGCTGCGGTACCGGTCCAACAGTGAATCGGCAAGCGCGACACCAGCTTCCCAGGCCAGTCGGGAAGGTATCGCCTTGGGATCGACGGAGTAGAAATTGCGGCCGGTGGGCAGCACGTTAACCAGGCCGCGCAGCGGCGACCCCGATGGGCCCGCCGGGATGAACCGGCCGTCCAGCGCCCGGAGCACCTGGTCGATTTCGGCGGCGGTACCGGCCAGCCGCGGTACCACTTCGGTGGCCGCGAACCGCAGCACCGCGGCAACATCGGCATTGTCGGTGATCGTGTCGGCGGCGTCGGGGTCCCAGCCGGTGTCCTGCAGCGACGCGACCAGCCCGCGGGCAATGGCCTCGGTTTGATCGACCTTGGTCCGCTCGTCGGTGCCGTCTTCGGCCAGGCCGAGCGCTTGTCGCAATCCCGGCAGGGCATGCTCACCGGCGAATAGCTGCCGGGCCCGCAGGATGGCCAGCACTAGGTCGAGTTCCGTCTCCCCCGTTGGCTTCTGGCCGAGGATGTGCAGGCCGTCGCGGATCTGGACGTCTTTGATTTCGCAGAGCCAGCCGTCGACGTGCAGGATCATGTCGTCGAACGAGTCTTCTTCGGGCCGTTCGGTCAAGCCGAGGTCGTGGTCCATCTTGGCGGCCCGGATCAGCGTCCAGATCTGCTGACGGATGGCGGGCAGCTTGCCAGGGTCCAGGGCGGCGACGTTGGCGTACTCATCGAGCAGCTGCTCCAAACGCGCGATGTCGCCGTAGCTTTCGGCGCGGGCCATCGGCGGGATGAGATGGTCGACGAGCACCGCGTGCGCCCGTCTCTTGGCCTGGGTGCCCTCGCCGGGATCGTTGACCAAAAACGGGTAGATCAGCGGCAGGTTGCCCAGCGCGGCGTCGGATCCGCAGGCCGCCGACATGCCCAGCGTCTTTCCCGGAAGCCACTCCAGATTTCCGTGCTTGCCCAGGTGCACCACCGCGTGCGACCCGAATCCGGTGTCCAGCCAGTGGTAGGCGGCCAGGTAGTGATGGCTGGGCGGCAGGTCCGGATCGTGGTAGATGGCGACCGGATTCTCGCCGAAGCCGCGGGGCGGCTGCACCAGAAGCACCAGATTTTCGGATTGCATTGCGGCCACGACTATCTCGCCGTCGGGGTCTTTTGTGCGATCGACGAAAAGCTCTCCGGGTGCGGGGCCCCAGTGGGTTTCGACGGCGTCACGGAATTCTTCGGGCAGTGTGGCGAACCAGGCGCGGTAATTTCGGGCAGACACCCTGATCGGGTTGCCCGCCAGTTGCTCTTCGGTGAGCCAGTCGGGGTCCTGCCCGCCGCGTTCGATCAGTGCATGAATAAGGGCGTCACCGTCGTTGGCCTCGACCCCGGGAAGATCGCCCACCCGATAGCCGTGGTCGCGCATCGCCCGCAGCAGCGCCACCGCGCTCGCTGGAGTGTCCAATCCGACGGCGTTGCCGATGCGGGCGTGCTTGGTGGGATACGCCGAAAACACCAGGGCCACCCGCTTGTCGGCAGGGGCGACGTGCCGCAGTTGCGCGTGCCGGATAGCCAGGCCCGCGACCCGTGCGCAGCGCTCCGGGTCGGCGACATACGAGATCAGCCCGTCGTCGTCGATCTCTTTGAACGAGAACGGGACGGTGATGATGCGCCCGTCGAACTCGGGGACCGCGACCTGACTGGCGACGTCCAGTGGGGACAGGCCGTCGTCATTTTCACGCCACTGATCGCGCGGGCTCGTCAGGCACAGACCTTGCAGAATCGGAATATCCAGGGCCGCAAGATGTTCGACGTTCCAGCTATCGTCGTCGCCGCCAGCCGACACGGTCGCGGGCTTCAGTCCCCCGGCGGCCAGCACAGTAACCACCATGGCGTCGGCGTCGCCGAGCCGTTGCAGCAGTTCGGGTTCGGCGGTGCGCAACGACGCGCAATAGACCGGCAGCGCTCGGCCACCCGCGTCTTCAATGGCCGCGCACAGCGATTCGATGTACCCGGTGTTGCCGGCCAGGTGTTGCGCGCGGTAGTACAGCACCGCGATTGTCGGGCCGTCGGTGTGCTGCGACTGCACCCGCTCCAGTTCACCCCAGGTCGGGGTCACCACTGGCTCGGTGAAGCCGACGCCGGTCATCAGCACCGTGTCGGACAGGAAGGCGTGCAACTGGCGCAGGTTCTCCACGCCGCCGTGCGCCAGGTAAATGTGGGCCTGCACCGCGATACCGGCGGCCAGCGTGGACAGACCCGTCAACTCGGCGTCGGCGGCCTGCTCGCCGCTGACCAGCACCGTCGGAATGCCGCTTGCGATCACCGTGTCGATGCCGCTTTGCCAGGCGCGGTAACCGCCCAGGATCCGCACCACCACGATCGCCGCGTCGGCCAACAGCTCCGGCAACCCCCCGCAAGCGTCAGGTGCCCCCACCTCGTCGGACAACCGCGCGGGGTTGGCCCATCGATAGTTTTTGCCGCTGGAACGGGCACCGATCAGGTCGGTGTCGGATGTCGACAGCAACAGGATGGTCGGCTCAGCCACCCCTCATTCGTACCGTAGCGTCGCCGCGATGCGAGCGGCGACCTCGCATTCCGCCGCCCCCGTGGGAGCGCTGATGACAGAAAAATTGGTGACGGTTGCGTACCTTAACCGATGTTAGCGTTGATCAATAACAAAGAGCGACAAGCTAACCCCAGGATGCCGTTATGTCTATTTTTGCCGATGCCGCCCGCCTCCTCAGCAACTTGGCCAACGTGGGATCGCAGTTCATCGGCCTGGACGCCAATCTCATGCCATCCACGTCGGACTCCGGAGCTGGTGGCGAATATCTTGCGGGCAGCGTGACCGGCATGACCGGAGGCCTGGGAAGCTCGCTGAGCTCGGGTCAAATTCTCGGGGGCATTTTCAAGCCGGCAGACGCGCTCGCAACATGGGATCGCAATGCCAACCTAGGCAGCCAAGATCTTCGACAAAAATACAGTGCCGACATGTACTACAAACCTGCCCATCGGCTGCAGGTTGCCCGCAACGGCGAGCGAACTTCCAACGTGAAACCGGCGGGTGCGGCCGTCAACATTCTCCCGTGGACTGCCAGCGTTATCGGATATTTAGAGCTGTTGCTGGGATTCGGGCCACCGAACGAGGGTGACGATCTGAAAGTCGGCGCACAGCTTTGGGGCAGGTTGCGAGATGAGCTCGCATCGGCCATTCCGAACGAGGACTGGCAGGGAGAGGCCTCGGATACCTACGCGGGTCAGGTGGCAGCAGTGCAGGACATTGCGCAGACGCTGGCCGAACTGGACGGTCAGCTGGCAGAGATCGTTGTAGAGCAAGCGGAATGGGTCACCCATATTCGTCTGGGTTTCGGGATTTTGCTCAACCTGCTTACCGCGGCAATCGTCATTGAAGTCGCTCTCCGAATAGCCCTGGCTATGGTCCCGGGCGGACCGGCGTGGGCAATGGGTTGGGCGATCTTGGCTTCTTCGCTTGCAATGGCTGCCGCCCTCGGCATGCTCGGCGCCTTGACCGGCTTATCGGTAGAAAACGGCAAGAAAGCACACCATGTCACCTCCGAAATCAATCGGCTAGGCGAGGCCGCGACGCAACTAGTAAATGAGTCGATGGCTCATAGCGTCGGTTCCGTGGCGCCTCAGTCGCGGGTCTCTGAATTCACCGGCGGCCGGCCAACACAGCCGAAGATGACCAAGGCGAGGTCTGAATACGAGCAGTTTGGCGCAAGTGCGACACCGCGTAGCCCGCAGGGTGAGGATGCCGAACGCGATGAAAAGCAGAACGTGACGATTCCGGCCCTCGATGAATCGATGCGAATGCTGAAACAGCAGGGACCCAACTACTCCGGACAAGCCCCTCGACGAGCGGGCTCGCGCAACCGGGTGATCGGAGAAAAACGCCGGCTCGACTCCGTCGAAACCGATGGAGCGGCTGCGGGCACCGACGCTGCCGACCGTGCGCCCATCGATCGTGAACTACGTCAGGGTGTTAATGAGAAGCTGGCACAGCCACTTCCGGATTGAACCGCGACACAAAGGCTTACGCGGATGCGACGGCGGACAGGCGCCATTCACCGGGCACGGTCTATTCCGCCACCATCCAGTAGGTCAGAACCATCGACCGGTCGCTAGTCGGGAAGCCGACTCCCTGGAAAGCTATTTCGCCGGGCGTGGGATTGTCGTCAGCGCGGTTCCGCCAGGTCAGGCAATACGTGCCGCCGACCGATTCGATATGCAAGTCGAAATCGCCGACCAACTCGTCTTCGATGCCGAAGTACTGAACATGGTAGTTACCGGGAAAGCCATTGGACGTGTCGCCAGTTGCCCGGCCCCGGCAGATCGTGCGGTCCTCCTCGACCGCGTTAGAAGAGATCCAGCGCGCATCGATGACGTCTGTTTCCTCAGTATTGAACCGATATTCGGCAACCCCGATCACCGCGGTGTGAATCATGCCGGGCATCTTATCCGTCGCGGCTGCTCACTTCTGAGCCGCAACCATTGACTACCGGCCGGGCGCCCGCGCGCGGTGCGACGATGCCCAACCCCGCCGTTTCTAGGCAGTGCTCACGTCGAAGTCCGCGAGCTCGGGTCTGCGTAAGAGTGCGCTATGGGTCTCCGGCGACCAGGGGAACAGCTCGGGCAAGCCATCCTTGCCCAGGTACCAATTGTTGCAGCCCGACGCCCAGATTGTCTGCGGCAAAGCGGCTTTCAAGGTCTCGTTGTAATCCTTGGTCGCCGCTTCCGTCGGTGCTGCGGTATGCACCACACCGTTACGGATCTGACGGATCCACCACAACGCGTAGTCAGCTTGATCCTCGGCGATGGCCATGAAGGACTGCTGACCAAGCGGCGAATGCGGCCCCATCAGCATAAAGAGATTGGGAAACCGCGGTACCGCGACCGACCGATACGCGATCGGACCGTCAGCCCAAACCTCGTCCAGGGTGATGCCACCCTCCCCGATCAGGTTCAGCGGCCGCACGTAGGCCCTGGCGTCGAACCCCGTGGCGTAGACCAACAGATCGAGTTCGTGCAGGGTGCCGTCGACGGTCACGATGCCTCGCGGCTCGATGCGCTCGATCCGATCGGTGACAACGTCGACGGTCGGATGCTGCACCGAACGGTAGAAACGTCGCGAAATCGCCAGCCGCTTGCAGCCCGGCTGGTAATTCGGGGTGAGTTTGGCCCGCAATTCCGGGTCGCGCACCGACAGCCGCAGGTTCCAACGACAGGTGGCCTGCACCAGACGGCGGCGCAATCCCGAATGGATCAGGGCGCCGCCGAAGACCCGCCGGAAGAACGTTCCCCAAAACCAGTGGCCCAGAGCGTTGAATCCCGGCAACCGCGAAACTACGTGTCTGGTCAGCGCCGAGTAACGCGGGTTGGGCAACGGGAAAACCCACTGCGCGGTGCGCTGAAACAGCGTCAATTGGCGCACCTTGCCGCCGAGCTCCGCGATGATCTGCACACCGCTCGACCCGTTTCCGATCAGACCGATTCGCTTGTCCGGCAAAGAAATCGAGTGATCCCACCGCGACGAGTGAAATACCGCACCGGCGAAGGTCTCCCGCCCGGGGATGTCGGGATAGTTCGGTATCCGCAGCACGCCGGTTGCAACGACCATGACATCGAATGTCTCTTCACCGAATGTCGTGGTGAGATGCCATCTCCCGTTGTTGTATTCGGCACTGGTGACGTCGCAACCGAAACGGATGTGTCGCCGGACGCCACGTTCGTCGGCTACCCGCCGGAAGTAGGCCTGCAGTTCCGGGCCTGGAGGCAGCAAACTTGTCCACTTCGGGTTGGGCGCAAACGTGTAGGAGTAGTACCGCGACGGAACATCGCAGGTAAGACCCGGATACGTGTTGTCGCGCCAGGTGCCTCCGACCTCATCGGCTTTTTCGAAAACGGTGTAGGAATCGATTCCGGCATCGGCCAACTTGGCCGCCATGCAAAGACCCGACACCCCGGCACCGATTATCGCGACTTTCACTTGACGCTGCTGCGACATGACCAACACCTACTTCCCCCGATATGAGGCCGAGGGTAGTGACGCGGCGCCCGCCCGTGGTCTCGAGAAGCGGCCAGACAATACGTGTTTTCACCGCCGTGTTCTGCCTTACCGTGGACTCATGGCCCGAATCCGCGACATCGACGCCTGCCCGGGTGCGCTGCGGGTGCATCAGGCCGCTGACGGCGCACTGGTGCGCGTGCGATTGCCGGGCGGGATGATCACCGCCGCGCAGCTGGCGGCACTGGCCGCCCTGTCCAGAGACTTCGGCTCGGGAACCTTAGAGCTGACCGTGCGCGGCAATCTGCAACTGCGCGCGATCACCGACGTGACCGCGGTCGCCCAGGGAGTCGCCAATGCCGGGCTGCTGCCGTCGGCGACGCACGAACGCGTACGCAACATCGTCGCGTCGCCGCTGTCCGGTCGCTGCGGCGGACGCGCAGACGTGCGGGCGTGGGTGGGCGCACTGGATGCGGCGATCTGCGCCGAGCCCAAGCTGGTGGAGCTGGGCGGCCGGTTCTGGTTCAGCATCGACGACGGCCGCGCCGACGTGTCCGGGCTGGGCGCCGACGTCGGGATTCACGTCTGCGAGGACGGCTATGCCGTGCTGCTGATGGGGCGCGACACCGGTCTGCGGATCGCGGCCGACGATGTGGTCTCGACGCTGGTCAAAGTCGCCGTCCGGTTCACCGAAATTCACGGAAAAGCCTGGCGCATAAGCGAATTAGACGACTTAGACGGCCTGCTCCCCGGTGCTGATATCACCGCCACCCCCTTTGTGCCCGTCACCAAACCGCCGTTGGGCTGGATAGCCCAGGACTGGCCCGGGCCCGAAGACCGGGTTGCGTTGGGCGCCGCGGTGCCGCTGGGTGTGCTGCCCGCGCAAGTCGCGGAGTACCTCGCCGCGATCGAAGCACCGTTGGTGATCACGCCGTGGCGCTCGGTGCTGGTGTGCGACCTCGACGACGGTGTCGCCGACGTCGCGCTGCGAGTGCTGGCGCCGCTGGGCTTGGTGTTCGACGAGAACTCCCCCTGGCTGGACGTCAGTGCGTGCACCGGAAGCCCCGGCTGCGCGCACTCGGCCGCAGACGTGCGGGCGGATGCGGCGGACGCCGTCGGGACGCAATCCGCGGGGCGTCGCCACTTCGTTGGCTGTGAACGCGCGTGCGGCAGCCCGCCGACTGGTGAGGTGCTGGTCGCCACCGGGGACGGATACCGGCCGCTTCGCGATCGTGGGGCTTTAGGGTAGGCAGGTGCTCGACTACATCCGCGATGCGGCGGAGATCTATCGCCAGTCGTTCGCGACTATCCGCGCCGAAGCCGATTTGGCACGATTCCCCGCCGACATAGCGCAGGTCGTGGTCCGGTTGATCCACACCTGCGGGCAGGTCGACGTCGCCGAGCACATCGACTTCAGCACCGACGTGGTTGCGCGGACCAGCGTCGCGCTGCGAAATGGCGCTCCCGTACTGTGCGATTCGTCGATGGTGGCCGCCGGGATCACCAAGGCACGGCTGCCTGCCGGCAACGAGGTGGTGTCGTTGGTGGCCGACCCCCGCTCACCCGAGCTGGCCGCGCGAAGGCAGATCACCCGCTCGGCCGCGGGCGTGGAACTGTGGGCTGACCGGCTCGAGGGCGCGGTGCTGGCGATCGGCAATGCGCCCACTGCCCTGTTCCGGTTGCTCGAACTGATCGACGAGGGCACCGCGCCGCCGGTGGCTGTGCTGGGCGGCCCGGTGGGATTCGTCGGCTCGGCGCAGTCCAAGCAGGAGCTCGTCGACAACCGACGCGGCATGTCGTATCTGGTGGTGCGGGGTCGCCGCGGGGGCAGTGCGATGGCCGCCGCCGCCGTCAACGCGATCGCGAGCGATGCCGAATGACGGACTCCCTAAACCAGAGAGGCACGCTGTGGGGGGTCGGCCTGGGGCCCGGCGACCCCGAATTGGTCACCGTCAAAGCCGCGCGGGTGATCGGCGAGGCCGACGTCGTGGCTTACCACAGCGCCCGGCACGGCCGCAGTATCGCCCGCGGCATCGCCGAACCGTATCTGCGGAACGGCCAGATCGAGGAGCACCTCGTCTATCCGGTGACCACCGAGGTGGCCGATCATCCCGGCGGCTACACCGGTGCGATCGAGGACTTCTATGTCGAAGCCACCCAGCGCATCGCCGCGCATCTCGACGCGGGCCGCAATGTGGCGCTGCTTGCCGAAGGCGATCCGCTGTTCTACAGCTCATATATGCATCTGCACACCCGACTGACGGAACGGTTCGACGCCATCATCGTGCCGGGAGTGACATCGGTGAGCGCCGCCTCGGCCGCCGTCGCGACGCCGCTGGTGGCCGGCGACGAAGTGCTGTCGGTGTTGCCGGGGACCCTGCCCGTTGCCGAGCTGACCCGGCGGCTCGCCGACTCGGACGCCGCCGTGGTGCTGAAACTCGGGCGTTCTTATCACACTGTGCGGGAAGCTCTTTCGGCATCCGGGCGGCTCGATGAAGCGTTCTATGTGGAGCGGGCCAGCACTCCCGCGCAACGGATATCGCCGGCCGCGGACGTCGACGAAGCCAGCGTGCCGTACTTCTCGCTGGCCATGTTGCCGGGCGGACGACGGTTCGAACAGCCGTCCGTCGGGGCCGTCGCGGTCGTGGGCCTGGGTCCCGGCGACAACGACTGGATGACACCGCAGAGCCGACGTGAACTGGCCGCCGCGACCGACCTGATCGGCTACGGCAACTACCTGGATCGCGTCCCCGTTCGCGACGGTCAGCAGCGTCATCCCAGTGACAACACCGACGAACCGGCACGGGCGCGACTAGCGTGCGCGCTGGCCGAGCAGGGCCGCGCCGTGGCGGTGGTGTCGTCGGGCGATCCGGGAGTCTTCGCGATGGCCACCGCCGTCCTCGAAGAGGCCAAACAATGGCCGGGAGTGCAGATCCGGGTGATCCCGGCGATGACTGCCGCTCAGGCCGTCGCCAGCCGAGTCGGCGCTCCGCTGGGCCACGACTACGCCGTGATTTCGTTGTCAGACCGGCTCAAGCCGTGGGACGTCATCGAGACACGCCTGGCCGCCGCGGCCGCCGCCGATTTGGTGCTCGCCATCTACAACCCCGCGTCCAAGACCCGGACCTGGCAGGTCGGCGCCATGCGCGACATCCTGCTGACCCATCGCGAACCGGGAACGCCGGTGGTGATCGGCCGCAACGTGTCCGGGCCCGACGAGGGTGTCCGCGTGGTGCGATTGGCCGATCTGGACCCCGCCGATATCGACATGCGATGCCTGCTGATCGTCGGGTCTTCTCAAACCCAGTGGCACTCAGATGATTCCGGCGACAGGGTGTTCACCCCCCGGCGTTATCCAACCTGAAGGCCTACGAGTCGTGTTCCCAGCTACTCGGCAGCATCGGCGCTGCGGGGCCATCGCTCAACCTGCTGCCGGTGAGCGTCGTCAGCCCGGCCGCGTTGTCCACACCGGATTTCGCTGCGGCCCCGGCAAATCCGATCGGCCCGGCGGCTTCGCCGGAATCTGCGACCGTCGTGATGGGCTCGTCGTCCGGTCCGGGGGCCGCGTCCTCGAGGTCCATGTATTCGTAGCGGTAGGCCTTGTCCTTGACGGTTGCCCCCCGACGCCGCCGAGCCTTGAGCCGCTGCTTGGCCGATGCCGCCGCGACGGGGGCCGGGGCGTCAGCGTCGTCGGGCGCCTGCGCCTCGGATTTGCGGCGCGCGCGACTGCTGGAGCTGGCGCGCCCTGACAAGCCCGACAGACCGACGGCATAGAGCGCGTCGGACAAGCCCGCGCCGAGCCCGGTCGTACTGGTGGGGCCGAAACCAACCCCGGGGCCGCCACCGACCGGCGGGGCGCTGCCTGCGGGCGCGGCCGTCGCCGTGGCGGGCGCCGGCGCAGGTGCGCTCACGCTCGAGGTGGTCGGCACATTGCCGAATCCCGCCGGGGCCGGCGCGGCGGGCATCGGCGTGGGCGCCGGTGCGGGCAATGGCGGCTGGATCGACAGGCGAACCGCGGTGCCCACGGCAATTGCCGCCACGCCGGCGGCTGCACCGGCGGCACCTGCAGCGGCAATAACTATCATGGCGGGGAGCGCGACGACGGCCAACTGAATCGCGGTCGTGATGAACGGCCAGAAGATCATCAAGGTGTGGAAGATGGCCCAACCCATGGCGGTGGCAAGGGCCGGTGACAGTCCGAGCTGCCCGAAGAATGAGGCGAGACTGTTGACCCACGGCACCGGCGGGAAGGGCCAGCCGCCGGGATTGAGCCACTTCGACACCGGCCACGCAAAGCCACTGGTGTACTGCTGCAGCCACTGGGCGAGCTGGTCCATCCAGGACGGATACTGCTGCGTCGCCGTGGTGGCTTGCTGGGTCGTGGTCGTTGTGGTGGCGGCCGCCGACATGATCTGCGGCGCTGGTGTGCTCGGCGGAACCGCGGCAAGCGCGGACTCGCTGACCGCCTCATAGGTACTCATCGTCGTGGCGGCCTGCACCCACATGCGGGCGTAGTCGGCCTCGTCGACAGCGATCGGGATGGTGTTGATGCCGAAGAAGTTAGTCGCAACCAAGGCGCCGTGAATGGCGTGATTCGCCGCGAGTTCCCCCAGCGTGGGCATCGCGGCCAGCGCGGCCACGTAGGCGCCGGCCGCCGCCTCGTGCAGTGCGGCCGCGGCCGTGCTGTCTGCGGAGCTGGCTAGCAGCCAGGTCAGATAGGGGGCGTGGGCAGCGATGTACTGCTCTGCGCTGGGACCTTGCCAAGCGCCGGCCTGGACCGCGCTCAGCAGCCCGGTGAGTTCATCTGCGGCGTCGGCGTATTCGGTGCTCAACGCCGACCATGCCCCCGCGGCCGCCAGCAGCGGCCCGGGGCCGGGGCCGCTGGTCAGCAGAGTCGAGTGCACCTCCGGCGGAAATGCGAGCCAGATCGGGGCGGTCATTGCAGCGGGCCTCGCGGGACTGACGGCGACACGAATACCTCTTCGGTGGCCTAGTGACGGTGTGGGCTGGCGGTTCTTGTCCCTAGTGGTCGTTGCATCGCGCGGTTTAGTTCCCACCGGGTTTGTCGCCCAGGTCTTTGCGCGCGGCGCATGCATGCGCAACGATGCAGGGATGCGGTGCGACGTTGCGCGTGAGGCACTTTCCGCCAGATTGGATGGCGAGCGTCCAGAAGTGCTCGCGCAGCAGGTCGATGCCCACCTGGAGACGTGCCGCGGTTGTCGCACCTGGCTAATCGGCGCGGCCACGCAGACTCGGCGGCTGGCCTCGATCGAGCCCGGCGATGGACCAGACCTAGTCGCCCAAATCATGGCGAGCATCGACGACGAATCCACCCGGTCTCAGCGCTGGATGCGGGCGCTGAGGTCGCGCTATCGACGGTGGGGACTTATCGCAGTGGGTGCGTTCCAGGTGGCGATCGCGGCCGCTCAAATCAGCGGCGTGAATTTCGGCATGGTGTCGCACCACCAAATGCACGGGGCGATGTCCGGCGAACACCTGCTGCACGAGTCCACAGCCTGGGTGCTCGCATTAGGGGCAGCCATGATCGCGGCCGGAATCTGGCCGATCACCGCGATCGGCGTCGCGGCGATTGCCGGTGGCTATTCGCTGGCGCTGATGGGTTACGTGGCCGTTGACACAGTGAACGGACAGGTGACCGCGACGCGCGTCGCGAGTCACGTGCCGGTGTTGCTGGGCCTGGTGTTCGCGGTGTTGGTGGTGCGCGAACGCTCGGGAGGGCGCAGGCCCCGGGAGTCCGATTTCGACGCGTTCGATGCGGAGATGCCCGCTAGATCTTTCACTGGTCGGCGGCCAGGCCATCTGAGGCCGATCAACCGATCCTCGGCGAACCCTGCCGCGAACTCTACGACGGCCCGTCGTAGACTCATCGAACCTGCGGAACTAAGGTGGTTGGCCATGACCGCGTCAAGCGACGACAAGGCCGTTACCGAATTGGCGTTGGCGGCGGCACGCGGGAATGAGCGAGCCCTCGAGGCATTCATCAAAGCCACTCAGCAGGACGTGTGGCGATTCGTCACTTACCTGTCCGATGCGGGCAGCGCCGACGATCTGACTCAGGAAACCTTCCTCCGGGCAATCGGAGCAATCGAGCGGTTCTCCGGACGCTCCAGCGCTCGCACGTGGCTGCTGTCCATCGCGCGGCGCGTCGTCGCCGATCACATTCGCCACGTCAAGTCACGGCCGCGCACCGCCCCGGGGGCCGACCCCGAGCAGGTGCGCAACGGCGACCGGCACGCGCGTGGGTTCGAGGACCTGGTCGAGGTGACCGCAATGATCGCTAACCTCACCGCCGAACAACGCGAAGCCTTGTTGCTGACCCAGCTGCTCGGGCTGCCGTACGCCGACGCCGCCGCGGTGTGCGGCTGCCCCGTGGGCACCATCCGATCCCGCGTCGCCCGCGCTCGCGACGCACTGCTGGCCGACACCGAACTCGACGACCTGACCGGTTAGCCCAGTCCGGCAACCCAATACGCAGCCTCACCGACGGTACCCACCGCGTCGACTCCGGGCGGGAGCTGCGGGCGAGCCACCATCACCACCGGAATATCCAGCGCCGCAGCAGCGTCCAGCTTCGCCCTGGTCATGTCACCACCGCTGTTCTTGGTCACCAGGGCATCGATCCGGTGCTCACGCATGATGGCGATTTCGCTGTCGTGGTGATACGGCCCCCGGGACAACAACACCTGGTGATGGCGCGGCAATGATGCAGCATCCGGGTCGGTGACCGCTCGAATCAAAAACCACACGTCGCTACCCGCGAAGGCTTTGGTTCCCGAGCGGCCGGTGGTGAGAAATACCCGCTCAAAGCGGTGCTTTGTAACAGCTTGCGCGGCTTCGACATCCGAGGCGACGACGATGGCGGCGCCGGGATCCCAGGCCGGTCGGGCCAGCACCAGGTGCGGTATAGCGAGTTCTTGACACGCCGTCGCGGCGTGCGCGGTCATGGTCGCCGCGAACGGGTGAGTCGCGTCGACGACAGCGCCGATGCTTTGCTCCTGCAGCCAGCTGCGTAGCCCTTGGATGCCGCCGAACCCCCCGATGCGCACCGGGCCGACCGGTAGCGCCGGGTCGGGCACCCGGCCGGCCAGCGAGCTGATGATGTCGACTTCTGCGTGCAGGGCTTTGGCGAGCGCTCGCCCCTCGGCGGTGCCACCGAGCAGCAGCACCCGCATCAGTGTTGGCTCCCCCGGGCCCGCCCGGTCGAATACAGGTAGCTATCGGTGAAACCCTCGGCGGCCAGCACGTCGCCGACCACGATGACAGCGGTCTTGGTGATATTCACCTCGTGCATTTGGTCGGCGATGTCGGCCAGCGTGCCCCGCAGGGTTATTTCTTGCGGCCAACTCGCGAAAGCCACTACTGCTGCAGGTGTTTCGGGCCCGTAGCCGCCTTCCAGCAGTTGCGGGACGATGGTGTCGATCTGGGCGGCGGCCAGATGCAGCACCAGGGTAGCGCCAGATTGGGCGAGGGTTTTCAGGTCTTCGCCGGGCGGCATGGAGGTCGACAGCGTCGACACCCGGGTCAGCGTCACGGTCTGCGCCACTCCCGGGAGGGTAAGTTCGCGATTCAGGGCGGCGGCTGCTGCGGCGAAAGCCGGTACGCCGGGCACGATTTCGTAGCCCACGCCCAGCGCGTCGAGTCGCCGACACTGTTCGGCCAGCGCGCTGTACAACGACGGGTCACCGGAGTGCAGCCGCGCGACGTCGTGGCCTGCGGCATCGGCGCCGGCGAGTTCGGCGACGATCTGCTCGAGCGTCAACGGGCCGGTGTCGATGATTTTCGCACCGGGCGGGCAGAGGGCCAGCAAGTCGTCGGGCATGATCGAACCCGCGTAGAGACATGTTTTGCATCGTTGCAGCAGTCGCTGACCACGAACGGTGATCAGGTCGGCGGCACCCGGTCCGGCGCCGATGAAGTACACCGTCACTTCGTCACCGCCCACTGGGTGACTGGGTATTGCGGGCGCCAGCCGGTGAAGGCGCCCAATGGCTCGCCCTGGCACAGCTGAAAGCGCCGCAGCTCGCCACCGAGACACGAATATGCTTGTATCAGCAGCGATTCCGATTCGACAGTGACGGCGTTGACGACCAGACGCCCGCCAGCTGGCAGGTTGTCCAGACTGGCGTTGAGCAGTCCGGCGCGGGTCAGGCCGCCGCCGATGAAAATGGCCGACGGCTCCGGGACATCTTCGAACGCGTCGGGCGCTTCGCCGCGCACGTCGATGTTGACGCCGAAGGCTGCGGCGTTGAATTCGATGTTGTGGCGGCGTTGGTCGTCTTGTTCGAAGGCCACCGCGCTGCAGCCGCGCCAGCTGCGGCACCATTCGACGGCGATGCTGCCCGAGCCGGCGCCGACATCCCACAACCGCTCGCCGGGCCGTGGGGCCAGTGCGGCCAGAGTCACCGCCCGGATGCCGTGCTTGGTGATCTGGCCGTCGTGGGTGAACACGTCGTCGGGCAAGGGCGCGATGCGCTCGTCGGGCAGGTAACGAACGGCGATCACGTTGAGGTCGTCGATGTCGGCGGCGGTGTCGTCGGCCCACTGGCGCGCGGTGCCGTCGCGGCGGCGTTCGGCGGGGCCGCCGAGTTGTTCGAGCACGCTGAACTCGGAATCGCCGCGCCCGTGCGTGGTGAGCAGTGCGGCCAAGGCTTTTGGCGTGGACCGGCTTTGCGACAACACGACCGCATGGCCGCCACGGCGCACCGCGGTGCTCGGCGCCGCGGTGACCAGGCTGATCACCTCGGTGTCGTGAACGTTCCAGCCCATCCGGGCGCAAGCCAGTGTCACCGCCGACACATGCGGCAGCACTTTGACTTTTGCGGCGCCGTGGAGCCGGATCAGGGTGCCGCCGATGCCGTGCATGAGTGGGTCGCCGCTGGCGACGATGTGGATTTCGCCTGGGGCGTCGACGGGCAGTGTTTGCAGCGCTTGCAGGGCGGGCAGCATCGGCGACGGCCACTCCCGACGTTCGGCGGTCACCGTGTCGTCGAGCAAACCGAGTTGTCTTTTTGCGCCGTAAATTATTGAGGCCGTTTGCAATTCATTTCGCGATGCCGCCGAGAGGCCGGCCATACCGTCGGCGCCCATACCGACCACGATGATCATCGCGGCATCCTGCGCCAGATGAACTGCGGTAGTAGCCGCATGACGAATGCTGCGGGCCCCAACGCCCAGGGGATCCACACCGTGCGCCGGCCCTTTGCCAAAGCACGCGCGGTCGCCGCGGCCACCTGCTGCGGGGTGCTGGGCAGTGGCGCCGGCGTCATGCCCTCTGTCATACGCCCAATGACGAATCCGGGACGCGAAATAAGCAACCGCACCCCGGTGCCGTGCAGCGCATCGGCCAAACCGCTGGCGAAGCCGTCCAGGCCGGCCTTCGCCGACCCGTAGACGTAGTTGGCGCGGCGCACGCGCGCGCCGGCGATCGAGGAGAACACCACCAGCGATCCCCTGCCGGCCGTGCGCATGGCGGTGGCCAGATGGGTCAGCATGTTGACCTGGGCGACGTAGTCGGTATGCACGACGGCCACCGCGTGCGCGGCGTCGGACTCGGCGCGGCCCTGGTCGCCGAGGATGCCGAAGGCGAGCACCGCGGTGCCGATGGGCCCGTGCTCGGCAACGATCGAGGCGACCAGCGGACCGTGCGAAGCCAGGTCGTCGGCGTCGAATTCCCTGGTGTGCACAGCCGTCGCGCCGGCTGCCTTGACCGCGGCGACCTGCTCATCGAGCTGATCGGCCCGGCGCGCGGCCAGCACCACCGTCGCGCCGGGCGCCAGCAGCCGCGCGAGTTCGATGCCGATCTCGCTGCGGCCACCCAGAATTACAACTGGACCTGCGCCCGTGTCGTCCACGGCTGCGATTATCACCTGCGCTAGCGTGAGCGGTAATGGGGAACACCACGACACGGCTAACCAATGACGCTTTGGCGTTTCTGTCCGAACGTCACCTGGCAATGCTGACCACGCTCCGGGCGGACAACTCGCCGCACGTGGTGGCCGTCGGTTTCACCTTCGATCCGGTGACTCATATCGCGCGGGTGATCACCACCGGGGGCTCGCAGAAGGCCGTCAACGCCGACCGGGCCGGGATGGCGGTGCTCAGTCAGGTCGACGGCGCACGCTGGCTGTCGCTTGAGGGCAGCGCCAAGGTGAACAACGACGCGGACGCCGTGCGCGACGCCGAGCTGCGGTACGCGCAGCGCTACCGCACGCCCCGGCCCAATCCCCGACGCGTGGTCATCGAAGTTCAGATCGAGCGTGTGCTGGGCTCGTCAGATCTGCTCGACCGCGGCGGCTAGCTCACGCATCACGCCAAACCGTAAAGATTGGCTTACCGTCTGGCGCAAGGTAAGAGCGCTTGATCACGTCGACAGATACATCCAGATAGTGGGATAGTTCGACGAGATCTTCAATGCCTGCAATAGCTACGACCTTACCCGTGCGATCGACTAGAGTATGCCGTTCGCGTTGAGCAAATATCTGTTTGCCAATGCTGTATTCCGGCCGCAATTCGTGCCGCTGGAACGGCATCCTTACGCGGGGCAGGCCCTCGTCCCCGCGGATGATGCCTCCATAGGTCCCAAAAAGGTATTTCTCGATTACCGCCATCGAATCTGCCGAAAACTCATACGCCTCGGGTCCCATGCGATCGGAACAAGTCATCACGTACCAATTATCGATCACATCGATGAAGTAGCGACTTTCGCCAAGCTTGGTCCAAACGATCGTCCGGCCATCATCAGTCTGCGATCCCTGGGTTGTGCTAACTCCGGCTAGTCGAAGCCAGTCCTGTAATTCATTCGACAGTTCGACGCTAGTTGTCATGGTTCCAACGCCCCTCGGAGGATGAGTTTGTCGACTGTCTGCGCCTTGCCATCGGCGTCAAAGATCCGTACTTGGATCGATCCGCCAGGTTGGCCCACCCGGGTGCGACCTCAGATACTTCGATCTGCCAGCCGTCGGGGAGACGCCCAAGGGTGAAAGAGTGATACGGGTCAACGGGATTATTGACATGTAGCGAGCGTTCCTCCCAAGATGCGGGCATCCCGTCTTCCATTACTGCTAGGTACTTGCCAGAGTCGCTACCAATTCGGTCCAACAACCTGCCGTAGAACTTGGCGAACTGATCCGCGTTCGTAAAAGCAACTTTTGTACCCGGTACAGCGCCATCGTTCCCAGGAAAATTCATCCATTCGTCGCCGTAGGGACTCAAGTTATTGAAACGCTCGGCATACTGCTGCTCACTATATGCGTGTCCTAGCGAATCGCGCCCGAAAGGCGCACCTGGATCCCTGATCAGCTTTGCAATCGACGGCAGGATGGTGTTTGGATCGGCGGGTTTACCCGCAAAGTCCCAGTGCTCCGACAAAGGCTCGCCGAAATGCGGGTCAACTGGATCATCCGGCAACCGATGCCATCCGTCGCCCGAAGGCTGGTGAGAATGCACTGGATCCTGGCGGCCGCCGCCGTCGCCGGGCGTGTCAGGTGTGCCATCGTTTGGAGACCCAGTCGGCCCACTGCTGTCCTTCGGCCCTCCGTGCCCGCCTCCGCCCGGTGAGCCGCCGTCACTAGGACCGTGGCCAGGGCTGCCGTCCGGCGTGGCCCCACGTGGACCGCCACCCGTCGGACCACCCTCAGCGGGCCAGTGCCAACCATTAGTCGGCGCTGACAGTTCAGGCGGACGACCACCAGTCGGAGCCGTGAAATGTGGGGCTGGCCCGATGGGCGCCGGCGGCGTGGAGGCGACTTGCGATGCGCGCGCGTCGACAACCAGTGGGTCAGTCAGTGATGCGCTAGAGGGCGCATGCACCGGAACGGGTTCATGCGCAGCGCCGTTGGGCGCGGGCGACGGTTCGTGAGGTGCGAGTGTGGTGCCGGACCCACTGGGCGCCACCGACTCGTGCGACACGGTCGGCGATTCGGGTGCGCGCGTGCCCGGCGGCGCGGCTTCGACGGGGTGCGGCGCGGGCCCGGCGGTCGCCTCGATTGTCCTTCCGGGCAGCCCGCCGACCGGACGACCGCCGGGCAGCGGATCCGCTTTGGGCAGATCCAATTTGAGACTTTCGAGGTCTTTGGTCAGACCATCGCTCGCCTTGCCGATATCGCGTAGGGCGCCGCTTGCGCGGGCAATATCTCCAAGCTCGCCGGCCCGGCCCATGACGCCCGCCGAGTCACCGCCAGCTTCGGCAACCCGTGTGGCTCCCCTTGCGCCATCCGCCACCGCACCGGCTTCCCCACCTCCGAACAGCATCACCGCTTCAAATATGTCTCCTCCGAGCCCCAACCCCGGCCGATCACTACGCCAATCATTCAGGTGCAGAAGAGATTTGAATGACTGCAGATTGGCTTCGCCAGCCTCCCGGAGATTGATCAGCGCATTAGCCAAACCTGTCGTGGCCATGCTGCCCCAAGGGGCTGCCGCTCCCTCAGGATCGATAAGGAACCAGCGCGGGTCGAGGTCTACCGCGGATTGCAGCGCCCCGAACGCAGCCTTGACTACTCCCTCATTCCCGTTGACCCAGGTGTCGAAGACAGTCGCGACCGGGTTACCGATCTCATCACCCAAAAATTGGGTGAACTCGCCACGCATGTACTTCTCGAAGTCGACAATCGAGTCGTCGGCGCGCTGCATCAGCAGTTGTGCGCCCTGCTCGAGAGACCGGGCTTCGCGACCCAGGTTATGCAAGACAGCGTTGATGTCATTGCCGATTCTTTTAATTTCGTCAAGCGCCTCACCATCGAAAATCGAGACCACGTCATGCCATAGGTCGGTCAGCAACTCGAGGCGATGCAACAGATCCCGAATAGCGTTCTGGGCGTGCGACACCTCGTTGGCGAAGTCATCAACAACGCGGGCCATTTCGGCGCATTGGGCATCCAAACGTCCTATGTCGGAACTCATTTTCGACAGGACCCGAGTTACTAGATCCCCTTCGGGGATCTGCTGTGTCCCGACCAGCGCCTGCGACGCCGACAGCCCGCCCTGCATGCCGGTGGCCGCCGACCCGAATGCGCGCCAACAACCTGCGGCCGCATGTAACGCCGCCACATCGCCGTCAGGCCATACATCGTCGACGAACGATTGCACCAACGCCCATAGCAGGGGCGGTGGTTCTCCAGGACCCAATGTGCCTGGCGGCCCGGGTGCCTCGATTCGGGCCGGCTTGCCGGGCGCCGACAGTACACCGCCACCGCCACCCAGCCTGGACGCCGCTTCGGCTCTCGAATAGTTCGACGCGCCAACCTGAATCGCGACGCCGTTGTAACGACAGGCGTTAACCGCCGCAGTCGCCAGCTTCAGCAGCGACACGGCCGCCGACTGGTATCCAAGCCCGAACACCATACCGCCGGCATCCAGACCGGTGTTGGCTCCGAAGCCAGCCGTCAATACAGCCATCGCGGCGGCGAGCCCATCGCCAGTAGCAACCACGGCGCTGCCCGAAGCGGACAACGCCTCTGGATCCACCGCAAGGACTGGCATGCGCGAATTGTCGCCTGGGCCGCCCGTAGCCGCTATTCACCTGCGGGTCGCCGAGCGCCGCACTATCGCGGAAGACCGTGAATTGACCGGCTCAATTGCTGCGATTAGCCTCGCGATCAGGGCATGTGGGGGCACGAGATCCTCAATGGTTTAGAGGATTTGGGACAGACAGAGCGGAACGGGGCCGCCTGTCGCTACCCAATGAGAAATGGAGTAGCCATGTTCGTTGCCATCGGACATTTGCATTCCGAAGCGCACCCGTCCACTCCCACAAAGCAGCAGGTATCACGGTGCAGCTCAGTTACATAAACGTCCTGCAGTTAATCGCCGAAGCCGGCGGTGACCCGTGGGCGATCAACCAAGGCTTGCAAGTCGGCCGCCCGGCGCAGATCTCCGACTTGGCAGAGGCATTCCATGCTGCAGGCAGGTGTACGACCGAGTCCAGCAATGCGTTCGATGAAGCGCGTCGCCGCTTTGAGGCTTCGTGGAATCGCAACAAGGGCGACAATCCGATCAATGACTCCGCCGAAGTGCAGCGCGTGGTCAACACACTCGGGACGCAGTCGTTGCAGTTGCCCAAAATCGGGGCGGAGTTGGAACGGATTGCCGCCGAGTTGGCCGAAGCGCAGCGAACGGGCGCGGTGTTCATCTCGAACTTGGAGACTCAATTACAAGTCATAGATCGCGAACTCGGTACCGCCCTCGCGCAGGAGAGCAGTGGACATCTCACCGGCGCAGAAATAGCCGTCGTTACCCAACACGTCATTGACCTTGAAGATCTAGCGATTGCCGACACCGAGTCGGCACTGGGCCAGCTGAAATCAATCCGCGAGGGATACTCCGGCTACCTTCAAGGTGCACTGAACACGCTGCGCACGGAGGGCTACGACGCGAGCGGCATGCAGGCGTTGGATGCGCCAGGGTCAGGCCCAGACGCCGGCGCCCAAGCCGGCCAGCGGCAGAACCAAATTGATGCTTTCACAAAGGTTTTCGGCCGAACACCACGCTCAGCCGCTGACTGGGAAACAGCTGCAGCACTCGATCCGCACAGCTATGAACCCAAGAACGGCGGCTGGCCTCCCAACATCGTCGTGGGGCGCATCAAGCCGGTACCGGGGCAGGGCGTGGTGCGGACAAACATGTTCATTCCGGGCCGCGCAGTATGGGACCCACAGCCTGATTGGCCGCCATACCATGACAATCTGGGTGATAACCGAGGTTTCTCTCCGACGGCGAGCCCCGAGGAGTCGCGAGTGTCGATATATGTCGATTACGAGAACGGCATCATCGTTGCCCGGCAGAACCCGTCAGTCGACGAGACCACCGGTCAGGTCCGGGTCGGAACACCTAGCATCTCGGCTGTCCAACAGAGCAATGGCTCAGTCTTGGTCAAGTACAGCGCTGCCGACCCATTTTCGCCAGGAGGACAAGATCTCGCCAAGGCAGCCTCATTCGACGTGAATGGCGCCATCGCGATTGAACCTAGGCCCGGAGGACCACGCGTCGGCGGCACGGTAACAAACTTTCCTGCGATTGAGGTCTACAGCGATATGCCGGGCGGAACAACTACACCACTAGTCCAGTCGTGGCCTCTGTTCGTGGATGACGCCCGCGGTCCCGCGGCGGGTCTCTGGTGGCACAAGCCAATTGGTGACGCAGCTCTTGAGCTGTCCTTCAACGATCAGGGTCCGGCTCCCAGGATTCCGGCCCCTCCGCATAGTGGCCACCTGCCCCCTGTGGCTCCGATCGGTCCGGCCCTTGTCGCTAGCCCACCGGGTACCTATCCTCTTGGACCTGCCGATCACCCGCCCGAAATCGGTGTGCACGATCCCGTTCTAGTTTTGCCGCAGCTGCCGGCCAGATAGAAAGAGTTGACTGAGTCGAATGAAGGGGCAAATTGACTGGATACGAACCGTCTTTTTCGGTGCAATCTCTGGCGGCTTCCTCTGGGCGATCATGTTAGCGGTGCCGCTTTCAGTGATACACGGAGTTACGACGACACGCGATTTCTACACATTTGTCTCCGCTACGTCGATCGGTATCGTCATCGTTGGATTCACCCTGTACTCCAGGGCAACAACGTCGCTCTGGCGCAGCACAGCGGTCGGAATTATTTTGGCCCCGCTGACCGGATGGTCGATCCTATTGTTCGTTACTTTGACCGTAGTGCTGCCCAGGAATGGGATCTACTGAAGTGGGATCCGCGGAGCGCAGCGACTCGTTCAAGTACGCCCAGAATCATCCGATTCAGCTCCTCACCGGACTTTTTACCGGTGTCATGTCCACGCTGCTCACATTCGGTTTGTTCTGGTTCTTCGCACCCGTACTGCCCCTAGCGCTATGCGGAATTACTATGCTGTTCCGACGCACAAAAGCATTCTCTATAGGTGCCCTAGCCGCGTTTGCAGGCGTTGTTGCTTTCGTCGGGTCGTTCGCAATCTTGACCGTCATACTATCGCTAGCAGTTGGGTCAACACCTCCGCCGTCTGCAGGTTTGCGCTGAGGGTGTGGTCGTGGATGCCCAAGTTGAATTGACCAGCATTGATGCCAGGGTTAGCCTCGCCATCAGGTCAATAGGGGCACGGCGGACGGGCCGGAACGGCGAAGTTGGTGAAACCGATTCTGTCGAGTGGCCGTGGCGACGTTCGTTGGGGAGGCGAGATGTTTACCGGCGTTGGTTCGCTAATGAGGCGGTCCAGTCTTGCTGCACGGGAACGGTTGCGCTTTATCCCCAACACGGCTTCGCCTCGTTCCACTCAGCGGTGCACGGGAGGACGCCATGAGCGGTGACGATGAAATTCGAATTATTCTCGAGCGCCTCGCCCAGCTGACTGGGCATCCACCGCCGCCAGGGATCACACCTGATGCGCTGGCGACGGGCACAGTTTCCATGAGTCAGCTGCTGAGAGCCCTTGGGCTTTCTGCTAATAGCGGCGATCCCAGCGACATGACCGCCGCCCAAACAGGGTACGCCGAGCGCAGTGCGAAAACCGGCGATGCCATGGCGAAATTCCCTGCCAATGAAGCAGAGTCGGCCGGGAAGATGTCCGGTGTCGGTGGTCCTGCCGAGATGGCTCAGCAGATTCCGCAAATGATCTCTGGCGTCGCCGGCGGAATCTCGGGTGCCATGCAAGGTTTTCTCCAACCCTTGAGCCAGCTTCCACAGCAGGCGGCTCAGATCGGACAGCAGATGATGCAAGCCGGCATGGGCGCAATGCAGCACGGCGCGGAAGGAGCTTTGGGAGCTGGCGAAGCCATTCCCGGGGAATTGACGGGGTCGACGAGCGGGGCCGGTGCAGGCGGCGGTGGTCTGGGCGGCGGACCTGGGGCCACCACGCCGACATCGAGCCTCAATCCGCTTCCCGCTCCGTCGGCCGGTACCGAGCCCGCGTCATCGCGGACCACCTCGACCACGCCACCGAGTGCGTCGGCGCCGACTAGCGCGTCGCGGGGCGGAATGGGCGCGATGCCGATGATGCCGCCGGGCGCCATGCACGGCGCGGGCGCCGGAGCCAAGGACGAGAAGCCTGACACCAAACGCATTGTGCCGCCAACAGTTAAAAACGGCGCTCCGGTCCAGGGCCGTATCTCCACACCGCCGCCAGCGCCTGAGGTCGTCAAACGTGTTGAGGGCAAACCGGTTGCGAGCCGACGCATCATCTTGCCCGACCAAAAGCGGGATGACGACGATCAGGATTCGCGCGGCTAAGGCGGTCGTCGCTAGCCTGTCATTGCGACGGGCAAGCTTCGGGGGATCATCCTTTAATCGTTTGTACAAGAACATGTTTCGTCTGCTTTCAATGACTTTGACGGACTGCACCAACTCCCGATGAATGCGCTAGCACCAGGCGGAAGGACCAACCACCAAACAGCCCTTCCGAAATACGATCAGGCGGTGGCGAACCTTTCTCCTCCACCATTCGCGCTGCCCCTGTTGCCCCCTGCCCACCCGCTCAGAAGCGTCCTGCCGGGTTGGCTCGCAGTTGCCGCACTGCGCTGACTCTCGTCGCGGTGGGCATTGCAATCGGTTCCTGGACCCGCCCCATTCCGGACAACAAATGCACCGCTCCACCATCGGCGGCCACTTATTCCGGCCAACAGGTTGCCACAGCAGAGGCTAGCGACTCCCCGATAAGCCCGTTATTCCAAACTATCGACCAATCAACATCAGCAATCGATAGCTTGTGCAAATGACGGATTTCTTTGGGCGACGAAAGCATCTTAACCTGCGGGCCGTAACTCTAAATTCAATACCGGGCGAACATTTGTCCAGCAGCTTGCAATTGATGCGCCAATGTAGTGTCCTCGCGACATCGTGGGTGACTACCGGCATCGCGACAGGACGATACGATTGAGATCGTGTCGGACTTCGGAACACGCCCAGCTGCGTCGCCTATGCCGCCCCCTTGGCCGGCCGCGACGCCACCCAAACAGGCCCGTCAGTGGCCGATTTTTGTATTCTTCGCAGTTGCGCTGTTAGCGACATTGGGCGTCGCGATCGCAGGTTGGTTCCGTCCCGAAGCCAGCAACAAGCCAGGCTCGCTCCCTCAGGCGCCCACGTATTCCGACCAGCAGACGGTCGAGGCTAAGGCCAAGGTCTGCGCTGCCTACGAAAAGGTGCATCACGCGGTACTCGCGAACACGGGTCGTAGCGGAGGTAGCGACCCTGCCTTGCTCCTCGGCGTTGCCGCGAATGCGCGCCTCGCCCTGTATGACGGTGGCGAATATCTGACGAAAACCCTGACGCAGGAACCCGCCACTCCCGCCGGCCTTGCGGGAGCAACGAGAGCACTCGCGAGCGCGTATCAAGAACTTGCCATTGACTACATGGCCGAGGCGAGCGATACGGACATACAATCGGCTCTTCAAACAGTCGAAAGTACAGGTTCAAAAGTATCTGGAATGTGCAAATGATTTTTCCACCCGGGAAATACTCAATCCCGATTGTTGGTGACCAGTGGATACACGACCAAGATCTAATGGCACTTCTACATAGCCGAACTAACCGCAGAAATATCCAAACGGGATATTCTAATTTTGCGGACCTACTCCGTAACGCCCAATCTGGGCCGCTCGCCGAACAGCGGGGCCGTACTGTGGACGATCTGCGCAACGCTTACCGTCAGGGCGAAGATCAGGCCCGACAAGTTGCCCAAAAGAACGGCGTCAAGGAGAACGCATACGCCACCGCCTACGACAGTATGGTGAGCCTCCAGCACGATCTGACCAATGTCGCCTATGAAGGTAACAACCGCATCAACGAGATAGAACATTCGAAAGAGCCCCCTGAAGCCAAGGTTCCGCAGATCGTCGCCGCGATACACGAGTATCGGGCTCAGGCAAGCTTGGTCTCAGCTAAGTACAGCGGCAACGTGCTCGACGCGATGCAGCGAATCCTTGACGCTGAAGGGACGGGGCAGTCGGCTCGACAGTTCGCACAGGCTCATGGCCTGGACGTCGGACGAATGTTCCGACCAGCGCAGGAGCAACCCGGGGAACTCGAAGATACGGTAAGGAAAGCACTGGGCAACTCCGATTCAACGGAAGCTTTCCGATCGGGTGGCGCCCTACCGACGGGAATGCAAACTCCGGCTGACGAAATGCCGCCTGCATCGCCACCTGTCGAACCGGAAGTCTTACACGGCGCTGGGCAGCTCCCAACGGGACTTCAACCTGTGAGCAATAGGATCCCAGCGCCAACGCCGCCACAGAGTTATTCGCAGGGCGGCCAGCTACCAGCTGGACTCCAGCCCGCTGGCACGACACCGTCGGCGCCGACCCCAGTTCGTGCGCCTGCTCTAGTGGCTCCAGCTCAGGGCCTGCCAAGCCCCGGGATAACTGCGTCCGGTGGGGGTCCACACCTGCCCACGACTGGAGCAACACCCCTAACCGGCGCACCGGCGGCACCAACCAGCCCGGTCCAGCCGGTAACACCGGCCGACTTGATGCACAGCTTCGACAAGGGAATGCAGGCAGGGACACCACTTTCCGCGACTGCTGGCGCGATGCCGCCCCCTCACTCCACAGACCCTCAGATACCGACGACCCCCACCGCAGGCGCGGGCGCTGTCCCGGTCAACGCACCGGCATACGAAGCACCGCCCGTCGCGCATGCGGCAGCCCCCGACGCAACCCCGCCACCACAGGTCGTCGCGGGATCGCCAAGCCCAGCCGCGGCTGCACCCGCGTCCGCGGGCCCGCTGCCGGCTTACGCCTCCGACATACGGCCGACGATCCCCGCAGCCTCCGGCCCTGTCCTTCCATCGAGCCCACCGCCCTCCGCGATGCCAAGTTCTGCGCCGGTGCATCCCTCGGCGGGGCAAGGTAGCCCGGCTCAGCCCACGGTCGTGCGCCAATCGCCCCCTCCTGCACCGCCGTCGTCGCCGTCGGGTCTGGGAACCGAGGCCGTCGCGGCCACCGCTACCGGGGCACTCGCCGGGGCCGCATCGGCCAACGCCACCGAGCGTGCACGACTAGAGCGACTGGTGGCCGCGGTTGCCCGCCAACAACCTCGGCTGTCCTGGGCGGCCGGAAATCGCTCTGACGAAACCACCGTGCTTACAACAGATCTCGCCAGCGGCTGGATCCCGCCGGGCATCGAACTCCCAGCCGCGGTCACACTGCTGTCCCCCGAACGACGCCGCGGCGACCTGGAAACCCTGCTCGGCGAGGTCACTGTCGCCGCGGGATACACCCCGATCCACCACGTTCCGGAGGAAGACGAGCCCACCCCCACCTCGCCACGGCCCCGCCGCCTGCCCGACATCGACGAACTCGGTTGGGAGCTCAACCAGGCAACACAATGGCGCGACGGTCTGCCGCGACTGGCCCACACGCTCGCCAAAGCCGCCACTGGCGGCACCGGGGTGCTCGACAAGGAGGTCGATCTCCTGCAAACGCATCTGCGCGAGATCAGCACCCGCGTTCTGGACAGCTACCCCGAGAACGTCGACTTGCACGACGTCGGAAACTGGCAGCTGCTGGCAGCCATCGAGGCACTGGTGGCAGACGACAAGACGGCCGCCAACTATCACCTCGCCTGGTTCCAGGCCTGCAGTGCAACGACCCACAAGGTGAATTGACGGCAAAACCGCCGGTAGTAATCTTTAGTCCAGCTCGGAAGGGGTGGCGGTGTTCGTCGACACTGGATTACTGCAATCGGGGGGAAGCCAGTCTCACCGCGCGGGCGGGCATGCTCAAGACGCAGCCGATCGCCTGTCGCGGGGACCGCTGATGTCGGGGATGTTCGGTGACTTCTCCGCCGCGGAGCAATTTCACGAAGCGGTGAGCGTAGCCCACGGCAAGCATGTGAAAGACCTGCAAGCCCACGGGGAAACGCTGGCCACAGTCGGCGGTAAGGCCCACAAAGCCGCCTCAGAGTTCACCGACATGGAGGAGCACAACGCCGCGAAACTGCGGGCCGTGCGATGCAACTCCGCTACATAAGCATCCCCCAGCTGATCGCCGAAGCCGGCGGTGACCCTTGGGCGATCAACAGTAGCCTCCAAAGTGGCCGTCCCGCACAGATTTCCGATCTCGCGCAGGTATTTCACAACGCGGGCCGCTGTACTACCGAGTCCTCCAACGCATTCGAACAAGCCCGCAATCGCTTTGAGGCATCCTGGAATCGCGAGCACGGCGAGAACCCGATCAACGACTCAGCCGAGGTGCAGCGCGCCGCCCAGCAGCTTGGTGCACAGTCCTTGCAATTGCCCAAGATCGGCGTTGACCTGGAAAGCATCGCCGCCGCCCTGGCCGAAGCGCAGCGAACCGGCGCCACGTTGATCTCGACGTTGGAGAGCCAACTACAGCAGATTGACAACCAACTCGGGCAAGCACTGGGCCTGGAGAAAGACCCTCACCTCAGCGCTGCGGATAGATCAGCGGTGGATACGCTCATCGGCTTGCTGGAACAGCAAGCCATCGACGACACCAAATCGACTCTCGCACAAATTCGCTCGATTCGCAGCGGCTACTCCGACTACCTGCAGAAGTCGTTGACGACGCTGCGCACGGACGGATACGACGGCGCGGCCATCCAAGGCGTGGATGCACCGGAATCGGCTCCCAGAGCCGAAGATTCGATTCCGCTCCCAGCCCCGGGAACAAGCACCGACGGCGTAAACCGGTGGTGGAAGTCGCTCACCAAAGAACAACAGGGCCGACTGATCGCCCAGCATCCCGCGGATCTGGGCAACCTCAACGGGATTCCCGTTGTGGCTCGCAGCCAGGTCAACATGGCGGTGATGAACGACGACCTGCACCGCGTCGAGCACCTCGTCAACAACGGGGTATCCGTCAACGACGTGCTCAGCAATCCGGGCAATTACGGGCTGTCGCCCGCCGAGGTCAACCGCTACACCAACGCCTCTCGCAGCAAGGAAGGCTTGGCAAAATCCGCAGAGGCGGTGGACCTCTGGAACAGGCACCCGGACATATTCCTGGTGAGGTATCAGCCTGACGCATTCGGCGGAGAGGGTGTGGCGGCCATCGCAATGGGCAACCCCGACACCGCCGCGCACACCGCAATCCTGGTCAAGGGCCTAGGAAGCGGTGTGTACGAAGGAACTCTGGCCAACCCCGACGGTGTACGTCTCTATGACGAAACGACACGCGCCGCTGGGGGCAAGCCGACTTCGGTGGTGATGTGGATCGGCTACGACGCCCCGAATAATGTGACCGACCCCGGCCTGTACGAGCCGAACATGGCACGTACCGGGGGCCAGCTGCTGGCCTCAGATGTCAACGCGTTCGCGGTGACTCACGAGGGTGCGCCGACCCACATGACCGTGGTCGGCCACTCCTACGGATCCACCGTCGTCTCGGACGCGGCAGCGGGCTATGGCATGCATTCCAACGATGTGGTGCTGGTCGGGTCGCCCGGCACGGATTTAGCCCACTCCGCAGCCGACTTCCACCTATCGCCAGGTGGACATCTTTACGTCGGCGCGGCCTCGGGCGATGCGGTGACCTGGTCACCCGGTCAGGTGACGGGTCCGGGCGTCTTCGGTCCGACGCTGGGCGGACTCGGCGACGATCCGTCCGTGGACGGCTACGGGGCCACCCGTTTCAAAGCCGAAGTCCCCGGCTATACCGCCAACCCGATTTACGACCATTCCCATTACTTCGATAATGGGTCGGAGTCGCTGTTCAGCATCGCCGACGTGGTTTCCGGCCACGGTGACGCGCTGGAACACGACGGCATGACGGCACCGCACCGCGGCGAATACGGAATGGGTGATTGGTTTGACCCAGAGGCCCTCCGCTCGGCGACCACCGGGCACACCCACAGCGCCCCGACAGGCTAACCGCAGAAAGGAAGTGACGAGTGTGGACTCTCACAACCAGGATCGCCGTCGCGGCGTCAATAATCGGCGTTGCACTCACGGGATGTGCTGAGACCGTGCATAATCCGATATCCCCACAACAAGCCCGCGCCCAGGTCCTCAACGCTGCCCGCGACATCGTGACTACCCTGCACAGCCAAGTGACCGAGGCGACATTCAGCTATGAGTCGTGTAACGACCAGGGAGAGCCGCCATTTCGAGGCGTTGCGAAGGTGGCGTTCTGGCTGCCAGGCATCCCGCACAACGAACCCGCCGACGCTCAGACGGTGATCAAGGGACTCGTCGCCGACGGGTGGAGCACCGATTCCGATTTCAAATCTCACTCACCGACCTTGCGGAAAGACAACGTCAACATCATCCTGACCGTGTCGCCGCGCCCACCCGCCGGCGTCGAACTCAACAGCCACGCTCGCGTCGACGTCAATGGTGAATGCCGCGACACCACCGATCACCGCACCGACGGCTCGATCGTGCCGGCCGATATCAGCAAGGAAATCCAGCAGCCGTAAGGCTATTCGGACACCGGTACCACGACGAGGTCGTGCGGTTGGTTGTTGACGGCCAGCGCGCCGTCCTCGGTCACGACGACGATGTCTTCGATGCGCGCACCCCAATGGCCCGGAAAGTAGATGCCCGGCTCGATCGAAAATGCCATCCCCGCAGTCAATGGCAGATCGTTGCCACTGACGATGTAGGGCTCCTCATGCACCGAGAGTCCGATGCCGTGGCCGGTGCGGTGCACGAAGAACTCCGCGAGTCCCGCTTCGGCTAGCACGTCGCGGGCGGCGGCGTCGACCTGCTCGGCGGTCACCCCCGGACGAACCACCTCGAAGGCCGCCCGCTGGGCCTGCTGCAGCAGCGAATATTGCTGCGCAACATCGGGATTAGGCTCTCCGATGCTGTAGGTGCGCGTCGAGTCGGAGTGGTATCCCGGCTCGTAGGCTCCCCCGATGTCGACGACGACAATGTCACCGGTCCGCAGTTCGCGGTCCGAATAACTGTGGTGCGGGTCGGCGCCGTGTGGGCCGGAGCCGACGATGATGAACGACACCTCCGAATGCCCTTCGGCGACAATAGCTTCGGCGATATCATCGGCGACGTCGGCCTCGGTACGGCCCGGAATCAGGAACTCCGGCACCCGGGCATGTACCCGGTCGATGGCCGAACCGGCCTTGCGCAGCGCGTCGATCTCGCACTCCTCCTTGACCATCCGCAGGCTGCGCAGTATGTCGGTAGCCAACACCGGGGGCACGCCGAGCAGACCGGCCAGCGGCAACAGATGCAGGGCTGGCATGGAGTCGGTGACCGCCGTCGCGGCGGGAGCGCCGCCCAGCGCCGCAAGAACCAATTGGTAGGGGTCGTCGCCGTCGACCCAATCGCGCACCGGCAAACCCAATTCGGCAATGGCCGATCCTCTGAGCGAGGCCAGCTCCAGCCGCGGCACCACCACCGTCGGGTCACCGGAGGCCGGCACCACCAGCGCGGTCAGCCGCTCGAACGTCTGAGCCCGCGACCCGCTGAGATAGCGCAGGTCGTATCCCGTGGTGATCACCAGGCCGTCGAGTCCGGCGTCGGCGGTCGCGGCGGCCGCCGCTGCCAGGCGACGGGCATAGACCGCGGCATCGAATCGGTGAGAATCCATGGCAGCCAGGCTAACCGCGTCGGCGGCGGCGCTGGCAGGATAGCCCGCATGCCTGCACCTGTGTTGCTGCTCGACGGCGCCAGCATGTGGTTCCGCTCGTATTTCGGGGTGCCGTCGTCGATCACCGCTCCCGACGGTCGGCCGGTCAACGCCGTGCGCGGGTTCATCGACTCGATGGCCGTTGTGATCACCCAACAACGACCGAAAAGGCTGGCCGTGTGCCTCGATCTGGACTGGCGCCCGCAGTTCCGGGTGGACCTGATCCCGTCGTACAAGGCGCATCGGGTGGCCGAGCCGGAACCGGAGGGCACGCCGGACGTCGAGGAAGTGCCCGACGACCTGTCGCCGCAGGTCGACATGATCATGCAGCTCCTCGACGCGTTCGGGATCACGACGGCCGGCGCGGAGGGCTTCGAGGCCGACGACGTGCTGGGCACGCTGGCAGCGCAGGAAAGCAACGACCCGGTCGTCGTGGTCAGCGGAGACCGCGACTTGATGCAGGTGGTCACCGACGATCCCGTCCCGGTTCGGGTCCTCTATCTGGGCCGCGGCCTGGCCAAAGCCACGCTGTTCGGGCCCGCCGAGGTGGCCGAACACTATTCCGTGCCGCTGGACCGCGCCGGACCGGCCTACGCCGAACTCGCGCTGTTGCGCGGTGACCCCTCCGACGGCCTGCCGGGGGTGCCGGGCGTCGGTGAGAAGACGGCCGCCACGCTGTTGGCGCAGCACGGCTCGCTGGAGCAGATCCTGGCGGCCGCGCACGACCCGAAATCCAAGATCGCCAAGGGATTGCGGGCAAAGCTGTTGACCGCCACGGACTACATCGAGGCCGCCGGTCAGGTGGTGCGGGTGGCCACCGACGTACCGATCACGCTGTCGAGACCCACCGACGAGCTACCGCTGACGGCCGCCGACCCGCAGCGCACCGCGGCGCTGGCCACGGAATTCGGCGTGGGATCCTCGATTGCCCGCCTGCAGAAAGCGCTCGACTCGCTGCCGCAGTGACGCGCTACTGCGGCCGGCCGACCTCGTAGGTGCCCTTGTCGTCCTGGAAGGTCACCGTCACGCGCTTCTGAGCGCCATCGATGCTGACGGCGCAGTCGAAGGTGGCGCCCTTCGTCACGGTCGGGTCGGCGCCGTTGTTGCACTTGACGTCCTTGACGTTCTTCGCGCCGTAGCCGTTGGTTTCGTCGGTCAGGACCTGCTGCACGCCGGTCTGAGCCTTATTGACGTCCAGCTTGGTGGTGACGAAAAATCCGGGCTCCCAGAAGCCGAGCACCAGCACGATCGCGATCAGCAGAAACGCGATCGCCCCGCCCACGCCGCCGATCAGCGCCATCGACCGCTTTTTCTTCGGCTGCTCGTAGCCCGGGTACTGCTGCGGGTACTGGCCGGGCTGACCGTATTGACCTGGCTGACCGTACTGGCCCGGCTGCCCATATTGACCGGGCTGACCGTACTGGCCCGGCTGCGCGTACTGGCCCGGCTGGCCATACTGACCGGGCTGCGCGTACTGGCCCTGCTGGCCGTACTGCTCGGGTTGCCCGTAGCCGGGCTGCTGCTGGGGGTACTGCTGCTGGTAGGCGTGCTCAGCCGGCTGCTGGTATTGCGGGTACTCGGCGGCTGCCGGGTACGCCGGGGCTTGCCACGTTCCCTCTTGGGTCGGCGGTTGCTGCTGTTGCCAGGGTGAGCCCACCTGACCCACCTGAGTCGGTTCTTGGGAGCGATCGCCACCCTCGCCGGGCGGTTGCCATTGCTGGCCCGGGTTCGATCCGTGCGGTCCGCTCATCATTTCTCCTCAATCGCCTTGTGTCATGGCCCTGTAACGGTAGCTCGGGCCCAGCCTACCCGGCGTCAACTGCGACGACGCCGCGCCGGACATCGTTGATCGCACGCTTTGCCGTCGCCCGCAGTTCAGCATCCGGCGCGGCATTGCGCACCTGGTCCAGCAGATCAAGCACCTGACGGCACCACCGCACGAAATCCCCGGCCAACAACGGTGAACCGCTGCCGGTCGCGTCGGCCGCGGCTAGCGAGCCAGCCAGATCGCCGCTCCGCGCCCACCGGTACATGACGGTAACGAAGCCGTCGTCAGGTTCGCGGGTGGGCGCGATGCGGTGGGTTTGCTCGTCGGTACGCAGCGCGAACGAAAGCTTCGCTGTCTGCTGCAGGGCCTGCCGCAATTTAGGGGTCGGCGCCTCGGCGGCAAACGGAGCGCCGGGGCCGTCGCTACCGCGCGTCTCGTAGAGCACCGACGAAACCACCGCGGCCAACTCGGCGGGCTTCAGTTCGGCCCAGGCGCCGGTGCGCAGACATTCGGCGACCAGCAGGTCGCTCTCGCTGTAGATCCGCGCCAACAACCGGCCGTCGTCGGTGACTCGGGGATCAGCCGCGGAGCCCTGGATGAACTCACGCTCGGTGAGCAGCCCGACGATTCGGTCGAACGTGCGGGCCAGCGAGTTGGTGGCGGCGGCGACCTTTTTTTCCAGCTGCGCGTTGTCGCGTTCGATGCGCAGGTAACGCTCGGCCTCACGGACTCCAGCCTCGACGCCGGGGCTGTTGTGTGCCGGGTGGCGACGCAGCTCCGCGCGCAACGACGTCAGCTCCGGGTCGTGGAAACCGTCATCGGAGTCCGCGGCGCGACGGCGCGACGGCACGTCCAGCTCAGCGGTAGCCGACCGCAGCGCCGAGGCCAGATCGCGGCGCACCCGGGGCTGACGGTGTTCGACTCGTTTGGGCAGCGGCATCGTCGCGACGGGTTCGGCAGCACCGGAGTAGTCGGCCGACGAAATCCGGCCCGCCCAACGGTGTTCGGTGAGCACCAGAGGTCGGGGGTCGTCGCCGTCGCGTGCCGATTCCAGCACCACCGCCAGCCCGCTGTGCCGGCCGTGCGTGATGGTGATGATGTCACCGCGGCGCAGCCCGGCCAGCGCCTGGTTGGCCGCCTGTCGCCGGTGCAGCCGCGACGCCCGGGACTGTGCGCGCTCCATCTCCGAAATTCGCGCACGCATCCGGGCGTATTCCAGGATCGGCGCGTCCGCCCCGCCGAGTTCGGCGGCGATCTCGTCCTGCAGCCGCTTGCCCCGGTCAATGCCGCGGACCAAGCCGACGACGGAGCGGTCGGCCTGATACTGCGCGAAGGACTGCTCGAGCAGCTGATGCGCCTGCTCCGGACCCATGTGCTGCACCAGGTTGATGGTCATGTTGTACGACGGCGCGAACGAGCTGCGCAGCGGGAACGTCCGGGTGGACGCCAGCCCAGCCACCGCGGACGGGTCGGAGGTTTCCTCGCCCGGATGCCAGAGGACCACTGCGTGACCCTCGACGTCGATGCCACGCCGCCCGGCCCGGCCCGTCAACTGGGTGTACTCCCCCGGCGTCAGCGGCACGTGCGCTTCGCCGTTGAACTTCACCAGCCGCTCGAGCACCACGGTGCGGGCGGGCATGTTGATGCCCAGGGCCAGGGTTTCGGTGGCGAACACCGCCCTGACCAGGCCTGCGGTGAACAGCTCCTCGACTGTGTGACGGAAGGCCGGCAGCATGCCGGCATGGTGGGCCGCCAATCCACGCAGCAACCCCTCCCGCCACTCGTAGTAGCCGAGCACCGCGAGATCGGCTTCCGCGAGGTCTCCGCACCGGTGCTCGATCACCTCGGCGATCTGAGCGCGTTCCTCTTCGGTGGTGAGCCGCAGCGGCGAGCGCAGGCACTGCTGGACCGCGGCGTCGCAACCGGCCCGCGAGAACACGAACGTGATCGCCGGCAACAGCCCTTCGGAGTCCAGCGTGGCGATCACGTCGGGTCGCGCGGGCGGCCGGTAGAAGCGCGGCCGCTCCGGCCTGCCCCTGCCCGACTGCCGGCGGGGACCACGCCAATCGCCCATCCGGTCCGCCTCGCGGCGGTGCGCAATATGTTGCAGCAGTTCGGGATTCACCCGAGGATGACGATCGGCGGCCGGCTTCTCGTTCTCGTAGTCGAACAGGTCCAGCAAGCGCCGGCCGACCAGGACGTGTTGCCACAGCGGCACCGGCCGGTGCTCGTCGACCACTACCGTCGTGTCGCCGCGCACGGTCTGGATCCAGCCGCCGAACTCCTCGGCGTTGCTCACCGTCGCCGACAGGCTCACCAACCGCACCTCGTCGGGCAGATGCAGGATCACCTCCTCCCACACCGGACCCCGCATCCGATCGGCAAGGAAATGCACCTCGTCCATCACCACATGGGAAAGCCCTTGCAGCGCAGCCGAATCGGCGTACAGCATGTTGCGCAGCACTTCGGTGGTCATCACCACCACGGGCGCATCGGCGTTCAGCGACACGTCGCCGGTTAACAGCCCGATCCGATCGCGGCCATAGCGTGCCGTCAGATCGGTGTGCTTCTGGTTGCTCAGCGCTTTGAGCGGCGTGGTGTAGAAGCACTTACCGCCGCCCGCCAGCGCCAGGTGCACGGCGAATTCGCCGACCACCGTCTTGCCGGCTCCCGTTGGCGCGCAGACCAGCACGCCGTGACCCCGTTCCAGTGCCGCACAGGCCCGCGTCTGGAAGTCGTCGAGCGAAAAAGGCAGCTCCGCGGTGAACCGAGGCAGCTCGGTCAACTCGGTCACGCCGCCGTCAGGTGCCACCGACATCTACGTCACGTCGTCGTGTTGCCCGGCGATAAACGACGGTTCCGGCACCGACTGGGACATCGGCTGGGCCGGCTCGATGACCGATGCTTCGTCGTCCGAGATTTCAGTTTGGGCTTCGCGCTTGGCTTTTCGCTTGTCGTGGATTCGGGCGATCTGGATGGCCAGCTCTTGCAGCACGGACAGCGCGATTCCCAGCGCCGTCATCGAAAACGGGTCGGAGCCGGGCGTGAACACCGCCGCGAACACGAACATCGCGAAGATCAGGCCGCGCCGCCACGACTTGAGCTTTTCGTAGGTCAGGATGCCCGCCATGTTGAGCATGACGATCAGCAGCGGGAATTCGAAGCTGACGCCGAACACCACCAGCAGATTGATCAGGAAACCGAAATAGCGGTCTCCGGACAGCGCGGTCACTTGCACGTCGCTGCCGACCGTCAACAGGAAGCCCAGCGCCTGGGACAGCACGAAGTAAGCCAGCACCGCACCGCCGATGAACAGCACCGCGGCGGGGATCACGAACCCGACCGCGAAGCGGCGCTCCTTTTGATACAGCCCCGGCGTGATAAAGGCCCACAGCTCGTAGAACCACACCGGGCAGGCCAATACGATCCCGGCGGTCATCCCGACCTTGAGCCGCAGCATGAACTGGTCGAACGGCGCGGTGGCCAGCAATCGGCACTGCCCGTCGGCGCTGATGTCCGCACGCGCCGACTGCGGCAGCGAGCAATAGGGATGGCGTAGCCACTCGCCCAGGCTCTGCAGCCCGAACAGCGGATGCCCGTACCAGACGAACCCGAGAATCGTGGTGGCCACGATCGCGGCCAGGGAGATCAGCAGCCGGGTGCGCAGTTCGGTCAGGTGATCGACCAGCGACATCGTCGCGTCGGGATTGGTCCGACTGCGCCTATTGCGCGGATTGAGATGCTTCAGAAACGCAGCAGTACGCGCTGAAGTTTTGAGTGTTTTCACAATGCTCGGTCAGTGGCGCTCGGGCACCGCGGCCGATGCCCGGCTAAGCGGGGCGCGCTTCGGTGTGACCCTGCTCGGAGGTCGCCGACGGGTCGACCCGCTGCGACTGCACGGGCTGCGGGGCCGCGGCAGGGGTTTCAATGGAAGGCGCCTCGGGCTTGCCTTCCGTCTGCATTTCACGCATCTCGGATTTGAAGATGCGCATCGATTTGCCCAGCGAGCGCGCTGCATCCGGGAGCTTCTTGGCACCGAACAGCAGGATTACGACGACCGCGAGGATCGCCCAGTGCCACGGACTAAGACTGCCCACTTTGATTACCTCCAGACGTCCACCCGATGCTACCGCAGCACGGCCAACTGCCGGTGTGCCCGCGCCGTGCGATCAGGACGTCACTGCCTGGTAGGACTCCAAGGCCGCCGCCGCGGCATCCCGTATCCGCTGCGCGAGCGACTGGGGTTCAACCACCCGAACGTCCGGCCCGAATCCCAGCACCAGGCGTGTCATCCAGTCCTCGGAGGCGTAGGTCATGACCGCCTCACACGATCCGTCCGGCAACTCGCGTACGTCGCGCATCGGGTAGTACTCGAACATCCATGACGCCGAGGGCGCTACCCGCAGCCTGGCCGATGGCAGCGACGGATCGCCGTCGAACAGCGATGTGTCCGGGCGCGCCTGCAGCGCCGGCATGGGTGGGGCGGCCGGCTCGCCCAGCTCGCTGGCCTCGACGATCCGGTCGAATCGGAACAGCCGCACACCTTCGGCTTCACGGGACCAGGCCTCCAGGTAGCTGTGGCCGCCGATCAGCAACACCCGGATGGGGTCGACGGTTCGGCTGGTCAGCGTGTCGTGTGAGGCGGAGTAGTAGTCGATAGCCAGCGCGTGCTTGTACTGCACCGCCGTACGCACGGTAGCCGCGGCCCGGTTCTCGATCGGCGCCGGCTCGTCGATCGCCGTCACCGAACTCGTTGCGTCGTGTCCGACAGTGCCGGCCGCCGCGGCGATCTTGGCGATCGCGGTACGCGCCGCCTCCGGATCGACCACGCCCGGAATGTCGGCCAGCGCCCGCAGCGCGACGAGCAGACCGGTGGCCTCCGGAGAGGTGAGCTTGAGCGGCCGGTCGATGCCCGCCGAGAACGTCACCTCGATGGTGTCGCCGGAGAACTCGAAGTCGATCAGATCACCCGGGAAGTAGCCGGGCAGCCCACACATCCAAAGCTGGTTGAGGTCTTCTTCCAGCTGTTTGGCCGACACCCCCAGCTTGGCGGCGGCTTCCGCGCGGGTGATCCGCGGATTGGCCTGGAAATACGGCACCATGTTGAGCAGCCGAACCAGGCGGGTGGACACGGGGGTCACGCGGGCGCTCCCGCGTGGGCACGCAGCCGGGCCAGCACGTCGTCGCGCAGCGGTTGCGGCTCGAGTACGACGGCGTCGGCCCCGTATCCGGCGATTTCGCGGGCCAGCCGGTCGGTGGAGCTGATGTCGACTTCGAGCACTTCACCGTCGCGGCCACCCAATTGCCGGGCGCCGGTGGACCGTCCGGCGCGGCGCAACGCGGTGGCCCGCCCGTCGGCAACCCACACCTGGGCCTGCCCGCCGGTCGGCGTCTCGGCCACCGTCTGGGCGACTATCTTGCGCAGGTCGATGCCGCCGGGGACGGTGACGGCGCCGGACGGACCGATCGGCGCGACCTCGGCGCCGATGCGGGAGAGCCGGAAGGTGCGGGTGGCCTCGCGATCACGGTCGTGGCCGACGAGATACCAGCGGCCCTTCTCGGTGACCACACCCCACGGCTCGACGGTGCGCATGGTGTAGGGCTCGGCGCGTGACGGCCGATGCGGGAACTGGACGGCCTGCCGGGAATCGATGGCGGACAACAGGATTCCGAGCACCTCCTCGGACCCGCGCAGGCCCGGCACGCCCTCCGGGGAGGCGATCGCCACCGGGGTCCCGTCATCGAAGGGGTCGACGTCGACGCCGGCGGCGCGCAGCTTCAGCAACGCGCCCTGGGTCGCGGTGATCAGCTCGGGCGACTCCCACAGCTGCGTGGCGACGGCGACCGCGGCCGCCTCATCCGCGGTCAGCTCGACCGCCGGCAGTGAGTACGCGTCGCGGTTGATCCGGTAGCCCTCGGTCGGGTCCAGCGCCGACACCCGGCCGACCTCGAGCGGGATGCCGAGGTCGCGTAGCTCGTTCTTGTCGCGTTCGAACATCCGGAAAAACGCCTCGAGGCTGGGGCTTTCCGAATAGCCAGCCACGCTGGACCGGATCTTTTCCGCGGTGATGTAGCCGCGGGTGGACAACAAGGCGATGACGAGATTGACCAGCCGTTCGACTTTCGAGGTCGCCATTTGCTCCAGATTAGATGGCCCGCATCGCGCGCGTGCACCGACTCGCCCGCGTCACTTTGGCCACATGAGCCACCTGATCAGCTGTAGACAGCCGATGGTCACATGCTGGCGATGAGCCGCTTGACCCGCTCGTCGACCGCCCGGAAGGGGTCTTTGCACAGCACGGTCCGCTGCGCCTGGTCGTTGAGCTTCAGGTGGACCCAGTCGACGGTGAAGTCGCGGCCGGCCGCCTGAGCGGCGCTGATGAACTCGCCACGCAGCCTGGCACGGGTGGTCTGAGGCGGGTTCTCGACGGCCTCGGCGATGTCCTCATCGGTGGTGACGCGTGCCGCCAGGCCCTTGCGCTGCAGCAGTTCGAAGACGCCGCGACCGCGCTTGATGTCGTGATACGCCAGGTCCAGCTGGGCGATCTTCGGGTCGGACAGCTCCATGTTGTAGCGGTCCTGATAGCGCTGGAACAGTTTGCGCTTGATCACCCAGTCGATCTCGGTGTCGACCTTGGCGAAGTCCTGGCTTTCGACGGCGTCGAGCTGCCGGCCCCACAGGTCGACAACCTGCTCGATCTGCGCATTGGGCTCCCGGGTCTGCAGGTGCTCGACGGCGCGGCTGTAGTACTCGCGCTGGATGTCCAGCGCGCTGGCCTGACGCCCACCGGCCAGGCGCACCGGCCGGCGGCCGGTGACGTCGTGGCTGACCTCGCGGATCGCGCGGATCGGGTTGTCTAGCGAGAAGTCGCGGAAGGGCACACCGGATTCGATCATCTCGAGCACCAGCGCGGCCGTACCCACCTTGAGCATCGTGGTGGTCTCGCACATGTTCGAGTCGCCGACGATGACGTGCAGCCGCCGGTACTTCTCGGCATCGGCGTGCGGCTCGTCGCGGGTGTTGATGATCGGGCGGCTCCGAGTGGTGGCCGACGAAACGCCTTCCCAGATGTGCTCGGCGCGCTGCGATAGGCAGAACGTCGCGGCTTTGGGGGTCTGCAGCACCTTGCCCGCCCCGCAGATCAGTTGGCGGGTGACCAGGAACGGCAGCAGCACATCGGAAATCCGGGAGAACTCGCCGGCGCGCACGATCAGGTAGTTCTCGTGGCAGCCGTAGGAGTTGCCCGCCGAGTCGGTGTTGTTCTTGAACAGGTAGATGTCGCCGCCGATGCCTTCGTCGGCGAGCCGTTGCTCGGCGTCTACCAGCAGGTCTTCCAGCACCCATTCGCCGGCCCGGTCGTGGGTGACCAGCTGCACCAGGCTGTCGCATTCGGCGGTGGCGTACTCGGGGTGGCTGCCGACGTCGAGGTACAGGCGGGCGCCGTTACGCAAGAAGACGTTGGAGCTGCGGCCCCAGGACACCACCCGGCGGAAAAGGTAGCGAGCTACCTCGTCCGGCGACAGGCGGCGATGGCCGTGGAACGTGCAGGTGACACCGAACTCAGTCTCGATGCCCATGATTCGTCGCTGCACACAATTGAGGGTACTTGCTGTGTCGCCGCGGCGGTCAGCAAGCCGCCCGGCGAGTGGTGCTAATTGACTAACACACGGATTTAGCCGCCACGCTGGACGAGCCCCATCGAACCATCGCGATCCCGGATGCGAGGCCGACCACCGTGTAGAATTGATGGTGCTCGTTACCGCGAGCCCAGTCGTTTTAGAAAGGCTTTGTCAGCCCTGTGGACAGATCCAGGGTCGCGGAATACCCGCGGCCGGACCACGTCATCGCACACATCAGCGACACCCACCTCATAGCCGGTGACGGCGACCTCTACGGCGACGTCGATGCGGAGGCTCGATTATCCGAGCTGCTTGAGCGGCTTGAGGCTTCCCAAATACGCCCCGACGCAGTCATTTTCACCGGCGACCTGGCCGACAAGGGACAGCCCGGGGCTTACCGCAAGCTGCGCTGCCTGGTTGAGCCGTTGGCCGATCGCCTTGGAGCTGAGGTCATCTGGGTGATGGGTAACCACGACAACCGAGCGGCACTGCGCGAGCATCTGTTGCGCGAGGCTCCGACGATGGCGCCGATGGACCGGGTGCACGATATCGCGGGTTTGCGGGTAATCGTCTTGGACACTTCGGTTCCCGGCTACCATCACGGGGAGATCGCGCCGGCGCAGTTGCAGTGGCTCGCGGCGCAGCTGGCCGAACCCGCCCCCTTCGGCACCATCCTCGCGATGCATCACCCGCCGATTCCCTGCGTGCAGGACCTCTCCGTCATGGTAGAGCTGCGCGATCAAGGCCCACTTGCCGCGGTTCTGCGTGGCACCGATGTGCGCAGCATCCTCGCCGGACACCTGCACTACTCGACCTCGGCGACCTTTGCCGGCATTCCTGTTTCGGTTGCCTCGGCCAGCTGCTATTCCCAGGACCTTCTGACGGCGGGGACCCGGGGTCGCGATGGTGCACAGGCATTCAATCTCGTGCACTGCTACCCAGAAACTGTGGTGCACACCGTTATTCCGCTGGCCAGCGGTCCCACTGTGGGACGGTTCGTACGGCCGGCGGCCGTGCGCCAAGAACTCGCCGACGCCGGGGTGAGTATTCTTCCGGCCAGCCGGATACCGCGCATCGCACATCAGCTCGCGCGCACATGGCCAGCTGCCAGCCGACGCACGGACTAACGCACCTTCACTCGCCGCCGATTTTCAGTCGTCTTCGGCTCCTCGCTCCCACGGCGCGGGCACCGGGAAGTACCGGTCCAGAAACTCGCCGACAACATGCGCCCGCTCGCCCATGCTCACTTCCGGGAAGCTGCCATCGTTGAGGCAGAAGAAGTCGAACTTGCGCTTCCTCAGCAGCTGCGGCAATTTGGCCAGCCCCGACCGCATTGTGGTGTCGACGTAGAGCACCTTGGCGCACTCGTGCTGAACCGCACGGCCAGTCATCAATGCGTAGTAGTGGTACAGCGAATTGGTCACCGAGATGTCGGTGCTGGCGCGAAAGCGACTCGCTTGAGTGCGCGCGAACTCCTGCGGAAACTCACGCTCGAGTTCCAGCAACACGCTCTTGCGCAGCGGGGCAGCGCTGTGCTCGAGGTGGCGCGTGATGACCTTCCCGAACTTGTCCCACAGCAACTGCCGGTTGACGCGCGCTGCGTTCTCGAAGCCGCTGCGCTCCGGATGGTTGGCGCCAAGTCCGATGCGCGTGCCCGCTTCGATGAACTTCGTGACGCCTCCCGGCGAGAAGAACATTGTGGGTGAAACGGGCCGGCCGAAGAACATGTCATCGTTCGAGTAGAGGAAATGCTCTGCCAGACCTGGGATGTGGTGCAGCTGGCTCTCGACCGCGTGGCTGTTGTACACCGGCAACGCCGACAGATCGGTGAAGTGATCCTCGGCGCGCACGATGGTGACCTTCGGGTGGGCGGCGAGCCACCTGGGAACCGGCGAATCCGTCGCGACGAAAATCCGTCGCACCCATGGGGCGAAGGCGTGCACCGAGCGCAGCGCGTACTTCAATTCGTCGATCTGACGGATGCGCGCATCGGCTTCATCGCCTTCGCCGACAACCTGCCCCGCCATCGCCGCCGCGCGCCGTGCGCAGAACTCCGGGTCGTTGCCGTCCACCCAGGAGAACACCATGTCGATGTCGAACGTCACGTCGCCGGCGTGGGGGGCGAACATGCCGTCGATCGTCCGCCACGTGCGGCCGAACATATCGACGGTGGTGTACGCGATGTCGGCGAGCACCAACACCTTGCGCGTGAGCGAATTCTCGATCGGACAAATCGCCTGCATCCCATCGAAGACCCAGAACTGCAGCTCGACCCCGGCAGACGCGCCGTAACGCAGCCCAAAACGCGGGCATTCCCGGTGGCGAAACACCCGCAGCAACCGCGGGTCCGGGTCTGCCGACAGCAGGCCATCACCCAGGTACACCGAGCGGCGCCCGGTCCCGTCGAGGATCTTGGCGCGCAGCGGCACTTCAAGACATGCGGACATCAGAGTCTCGGCGACCCGGGCGCGCAACGCGATGTCCACGACAAGCGCCGGGCGGCCGTCCGCACCGCGGATCAGAACGAAAGGGACGCCCGCCATGTTCAGTTCGTCGCAGACGAACAACAGGTCGGCCAACATCGCCTCATACGGAGTCAGGCGCACCTCATCGGCCGAGCTGATTGAGCCCGCCCGGGGGGCGACATCGACCAATCTGGTCATGGGAACACCTGCCTTCCAGAGTCAATACGGGTCACGACATGCACAAAGAGGGAACCCGCGAAGCGGAATAGCAGGCGATGCTGCCCCCACACGTTGAGCTTCGGCACTGAACGACGTATCCCCGGGAGCCGGGAAAGCCACTTGGGACCACCCCTTAAGCCGGGGAGATCTGTCCTGATCTTGGGCGTCTCTCGACGTCGTGAGATCAGTGGCCTGTGTTCGTTCAGGAGCCTCGCCTAACGAGGTGCCTCAGCAGGCTAGCTCCGTTTCAGGCTTCCGGCAACACGCTTTTGCGTGCGAAGACGCAGCCGAAGCGCGCGGTGCGGCTCAAGTCCCACGTCACGCCCGCCTCCACAGTCACCTCGCGCTTAGCCGCGCGTCGGCTACTCGGACGGCTCTTCGGGCGCCGAGGTGCCCTTGTCAGGCGACTTGGAGACCGATTTGGGCAGTAGCACCTCGAGGGCGGGTCCCGTCATCCGCCGGAACGCGCGCCGCGGCCGGTTGGCGTCCAGGATGGCGACCTCGAGATTGGCTACGTCCAGTGCAGGCTGGTCGCCGTTCGAGGAGTCGGCGCTGCCGGCCCGCAGCGCGTCGATCGCGATCCCCAAAGCTTCGCGCAGGTCGGCGTTTTCGGCGTACGACTCCTTGAGCGCGGTCGTGATCGGCTCTGTGGTCCCGCCCATCACCACGAAGTGCGGCTCGTCGGCGATGGACCCGTCGTAGGTGATCCGGTACAACTCAGGCGGTTTCGTCTCGCCGTAGTGCGCAACCTCGGCGACGCACAGCTCGACCTCGTAGGGCTTGGCTTGCTCGGTGAAGATGGTGCCGAGGGTCTGCGCGTAGACGTTGGCCAGCTGCCGGCCGGTGACATCGCGGCGGTCGTAGGCGTAGCCGCGGGTGTCGGCGAACTGAATGCCCCCACGGCGCAGATTGTCGAATTCGTTGAACTTGCCCGCAGCCGCAAAGCCGACACGGTCGTAGAGTTCGCTGATCTTCTGCAGCGAGCGCGACGGATTCTCCGCGACGAAAAGCACGCCGCCGGAGTAGGCCAGCGCCACCACGCTGCGGCCCCGCGCGATGCCCTTGCGCGCGAGCTCGCTGCGCTCACGCATCGCCTGCTCAGGCGAGATGAAATACGGGAAGCTCACTTCTCACCGCCATCCGGACCGAAAGTGTCAGCGCGCGAGCGGCTTTCGATGACCTCCCGGGCTAGTTCGGCGATCCGGCTCTCGGGCACGTCGACTGCTCCTTCGGCACCGATGGTGACCGCCGTGGGGAAGATGCCGCGAACCAGATCCGGTCCGCCGGTGGCGGAATCGTCGTCGGCGGCGTCGTAGAGCGCTTCCACGGCGACTCGCACCGCGGAATCGGCGTCGGCGACTCGGGAATACAGCTTCTTGATCGAGGACTTGGCGAAGATCGACCCCGACCCCACCGACTGGTATCCCTCTTCCTCGATGTTCCAGCCACCCGCCGCGTCGAACGACACTATGCGCCCGGCGCTTTCGGGATCGGCCGCGTGGATGTCGTAGCCCGCCAGCAGCGGCAGGGCCACCAGCCCCTGCATCGCGGCGGCGAGGTTGCCGCGCACCATGATCGCGAGCCGGTTTACCTTGCCGGCGAAGGTGAGCGGTACGCCTTCCAACTTCTCGTAGTGCTCGAGCTCCACGGCATAGAGGCGGGCGAATTCGACCGCGATCGCGGCCGTGCCGGCGATGCCGGTCGCGGTGTAGTCGTCGGTGATGTAGACCTTTTTGACGTCGCGGCCGGCGATCATGTTGCCCTGCGTGGAGCGCCGGTCACCGGCGATGAGCACACCGCCGGGATATTTCAGGGCGACGATCGTGGTGCCGTGCGGCAGGTGTCCGGCGTCACCACCGGATTGACCTCCACCGCCACCCAGCACTGCGGGTAGCAATTCCGGCGCCTGGCGGCGCAACAGGTCGGCGAACGAAGACGTGTTTACAGCAGAGAATCCGGGTAGTGACGAGTTAGTGGGCAGGCGATCGGGGAAAGACCAGGTCACTGTCCGCCCTTTTGGACGTACGCACGAACGAAGTCCTCCGCGTTTTCCTCAAGGACGTCGTCAATCTCGTCGAGCAAGTCGTCGGTCTCCTCGGTCAGTTTCTCGCGACGCTCTTGACCCGCGGCTGTGGTGCCAACGACGTCGTCGCCGCCGCCTCCGCCACGCTTGGTCTGCTCCTGCGCCATCGCCGCCTCCTGCTTCGTCTGGGCTGTTCACTGGCCGCTTAAACATGCCCGCTGGTATCTCTACCCTACCGGTCGAACCCGACGTTCTTCGGTTAACAAGCCTCAGCTCGTCAGTTGTTCCACCAGTTCGACGGCACTGTCAACGGAGTCCAGCAAGGCCCCGACATGCGCCTTGCTGCCCCGCAGCGGCTCCAGCGTCGGAATGCGCACCAGCGAATCGCCACCGAGATCGAAAATCACCGAGTCCCAACTGGCTGCGGCGATGTCGCCCCCGAACCTGCGCAGGCACTCGCCGCGGAAATACGCGCGGGTGTCGGTCGGCGGATTGTCGACCGCCTCGATCACCTGGTGCTCGCTGACCAGACGCTTCATCGAGCCACGCGCCACCAGCCGGTTGTACAGGCCCTTGTCCAGCCGGACATCGGAATACTGCAGGTCGACAAGGTGCAGTCGGGGTGCCGACCAGGCCAGGTTCTCGCGCTGCCGGAAACCCTCGAACAGTCGCAGCTTGGCCGGCCAGTCCAGCAGCTCCGCGCATTCCATCGGGTCGCGCTCAAGCAGATCAAGCACGTGTGCCCAGGTTTCCACGACGTCGGCGGCCCGCGGATCGGGGTCGCGACCGTCGACCAGCTTGGCCACCCGGTCGAGGTACATCCGTTGCAGCGCAAGAGCAGTCAGTTCCCGGCCGTCCGCCATGGCCACCGCGACGCGCAGCGACGGGTCACGGCTGATCGCGTGGACCGCGTGCACCGGCCGGGCCAACGCCAGGTCGCTCAGGTCGATCCCGTGCTGCGGGCCTTCTTCGATCAGGTCCAGCACCAGCGCCGTGGTGCCCAGCTTCAGGTAGGTCGACGTTTCGGCGAGGTTAGCGTCGCCGATGATGACGTGTAGCCGGCGGTACCGGTCGGCGTCGGCGTGCGGTTCGTCGCGGGTGTTGATGATGCCGCGCTTCAGCGTCGTCTCCAGCCCGACCTCGACTTCGATGTAGTCGGAGCGCTGGGACAGCTGGAAGCCGGGCTCATCACCCGAGGGGCCGATACCGACCCGGCCAGAGCCGGTGACGACCTGCCGGGACACTAAAAACGGGGTCAGACCGGCGATGATCGACGAAAACGGCGTCTGCCGGCTCATCAGGTAGTTCTCGTGCGATCCGTACGAGGCACCCTTGCCGTCGACATTGTTCTTGTAAAGCTGCAGCTTGGCGGCTCCGGGCACGCTGGCGACGTGCCGCGCGGCGGCCTCCATCACCCGCTCGCCGGCTTTGTCCCAGATCACGGCGTCCAGCGGGTCGGTGCACTCGGGCGCGGAGTATTCGGGGTGCGCGTGGTCGACATAGAGCCGCGCCCCGTTGGTCAGGATCATGTTGGCGGCACCGACCTCGTCGGCGTCGACGACCGGCGGCGGCCCGGCCGAACGGCTCAGGTCGAAACCTCGGGCGTCGCGCAGCGGCGACTCCACCTCGTAATCCCAGCGGGTGCGCTTGGCGCGTTGGATGCCGGCGGCGGCCGCGTAAGCCAGCACCGCCTGAGTCGAAGTAAGGATCGGGTTGGCAGTTGGGTCGGAAGGCGACGAAATGCCGTACTCGACCTCCGTCCCGATAATCCGTTGCATCCGTTCAGCGTAGGCCGGGCAACGACGTACCCGGCGTTGGGGCAACCGCGCGGCCGATACGGGCCTGCCGCCGATCGTCGAAACATCTTCTGGCTGAAGATGCTTCAGGAGCAGACGGGCGCACCGCCCGACGGCCGTGGCGGCACCCGCCGAACGCGCCGCCGAACAAATCCTGACCTGCGTGAAAACGCCCAACACAGGGGTTGCTGCGCCACTAGGGTGACCCGGTGTGGACCCAACTTTGCGCCGCACACCGGGCAGCCAGAAGGCGGCGACAGCCGAGGCGGAACAGTGGTTCCTCGAGCGCGGTTTGCCGTCCGTGCTGACCCGGCGGGGCCGATGGCGACGGCTCTGGCCGCGGTCCGCTCCGATGCTGGCCGCGTGGACGGGAGTCGAGGCCTGCCTGCTGGGCGTCTATCTCGTCAGCAACGGCCGCGAGGTCTTCATTGATGGGACACCGTCCACCCGGCAATGGGTCATCCTGGCGTTGCTCGCGGCCGCTCTCCCGCTGGCCGCTCTGATCGGTTGGCTGGTGTCGCGGGTATCGGACGGGCGCGCCCGCGCGACGATCGCGACCGCAGCGCTGGCGTTTGCGATCGTCTGCGGGTTCGTCGAAAGCGGCCCGATCCAACTGACCCGGGACGCCGCGATTCTGGGCCTGGTGCTGCTGCTGACCGGCTCGGGCGTCGGATCGGTGCTCGCCTGGGCGGTGCGCATGACGTTCGAGCACCTTGCCACGGTCGGCACGCTGGCGATCAGGGCGCTGCCGATTGTGCTGCTGACCGCGTTGGTGTTCTTCAACACCTACGTCTGGCTGATGGCGGCAACTATTAACGGGAAGCGGATCTCGCTGGCCATATTCTTTCTGCTCGGCATCGCGGGGGCGTTCGTCGTGTCCAAGACCGTGGAACGAGTGAGGCCGCTGCTGAAGTCGACGGCGTCGCTGCCCGAGGACAGCGACAGCCTTGCCAACACTCCCTTCGCGGCGATGCTTGACCCGTCGCCGGGCTCAGCGCTGAGAAAGTCGGAACGCCTCAATGTGGTTTTCCTGCTAGCTGCCTCGCAACTAGTCGAGATCCTGGTGGTGGCAATCGTCGGCGCCACGATGTATCTCATTCTCGGGCTGATCATTCTGACGCCGCAGCTGCTCAACGAATGGACCCACACCTACGTCAGCACCGCGACAGTCATGGGATGGACACTGCCCGTACCGGATTCGCTGATCCACATGTGCCTGTTCCTCGGCGCGTTGACGTTCATGTACATCAGCGCCCGCGCCGTCGACGACGCCGAGTACCGGGGCATGTTCCTCGATCCACTCATCAACGACTTGCATGTCTCGCTGGCTGCCCGCAACCGCTACCGAGGCGCCATCAATTGCGTCGCCACGACGACAGAAAGCGAGTAACAAGTGCCCGACCTATCTGGAAAGCGTTACGGTGAAGTGCTTCTCGTTGAAGTCGGCGAATCTGGCCCACAGGCGACCGTCTACAACAGCTTTCCGCTCAACGACTGCCCGGCCGAGCTGTGGTCAGCGCTCGACCCGCAGGCAATCGCAGAGGAACACGGCGCTGCCGCGGCGTTGCTCAATGGTCCGCGCTACTGGCTGATGAACAACATCGAAAAGCACGCCGAGGGCCCGCAGGAACGGATGACGTTCGGCGGGATCGAGATGATCAAGCAAGCCACCGTTGCGCTTTCGTCGATGAACCCCGCCCCGTACACCGTCAACGAAGTGACCCGCAATACGGTCTTCGTCTTCAACGCCGGCGAAGAGGTGTACGAACTCATCGATCCCGAAGGCAAGCGCTGGGTCATGCAGACCTGGAGTCAGGTCGCAGACCCCAGCCTGTCCCGGGCCGACCTGGCCGGGCTGGCCGGCCGGCTCACGCTGCCCGCGGGCTGGAGTTATCAGCCGCGCGTGCTCACCGAGACATTGCGGGTGGACACGACGACTCGCCCCGCCCGCGTGACGCAGGACGATCTGACGAACAGCTACTCGTTCGAATTCGACTGAGCCGACTAGGGATTGATCCCTAGAGGTACTGGCCGAGGTTCGATTCGGTGTCGATGGCGCGCGACGCGCTGGACGACTTGCCGGTGACCAGGGTACGGATGTACACGATCCGCTCGCCCTTCTTGCCCGAGATCCGCGCCCAGTCGTCGGGGTTGGTGGTGTTGGGCAGGTCCTCGTTCTCGGCGAACTCATCGACGATCGAGTCGAGCAGATGCTGAATACGCAAGCCCCGCTGGCCGGTCTCCAGCACCGACTTGATGGCGTTCTTCTTCGCCCGGTCGACGACGTTCTGGATCATCGCGCCGGAGTTGAAGTCCTTGAAGTACATGACTTCCTTGTCACCGTTGGCGTAGGTGACCTCCAGGAACCGGTTGTCGTCGATCTCGGCGTACATCCGCTCGACGACCTTTTCGATCATCGCACCGATGCAGGCCGACCGGTCGCCGTCGAACTCGGCGAGATCGTCGGCATGCACCGGCAGCGATTCGACAAGGTATTTCGAGAAGATGTCTTGTGCCGCTTCGGCATCGGGTCGCTCGATCTTGATCTTGACGTCGAGGCGGCCGGGCCGCAGGATCGCGGGGTCGATCATGTCCTCGCGGTTGGAGGCGCCGATCACGATGACGTTCTCCAGCCCCTCCACGCCGTCGATCTCGCTCAGCAGCTGCGGGACCACCGTGGTCTCGACGTCCGACGAGACACCCGTTCCGCGGGTGCGGAAGATCGAGTCCATCTCGTCGAAGAACACGATCACCGGCGTTCCCTCGGACGCCTTCTCACGGGCCCGCTGGAAGATCAGCCGGATGTGGCGCTCGGTCTCGCCGACAAACTTGTTCAGCAGCTCGGGGCCCTTGATGTTGAGGAAGTACGACTTGGCCTCGCGAGCGTCGTCGCCGCGCACCTCGGCCATCTTCTTGGCTAGCGAGTTGGCCACCGCCTTGGCGATCAGCGTCTTACCGCAGCCGGGCGGACCGTAGAGCAGCACGCCCTTGGGCGGACGCAGCGCGTACTCGCGGTACAGCTCCTTGTGCAGGAACGGCAGCTCCACGGCATCGCGGATCTGCTCGATCTGGCGAGTCAGGCCGCCGATGTCCTGGTAGCTGACATCGGGCACCTCTTCCAGGACCAGGTCCTCGACCTCGGCCTTGGGAATGCGCTCGAACGCGTAGCCGGCCTTGGTGTCGACCAGTAGAGAATCGCCAGGCCGCAACTTGCGCGGCCTGGTGTCATCGTTGAGTGCGTCGGGAACGCCGTCCGGCAGATCCTCCGCCACCAGTGGCTCCGCGAGCCAGACGATCCGCTCCTCGTCGGCGTGACCGACGACCAATGCTCGGTGCCCGTCGTTGAGCACCTCGCGCAACGTAGAGATCTCGCCGACCGATTCGTACGTCCCGGCTTCGACGACGGTCAGGGCTTCGTTGAGCCGAACCGTCTGTCCCTTGCGCAGGGACGGCACGTCGATGTTGGGCGAGCACGTCAGTCGCATCTTGCGACCCGAGGTGAACACGTCGACCGTTTCGTCCTCGTGGGTGGCAAGCAAAACGCCGTAGCCGCTCGGTGGCTGCCCCAGCCGGTCGACTTCCTCGCGGAGCGCCAACAACTGCTGTCGGGCCTCTTTAAGAGTTTCCATTAACTTCGAATTGCGGGAGGCAAGCGAGTCGATGCGGGCTTCGAGCTGATGCACGTCGCGCGAGGAGCGGGCGCCGCCCTGCGATCCGGCGGCCTGCTCGAGTTGATCGCGCAGCGCTGCTGCCTCGCGGCGTAACTGTTCCAACTCGGCGGCATCGCCGCTGGACATGTCAGTTTCGCGATCGATACCGAATGCTTCAGAACGCTCTGAGTCACCCATGTTGCGCTCCTTTCCCGCCCCGAATTGATGCGGTGGATTCTTTAACGCTACCGGCGATTGGCTGTTCATGCGTGAACTCAAAAGCCATCAAAAGTCGCGTCTTCACTCCCACTGGTAACCTCAGCGTCGATTTGGGACCACCGAGAGGACACCCCGTGACCGCAAAACCCCTCACCACAGGCACTACCGTGGTCGCGGTCATCAACGCAATGTTTCCAACTGTGACTTCTATTGCACCAGTTGGCCGGATCGCAGCAACCACCCCCCTCCAAGAATCAGGCCTCGCCGAATAGCCCGGCCGACCGCAGGGATGCACCGACACTTGTCCGTAGCACTGAGCGCCGCCACCGCCGTGGCGACGCTCGGGCTGACGGGATGCGCGCACAGCGAACCCAAGGTGCTGCCGTCGAGTAGCTCGGCAGCCGCGGAGCCCACGTCCAGCCCGCTGATCGTCACGGCCCCCCCGACCGCCCCCGTCCCGGTGGCCGAGGCTCTGGTCGAAGTGCTTAACCGGCTTGTCGACCCGAACATTCCGGGCATCAACAAGGTGAACCTCGTTGAAGGCGCGACGCCGGAGAGCGCCGCCACGCTGGACAAACTCGTCAACGCGCTGCGTGACAATGGCTACTTGCCGATGACTTTCGTGGCAAACAACATCGCGTGGTCGGACAAGAATCCGTCCAACGTGGTGGCCACCGTCAGCGTCAACACTGCCAAGGGAAGCAACAGCAAGTTCACCTTCCCGATGGAGTTCGCCCCGCTGCAGGGCGGCTGGCAGCTGTCCCGGCGAACAGCCGAAATGCTTTTGGCCCTGGGTAACTCGGCGGCCTCGACGCCTCCGCCTCCGAGCCCGACGCTTCCCCTGCCCCCGCCGCCGGAACCCGTCCAGCCACCCGCGCCGCCTCCACCACCTGCGCCGTCCCCGCCACCCGAGTCCGCTCCTGCGCAACGTCCGCCCGGCTGATGTGGATCGCCTGGCTCGAGTTCGACGTGTTGCTGGGTGACGTGCGATCGCTCAAGCAGAAGCGATCGGTGATCCGTCCCGTTGTTGCCGAGCTGCGCCGCAAGTTCAGCGTGTCGGCCGCGGAGACCGGATCGCAGGATCTGCATCGGCGAGCGGGCATCGGGGTGGGCGTCGTGTCCGGCGACCGTAGCCATGCCGTCGAAGTCCTCGACGCGGCCGAACGTCTGGTCGCCGCGCATCCCGAGTTCGAAGTGCTGTCGGTGCAACGCTCGCTGGTACGCAGCGAGGACTACGCCTAGCCGTCCCTGCCCGGACGCTTGCGACCCAACGGCACCGGGGCGATCGTGCCCGGCGCGAGACGTCGCGACGCCACCAGGAACGCGGTGTGGCCGCGCATCGAGTGCTGCGGACGGACGGCCAGGCCGACAACATGCCAGCCGCGCTGGATCGTCTCCCAGGCCCGCGGTTCGGTCCAGCACTGCTGGGCCCGCAGCGCCTCCACCACCTAGGACAGCTGGGTGACCGTGGCCACGTAGATCACCAGCACCCCGCCGGCGACCACGAGCCGCGACACGGCGTCGAGCACCTCCCACGGTGACAGCATGTCCAGCACGGCCCGGTCGAAGGAGTCGTCGGGCAGCCCGGAGTCGATGACGTCGCCGACGACCAGCTCCCAGTTGGCGGGTGCCCCGTCGAAAAAGACGGTCACGTTGCGCCGCGCATGTTCGGCGTGATCCGGCCGCACTTCGTAGGAGACCACCCGCCCCTCGGGTCCCACGGCGCGCAACAGCGAACAGGTCAACGCGCCCGACCCGGCGCCGGCCTCCAGCACGCGGGCGCCCGGAAAGATGTCGCCCTCGTGCACGATCTGGGCGGCATCCTTCGGATAGATGACCTGAGGCCCCCGCGGCATCGACATGATGTAGTCGACCAGCAGCGGGCGCAGCACCAGGTAGGGGTTGCCGTTGCTGGATTTGACCACGCTGCCCTGTTCCAGACCGATGATCATGTCGTGCGGGATGGCACCGCGATGGGTGTGGAACTCGGCGCCTGCCACGAGCTCCACCGTGTAGTGACGGCCCTTGGCGTCGGTCAGCTGGACGCGCTCGCCGACGGTGAATGGACCGGTGTTGGACACGCCGTTCAGCGTGCCAGCCGACTCGCCGTTACCGATGCTCGGGGTTGTCAGCCTGCAGTTCTAGGCTGCGAATATGACCGACCAGCCGCAAGACCAGGCGCGGCCGGCTTCCAGACCGGCACTATCACCGTCGCGAGCGGCGGACTTCAAGCAGTGCCCGTTGCTGTACCGGTTCCGGGCGATCGACCGGCTGCCCGAGCCGCCGTCGACGGCGCAGATCCGCGGGTCGGTGGTGCACGCCGCGCTGGAACAGCTCTATGGCCTGCCCGCGGCATCGCGCGGGCTAGATACGGCGATATCGCTGGTGGAACCCGCCTGGGAGCACGTGGTCGCCGCCGAACCCGACCGGATCGGCGAGCTGGACTCCGCGCAGCGGACCCAGGTGCTGGAGGAAGCCCGCGCGTTGCTGTCCGGCTACTACCGGCTGGAGGACCCCACTCGATTCGACCCGCAATGCTGCGAGCAGCGAGTGGAGGTCGAACTCGCCGACGGCACTCTGCTGCGTGGATTCATCGACCGAATCGACGTCGCGGCGACCGGCGAGCTGCGGGTGGTCGACTACAAGACCGGTAAGGCGCCACCGGAGGCGCGCGCGCTGGCCGAATTCAAGGCGATGTTCCAGATGAAGTTCTACGCGGTGGCGCTGCTGCGTACCCGCGGCGTGCCGCCCACCCGGCTGCGCCTCATCTACCTGGCCGACGGCCAGGTGCTGGACTATTCGCCCGAGCTCGACGAGCTGCTGCGCTTCGAGAAGACACTGATGGCGATCTGGCGTGCGATCCAATCCGCGGGTGCGACAGGCGATTTCCGTCCTCACCAGTCGCGATTGTGCGATTGGTGCCCGCACCACGAATACTGTCCGGTTTTCGGGGGCACCCCACCGCCCTACCCCGGCTGGCCGGATCACGCTCGGACACAGGCCATTTCGCATACGACCGAGCCGGCGGCGTAATCGACTAGTCGAGCGGCGACATTTCTTGCAGCATCGTGGGAATGAGCTCGCTGACGGTGGGATGGATATGCATCGTGCGCGACAGTGTGGTGTATGGCGCCTTGGCGGACATGACGTCCAGAATGGCGTGAATCGCCTCATCGCCGCCGACGCCGAGGATGGCCGCGCCAAGGATCTGTTGGGTGTCGGCGTCGACGATGACTTGCATAAAGCCTTGCGTCTCACCCTTTTCCACAGCCCTGCCCACCCTTGTCATCGGCCGCTTACCGAGCAGCGCGTTGCGCCCCGATTTGCGCACCTCGTCGACCGTCATGCCGGCGCGCCCCAGCGGCGGATCAATGTAGAGCGCGTAGGTGGTGATGCGGTCGCTCACCCAGCGTGGATCGTCGTCGAGCAGGTTGGCGGCGACAATCTCGAAATCGTTGTACGAGGTATGGGTGAACGCGCCCTTGCCGTTGCAATCGCCCATCGCCCAAATGTGATCGACGTTCGTCTTGAGCTGGTCGTCGACCGCGATATAGCCGTGGGCGTCGGTCTGCACCCCGGCAGCGTCCAGCCCCAGATCGTCGGTGTTGGGCTGCCGGCCCACCGCCAGCAACAAGTGGCTGCCGCCGATGGGGTTGGCACCGGCGCGAGGTGTGAGTTCGAATCCGCTGTCACTCTTACTGATCCGCACGTCGTCGGCACCGAGGACCACGTCGATGTCTTCGGCCTCCAGGATTTCCTTGATGGTGGCCGAGACGTCCTCGTCTTCGCGGGAGGCCAGCCGCGGTCCCCGCTCCACGACGGTGACCTTCGCCCCGAAGCGCCGGTACATCTGGGCGAACTCCAGTGCGATGTAGCTGCCGCCGACGATCACGAGATGTGTTGGCAGTTCGTCGAGTTCGAGGATGGAAACGTTGGTGAGGAACTCGACATCGTCCAGGCCCGGGATGGTGGGCACGACCGCGCGGCCGCCGACGTTGAGGAAGATGCGATCGGCGTGCAGCTCGTCGTCACCGACGCGCAAGGTGTGCGGATCGATGAAGCGGGCGTGTCCGCGAACGACCGTGCAGCCGTCCATGCCGTCCAGCCAGTCCTCCACGCCCTTGCGGTCGGCGAGCATGATGCCGTCCTTGCGCGCCTTGACTTTCGCCATGTCCACACTGACCGAACCGGTCCCGACGCCGTATTCGGCGCCGCGACGGGCCGAGTGGGCGGCGTGCGCAGTGGCGACCAGCGTCTTGGTCGGGATGCATCCGTTGTTGACGCAGGTGCCGCCGATCAGTTTGCGCTCGACGACCGCGACGCGCTGGCCGGCGGCTGTCAGCCGCCCCGCGAGTGGGGGGCCTGCCTGGCCGGCACCGACGATGATCGCATCGAAATGCCGGCTCACTTAACCGCCGTGAGCAGGTATTGCGTCAGCTCGTGACCCGTGGCGGCAACGATGGCGAACCCACCCAGGATCGCGATCGCGTCCTCGAGCAGCGCGATCGGCAGGTCACGCCCGCCGCTGACCGCGACCAGCCGCTTGCGCGCCTGATAGCCGCCGAGGGTGCCGAGCACCGCGCCGATGATCCCTGCCCCCAGCGCGCTGAACGTCCAGTGCGGCCAGGCGCCGAGCACCGCGCCCGCAAACCCACCCATCAGCAGCCGGGCCGCGAAGACCGGTGGCGCAGTGCGGGGCGGGGTCTTGGGCAGCTTGTCGTTGACCACTTCGCCGACGGCGAGAACGGTGAAGACAACCACCGTAATGATGTTGGCCATCCACGATGCCCACGTGCCATGCAGGTCGATCCAACCCAGGTACGCGGCCCACGCGACGACGGCGGGTGCCGTCAAGGAACGCAACCCGGCGATAACACCAATCAGCAAAGCCAGCAAGAGAATAAGGACGTGTGTCACGGCGACCCTCCTGGGAATGACAGCGCGGCAACGATAAGAGGGGCGGCCCGGCGGGCCCCCTCCCCTAGCCGGACGCTAACACAGCCGGAGCCAGGCAGGCGTGATCAGAACCGGCAGAATCTGATATCGGAAGCCAGAATCGCTTTGGCTCCGATGGCCGCGAGCTCGTCCATGATCTCGTTGACGCCCCGGCGCGGCACCAGCGCGCGGATCGCGACCCAGTCCGGGTCGGCGAGCGGAGCGATGGTCGGCGACTCCAGCCCCGGCGTGATCACCGTGGCCTGGTCCAGTACCGAGCGCGGGCAGTCGTAGTCGAGCATCAAATACTGCTGCCCGAACACCACACCCTGGATCCGCGCGACCAACTGGTCGCGCGCCGCCTTCGCCGCGTCCTGACCGTCGTGGTTGGCGCGCTCGATCAGTACCGCCTCCGAATCACACAGCGGCTCACCGATGGCCACCAGATCGTGCAGGCTCAGAGTGCGGCCCGATCCCACCACGTCAGCAATCGCATCGGCCACCCCGAGTTGGACCGAAATCTCCACCGCGCCATCAAGCCGGATGACCGTGGCCTCAATCCCTCTGTCCGCCAGATCTTTTCGCACTAGATTGGGGTAGGCGGTGGCGATCCGCTTGCCGGCCAGATCGGCTGTCGTCCAGTTGCGCCCGGCGGGCCCGGCATAACGGAAGCTGGACGAACCGAAACCCAGCGCCAGGCATTCACGCACCGGCGCGTCCGAGTCGAGCACCAGGTCTCGCCCGGTGATGCCGAAATCGAGCTGCCCCGAACCGACATAGATGGCAATGTCTTTAGGCCGCAGAAAGAAGAACTCGACGTGGTTGACGCGGTCGATGACGGTGAGGTCTTTGGTGTCGGTGCGCCGCCGATAGCCCGCCTCCGAGAGAATCTCGGAGGCGGGCTCGCTCAGCGTGCCCTTGTTGGGAACCGCGACTCGCAACATGCTCACAGCTTCCGATAGACGTCGTCGAGGGAGAGCCCACGCGCGATCATCAACACCTGCGCCCAGTACAGCAACTGACTGATCTCCTCGGCCAAAGCTTCGTTGGATTCGTGCTCGGCGGCCAGCCACACCTCGCCGGCCTCCTCCAGGATCTTCTTGCCCAGCCCATGAACCCCGGCGTCGAGCGCCGCGACCGTGGCACTGCCGGCCGGTCGGGTGCGGGCACGATCGCCGAGTTCGGCGAACAGATCCTCGAAAGTCTTCACGGCCAGCGATTGTTTCACGAGGCCACAAGCAAAGTCACGGCGGTTTCGCCAGCAACAGTGCACACCCGGACCGGGTCCGGGGTCAGCCGGCCTCGGACCATCCCCTTCCGGAGCCGATGCGTACATATATAGGTTAGGCTAACCTATATATTCATACACTCCGTATATATATTTCTAAGGAAACAATCGATGACATACCCGATCTGGGGGGCGTTTCCACCCGAGATTCATTCGGCCTTGCTGTCGACCGGCCCCGGCCCCGGTGGGCTTGTAGCCGCGGCCGAAGCATGGCGAACCCTGGCGGTCCAATACACCGACACGGCAACGGAACTCACTGCGATCCTCGCCACAACGCAGGCCGCCGCGTGGGAAGGTCCGACCGCTGCGCAGTTCGTCGCAGCACACCAGTCATATGTGCTCTGGCTGGATCACACCAGCGCGGTTGCCACCGCGACCGCGACCGCGACCATGTACGAAACCATGGCCGCTGCGTACGCCTCAGCTCTGGGCGCCATGCCCGCGCCTGCTGAGCTCTCCGGAAACCATGCGCTGCACGCCGCGTTGGTAGCAACCAACTTCTTTGGCGTCAACACCATCCCGATCGCAGTAAACGAGGGCGACTACAGCCGCATGTGGGTTCAGGCCGCCGCCGTCATGGGCGTCTACCAAGCGGTGTCGCAGGCGATCCTGTCGGGAACCCCCGTCACATCAGCCGCGCCCCACATTGTCACGACCGAAGCCACTTCCCTGGCGGCCCACACCCACCACAGGTTTCCCGACCCAACCACGTTGATCCTGCAAGCGCTACGGAAATTCCTGAAGTACCTCGACAACCTGATCACCCACTTCCTGCCGGGACCGCTCGGCGCGCTCATCAGCCACGCGCTGGAGTGGGTGATCGCCTTCACGTCCACCCAGGCGTTCTTGATTCCCGCGTACTCAATATTGGATTCATTGATCTATTTCGGGCCGTTTGTAGCGGCACTGGGCCTTCTTGCACCCATCGCGCTGATCGGACTCGCCGGCGCGGCAGGGCTGGACAACCCAATGGCGCTCGCCGACCAGCCCCAGACGGCTCTACCGCGCGAAAGCCAGCAGCTGTCACCGGTCGCGGCCGGGGTCGCACACGTTAGCGCTGGCCCCGCGGCGTCGAACTCCGCGGCCCCCGGCTCCCCGACGAGTTCTACCGCGACGGCCACCGCTGCGGTCCCGGTGACGGGAGCGGGTGAAGTCCTCTACGCCGTCGGAGGCGATCCAGGCGGCGAAGGGTTCACTCCAACGTTCGGCGGCAAAGCCGCCGCGAACACAACCGCATCATTGCCGGATGCCAGCGCCGTTGCCGGCAGCAGCGAGGCCGCGGCAAAACGGCGGCGGACCAGGCTGCGTCAGCACGGGCGTAAGCATCAGTTCGCGTATCTGAACGAAGATCTCGACCTGGCGCCACCGGACGACTCGGCCGAAGCCGAGTATGTCGCCGGCGCCGGTGCGACGCCACTCGGGTTCGCAGGCACCATCCCGAAAGCGACTGCCGCACACGCCCGAGGGCTTACCCACTTCGCCGGTGGCGAGTTCGACAAGACACCGCTGCACCCGATGCTGCCGCACACTTGGGATGCCGGTGAGAAGCCTTGAACACATCCAGGGAACGGATGAACTTCTCAGTCGAAGCTGCAGAGCGTGATCCGAAGCGCCTGTTCCAGCTGGACGTGGAACAGCTCGCTCATCTCGACATCCGGGCTTAGCCAGCGGTCGAGAACGAATCTGATTGTGGCCAAACTGGTGTGAACCAACAGAGCCGGCCGCACGTCGTCCGACGCGTCGACGCCCATCCGGAAAGCGACCTGCTGTAGGAACTTATCGTGATCGGCCTCGCTAACCAGCGCCGTCTTACTCAACAGGTGGGGCGCGGTGGCGATTGCGTGACGCCAGGTATCTAGATTGTCGAGTTCGTCGGCGTCGCGGGCCCGCGTGACGAATACCTGAATCAATGCCTCAACGGCCGACTCGTCGTGCGGTCTCGCGCTGTACGAGCCAACGACTTCGCCGATCGCCTCTCGGACCGGATCGACCAGCAGGCCTTCCTTCGTGGGTGCGTGCCGGAAATAGGTGCTGATGGAGATTCCGGCGGCGGCGGCAATATCCTCGGTCGTTACGGCATCGAATCCGCGCGCGGCGAAAAGCTCATATGCGTTGAGCTGGATCTGGGAGAGCAGTTCGGCGCGGCGACGGTCCCGTAGCGAGCCGGTGTTTGCTGCGGACATGTCGTTACCTTCGTCGAGCTGACATTCCAACGCGTCGGTACCGTCCAGTGACGATCTCAGGTGAGTGACTCTACACTATTGAAAGTCCCTATCAACTAGGCTAGTCTGACTCAGCACACACCGAGAACCGCAGTTCACGGAGCCTCGTGACACTACCTTTATCAAGATGCGTTGGACGGCACCCGGCTCCTTCATGTTCTGCACTCGTGCACTTATTGGTGGGGGGAACGCCAATGGAGGCGGCAGCTGGTGCGCAATGACCGGTAGCGTAGGTTTGCTAGACGGACTACCGGTTGCGCATCGATGACGGCGCAACAAGACAGCGTCGTCGCCATCGGGGACTGGTCGGTCGGATACATCAAACGTCATCCGCTCGCTTCGCTGACGACGGTCGGCGAACAGTTCGTCCTTGGTGTGCGCACCATTCAGTACTTCTTTTTCGACCTGGTGACCGGCCGATTCCAATGGCAGGAATTTGTCCGCCAGGGCGCATTCATGGCCGGCACCGCAGTCCTGCCGACGATTCTGGTCTCACTACCGATCAGCGTCACCCTGTCCATCCAGTTCGCCTTGCTGGCTGGGCAAGTGGGAGCCACCTCGCTGGCCGGCGCGGCCAGCGGGCTCGCGGTCATTCGTCAGGGCGCATCGTTGGTGGCCGCCGTTCTGATGGCCTCGGCCGTCGGGTCGGCGATCACCGCCGACCTGGGTTCGCGGACCATGCGCGAAGAAACCGACGCGATGGAGGTCATGGGCGTATCGGTGATCCATCGACTGGTGGTTCCACGCTTCGCCGCCGCCCTCATGATCGGCGTCGGGCTCACCGGCGTCGTGTGCTTCGTCGGATTCTTCGCGAGCTACATGTTCAACGTGTACTTCCAGAACGGGGCGCCCGGCAGCTTCGTGTCGACCTTCGCGTCGTTCGCGACCACCGACGACATGATTTTGGCGCTGGTGAAGGCGGTCATCTTCGGCGCCATCGTGGCAGTAGTTTCGGCACAGAAAGGCCTATCCACCGTCGGCGGGCCGACCGGTGTGGCGAACTCGGTGAACGCGGCCGTCGTCGAGGCGATCCTGCTGCTGATGATCGTCAACGTCGTGATCAGCCAGCTCTACATCTTGTTGGTGCCCAGGACGGGGCTGTGACGTGGCGGCCTCTACTTTTCTCCCGTTTGCTCCGCTGTCGAATCAGGTGGTTCGGCTTTACCGCCGGGGCACCGTCCCGATCATCCGGCTCGGGCATCTACTTGTCTTTTTCATCCGAGCGCTAGTCGCCGTCCCCCTCGCCTTACGCCACTACCGGGGCGAGTTCCTGCGACTGCTGTCGAACATCACCTGGGGTAACGGCTCGATCGTGGTAGGCGGCGGCACCGCCGGCGTGGCCGTTGTTCTCGGAATGACCGTCGGCGCACTCGTCGGCATCGAGGGCTACAACTTTCTGGACCTACTGGGCCTTGGCCCCGCCACCGGATTCGTCTCCTCGTTGGTCAACACCCGCGAGCTGGCACCGCTGATGGCGTCGCTGTCTTTCGCCATGCAAGCCGGCTGTCGCTTCACCGCGCAGCTGGGATCGATGCGTATCGCCGAGGAAATCGACGCGCTGGAATCGATCGCGATCCGACCGATCCCGTATCTGGTGACCACCCGGCTGATCGCGTCCGTGGTGGCGATAGTCCCGCTGTACGCGGCATGTTTGGCGATCGGCTATCTGACGACGCAGGTCGTCGTCGGGATCAGCAGCGGCGGCTCGACCGGCTCCTATTTGCACTACTTCACGCTTATGCTGGCCGGCCAAGACATCGTGTATTCGTTGTTCAAGGCCGTCATCTTTGTGTGGATCGCGTCGACGATTCAGTGCTACTACGGGTATTACGCGACCGGCGGGCCCGAAGGAGTCGGGGTGGCGGCCGGACACGGCATGCGGGCCAGCATCACCGTCGTGATCATGGTGAACATGCTGCTCACCATGGCGCTGTGGGGCGTCGATGCCGGCGCAAGGTTCGGTGGCTAGTGCCGAACTCCTTTGAGCTGGACGGGCGCGGCCCCTCGGACCGGCAATTGCTTGCCACCGGCACAGCGGTGGTAGTGGTCACGGCCTTGCTCACCATCGCGATGTTGCTCAAGTCCACCGGCCGGCTCAACGACTACGTTCGGGTGGTCGCCGATCTGGTCAACGTCGGCGACGGTCTGCCGCAGAAGTCGGACGTCAAGTATCACGGCGTGCTCGTCGGGATGGTCGACGACGTGGTTCCCGCGTCCAACGGAAAACCCAACTACGTCCACATCGATCTCAAAGAAGAGTTCGCCAAGTCGATTCCGGCGTCCGTAACCGCCCGAGTGGTGCCTAGCAATGTGTTCGCCGTGTCGTCGGTGCAATTGGTAGGCACCCGAAACCAGGAGAGCCCGGGCTCGACGATCAGGGCGGGCGCCCACATTCCGGAAGACACCCGGCTTCCGACCGTGCTGTTCCAGACGACCGTCAGCAAGCTGCGCGACCTGCTGGCGGCCGCCGGACGAGGCCGCGACGATAGATCCGTGGGGATCCTCGCCGCGCTGGGTGCCGCCACCGACCACCGCCGCGGCGCCCTGTTGAATGCCGGGGGGCAACTGAATCGCCTTCTCGATCAACTCAATTCGATTGTCGGTACTGACTCCGGCCCCTCGACCGTGTCCGCGCTCGTCGATGCGGCGCACGGCCTTGCGCAGACGGCTCCCGACCTGCTCGACGCCCTGCACCAGGCCGTCGAGCCGATGCAGACCTTCGCCGAGACGCGCGGGCAGTTGGCCTCGCTGCTCTCCGGCGCCGAAAACACGGTCGCAACCACACGCGGATCGTTTGGTAACCACATCGACCAGCTCATCAGGATCACCGGCGATTTCACGCCGGTGCTGGGCATCCTGGCGATGAAGTCCAATAACTTCGTGCCCGCGGTGGCCAAGTTGGACAACCTGGCCAACAGGTTCATGGAAGAGGTCTGGGTGCCGGGAAGAGACGTCGGCAACATGCGCGCGATGCTCACATTTACCCCTAGTTCCACCTACACCCGCGCGGACTGTCCACATTACGGAGAACTGAAGGGGCCCAGCTGTTTCACCGCACCGCTCATTCCGGTGCGCCCGGACCTGCCGGAAGTGCTGTTGCCGCAGAACTATCAGCCGCCCAAAGATCTGGCGCCACCGCCGGGCACGGTCATCGGTCCGGACGGGAACCTCGTCGCGGTCGGACCGCCGCTGATCAATCCGAGCCCCAACCTGACCGATCCCAATCCCCCGCTGCCGGACTGGCTTCCGCCGTCGCCGCCGGTACCGGGCAGTGCGAATCCCAACAACCCGGCACCGGGGGCACCAGCGCCGGCATCAGCGCCGCCGGACGCTCCATGGGTGGCCCCGGTGGCACCGAAAGCTCCGTGGATACCGCAATCGTCCTTCGGCGGAAACGTGGGGCCCATCGGTAGCCAGTACGAGCGAAACATGTTGAGCGTCATCACCGGCCAGCCGGCGACGTCGGCAACTGAGTTGCTGCTCGGCCCGGTCGCCCGCGGCACCACCGTGTCCTTGAAGCAGGGTCTGAAACCTCCACCCGGGGGTCCGAACTGACATGCAAATGAGATTTCGTGGCCCGCTGATCGGCCTCACCTTGTTCATGGTCGTCGCGTTGACCCTCACCTGGCTGGTCTACGTGAGCCTGCGCCGTGACGTTGCCGGCAATACCGCTAAGTACTCAGCGTTGTTCACCGATGTCTACGGGCTACGGGAAGGCGACGACGTCCGCATGGCCGGGGTGCGGGTGGGCCGAGTGGAAAGCGTCGAGCTGGACGGCAAACTCGCGAGAGTCTCGTTCGTGGTGCAGACCGAACAACACCTGTACGGGAACACCGTCGCCTCGGTGACGTACCAGAACATCGTCGGACAGCGCTACCTCGGGCTGACTTTGGGCTCCGAGGGCAGCCAAGAGCTGTTGGCGCCCAACAGTGTTCTGCCGCTGACACGCACCGAGCCATCCTTTGATGTCACCGCGCTACTCAACGGCTACGAGCCGCTGTTCAGCCTGCTGAACCCGCAGGACGCCGACAACCTCACCAAGGGCATCATCACGTCGCTGCAGGGCGACAGCTCGTCCTTGACCACGTTGATCAGCCAAACATCAACGCTGACACAAACTTTCGCCGGTCGAGACCAGGCTCTCGGCGCCGTGATCACCAACCTCAACAAGGTGGTCGGCAATCTTGCCCAGCAGAACGACAATCTAGACGGGGTCATCACCCAAACCCGCGAGGTCGTTGACCAACTCGACCGACGGCGTCCCGAGCTGGTCTCCTCGTTGGGTTCACTGTCTCGGGTAATGGGCCGTCTGTCGGCCTCGGCAACCGACGTATACCCGGCGCTGCGCGAATTCGTCGACCGCAAACCCGGTGTCGCCAGGCACCTGATGGATGTCGAACCGCAGGTGGCTTTCTTCGGCGACAACATCCCGCTGCTGCTCAAAGGGCTGGTCCGAGTCGGCAACCAGGGCGCCTACGGCAACGCCTACGTGTGTGACGTGAACTTCATGGGGTTCTTCCCCGGCCTCAACGATGTGGTGCCGATCATCGTCGCCGCCGCCACCCCGGGAAACAAGATGTGGCACACGCCGAGATGCAGGAGCACGGCTGGTGGCTGATTCATCCGTGCGGCTTCGACTTTCGGCGATGAAGAAGCGTCCGTTGGAGAGCTATCACAAGACGTGGCTCGGGTTTATCGCCGTCGCGGTGGTGGCGGTGCTGATCGGCGCCATGCTGGCGGTGCACGCACTCGGCGCCGGATACCGGCATTACACCGCGGAGTTTTTGCAAGCCGCCTCGCTGCGGCCCGGGAACCCGATCGCGGTCGCGGGTATCCCGGTGGGCGAGGTGACGAGCATGAAACTCGCCGGCGATCACGTCGAGGCGGGCCTGAAGATCCGCGACAGCGTGGTGCTGGGCAAGGATTCTCGCGCCAAGATCAAGGTCACGACCATCCTGGGCTCGCGCTATCTGGCGGTGCAGCCCGACGGCCCGGCGGCGCTGCCACACAACACGTTTGACCTGTCGCACACCGAGGTTCCCTACGATCTGCAATCGGCACTGAAGGACGCCACCACGACGTTCGAACAGGTCGACTCCGACAGATTCGCTGAGTCGCTCGCGGTGCTGGGCAAGCAGCTCGCGGGCCTGCCCGCGGTGGTACCGCAGGCCATGAAGAACATCGGATCGCTGTCATCCATCATCGCGGTGCGCCGTGACCAATTGGGCCAGTTGCTGGAAAGCACCGAACGGGTGACCAACACGTTGCGCCGCCAACAAGCCGGCCTCGGCAATCTCATCAACCAGGGGCAGGACCTGCTCGGCCAATTCGTCGCGCGGCGAGCCGTTTTCCACGCCATGATGCAATCACCGACCAACCTCGTCGACACCATGAGCCAGATCGTCGTCAACGATCGATCAGGTCTGGACTCGCTGATCGCCGACATGCGCGACTTCACCGGCATGATGGCCAAACACGACGACCTGCTGGGCAGCCTGCTGCAGATCAGCCCGATCTTCTTCCGGGAGGCCGCCAACCTGACCGGCGAGGGCAATGCGGTGAATTTCAACGCCAACAACGTCCCGCTGATCGACTCGTGGATGTGCGCAATCAGCGGCCGCGCCAAGCAGTTCGGCATGATCGAATACTTCAAGGACTGCAAGTGACGACATCGAAACTCAGGCCTAAGGCGCTGGCCATCGGCGCCGCCCTGGTGGTGCTGGCCGCAACCGCCGGTATCGGCTGGTGGTATCTGGGATCTGACCAGGACACCATCACGGTGACAGCCCAATTCGACAGCGCCTCAGGTCTTTACCAGGGCAATGTGGTCGCGGTACTGGGTATGCCGGTGGGTAAGATCATCAAGATCACCCCCAAGGGCGGCTACGTCGAAGTCGAATTCACCGTCGACCGCAACGTCAAGGTTCCCGCTGGCGCCCAAGCCGTCACGGTGTCCACCTCCATCCTCACCGACCGGCAGATCGAGCTCACGCCGCCCTACCGTGGCGGCCCGGTCCTGGAAAACCACGACACCATCGGGTTGACCCGGACCAAGACACCGGTCGAATTCAGCCGCGTGCTCAATGTCCTCGACAAGGTGACCAAGTCACTCGAGGGAGATGGTCACGGCGGCGGACCCGTCGCCGACGTGCTCAACAACGGAACTAAAATTGTCGAGGGCAACGGCGGGCAGATCAAATCGGCGCTCGACGAACTGTCCCACGCACTGCGCCTTTCCAGCGACGGCGGCGCTCAGACTCGCGAGCAAATCACCACGATTATCAAGAACATCAGCACGTTGTTCGATGCAGTGGCGGCCAATGACGGCAAACTGCGCGAATTCGCCTCCACCATCCACCAAGTCAGCCAGATCATGGCCGACGAGGAGATCGGTAGCGGCAATACCGGAAGACGATTCGACCAGCTGGTCCAACGGGCCGGCGACCTGCTCGACGCCAACCGGGACACCATCAAGCAGAGCCTGCTCAATGGGAACTCCACGCTGAAAAGAGTCACCGACCAGCGGCGCGACCTCGCCGAACTCCTCGATGTAGCGCCGATGCTTGCCGACAACGCCTACAACATGATTGACCGGGCCAACGGTGCCGTGCGCGCGCGCTTCCTGACCGACCGGCTGGCCTTCGACAGCCAGTACACCAAAGAGATCTGCAACCTGATGGGCTTGCGGCAACTCGGATGCAGCACCGGCACAATCCAGGACTTCGGCCCGGATTTCGGATTGACCTATGTGCTCGACGGCATGGCCGCGATGGGGCAGAAATGATCACCGCCGACGCCCGAAACATGCTCGCCCTCGCGGCCACGGTCCTGATCAGCTCGGGATGTGCCACGAATGGCCTTGCCAGCCTTCCTCTTCCGGCTCCGGGGCTGGGTTCGGGGGGATACACCCTGACCGCGGTGTTCTCCAACGCGCTCAACCTGCCAATGAACGCGAAGGTAAAACTCGCCGGCGCCGATGTCGGGCAGGTCGAAGCGATGAGCGCGCACAACTACACCGCGGTCACCACGCTACGGATCAGAAACGGCGTGCAGCTGCCGCGGGGCAGCACCGCCGAATTACGTACCGCCACACCACTCGGCGACGTATTCGTGGCGCTGAAGCCTCCCGCAGATGATCCCGCCAGCGATCCGATGCTGCACAACGGCGACACCATTGGCCTGGATTCGACGGCGGCCGCCGCGACCGTCGAGTCGGTGCTGAGCTCGGCGGCGATCCTGGTGAACGGTGGGGCCGTGCGCAATTTCACCAACATCATCAACGGTTTCGGCAAGGCGACCGGCGATCAAGGCCAGGCTTTCGGACAACTGATCAGCAAGTCCAACCAGCTGGTCGGCACACTCGACACGCGGTCCGACCAGATTTCAACCGCATTGACCCAATTGTCCCGTCTGGCGGACCAACTCGACGCCAAAGACGCCGCCATCACCGATCTGATGACCGCGGCCAGGCCCGCCACCGCGACCCTGGCCGACAACACCGCCGAGCTTTCCAACCTCGCCGTGCAGGTGGGTGACACCTCCCGGTTGCTGGCCAGGTTCCCTTCGGTCGGCGGAACCGACACCAGCGGCCGAAGCATCATCCGCGACCTCAACACCATCGCCGGGGCAGCCAATGACGTCGCGGTAAGCCCGGATACCAGCTTTTACGCATTGAACAGGATGATTCCCCCGTTGGTCAAATCGACTGCGGGAAGCGCGATTTCAGTGCATGTGGGGGTCGACAAACTGATCCTCGGATCGATTCCCGACATCGGCTTTCCGGGCGACATCGGGCTGCATGGACCACACCACTACAACGTGAACCTGCTCGTCGGCACCCTGAAGTACACCCTGTGGCGGCTGCAGGAACGCGTGGTCGGGCGGGGGCCGAATTCTCCGCAGGTTCCAGTCATTCCCGACCCGACTGTTCCGGGACAAATCGATATCGCCCCCGGCCCTCCCCCGCCGGCGCCGGGCCCACCGCCACCCGGACCTCAGCCATGATCGCCGCCATCGCCAATGCCGTGGTTCGGGTGGTGCGGGCCGGCCACCGCCAACAGGTCTGGCTGTCGGTGCTGGGACTGGTGCTGACCTTGGTCGTCGCAACCGCGTATCTGCTGATCGGCGCCCTGCGGGTGACGCCGTTCGCATCGTCGTATCGGGTCACCGTGCAGTTGCCGGAATCCGGCGGCTTGCTGCCCAACCAGGATGTCGCGTTGCGGGGGGTGCGCATCGGGCGGGTCGAGTCACTACAGATCACCGACACCGGAGTCAACGCCGTCGCCAGCATCTCGTCGACGGTGCGGATCCCGGCCAACAGCGTCGTGCACGTGTCGGCGCTGTCACCGGCCGGGGAGCAGTACATCAACTTCGAAGCCGAATCCGATGCCGGGCCGTATCTGCACGACGGCAGCCACCTCAGCCCGGACCACGCGACCGTCCCGGTCAGCCTGGCGCGGTTGCTCGGTGACGCCGACGGTCTGCTGGCACAGGTCGACCCGCGCAAAGTCGAGCTGATCAAGAAGGAACTGAGCCTGAGTAAGGAGGGCCCGGCGAAACTGGCGGCGATCGTCGACGGCGGCACGTTCCTGTTGTCGACGCTCGATTCGGTGCTGCCCCAAACGACCAGCATCATCAAGACCAGTCGCGTGGTGCTCACCCTGGCGAACGACAAGAACGCCGGCTTGGCCGCCACCGCAACCGAACTCAACCGCACGCTGTCCGGGGTTGCCCGAATGCAAGCCGGCTACCGGAGGCTGACCATGCAGACACCACGCGCACTGTCGGCGGTCGACAATCTGTTCTCCGACAATTCCGACACAATGGTGCAGTTGCTGGGCAGCATGGCCACCATGTCGCAATTGCTCTACCAGCGAGTGCCGGCGCTCAACGCGCTGTTCCCCGACTACCGCGGCTCGGTGCTGGACGCCGTGGCGAGCGCCTTTCATGACCACGGAGTCTGGGCGATCGCCGATCTCTATCCCCGCTACGTGTGCGATTACGGGACGCCCGCGCATGCCTCGTCGGCCGCGGACTATTACGAGCCGTTCATGTACACCTACTGCCGCGACACCGACCCCGCCGTGTCGATCCGCGGAGCCAAGAACGCGCCGCGTCCGGGCGGCGACGACACCGCCGGCCCGCCGCTAGGAGCGGACCTGGGACGAAGAACCGACCCGACACCGAAGGGCCGCTTCACGATTCCCACGCCATACGGCGGTCCCTCGCTACCGATCGAACCGCCGCACTGACGACCAACCTAAGCTCGAGGCTAGGAGAAGATTGTGACCGCTACATCCGAGAAAGTTGCCGAGGCCGAAATGCCCGAAGCGCCAGGCTCAGAAGCCGAACCCGAAGACGTCGACAACTCCGACGCCAAAGACTCCGACGCCGACGTCAAGGACGTTGACGCCGAGAAATCCACCGAGGCCAAATCCAAGAGCACTGAAGCGACAGCCGAGGACGACGAGGATATTCCGTTCGGGCGTCAGGCCAAGAAACCGAAGCGCGAGAAGGTCGCGCTTCGCGAGCGGCCCTGGGGGAGATATCTGCGTCGCAGCCTGGTCCCGCTGTTACTGGTCACCTCACTTTCCGTTTCCGGCTTCCTCGGATGGAAGTTATGGCAAGAGCACCAGGTGAAGGTGGCCGGCCAGCAGGCCCAGCAGGCGGCGATCGCCTACGCGCAGGTGCTGACGAGCATCGACGCGAACAAGGTCGACGAGAATTTCAGGCAGGTGCTCGACGGCGCGACCGGCGAGTTCAAGGACATGTACACCCAGTCCAGCGTGCAGCTTCGACAGCTGTTGATCGACAACAAGGCAAGTGCACACGGGGTGGTGGTGGACTCGGCCATTCAATCCGAATCCACGAATAAGGTTGTGGTACTTGTCTTTATCGATCAGACCGTGGCCAACTCGCAGTCACCCGATCCGCGCATCGACCGCAGCAGGATCAAGATGACCATGGAGAAGGTCGATGACCGTTGGCGGGCCAGCAAGGTTCAGCTGCTGTGATCGCAAGAGTCCTCGCGGCGCTCGTATTAGCCTCCGCTGCAACGATTCCCAACGCCGCCTACGCACGAGCGTCTGCCCCGTCGTTCTGCGGCGAGCTCGGCGGCGACTGGGACGGCCAGTACTGCCACACCTCGGTGACGTCAGAACGTAACGCCGTCCGCGACATCAAGGTCGCACTACCGGGTGAGCTCATCGACAACCCGGCCACCAGCGGCGTGCTGCGCGACTACCTGCACACCTTGGTCAACAACTGGCGCAACGCCAACACGAGCATGGCCGCCGACAGCTATGGCGAGGAGAACTACGAGATCTTCCGGCACGGCAACCTGCTGAGCGTGGTGTTCCACGAGGACTACCACGCCAACGGGCCCAAACCCAACAACGCCTACCGCACCTTCACGTTCGACATGGCCAGCGGCCGGCGGCTGCAGCTGACCGATATCACCAACGGCAATCCGCTGACCGCCATCCCGCCGCTGGCGCAGCCCTACATCGAAACCGCGTTGAATCAGGCTCCGCCGCCACATGACCCGGGGACGTACCCGTTTGTCGTCGACCGCTGGACGCCCGACAAGGTGTACTCCGGCGCGTACAAGGCGTGGGCGCTGACTCCCGACGAGTTGATCATTTACATGCCGGACTATCCGGTCGGCCACGACGAGCCGATCAACTTCTCACCCGGGCTGCCGCAGTGGTACATGGACGGCGGCACCGTCTCGGCACACATCCCGCTCACGGCGCTTCGCCCGGTGCTGCGCATCTAGGCGGCGACCTCGCCGGTCTCCGCGTACAGTAGCGGTGGTTAAGTCAGCTAACTAACGCGGAGACACCAAGGAGCCGCCATGGCGCGCACCGAGAACGACACCTGGGATTTGGCGTCCAGCGTGGGCGCGACCGCGACGGCGGTCGCGACCCAGCGTGCGATGGCTTCGCAAGAGCCACATCGGCTGTTGAATGACCCGTGGGCCGACCCCCTGGTGCGCGCGGTGGGCAGCGACACCTTTATCAAGCTGATCGACGGAAAGCTCGGCGACACTGACGATCCCGTCATGAACCGGCAGGCCGTGATCGAGCAGATCACCGTGCGCACCCGATACTTCGACGACTTCTTCCGGCAAGCCACCGAGGCGGGCGTACGACAGGCCGTGATTCTGGCGTCCGGCCTGGACACCAGGGCCTACCGACTGCCGTGGCCGGCGGACATGGTGATCTACGAGATCGACCAACCCGAGGTGATCGAGTTCAAGACCCGCACGCTGGCTGATCTGGGCGCGAAGCTGCCCGCGCAACGTCGCACGGTCGCGATCGACTTCCGCGAGGATTGGCCCGCGGCGCTCGTCGGCGCCGGACTCGACACCTCAAAGCCGACCGCGCGGAGCGCCGAGGGCCTGCTGGTCTACCTGCCGCCGGAGGCACAGGACCGGTTGTTCGACAACGTCACCCGGCTCTCAGCGCCGGGCAGCCGGATCGCCAGCGAGCACATGGATTTCAGCAGGATTCCGGCAGATTGGGCGGAAAGGCTCACCGAAAGGTCGCGGCGCATCGGCTCCAAGATCAATCTGGCCGAGTTGTTCTACACCGGTGATCGGAATAGCGCCGGTGAGTATCTCGGCGAGCACGGTTGGCGGGTCGACATTCGAACGACCGAGCAGGCGTTCTCCGCCAACGGTTTTCAGGTTCCGCAGGACGAACTGTCATCGTTGGGTGATGCCGCCGGTTACCTGTCGGCAGTGCTGGGCTGAGTCGGTCGCCTCAGTTGGCCTGCCGGCGGCGCAGCTCGATCGAGATCACGTCGGCAATCTCCTGGCTTTCCGCCGTCTGATCGCGATCGCCGGTCGTGGTGCTGCCGGCGCGGGCCGATCTGCGAAGGCTTGCCGCCAGTTCGCTGTAGTCCCAGGCTAAGTCGCTGACTTCGCGCTTCGTCCTGCCGAGCGCGGTACACAGCGCTGCCACGATGCGCCGCACATGCAGGGCCGTGACATTGACGACTTCGACAACGATGTCGGCGATGCGGTTCAACTCTCGCTCAAGCACGAACATCCCTTTCCTGAATGTCCCTCGAGCTTAGCCGGTGAAGTACTTGGACTGGTCAGTCCTCCGGGTTGTAACCGAGGTTGGGGGCAAGCCAGCGCTCGGCCTCGGCCAGGGTCCAGCCCTTGCGTTTCGCGTAGTCGGCGACCTGATCCTGGGCCATCCGGCCGACCACGAAGTACTGCGACTGCGGGTGCGAGAAATACCAGCCGCTAACGGCGGCGCCGGGCCACATCGCCATCGACTCGGTCAGCTCGATGCCGGTCCGCGCGCTCACATCCATCAACTCCCACAGCGTCGCCTTCTCGGTGTGCTCCGGGCAGGCTGGGTAGCCCGGTGCTGGGCGGATTCCCACGTACTTCTCACCGATGATTGCGTCGTTGTCCAGTTGCTCGTCAGCCTGGAATCCCCAGAACTCCTTGCGCACCCGTTGGTGCATCCGTTCGGCGAAAGCCTCTGCCAGCCGATCGGCGATCGACTCCAACAGGATCGCGCTGTAGTCGTCGAGAGCTGCCTTGAACTCTGCGATCTTGTCTCCGCTGCCAAGCCCGGAGGTGACAGCGAAGGCGCCGACGTAGTCAGCCAGACCGGTGTTGCGGGGCGCAATGTAGTCGCCCAGCGACCGGTTCGGGATGCCTTCGCGATGCTCGCCCTGCTGGCGCAGGTTGTGCAACGTGGTGAGCACCTCGGTCCTAGTCTCGTCGGTGTAGACCTCGATGTCATCGCCGACCGCGTTCGCCGGGAAGAAGCCGATCACCCCGTTGGCAGTCAGCCACTTCTCCTTGATCAGGGTGTCGAGCATCTCCTGCGCGTCGTCGTACAGCTTGCGGGCAGCCTCGCCCGAGGCCGGGTTGTTGAGGATGTCGGGGAACCTGCCCTTCATCTCCCAGGCGTTGAAGAACGGCTGCCAGTCGATGTACTCGCGTAGCTCGGCGAGGTCGTAATCCTGAAAATCCCGCACACCGACACCTTGGGCCGGCACCGGCGGTATGTAGCCGTCCCACTCGATCGATGTCCGGTTCGCGCGTGCCTTCTCCAGCGTCAGCATCGGCCGCTCGTTCTTCTGCGCGTGCCGTTCGCGCAGCGACGCGTAATCCTTCTCGGTGGTCTCCAGCAGTGCTGGACGCTGCTTGTCATCCAGCAGCGCGGCAGCCACCGGCACCGACCGCGACGCGTCCTTGACCCAAACCACCGGGCCGCTGCGGCGCGGCGATATTTTCACGGCGGTGTGGGCGCGCGAGGTGGTCGCGCCACCAATCAGCAGCGGGATCTCCAACCCCTCGCGCTCCATCTCGACGGCGAAGTTGGCCATCTCGTCCAGCGACGGGGTGATCAGCCCGGACAGCCCAATGATGTCGGCGTCGTGCTCCTTCGCCGCGTCCAGGATCTTCTGCGCGGGCACCATCACGCCGAGGTCGATCACTTCGAAGTTGTTGCACTGCAGCACGACCCCGACGATGTTCTTACCGATGTCGTGAACGTCGCCCTTCACGGTCGCCATCACGATCGTGCCGTTGGTGTCCTTGCCGGCTGTGGCGCCCGAGTTGACCTTCTCTTCCTCGATAAACGGCAACAGGTATGCGACAGCCTTCTTCATCACCCGGGCGGACTTCACGACCTGGGGCAGGAACATCTTGCCTGCCCCGAAGAGATCGCCGACGACGTTCATGCCGTCCATCAGCGGGCCCTCGATCACCTCGATCGGGCGACCCCCCGCGCCGGCAATCTCGGCCCGCAATTCCTCGGTGTCAGCATCGACGTCCGCGTCGATGCCCTTGACCAGGGCATGCGTGATCCGCTCGCGGACCGGGAGGCTGCGCCACTCGGCGGCCACCGGGTCGTCGGCCTTCTCGGCGCTGTTGAACCGTTCCGCGATCTCCAGCAGCCGTTCGGCCGCATCCTCGCGACGGTTCAGGACGACGTCCTCGATCCGGTCCCGCAGCTCGGGGTCGATCGAGTCGTAAGGCACCAGCGCACCCGCATTGACGATGCCCATATCCAGGCCGGCCTTGATGGCGTGGAACAGGAAGACCGCGTGGATCGCCTCGCGGACGGGGTTGTTGCCCCGGAACGAGAACGACACATTTGAGATACCGCCGGAGATGTGCACGCCGGGCAGGTTCTCTTTGATCCAGGCGCAGGCCTCGATGAAGTCGATCCCGTACGTCGCGTGCTCCTCGATACCGGTCGCCAGCGCGAAGCAGTTCGGGTCGAAGATGATGTCCTCGGCCGGGAAACCCACCTCTTCGGTCAGGATCCGGTAGGCGCGCCCGCAGATCTCCTTGCGGCGCTCCAGGTTGTCGGCCTGCCCCTTCTCGTCGAAGGCCATCACGACGACGGCGGCGCCGTACTTGCGGCACAACCGCGCCTCGCGGACGAACTTCTCCTCGCCCTCCTTCATGGAGATCGAGTTGACAATCGGCTTGCCCTGCACGTTCTTCAGGCCCGCCTCGATGACCTCCCACTTGGAGGAGTCGATCATCACCGGGACGCGGCTGATGTCCGGCTCGGCCGCGATCAGCTTGGTGAACCGGTCCATCGCGGCGACGCCGTCGATCATGCCCTCGTCCATGTTGATGTCGATGACCTGCGCACCGACCTCGACCTGTTGGAGGGCGACCGACAGCGCGGTGTCGTAGTCCTCGGCCTTGATCAGGTTGCGGAACCGGGCGGAGCCAGTGATGTTGGTGCGCTCACCGATGTTGACGAACAGGGAGTCGTCGGTGATGTTGAGCGGCTCCAGGCCCGAAAGCCGGGTGGCCACCCCGATCTCCGGCAGCCCGCGCGGCGGCTTGCCCTCGACGACCTTGGCGATCGCGGCGATGTGTGGCGGCGCCGTTCCGCAGCAACCGCCGACCAGGTTGACCAGGCCAGCCTCGGCGAAGTCCGCGATGTAGCCGGCCTGAGCTTCCGGGGTCTCGTCGTACTCGCCAAAGGCGTTGGGCAGGCCGGCGTTCGGGTAGCAGGAGACGAAGGTGTCCGCGATCCGCGCCATCTCGGCGATGTAGGGCCTCATCTCCGGTGCACCCAGGGCGCAGTTCAGACCCACCGCGAGCGGCTTCGCGTGCCTGATCGCGTTCCAGAACGCTTCGGTGACCTGACCGGACAACGTCCGCCCGGAAGCATCGGTGATGGTGCCCGAGATGATCACCGGCCAGCGGCGTCCGCGCTCCTCGAACAGCGTCTCGACGGCGAACACCGCCGCCTTGGAGTTCAGCGAGTCGAAGATCGTCTCGATGATGAGGAGGTCGGCACCACCGTCGACCAGGCCGTTGGCGGCTTCGAGGTAGGCGGCGACCAGTTGGTCGTAGGAGACGTTGCGGGCTCCGGGGTCGTTGACGTCCGGTGAGATCGACGCGGTCCGCGTCGTCGGACCGATGGCGCCGGCGACGTAGCGCGGCTTGGACGGGGTGCTGAACTCGTCGGCGGCCGCCCGCGCCAGGGCGGCGCCGGCGTAGTTCAGCTCGTAGCTCAGGTCCGTCATGTCGTAGTCGGAGAGCGAGATCGCGTTCGCGTTGAAGGTGTTGGTCTCCAGGATGTCGGCGCCCGCCTCGAGGTACTCGCGGTGGATCCCCTCGATGATCTGCGGCTGTGTGAGGGTGAGCAGGTCGTTGTTGCCCTGCAGGGCGGTCGGCCACTCCGTGAACCGATCGCCGCGGTAGCCGGCCTCGTCCGGCCGATCCCGCTGGATCGCCGTGCCCATCGCGCCGTCGATCACCATGATCCGCTCGCGCAGAGCGGCCGTCAGTTCGTCGGTGCAGTCGGGGCGGATGTTCGGCTCCAAGGCGGTCACATGCATTCCTTCCGTAACGGAAGGCGTCCTTGACTCTGCCGAGCGTGGCGGATACCGGCAAGAACCGGAGAACCGTTGCAACGCCTCTCGACCAGAAAAGTCTACGTCGTCATCCGGTCGACGTCTGGACGCCTAGTTCGTCGCTGCAATCGACCCCGGCCCGCTTGGCGATCGCGGCATAGTTAGCAAAGTTAGCGAGATTACAGCCGAGCGTATTTCGTCGCGACCGTGTCGACGCTGGTCATTGAGGTCGCCCAGCGTGAAGTCTGCGGATCGCAGCAGTCACGCCACAAGCATAGTCGGCCTATGCAAATCCGCTGGTGTGCTGGTTGGCCGCGCGGCTGGGAGTAGTCCCCGGGCGGTCAGGCCTTAGGCTGATTCTGTGACTCTGCCAGATCGTGGCCCGGAAGCCGCTGGGCTACCCGAACTGCACAACACGATCGTCGTGGCGGCGTTTGAGGGCTGGAATGACGCCGGTGATGCGGCCAGCGATGCGCTGGAGCACCTGGACGCCATCTGGGAAGCCCACCCGATCGTGGAGATCGACGACGAGGCCTATTACGACTACCAGGTGAACCGCCCGGTCATCCGCCAGGTCGACGGAGTCACGCGTGAGCTGGTCTGGCCGGCGATGCGGATCAGCCATTGTCGCCCGCCCGGCAGCGACCGCGACATCGTGTTGATGCACGGCGTGGAGCCCAACATGCGCTGGCGCACGTTTTGCGCCGAGTTGGTCGCCATCGCCGACAAGCTCAATGTCGACACGGTGGTGATCCTCGGTGCGCTGCTGGCCGACACACCGCACACGCGGCCGGTGCCGGTCTCCGGCGCGGCCTACTCCGCCGAATCCGCCGAACGCTTCGGCCTGCAGGAGACCCGCTACGAGGGGCCGACCGGCATCGCCGGGGTGTTCCAGGACGCCTGCGTGGCCGCCGGGATTCCCGCGGTGACGTTCTGGGCCGCGGTGCCGCACTACGTGTCGCACCCGCCGAATCCGAAAGCGACGGTGGCGCTGCTGCGCCGCGTCGAGGACGTACTCGATATCGAGGTTCCGCTGGCCGATCTGCCCGCTCAGGCCGAGGAGTGGGAACAGGCGGTCACCGAGATGGCCACCGACGACGAGGACCTGGCCGAATACGTGGTGTCGCTGGAGCAACGCGGCGACGCCGAGGTCGATGTGAACGAGGCCCTGGGCAAGATCGACGGCGATGCGCTGGCCGCCGAGTTCGAGCGGTATCTGCGCCGCCGCCGCCCGGGATTCGGACGGTGACCGGCCGCGTCGCTCGTCTTGCCGTCCTCGTTCGACTACGAAAAGATCGTTGACCAACCCCTCGAGGGGGTTGGTCAACGACGACGATTGGACCCCATGACGGCCCTGCCTGAGACGCCCGAACCGAACCCACGCACGTCATCGGAGCCTCTCAACGAGGAGGCCGGCTATCACAAGGGGCTCAAGCCCCGGCAACTTCAGATGATCGCGATCGGTGGTGCGATCGGAACCGGCCTGTTCCTCGGGGCCGGCGCTCGGCTGGTGAAGGCCGGTCCGGGCCTGTTCCTGGTGTACGGGGTGTGTGGCATCTTCGTCTTCCTGATGCTGCGCGCGTTGGGCGAATTGGTGTTGCACCGGCCTTCGTCTGGATCGTTCGTGTCGTACGCGCGCGAATTCTTCGGCGAGAAGGCCGCCTTCGTCGTGGGCTGGATGTATTTCCTGAACTGGGCGATGACCTCGATCGTCGACACCACCGCAATCGCTACATACCTGCATCATTGGACGGCCTTCGGGGCGGCCCCCCAGTGGCTGCTCGCCCTGATCGCCTTGGTGCTGGTGTTGTCGATGAACTTGATCTCCGTCGAATGGTTCGGCGAACTCGAGTTCTGGGCGGCGCTGATCAAAGTCTTTGCGCTGGTCGCCTTCCTGGGCGTGGGAATTGTGTTCCTGGCCGGGCGCTACCAGATCGACGGACACAACACCGGGCCCAGCGTGTGGGAGGGCCACGGCGGCTTGTTCCCGTCCGGCGCAATACCACTGCTGGTGGTCGCCTCCGGCGTGGTATTCGCTTACGCCGCGGTCGAATTGGTGGGCACTGCGGCCGGCGAGACGGCCGAGCCGGAGAAGATCATGCCGCGCGCAATCAACTCGGTGATCGCCCGTATCGCGATCTTCTACGTCGGCTCCGTCGCCCTGCTGGCGCTGCTGCTGCCCTACACCGCCTACAAGGCCGGCGAAAGCCCGTTCGTCACCTTCTTTTCCAAGATCGGCTTCCAGGGCGCCGGCGACCTGATGAACATCGTGGTGCTGACCGCGGCACTGTCCAGCCTGAACGCCGGCCTCTATTCGACTGGGCGGGTCATGCACTCACTGGCGGTGAGCGGCAGCGGCCCAAAGTTCGCATCGCGTATGACGAAAAGCGGTGTGCCGTATGGCGGTATCGCGATGACCGCCGTCATCTGTCTATTCGGTATCGCGCTCAATGCCTTCAATCCCGGTGAAGCCTTCGAAATCGTGCTCAACATCGCCGCGCTGGGCATCATCGCCTCCTGGGCCACTATCGTGCTGTGCCAGCTGCGCTTCTTCAAGATGACGACCGCGGGGATCTTGAAGCGCCCGCAATTCCGGATGCCGTTCACCCCTTACAGCGGCTACCTGACCCTGGTGTTCCTGCTCGGCATCCTGGTGCTGATGGCGTTCGACGAACCGATCGGCACGTATACCGTCGCGTCGCTGGTGGTCATTGTGCCGGCGCTGTTCTGCGGTTGGTACCTGGTGCGCAACCGGGTGCTGGCCGCCGCAAGTGAGCGGATGGGCCATACCGGCCCCTATCCGACGATCGGCAACACGCCGGTACGGCCCCGGTCCTCGGAGTAGCGATCCAAATGACGTGCCGGGCCAGCCGCTAGGCCTTGCCCAACTCCTGGTTGTACGCGCTGGTGGAACGGCCAAGCGCCGCAACCTCGGCATCCATCGCAGGCATCAGCTCCGAAGTGGTTCGGCGGACCGGCAATTCACCGAGGCGAGTGGACAAAACCGGCTTGAGCCAACGGAACGCGGCCACCCAGCGCGGGCAGTAGATGCGGTCCTTGCGGCCCTCGATGCCCTTAACAAAGGCCGTCGCGCAGCTGTCTACGTCGGTGGTCTTACTCAACGGCCACGGCAGCCTCTTGAGCAGGGTGCCGAACGAGGGCAGGTCGGCCTTGGTATCGCGAACCAAAGCGGTGTCGATCCAGGACATGTGTGCCGAGCCAATGCCGACGCCGAGATGGCCAACTTCCAGGCGGAGCACATTGGCCAGGTGCTCGTTGCCGGCCTTCGACATGTCGTAGGGCGCCATTCCCGGGGCCGCCGCGAACGCCGCCAGGGACGAGACGATCAGCAGATAGCCACGCCGGTCGATAAGCGCGGGCAGCGTGGCGCGCGCCGTATGAAAGACGCCGAGCAGGTTGACTTCCAGCACCCGCTTGAAGGCCTCCGGGTCGACCTGTAGCACCGAACCATAGCTGGCGATACCGGCGTTGGCGACGGCGACATCGAGGCCGCCGAAACGTTCCACGGCCTTATCGACGACGGCCTGCATGGCGGGCAGATCGCGCACGTCTGCGACGACCGTCAGCGCGTGCTCGTCGCCACCGAGTTCGGCGGCCAGCGCGGCCAGCGCGGCCTTGTCCAGATCGGTCACCACGAGTTTGACGCCCTTATTGTGCAGACGGCGCGCGACCTCCGCACCGATTCCCCGGGCACCGCCCGTAATGAGAACGACTTTGCCCTGCACCGATGCCATGGCCGACAACGTACCTTCCCCAGCGACTACAGGTCTACCCCGAGTAGCGCATCGATCGCGGCGGTTACCGACCCCGGCGCCGCGGCGTCATGTCCGCCGTAATCGAGCGCGTCGGTGGCCCAACCATCAAGTGCGGCAATAGCTTTAGGGGTGTCGAGGTCGTCGGCCAGATACTTGCGCACCCGCGCGATGACGTCGGTTGCGTCCGGCCCGGCGGGCAGCGTAACCGCGGTGCGCCAGCGTTGCAGCCGCGCGGCCGACTCGTCGAGCAGCTGCTGGCTCCAGGACCGATCCGCGCGATAGTGACCGGCCAACAGACCCAGCCGAATCGCCGACGGCGGCACGCCTTGCGCGCGCAGCCCCGACACCAGCACCAGGTTGCCGCGACTCTTCGACATTTTGTGCCCGTCCCAGCCGATCATTCCGGCGTGCACATAGTGGCGGGCGAATCTCCTTTCGCCCCTTACACATTCGGCGTGCGCCGCGGTGAACTCGTGGTGCGGGAAGATCAGGTCGCGGCCGCCGCCCTGAATGTCGATGCCGCTGCCGATGCGGCTGAGCGCGATCGCCGCACACTCGACGTGCCAGCCGGGCCGGCCGGCGCCGAACGGTGCTGGCCAGCTGGGTTCACCGGGCCGCGCGGCGCGCCACAGCAGCGCGTCGAGTTCGTCGGTCTTACCCGGACGGTCCGGGTCGCCGCCGCGCTCGGCGAACGAGCGCAGCATGGTGTCCCGGTCGTAGCCCGACTCGTAGCCGAACTGCAGCGTGGCATCCGCGCGGTAGTAGACGTCCGGGTATTCGTCATCGACAACGTAAGCCGCCCCCGACGCCAGCATCTTTTCGACAAGCTCGATTACCTCGGGAATGGCCTCGGTTGCGCCGACATACTCGCGCGGCGGCAGCACCCGCAGCGCGGCCATGTCCTCGCGGAACAGGGCGACCTCGCGATCGCCGAGCTCACGCCAATCGACGCCGTCACGCGCGGCCCGCTCGAATAGCGGGTCGTCGACGTCGGTGACGTTCTGCACGTAATGCACCTGGTACCCCAGGTCCAGCCACAGCCGGTGAATCAGGTCGAACGCCAGATAGGTAGCCGCGTGGCCCAAATGAGTGGCGTCATACGGCGTGATCCCGCAGACGTACATGGTGGCGGTCGACCACGGCGCCACCGGGCGGACCTGACGGTCGGAGGTGTCGTAGAGCCGTAGATCCGGGCCGCGTCCGGGGATCACCGGAACCTGTGCGGAAGACCACGACTGCATGCTTCGACTCTAGGCGCGGCGGGTGGGACGACCCATCTGCGGGCACCCGCTTTGCCTACCGCAAACGGTGTCGACACCGCCGGTTCTGTGCTTTGCTGTCCGATACCGAGCAAAATCGATGAGCCCCGCTGGGTGAGGTGATGGCAATGTCGCTGAATACAACCGATCGGAGAGGCCAAACCGAACCGGACGCTCGCCAGGAAGTCGTGGTCAAATGCCCGGCCACCGGGGACATCGTCGGCAGCGTCCCCGTATCCACCACGGCGGAAGTCAAGTCGCTGGCAGACCGACTGCGGGCGGCACAGCCTGCCTGGCAGCAAATGGGAGTCGCCGGCCGAGCGGAGTGGCTGGGCAAGTGGCGTGACTGGATGCTCGACCACCGCGACGACGTGTTGACTCCACTGCAACTCGAAACCGGCAAGTCTTGGGCCGACACCGGTGTCGAGATCGCCGCGGTGCAAATCGTCAACTACTGGATCGACACCGCCGCGGAATTCCTCGCCGACCAGAACGTACGTCCGTGGGGCGCAGCCAACCTCACCAAGAAGCTGACCATCGTCTACGAGCCCTATCCCCTAGTCGGTGTCATCACGCCATGGAACGGCCCGCTATCGGTGCCGCTGCTCGACGTACCCGCAGCGTTAATGGCCGGCTGCGCGGTGCTGTCTAAACCCTCGGAGATCACCCCGCTGGCTTGGCAGGTGGCGGTCGAAGGCTGGAAGCAGATCGGTGCGCCCGAGGTGCTCGACGTCGTGTTTGGTTTTGGCGAAACCGGTGCGGCCCTGGTCGATGTCGTGGATTACGTGATGTTCACCGGATCGCTCAATACCGGCCGCCGCATCGCTGTCGCGGCCGCGCAGCGGTTGATCCCGTGCAGCCTGGAACTCGGTGGCAAGGACGCGATGATCGTGTGCGCGGACGCCGACATCGACCGGTCCGTAGACGGCGCCGTCTGGGGCGGATTCGTCTACAGCGGCCAGGTCTGCATCTCGGTGGAGCGGATCTACGTCGAGGAGCCGATCTACGACGAATTCGTGAACAAGTTGGTGGCCAAAACATCTCAGTTGCGTCAGGGCATGGACGCCGCGCACGACTACTCCGCCGAGATCGGGTCACTGACCACCGAGCAGCAACTGGCCATCGTGTCCCGCCATGTCGACGACGCGGTCAGCAAGGGCGCCAAGGTGCTGGTCGGGGGCAAGTCGAGCAATCCTGCCGGCTTGTTCTACGAGCCGACGGTGCTGGTCGACGTCGACCACGGCATGGACTGCATGCGTGAGGAGACCTTCGGCCCGACCCTGCCGGTAATGAAGGTGCGCGATGTCGCCGAGGCCATCGAAAAGGCCAACGACTCCAATCTCGGGTTGGCCGGCAGCGTGTGGACGCGGGATAAGGACAAGGCGAATGCCGTTGCGCGTCAGATGAATACGGGGACAGTGAATATCAACAACGTCATCACCGGCTTACTGCAATTCGGGGTTCCGATGCCAGGATGGAAAGAGTCGGGGCTGGGTTCGCGTTCCGGCGGGCCCGATGGCATCCGTAAGTACTGCCGTCAGAAGAGCATCGTCGCCGAGCGGGTCGCGATAAAAACCGAACTGCTCTGGTACCCCTACAGCCGCAAGAAGGGCCGCTTCGTCGAGAACGCGGTCCGGCTGCTGTCCGCCAGAGACTGGCGACGTCGCTTGGGTCGATAGCGCGCCAGCCGGTTAGCCCCGCGCGTCGCGGATGGCGCCGAGCAGGATCGGAGCCACCTCGGCACGACACATCACGAAGTCGGGCAGGTACGGGTCGGGCTGGTTGTAGCGCATCGGCGAGCCGTCCAGCCGGGACGCATGCATACCCGCGGCCATCACCACTCCGACCGGCGCGGCCGAGTCCCATTCCCACTGGCCGCCGGCATGCAGATAGGCGTCGACGTCACCGTCGATGATGGCCATCGCCTTGGCGCCTGCCGAGCCGATCCCCACCGGCTGGATCGCCAGCGTCTGCCGGATCCGGTGCAGCACGGCCGGTGGCCGGGTGGCACTGACGGCGATCCGCAGTGTCTGCGGAATACCGACCCGCGCCTGGCTGTCGGTCACGGTGTCACTGCGGTACACCATGTTGTCCCGAGCGGGCAAAGATACTGCCGCATCAGTGATTTCGCGCTGTCCATCAGTGGGACGCTGCCACAGCGCGATGTGCACCGCCCAGTCGTCACGCCCCGGCGTGGAGAACTCGCGGGTGCCGTCCACCGGGTCGATGATCCACACCCGGTCATTCTTGAGCCGCGCAAGATCGTCGTAGGCTTCCTCGCTGAGCACCGCATCGTCGGGGCGCTCGGCCCGCAGCCGCCGCAGGATCAGCTCATTGGCCAGGCTGTCGCCCGCGTCGCCGAGCATCCAGGGATGGCCGAAGCCGATCTCCTCGCGCACTTTCAGCAGCAACTCCCCCGCGTCGGCGGCGAGATCGGCGGCCAATTCGGCATCGCTCATCTCTTCGGGGGCCGGGCTCACCGCTTCAGTATCGCCGACGCCAATGCCGGGCCTTAAAACGCGGGCCACGGAATGGGGCGATGCCGGCTCGGAACGGGCATCACCGGGTTTTCCAGCAGCGCGTGTGCCCGCATGCCCAGCGCCGCGATCTCCGAGGAGGTGATGTGTTCGGCCAGCACATCGCCGAACTCATCGCCCAGCGCCTCGGCCAGGCCGGCGACGGCCTGCAGCATTTGATCGTCGATCGGCTTGCCGGCCCAGCCCCACAACACCGTCCGCAGCTTGTTCTCGACGTGCAGGCACACCCCGTGATCGACGCCGTAGATGTGGCCTTCGAGGTCGCGCAGCACGTGACCGCCCTTGCGGTCGGCATTGTTTATCAGCACGTCGAACACCGCCATCCGCCACAATCGAATGTCGTCGGCGTGCATCAGGATGACCTCGTCGCCGTCGTAGTCCTGGGCTCGTAGCACCGGCAGATAACCCGGCTGTTGATTGTGGGCGGGGAACAGGTCCACCAGATCCGGCCCCGGCCGTGGGTCGGTGTCCACCGCGTCACCGGGCTGTTGCACCCATAGCTGCAGCATGCCCGGACCAGCTGGACCGCGACGAATGATGGTGTAGGGCACCAGGTTCCAGCCCAGTTGCGTCGACACCAGATACGCGGCGAATTCGCGGCCGGCGAGCGTCCCGTCGGGGAAATCCCAGAGCGGCTGCTCACCGGAGATCGACTTGTAGACGCAGTGCACGCTGGACTCGTCGCGCGTGGACTCACACAGGAAGGTGGCGTTACTGGCCGAGCGGATCCGTCCGAGAACGGTCAGCTCGCCGTCCCGCAAGACTGCGCGATCGTCACTCCTGTTATTCAGGGGGGTCATCGTTAGACCCGAGCAGCGCACCGCGCTTATAGCCGTTGGAACGCGCGCAAATGTGGCCCTCAGGGTCCAGCGGTTCGTCACACAGGGGGCATGGCGGACGTCCCGCCGAGATCACGCGATTGGACCGGGTGGCGAATTGGCGTGCCGACTCCGGGGTCAAAAACACGCGCACCGCGTCGGGACCCTCATCGGTGTCGTCGAGCACGACCGAGGCGTCGAACTCGGCGTCGGTGACGGCGAGCAGTTCGACCACCACCGTCTGGGCTTCCGAGTCCCAGCCCAGGCCCATGGTCCCGACCCGGAATTCCGCGTCGACGGGCGTGCTGAGCGGGTTGAGGTCATCGACCTCGGCGGGCTCCGGCGGGACGGGTGTGCCGAACCGGCGATTCACCTCGATCAGCAGCGCACCGATGCGTTCGGCGAGCACCGCAACCTGTTGCTTCTCCAGCACCACGGAAACCACCCGGGAATCGCCCTCCGCTTGGATGTAGAAGGTGCGATTTCCGGGCTGACCGACGGTCCCGGCCACGAAGCGGTCGGGTGTGCGGAATACATGAATTGCGCGAGGCATGGCACCTCCCAAAATACCGGCTGTTGCCCTCGCAACGCGATTCGATCGGTTGCGGTAGCGGAATTAGTCTGTGGTTCCCCCGACCACCGCGTCGCTCGACGGCTCCGCCTCGGCCGGTTGTTGTTGCGGCTCTTCTGATTTGTCACTTTCGGCGTCACCGGAGGGCGGCGGTCCGGCCCGCAATGCGGCGGCCAGCCGCCCGCCGGTGTGGTTGACGTGTAACACGAACGGCCGAAGCGTGGTGTAGCGGATGACACTCACCGATGCGGGGTCGGCAGTGACGCGCTGGAAGCCGTCCAGATGCATGCCGTATGCGTCGGCGATCAACGACTTGATGACATCACCGTGAGTGCAAGCCACCCACAGCGCGTCACCGTTGTGCTCCTCGCTCAGCCGCCGGTCGTGTTCGCGCACCGCGGCGACTGCGCGCGCCTGCACCTGTGCCAGTCCCTCGCCGCCGGGAAAGACCGCGGCGCTGGGATGAGCCTGCACCACCCGCCACAGCGGCTCGTTGGCCAGCTCGCCGATCTTGCGGCCCGTCCAGTCGCCATAGTCCACCTCGGCGAGCCGGTCTTCGACGAGCGGCTCCAGGCACAGCGCCTCGGCCAGCGGCACGACCGTGTTCCGGCAGCGCAGCAGCGGCGAGGTGACCACCGCACGAATCGGCAGGTCACCGATGCGGTCGATCAGCCCGACGGATTGCTCGCGGCCCTTGTCGTCGAGGTCGACACCTTCGGAGCGGCCAGCCAGGACGCCCGCGGTGTTGGAGGTCGAGCGGCCGTGGCGTAGCAAGATGACGGTCATGTCGCGGCCACCGTTCCGGTCGTTAGCAGGGTCAGCACGACGGCTCCGGCCACTACCCGGTAGCCCACGAACCAATACATGCTGTGCTGCACCAAAAACCGCAGGAACCAGGCCACCGCGGACAGACCGATGACGAACGCGATAACTGTGGCCACCAGCAGCTGCGGGCCGGTGGCGCTCATGCCCGAGGTAACCGGGTGAAAAGCGTCCGGGATCGAGAACAGCCCGGAGGCGAACACCGCGGGAATGGCCAGCAGAAAACCGAATCGAGCGGACAGCTTCCGGTCGAGTCCTAAGAACAGCCCGGCGCTGATCGTCGCCCCGGACCGTGACACGCCCGGAATCAGAGCCAGACATTGCGTGGCCCCGACCACCAGGGCGTCCCGCCAGTTCAGCTGCTCGACGTGACGGGTCTGCCGGCCAAGGTACTCGGCCAGCGCGATCACGGCCAAAAACACCACCATCGCCGTCGCGATCACCCACAGGTTGCGCACACCGGAGCGGATCTCGTCTTTGAACAGCAGACCCAGCACACCGATCGGGATACTCCCGATGATGACGTACCAGCCGATCCAGTAGTCGAGATCGCGGCGTGCCTTTACTACCAGGCCGGCGAACCAGGCCTTGAGGATGCGCCAGATGTCGCGCGCGAAGTAGACCAGCACAGCGGCCTCGGTGCCCAACTGGCTCACCGCGGTGAACGAGGCGCCGGCGTCGCCGGAGAAAAAGACCCGGGAGACGATCGCCAGGTGCCCGGACGACGAGACCGGCAGGAACTCGGTCAAACCCTGCACTACAGACAGCACGGTGACCTGCCACCACGACATCGCCGCTACCGCTGCCACGACGACGACCGTACCTGGTGCGGGTCGCCGCTAGCTGAGGTGACTAGTGAGGGACGGGGACCGCTGCAGCGACCGAGTCGCGCACCGCGGCGGTCAGACTGCGCTCGTCGGTGACGTCGATGTCGACCAGGCCACGCACCGCGGTCGCGACCACGTCCTCGGCCTGCGGAACCGGCCCGGCAAGGTGCGTCCGGTAAATTTCGACGACGAGCGAACGATGCTCAATGTGAAACGAAAAACTGCGTCCATCACCGACTTGCCCGTACCCGCTCGCAAAGATCCCTGTCGAAATATCTTCGACAGCAAACTCTTTGTCTGCGGTATGCCAGTCAGCGATGACGGTCACAATCCGACGATACCTCTCCAGTGCGGGCGGATGCGGGCAACATGGCCCCATTGGATGCGCCAGCGTTCCTTAGAATTTGAACTTCATGTCCGCCGATTCAAGGTTGGTTGTTGCTAACACGACGTAAGCACCAGAAACGAACAGCTCAGCGGCGTTTTGCTGGCCTGCTTATTTTGCTAGCGCTGGTCGCTGGCTGTTCATCGAATCCGCTCGATAGCGCCCCGCCCACCATTGAGGCGGCACGTCCGGCGGTGTCGCCGGCAGTATCGCAAGATCCGGCCGGCACGGTGCGGCCGCTGGCCGGGCACGCGGCGGCGACACTGTTCGACGACGGCACACGCCAGCTGGCGGTTTTGGCCCCCTCCGAAAACGCAGCCGATCCGCGAGCCTCCGCCAGCATCACCGTGTTCGGCCAAGGGCAGGTCGCGCCGCGGGTGATCGCTTTGCCGGGACCGACGAGCGCGCTGACCGGCGACGGCCACGGCACGGCCTATTTGGCCGCCCGCGGCAGCTATTTCGTGGTGGATCTGGCCACCGGGCACACCGCGCGGGTGACTGTCGCCGATTCGGCGAGCGTGGATTTCACCGCTATCGCACGCCGCGCCGACGGCTTGCTGGTGCTGGGCAGCGCCGACGGCGCCGTGTACACGCTGGCTTCGCCGCCCGACGGCACGGGCACCGCGGCGGTCAAGAGCCGGAAGAAGATCTTCGCCAAGGTTGATTGGCTTGTCACACAAGGAAATACGACCGTGGTTCTGGATCGCGGACAGACCTCGGTGACGACGATCGGCGCGGACGGTCGTGCCGACCAATCATTGCGGGCCGGCCAGGGCGCGACGACGATGGTCGCCGATCCGGTGGGCCGGGTCCTGGTGGCCGACACCCGCGGCGACGAACTGCTGGTGTATAGCGTTGATCCGCTGATCCTGCGACAGGCCTACCCGGTGCGGCAGGCCCCGTACGGATTGGCCGGCTCTCGCGATTTGGCGTGGGTGTCACAAACCGCATCGAATATGGTTATTGGTTACGATTTATCAACCGGAATTCCCGTCGAAAAGGTGCGTTACCTAACTGTGCAGCAACCCAACTCGTTGGCCTTTGACGAAGCTTCGGGCACCTTGTACGTGGTGTCGGGATCCGGGGCGGGAGTTCAGGTCATCGAGCATGCGGCGGGACCGCGTTGACCGCGGCGCGGTGGAGCCGGCTACCGGCAGGCTGGGACACGGACATGTCCGACGACTACGAGTGGGTGCCGTTGCGCCTGCCGCCGGAGGTGACCAGGATCAGCGCCTCCATCCGGTTGTCCATCGAGGCTGAATATCGCGGCTGGGAGCTGACCCGGGTGCGCCTCTACACCGACGGCAGCAGACGGGTGCTGTTGCGCCGCAAGAAATCTCGTGTCAATGGCCGACGGCCCGATCAGCCGGAACTGTGACGGCGCACGAGCGGCGTCTTAGCGTGTACGGCTTGCTACGCCGGCTGTTCTTCGTGATTCCGCCCGAACGTATTCACACCCTGGTGTTCGCCGCCCTGCGCGGCGCGACCGCCGCCGGGGCGTTGCGGCGGCTGCTGCACCGGCTGCTTGGCCCGACCGATCCGGTGTTGGCCAGCACGGTGTTCGGCGTGCCCTTCCCCGCACCGCTGGGCCTGGCCGCCGGCTTCGACAAGGACGGCATGGGGCTGCTCACTTGGGGCGCCTTAGGTTTCGGGTATGCGGAGGTCGGGACCGTCACCGCGCACCCGCAGCCCGGCAATCCGGGTCCGCGGTTGTTCCGGCTGCCCGACGACCGGGCGTTGCTCAACCGGATGGGGTTCAACAATCACGGCGCCGGGGAGCTGGCCACCCGGCTGGCCCGCCACCAGCCGGACGTGCCGATCGGGGTGAACATCGGCAAGACCAAGGTCACACCGGCCGACGAGGCCGTCGAGGACTACCGGGCCAGCGCCCGGCTGGTCGGCCCGTTGGCGTCGTATCTGGTGGTCAACGTCAGCTCGCCCAACACGCCCGGGCTGCGCGATCTTCAGGCCGTCGAGTCGCTGCGGCCCATCCTGTCGGCCGTCCTCGCCGAAGCGTCGGTACCGGTGCTGGTGAAGATCGCGCCGGACGTCTCCGATTCCGACGTCGACGACATCGCGGACCTGGCCGTCGAACTGGGCCTGGCCGGCATCGTCGCGACCAACACCACGGTGTCGCGCGACGGTCTGCGCACGCCGGGAGTCGACGCGCTGGGCCCCGGCGGCATTTCCGGGCCGCCGGTGGCGCGGCGCGCGGCCGAGGTGCTGCGCCGGCTCTACCGCCGGGTCGGCGATCGGCTGGTGCTGATCAGCGTCGGGGGCATCGAGACCGCCGACGACGCCTGGGAGCGGATCACCGCGGGCGCCTCGCTGCTGCAGGGCTACACCGGCTTCATCTACGGAGGCGGCTTGTGGCCCAAGCACATTCACGACGGCATCGCGAAGCGGCTACACGACGGCGGGTTTACCTCGCTGAGCGATGCGGTCGGCTCGGCCGCCGGAGAGCTACCACCCGGCTAAATCACGCCGCGCCGTCTTCTCCGTCAGCCAACAGGTTCTCCGGGTGATGGAACGTGTTCACCCTTGGCTGCCCGCGGTCGAGATGTGGTGGCGGGATCCATTCCGTGTCACCGTCTTTGCGTTTTCGAGTGTTCCAGCCGGCCTCGAGCAGTTTGTGATCGGGGCCGCAGGCCAGCGTGAGCTGGTCGATGTCGGTGCAGCGGGTTGTTGCCCAGTCTTCGACATGGTGCACCTCGCACCAGTACCCGGGTATGTCACAACCCGGTCGAGTACAGCCACGATCTTTGGCGTACAACACTATTCGCTGCCCAGCCGAGGCCAGCCGTTTGGTGCGATACAGCGCAACGGGTTTGGCATCGTCGAAGACCACCAGGTAGTGGTGGGCGTGGCGGGCCAGACGGATCACATCGCGGATGGGGAGGACGCTGCCGCCGCCAGTCAGTCCCTTACCCGCTGCGGCTTCGAGGTCTTTGAGCGTGGTGGTCACGATGATCGTGGCCGGTAAACCGTTGTGCTGTCCTAGTTTTCCACTGGCCAGTAGTGCCCGCAGCGCGGCGTTAATTCCGTCGTGATTGCGCTGGGCGTTGGTGCGGCCATCGCACCGTACCGCGTCTTGATCGGCCTCGCCGTCCACGACAGGCACGTCATCGTCGGGGTTGCACATGCCGGGAGTGCCGGATTTGGCCAGCACGGCCTCGACGGTCGCGCGGGCCTCGGGAGTCAGCCAGCCGCTGAGCCGCGACATGCCGTCGATGTCCTGCTTGCCCAGAATCAGCCCACGCCGGCGGGCCCGGTCGCCGTCGGTGTAGTTGCCGTCGGGGTTCAGGCAAGCGGCCAGCCGGTCGGCGAGTTTGGCGACCTGGTCGGGCCGATACTGGGTGGCGTGTTCGGCTAGATCCTTCTCCGCGCATTCCCGGGTCTCGATGTCCACCCACTGCGGCAGCCGGTCGAAGAACTGGCGGATCACCGCGATGTGGGATGGGCCGATCTTGCCGTCGCGCTGGGCCGCTGCCGTCGCGGTCAATACCGGCGGCAGCGGCTCGCCGGTGAACGCACGCCGCGGCCCCAGTTCGACTGCCTCGGCAATACGCCGGCTGGCTTCACTGCGCGTGATTCGTAGCTGGTCGGCGAGCACCGCGGTCAGAGTTCCACCCAGCTCACCAGAGTCGGACTGTTCGCAGATCTGGTTGATCAGTTCATGCCCGGGCGCCCGCAGGCGCCGAGTCTCGCGTTCGAGTCGCTCCAGCAATGCCAACCGTTCGGGAGTGGTCAGCACATCGAACGTGTGCCCCACAACGCGCGACACCGCGCTGCGCAGTGCGTCGAAACCCGCTTGGATCTCCTCGCGACTACTCGAACTCATGTTCGAATGATAATCGCGCCCACCGACAGAAAACGCCGGCCCTGAAATCACTGAAACTAAAGTGACTCAAGTGGTTTGGGGCGCTCCGAAAACAGCAGCCGGGTCAGCAGCACAGAGATATTCTTTGCCATCGCGAACAATATGCAAGCTACACGCGATGCTGTAATTCGCTGTTCTCCGTGCTGACGACAACTGTATGGTGGCCGCACCACAATCGATCCTCCCAAAGGAGACCTCCGGTGCGATTCAACCGATTGACGATTGTCGGAACCACTGCCATCGCAGTGGTTATTGCGAGCTGCGTGAGTGGCACGGCCAACGGCGAGCCGCCCGACACTTCCACCTGTTACGACCTTGGCGGCGCCAAAGACGACCTGATGCTCGCCTCGAAACCGGAGACCGCCCGCAAAGCTGCCGACACGCTGGAGAAGTACAGTCCTCCCGACCAGGTTAAAGCCGCGATCGAGCATTTCGTCACCACGGCTGGCGCCCAACCCAGCGATCCCACTCTCGACGTCAATCGCAGCTCAATTGCCAACTGGCTCAAGCAAATGTGCCCGATGTTGAACACCTACTGAAGGTATTCGGCGACGAAATCCACCGTGCGGCGGTGCCATTCGAAATAGCGCCGCACCATGTGGTGACCCACGCCCTCGATGCCCACCCACTGCGCATCAATCCCCCGCTCGCGGGCTCGTAGCGTCTGGATGCGAGAGCTGACTGGGTCGGTCCGGGTATCGGCGGTGCCGTGCACCACCAGCAGCCGGGTGGACACCGGAATCAGGTCACCGTCGTCGCGGGGCCAGTACGGCGCCAGTGCGACCACGGCGCCGACCTGCCCGTCGGCAGCCAGCCTGGTCGCGACTCGACCACCCATCGAATGACCAACCAGAACAATGCTTTTCGGCTCGAACCGGTGACGGACATCGTCAAGGGCGGCGGTGGCGTCGGCCACCGCGTCGTAGCGCGGACTGTTCCAGCCGCGGAGGCGGTACTGGACGCGTCGCACCTCGACGCCGCGGCCCAGTCGCCACCGCAACGCGGCAGCGACCAACATCATCCGGATGTTGGCCAGCTGCCACCAGCGGGAAGCCTCGTCGCTGCGCACTCTGCCGCCGGGCAGAACCAGCACACACGCGCGACGCTTCACGACTTTCATTCGGAGCCCAGGCCGGTGCGGTCGGAACTGCGCTCAGTTCTGTTCGTAAGTGCCGACGATGTAGGCCCGCGCGATCGCGTGCTGGAACAGATTGAAGCCGAGAAACGCCGGGCTGGCGTCCTCGCTGAGGTCCAGCTTGTCGACGTCGACGGCGTGCACCGCGACGAAGTAGCGATGCGCACCATGTCCGGGCGGCGGCGCGGAGCCGATGTAGCGGCGCATGCCGGCATCGTTGACCAGCTGCTGCGCGCCGCCGGGTAACTCGCGACCGTCTCCGGCGTCCGCGGGCAGCTCGGTGACGTCGGCCGGCAGGTTGGCCACCGCCCAGTGCCAGAAGCCGGACGCCGTCGGGGCGTCGGGGTCGTAGACGGTGACCGCGAAGCTGCGGGTCTCCGCGGGGAATCCCGACCAGCTCAGCTGTGGGCTGACGTCTTCTCCCCCGGCGCCCATGATGCCGCTGACCTGCGGCGTGGCCAGCGGCTGACCGTCGGTGATCGAGGTCGAGGTCAGGGTGAACGACGGCAGCTTCGGCAGCGCGTCATACGGGTCGGGCAAGCTCATGGGCGATCCTCTCGTTTCGGTTCTCTGCACTAGCAATGGGTCAGGAAGTGGGCCAGCACCTCGACGCCGAACCTCAGCGCATCCACGGGTACCCGCTCATCGACGCCGTGGAACAGCGATGCGAAATCCAATTCCGGCGGTAGCTTCAGCGGCGCGAAGCCGAAGCAACGAATACCCAAGCGCGCAAAGGCTTTCGCATCGGTGCCGCCAGACATCATGTAGGGGACCGTACGGCCGTCCGGGTCGATCGCCAGCACCGCAGCGTTCATCGCATCGACCAGGTCGCCGTCGAAGCTGGTCTCGTACGACGGCAAATCCCTGATCCACTCCCGCGTCACGTCCGGCCCGATCAATTTGTCGATCTCCGCCTCGAACGCGGCCTGCCGGCCGGGCAGCACGCGACAGTCGACCACCGCTTCGGCGGTCCCGGGAATCACATTGGCCTTGTACCCGGCCTTGAGCATCGTCGGGTTGGCGGTGTCGCGCACCACCGCTTTCAACATGCGAGCCATCGGGCCCAACTTTTCGATCGCGCCCTCCACATCGCCGGATGCGGTGTCGAAGGTCAGGCCGGTCTCCTCGCTGATGGCGGCCAGGAACTGCACCACGGTGTCGGTCATCACCAGCGGGAACCGATGCCGGCCGATCCGGGCGACCGCCTCGGCGAGCAGAGTGACAGCGTTGCGATCGTTGGCCATCGACCCGTGGCCGGCCTGACCGCGGGCGGTCAGGCGCATCCACTGGATGCCCTTCTCGGCCGTCTCGATCAGATACAGCCGGCGTTCACCCCCGTCACGACGCGGCACGGTCAACGAGAAACCACCCACTTCGCCGATCGCTTCGGTGATGCCGTCGAACAGCTCGGGGCGGTTCTCGACCAGCCAGTGCGATCCGAAGCGGCCGCCGTGCTCCTCGTCGGCCACAAACGCGAACACCAGATCACGGGGCGGCACGATGCCCGCCTGCTTCAGCTGGCGCGCGACGACGATCATCATGCCGACCATGTCCTTCATGTCGACCGCGCCGCGGCCCCAGACATAGCCGTCCTCGATCGCGCCGGAAAAGGGGTGCACGCTCCAGTCGGCCGGTTCGGCCGGCACCACGTCGAGATGCCCGTGGATCAGCAGTGGGCCGCGTGAGCGATCCGCGCCCTCGAGGCGGACGAACACATTGCCCCGCCCGGGTGCGCCGGACTCCAGATACTGCGGCTCGTAGCCCACCTCGGCGAGTTGCTCGGCGACCCAGTGCGCGCATTCGGCCTCACCCCGGGTGGTTTCGCGTTCACCGGTGTTGGTGGTATCGAACCGGATCAACCTGCTGACGACTTCGACCACATCGTCACTCGGATGGTTGGGAACTCCGTTCTCAACGGTCACAACCACCTTTCCTACCATTGCCCGGGACGCCCGGCTCGGGCAGCGGAAGTCCCGGGCCGGGCATCGGCGAGCTAACTTGGGTCCGCGCGGGCCGATCCGCTAGCCTTAGCTGCCAACTCTCGTTGGTCTGGTCCGAGTGGCGGAATGGCAGACGCGCTAGCTTGAGGTGCTAGTGCCCTACTAATGGGCGTGGGGGTTCAAGTCCCCCCTCGGACACAACTATCAAAAACCGCATCAGGCGTTTCGGCTCAACTGGCTCCGGTGCACACGTCGGGCCGGTGGCACCGGAGCCAGTTGAGAAATCAGGTTTGGCGCGCCGTCAAGCCCAGCTGGACCTGACGGCGCTGTCGGTGCTGGCCATGTTGTTTCCCGCGGACTGAACCTTCTGGCCGTGCTGGTTGGCCTGCTCGTAGATCACCTGGAAGTTGCGCCCCAACTGGGTGATGAACTCCTGGCAAGACACCGAACCGGCGCCACCCCAAAAGTCACCGGCGGCCAGCACATCGCGAACGATGGCCTGGTGCTCGGCTTCCAGCGAAGCGGCCTGTGCGCGGATCCGGGCGCCGTGGGCGTCTACTTCTCCGTACTGGTAATTGATCGACATTGTCCATGTTCTCCCTTGAAAGTGTTGGTTAGCAGCGAGTTTCGCGGCTAGTGGCCGAGGGCCTGCTGCGAGGCGTGCTCTTGCGTCTCGTAGTTGTTCGCATCGCGTCTCAGCCCGCCGCCCACATCGTGGAGCATGTTGATGATGTTGGTGAACGCCTGGTTCATCTGCCCCATGGTGTCGTACGAGGCCGCCTGAGCCCGACCGCTCCAGCCCGCGCCAGCGATGTCCATCGACGACGCCCACATCTTGCGAGCCTCATCCGACACCTCCTGCGCGTGCGCATCAAAGCGACCCGCCATCTCACGCATCGCATGCGGGTCGGTCATAAAACGTGTTGTCATATTGCCCTTCTCCTTAGGTGATCATCAAGGCGCAGTTACGCCATTTTCCATTTTCAACTAACCAGCCGGAGCTAATTGTATCTATAACCTGGAAGAGTTTCTAGTAACAAATGTCGGAAACTGCGAATTGCGCGATCAAATTTGGAAGGCTTTCCTGAGGTCGGTCTTTGATCGTTACGGCCAGTGCGTTGCCATTGGGGGCTGCGGTCGGCCCGGCTGAGGGCCTGATTGCCAAATGGGCAGATAGAGTTGCCGGGTGAGTTCTCCCCAAAAAAGGCAGCTCCGGGCGCAGGCACGCAGGTACGCCTTGCTCCGCGCGACGGTCGAAGTCGCCGCCGCCAAGGGCTTCGCTGGCCTCACCCACCGTGCGGTCACCGAGCAGGCGAATCTCCCGTTGGCAACAGCCAGTTACTTCTTCAATTCGATCGCTGACCTGGGCCGTGAGGCTCTGCTGGTATTCGTCGGAGAGGACATCGCAAACCTGCACCAATTGGCATCGGCACTCGCGAACGAGCACCGAACCACCGATGAAGTGGCAACGGCGTTTGCGTTGGCTGCCGCTCCGCGATGGCCAGACACCGCCGCACTTCTCGAGGCCTATCTCACCGCCGCCCGTCAACCTGAGTTTCGCGACACGATGGGCGAAGCACTGACCGCCGCGCACGCCGTGGCAGCGGCCGCCGCTACGGCGGCGGGTATGCCCGAGCCGCAGGAAATTGCCGCGGGGTTGGTCGCGCTCGCACACGGATTCGCCCTGCATAATTTGGCCCTCCCGGACATCGTCGACATTGACGACCAGCGACGTGCCATGCGAACCATGCTCATCGGGCATCTTGTCGAATGTGGACGAATCGATGAGGTGCTGCGCATTACCGCGCAGCAATAGTTCGGCGCCGCCCGATTGGTTATCCGACACCGATGTGCGGCACCACACTGTGCGGCCGCTGCGCCGCAGTCGGAGTCGCGGCGCCGCGGCTGGTCATCGCGCCCGGCATGCCACCGCCGAGACCGCCGAGGCCGGGGGGCATCGGCGTCATCGGAGTAGTCCCCGCAGCAGCCACCGGCTCCTCGGTAAGCACGGTGGGATTAGATATCGCGCCCAGTCCGTGTAGAGCCGAACTAGCCATCCCCACCGGCGACGAACCCGGCCAGGTGGGCGGCACTGACATGGCTCCCACCAGCCGTGACTGCCCGAGACTTGCCGAAATCCCCCGACCCATTGCCTCGCCACTCAGGCCCTTTACGGCGGTTGCGGTAGCGAAGGGGGACTTGGGCAGGTCGGCGGCAATTCCCTCAACTGCCGCACCGACCAACCCGGTCGCATTCGGCTTCGCGGTTTGTCCCAACTGCATGAGCGGGCCCATCACCGTGCCGATTGGCCCTAACGCTGCCTGCGCCGCCGACATCAATTGTGATACGCCCATCTCGGATGCCATCGTTGGCGCCCCGGACACCCCTCTGGCAAGTGAAGACATCCCCGGGGGTGGCACTGCTGCCGGCGCCGGCGCCGGCGGAGCCGACGCCGAGGCAGCGGCTCCCTCCAAATTCACCGGCGGTGCATCAAATGGCGTCAACGCTGCAGACAACGACATCGCCTCGCCGTGATAACCGGACATCGCGGCCACGTCCTGCGCCCACATCTCCATGTACTCGCATTCTGTAGATTCGATCGCCGGAGTATTTTGTCCTAAGAAATTCGTCGCTATCAAAGCCAGAGATAGCGTTCGATTGGCCGCTATCACCGCCGGATGCACCGTGGCAGTCATTGCCGTCTCAAACGCCATTGCCGCCAGTTGGGCTTGAGCTGCCGAGAACGTCGCATGCGCGGCGGCCGCCGTCATCCAGGGCACATACGGCGAAACTGAAGCCGCCATCGCTGCTGACGCTGCCCCCGTCCACGGTCCACTTGTCAGGTCGGTAAGCACCGATTGAATCGCCGCTGCCGTCGCTTGCAAATCCGCGCTCAGCCCTTCCCAGGCGGTTGCCGCCGCGAACAACGGGGCCGGCCCCGCACCAGTAAAGATTCGCTCCGAGTTGATCTCGGGCGCCAACCACGCAAAATCCAACATCGCCGCAATCCCTTCAATCAATCCGACACTTCAACGGATCCGATGACGGCCGACAAGCAGCCCCGCCGGTGGGAAGCCCGCTATCAGTGGGCTTATATATGACACTAGAAACGGTTCCTGAGATTACCTAGAATATTTTCTAGATTTTTAATGTGAATCATTGCGGCAATGCTTTCAGGGGGCGTTGTATGCAGGGCGTAGATCGCAGGACCGGGATGACCGAGGAGAACGGGTCACATATGCACGCGCACAGGCGCGGTGGAGTGTACAAAGCACTGCGAACCGCGGTCATCGCCGTCGTTGCGCTGATCGCCGTCCTCTCGATACCGGTCAAGCAAAGGTGTGGCGCACCGGGCATTTGGTGTGCCGCGGCGGTGGATTCGCAGGGCTACGCGCATCACTACTACGAGGTCGAACCGCTGGGTGTCTACCTCGTCGAAATTGTCACCGGCTCGAATAGTCGTCTCTTCTACGAGTCCGGCGAGGACCTCGAGGAGCCGTCACACACAACGCCACAGACACGTAGCCCCGCAGGGTCTCTCCCTGATCGATCGATCAGGTATCTCGTCGAGCCCAGCACCAAAACCCCTGCCGCCCGGTTGGAGCCGACATTGAGGTGACCCCCACTCCGCCCGCGGCGAACTCGAGGCATAGCAGGTGAACCGAACATCACTTCGCCTAAACGGCGACGTCGAGCAACTCGGTTTGTGCGTTGTGGATCTTGGCCGCAAGAATTTCGGGCTTGGCGACTGCTGGCACGGGGTATCAATCCCGTCGTGGGTGCGGCGGCCGCTGCGTTGGCCGCACGGACTACTGATCCCAGGATCGCCAAAGATGTTGCCGCGTCCGTCATTATCTTAGGGGACGCGACTACAAACGACATGAAGCCCAACCCTTCTCACCAAACACCCAGCCGCAACCACCGGACACAACCTCGACAGCGAAACGTCACCACCGCCAAGTAGCGACAAGCTAACAACCTCCAGCTAAACAATTCCTTAGAAACCTAGAAGAATTTCCAGTTTCTAAGAAACACCAGCAACATATGCACCAATCGACATACATTGGCAGCAATGACTGGAGAACCATCACGGGAGCTCCCTCCGGGCGATTGCATCGATCGAGATTGAGGTCCGACTCACGATCGTGGAAAAACACCAGCGCCCCGATACGGGTATCGACGAATCGTATTGTCTTCAATAACAAAGGGATTGACCACCGGGGAAGGCGCGTAACGCTTCGCCGATCGCCCAAATTGAGCGACTGGTGCAATCGCCCGAGAGGGTCGCTCGATCCGACGCAGTTCATTATCCGCGTCGCCCGCGCCTGGCAACACGATATTCGGTGTGGGCAAACCCGATACCACCACGCAGGCTGGGTGCGAGTTTAGTTGCCGTGCAACATCTTTCGTAGCGAATCCGTAAAGAATTGAGGCCAGATATTCACCCGATCGACACCGCCGCGACCGTTCGCGTCGAGTTCATCCCCCATGGGACGGTCCCTATCCACGATCAGTTTTGGGTGGAACGAGTCTAGCTAATTCTCAAGCCGCACAAGGTTATTGAATTTGCCGTGGGCAATTTGACTGGAGATCCTTGGTTGCGGCGTAGGGTGGTCGCAGGCACCTAGACTGGGGTGGACCCATGAACCCACGGAACGGCTTCCTGCGCCGAACGGTGACGCGAACCTTCCACGACCGCCACGATGCCGGTCGTGCGCTGGCCGAGCAGCTAACGGCCTACCGCGGCAAGGACAACGTGCTGACGCTCGGGCTAGCGCGCGGCGGCCTTCCGGTCGCCTGGGAGATCGCCTCGGCGCTGCACGCGGCACTGGATGTATTCCTGGTCCGCAAGCTCGGGGTGCCCCGCGCCTCGGAACTCGCGATGGGCGCACTGGCCAGCGGCGGCGGCGTGGTGATGAACGACAACGTGGTTTCCAGCCTGCACATCACCGACGAGCAGGTCCGCGAGGTGATCGACAGCGAGACGGCCGAACTGGCACGACGCGAGCACGCGTATCGGGGTGGGCGCCCGGTCATCGACCCACGGGGCAAGATCGTGATCCTGGTCGACGACGGCATAGCGACCGGTGCGAGCATGCTGGCTGCAGTTCGGGCGGTCCGGGCCGGTGGACCGGCATCGATCGTCGTCGCCGTCCCGGTGGGCCCGGAATCAGTCTGCCGCGAACTCGCCCAGGTGGCCAACGAGGTCGTGTGCACGACGATGCCGCCCGCATTCGAGGCTGTGGGGCAGGTCTATGCCGACTTTCACCAGGTCAGCGACGACGAGGTGCGCCAGCTGCTGAATACGCCGACGCGCTGAGCGAGATCGGTTACTTAGTCGAGTCGTCGACGGCTTCGGCCGAAACCGTCGACTCCTCGGTCGCGCCGTCAGCAGCGGCGGCGTCCTGCGCGCTCTCATCCGCGACTTCTTCGGGGTAGTCGACCGCGTCGTCAGCAGCCGGCTCTTCGTCGTCGCCTTCGGAACGCTGCTGGCGTTCACGCAGTGCGTCGACGATCAGCAGCACCACACCTAGGACGCTCGCGCCGATACACACCCAGGCCACCAGCTCGTTGCTGGTCACGACGGCGAACACCAAGGCCACAAGCCCAATCAGGGCTAGTACCAGCGCAATGATCAGCATCGGTCATCCTCAAGCCGAAGGGCGGGACTGCCAGGTCCAGTGCACATAAGTGTGCCGAACGTGGCGTCCGGCACTACTCCCGGCTAGTTATTGCCCCGATTGAATTGGTCGAACCCACCGGTATCAGCGCTCGAGTCGACGGGAGCCGCCGATCCGCGCTGACCGAGTTCCTCAAGCTGGGACTCGAGGTAGGTCTTCAGCCGGGTGCGGTATTCGCGTTCGAAGGTGCGCAGCTGCTCAAGACGGCCTTCCAGCACGGTGCGCTGCTGGTTGATGGTCCCCATGATCTCGGTGTGCTTGCGCTCGGCGTCGGCCTGCAGGGCGTCGGCCTTCTCCTGGGCTTGACGCAACTGCGTCTCGGAGCGGGTCTGGGCGTCGGCCAGCATCGAGTCGGCGCGCTGACGGGCCTCGGTGACCGTGGTCTCGGCGGTCTGACGGGCCTCGGTCATGATCTGGTCGGCGTTGTTGCGGGCGTCGGACAGCATCTTGTCCGATTCGGCCTTTGCGGTGCTGGTCAGCCGATCGGCGGTGTCCTGGGCCAGGCTCAAGACGCGGGCCGCCTTCAGGGCCTGCTCCTCGTTGGTCCCCGTCGCGGCCAGCGCCGGAGCCGCCCTGACGGGTTCGGGCTCGGGCTCGAAGACAGGGGCAGGCGGGGTGGGCGCGGGTGCGACGGCAGCAGCGGGGGCAGCGGCGGCGGCACCGCCACCGATGGCCAGTTCGCGGTCGAGTTCCTCGATCCGCTGGCGCAGATCGGAGTTCTCTTCAATGAGCCGCGTCAGCTCGTTTTCCACCAGGTCGAGGAATGCGTCAACCTCGTCCTCGTTGTAACCGCGCTTGCCGATAGGCGGCTTACTGAACGCCACATTGTGGACGTCGGCTGGTGTAAGCGGCATTGTTTCGTCCCCTCAAGTTCCTGTCAAGTTCCTGTCAAACGTTCCCGAAAGTGTAGAACGGAGTGGCAGCGGTTGTGCAACTGCCGCCCATCCTGTCACACCAGACCCGGCGGTTGCCGATTGCCCAATAAATTAAGACCCAATTTCAAACACTAAGAGCCATAAAATCCCAATCCTTAGAATTTGCAAATCGCGCGCATCAAACCGAGGCCGAACCGTGGCCAAACCGTCGCTCAGAGCCGTCGGCATCCAATGCGGCTTACGCCGCGGCGCCGAAGGCGAGCTGCATGCCGATAAACGCGACCAGCAGTAGCACCATGATGGACAGATCGAAGCGGATCGCACCGATGGTGAGTTGAGGGATCAGCCGACGCAGCAGCTTCACCGGCGGATCAGTAATCGACATGATGATCTCGAGGACCACCACGGTGATGCCGGTGGGATGCCAGTCACGGCTGAACGAGCGAATGAACTCGACGACGACCCGAGCGATGAGCAGCAGCCAAAAGATGAACAGCGCAAACCCAAGGATCTGAAAGAACAGCACCAACGAGAGCCCGACCTTACCGATGAGATGTCAATCCCCGCGCGGTAGCGCGGCAATCGCAAGAGTACCGACTCACCTGTGGGCCGACATCTCATACACGCCGCATCGGCAGCTGGACCGCTGATGCCTAACGCCGCTGCCTAGCGGGGTGGATGTGGTTATTGGTAAGCGTAGAAGCCAGTTTCGGCGATCCGGCGGCGCTCCTCCGGCGAGACGTCGACGTCGGCGGGCGACAGCAGGAACACCTTGGTCGCGACCTTGTCGAACGAGCCCCGCAACGCAAAGGCCAGACCGGCAGCGAAGTCGACCAGCCGTTTCGCGTCGGCGTTGTCCATCGATACCAGGTCCATGATCACCGGGGTTCCGTCGCGGAACCGCTCGCCGATCGTGCGGGCCTCGCTGTAGTCCTTGGGCCGCAGCGTCGTGATCTTCGACAGCGGGTGGCCCTCTTCGAACATCATCGCCATCCGGCGCGGGTCCATGGCCAGCGCGCCGCGGGTGGACCCGTTGCGCAGCCACGACCCCAGGCGCGGGCGGCCCATGTCCGGGCGGTCGAACTCGCGGCCGCGGAACGGCGGCGGCTCGTCCGCGTAACCGCCGCGGTAGCCGGCGGGCGCGTAGTCGCCCGGCTCGCCACGTGGATCGTCGTAGTCGGGACCGTCATAGCCGCGGCCGTAACCCTCGTCGAAACGAGCACGCGGGAAACCGCGGGAAGGTGCGCGGTCGTCGTAATACTCGTCTTCGTAGTCGTCCATTGGGGCCATACCGAAATAGGCCTTGACCTTGTGCAGTGTGCTCATTGCGTACGACCCCTTCTAGCCCCTGGGATTTCTGTTGTCTGTGATGAAGGTGTGACTACAGTGACTATTCACGGTGACGGTAGCCGCCGTGGACCCATTAGCGCGGTACCGACACGCACACACGTCGAACCGTGTTTTACCGCGATTTCTAAATCGTTGGACATGCCGGCGGACAAACCGACCGCATTCGGGTGCACTTCGAGCACCCGGCGGTGTGCGGATTGCAACCGCTCAAAGGCTGCGGCGGCGTCGGCGTCCAGCGGCGGAAGGCCCATCAACCCGACGAGTTCCAGACCTTGCGATTCCTCGACCTGCGCGCACACCTCGTCGAGGGTTCCCGGCGTGGCGATGTCGATGCCGCCGCGCGAGATATCGCCATCCAGGCTCACCTGAACGTAGACGCGCAGCGGGTGCTCCCGTCCACCCTCGGCCAGCGTCGCCATCACCGCGCGGTCCAGCGCCGTCACCAGTTGGGTGCTGTCGACCGAATGCGCGGTGTGCGCCCAGCGTGCCATCGACCGCGCCTTCTTACGCTGAATCTGTCCCACCATGTGCCAGTGCAGCTCGCGAGAATCCGGTCGCGCAGAAGCCGCCGCCAACCGAGTGAGTTCCGCCACTTTTGCCGTTGCTTCTTGTTCCCTCGATTCACCGACCGACCGACAACCCAATCGGGACAAAATCGCAACATCGGTTGCCGGAAAGAATTTGGTAATAGGGAGAAGTTCAATTTCGCCGACATTGCGACCCGCTGCTTCCGCGGCCATCGCTAGTCGCGAACGCACTGCCGCCAACGCATGAGTCAATTCAGTTTCGCGGTTGCCCTGACTCGATCCCGCGTCTGATATTCCAACCGCCATAGCGGTCACTCCATCCAGATCAGCGACGCCAGTCGCCCAGTCGGCGCGTCCCGGCGATGGCTGAACAAAGCACGGTCGGCCACTGTGCAGCGCGGATCGATGTCGATCGAGTTGACGCCCAAACCCTTTAGCTGGCAAGCGATTCCGGCCCGAAGATCGAGACCCGGCGTTCCGTTCGCGGTGGTGGCGCGACTGCCCGGCAGCGCCGCCTCGACCTCGTCGGCCATCGCCGCGGGCACTTCGTAGTTGCGTCCGCTGACCGCTGGGCCCAGCAGCACCGATATGTCGTCCGCTTGCGCGCCCAGCTTCAGCATCGCCTCCACCGTGCGAGTTACCACTCCCCGCTGCGCGCCGACGCGTCCGGCGTGCACCGCCGCGGCCACACCGGCCCGCGCATCGGCCAGCAATACCGGCACACAGTCGGCCGTCACCACGGCCAACGCCAGTCGGGGTGTACGTGTCACCAACGCGTCGGTGTCATCGAACGCGACATTCCGCGGCCGGTCGACGACCTCGACCCGGTCGCCGTGGACCTGGTTCATCCACACCACCCGGTCGGCACCCAGGCCGATGGCGCGGGCCAGCCGGGCACGGTTGGCGGCCACCGCGGCGGGGTCGTCACCAACATGGTCGCCGAGGTTGAAGCTGTCGAACGGTGGCTTCGAGACGCCGCCCGCGCGGGTGGTCGTCACTCGCCGGATGCGAACGGTCACGTAACCAGTATCCGAGATTCCGCGCCGACCAACCGTCCCCGACGCGTGGCCGGGGCCGGGGGTCGGGTGCATGTCCGTTCTCAGCGGCGCATGAAGGGCGGCACATCGACGTCGTCGTCATCGCCACCGATATTCAAGGTCGAGCCGTTGGTGTGCACCGGGACGCTGACGGCGTCGACCGGCTCGAATAGCGTCGAGGTGAGCTTGCCCGCCTTCGCCGACTCGATCCGGTGTGCACCGCCGGCCTTCTCTGCCTTGTCGGCACCGACCACGGGTTTACGCCCGGGTCCGGCCGCGTCGAAGCCGGCCGCGATGACGGTGACGCGCACCTCGTCGCCCAGCGAGTCGTCGATGACGGTTCCGAAGATGATGTTGGCGTCTTGGTGCGCCGCGTCCTGGACCAACGAAGCTGCCTCGTTGATTTCGAACAGGCCCAGGTCGCTACCGCCGGCGATCGACATCAGCACGCCCTGGGCGCCCTCCATCGACGCCTCGAGCAGCGGCGAGTTGATGGCGATCTCGGCGGCCTTGAGCGAGCGGCCTTCACCGCGGGCAGAGCCGATGCCCATCAGCGCGGTGCCCGCGCCGGACATGATGCCCTTGACGTCGGCGAAGTCGACATTGATCAGGCCGGGCGTGGTGATCAGGTCGGTAATGCCCTGGACACCGTTGAGCAGCACCTCGTCGGCGCTGCGGAACGCATCCATCAGCGACACCGCGGCATCGCCCATCTGCAGCAGTCGGTCGTTGGGGATCACGATCAGGGTGTCGCAGCTCTCGCGCAGCGACCCGATGCCATTTTCGGCCTGGTTGCTGCGTCGTTTGCCTTCGAACGAGAACGGCCGGGTGACCACGCCGACGGTCAGCGCGCCCAGCTTGCGGGCGATGCTAGCGACGACGGGTGCACCGCCGGTGCCGGTTCCGCCACCTTCGCCGGCGGTGACGAACACCATGTCCGCGCCGCGCAGCAGCTCCTCAATCTCGTCCTTGGCGTCCTCGGCGGCCTTGCGCCCGACCTCGGGATCGGCGCCGGCGCCCAATCCACGGGTGGAGTCGCGGCCTACGTCGAGCTTGACGTCGGCATCGCTCATCAACAGTGCCTGCGCATCGGTGTTGATCGCGATGAACTCGACGCCCTTGAGGCCCTGTTCGATCATCCGGTTGACGGCGTTGACGCCGCCGCCACCGATACCCACAACCTTGATGACGGCCAGGTAGTTATGCGGGGGGGTCATCATCTCGTCTTCCTCCCTGGTGGGATTCGGTTCTACCGGAACGGTGGCGGTCCCCCTGGCAAACTCTCAACCTCAACCATAGAGTTAGAGTTATGTCAAGTAGTTCCGCGCAACCAGAACGGTATGGGCACGATGCGCGCTAACCCTGCAGGCGCGCCGAGGCGCCGCACGCAAATTTCGGTCAATTTTTTGGTGTTTGGCGTGCCCCGGAGTGCGGGCCGCTACTTGACGGTTGGCAAATCAGGACTGGACACGTCGTAGGTCTTGCCCGGCTGCGTCAGCAGCGCGGCCAGCTTCTCGGCCTTTTCATCCGTCCGGTCCGTCGTACCCCAGATCACCACTCGCCCATCACCGAGCGTGAGGGTAATCGAGGCCAGCGACGGCGCCGCGATCCGGCCCACCTGATCCGCAACCTCCGGCCGCAGCGCCAGCAGCACCTGTAACGCGGCCATGGTCGTCGGGTCGGTCGGTCCGGGGTTGGTGACGTCGATATACGGCAGCGCCGGCGGTGGCGGGCCGGTCGCGAAGTCGACACCGTCGCGGTCGAATAAGTGCGGCCCGTCGGGAAAGTCCTTTACTACCACGGGAACTCGCTCGACGATCGTGATCCGCAGCGCCGAAGGGTATTGACGCTGCACCCGGGCGCTGGCCACCCGGCGGATCGCCGCCACCCGGTCGGCGACCTGATTGGTATTGACCTGCAGCAGCGGCGTGCCGATCCGCACCCCGGCCGCGTCGAGGACCTCCTCGCGGCTCACCGCACCGTTGCCGGTGACGACGATGTTGCGCGCCGACATCACCGGCGTGAAGTAGAGGATCAGCGCCAGGCCGACTCCGACGATCACCACCAGCACCGTCGCGAGGAACAGCTTCAAGCCCCGGACGACGCCACGGCCAACGGGTTTGGGTTGGTTGACGATGCGGCCGCTGGCCCGGCGCTTGGCTTCGCGGCGCGCTTCCTCGATCGCGGTGGCGCGGGCCTGCGCGGCGCGACGCTCGGCCCGTTCGCGCCGCTCCCGACGGCGTGGTCCCTCGAATCCGGCTTGCTCGGGCTCGGTGTGATCGTTTTCCGGTTGAACCTCTTCGACGGGGATCGGTTCGGTGACCGCGTTGTCCACCGAATCGGCGGCGGCGTCGGGCGGCTCGGTGGCCTCGCCGGAGTCGGCGACCAGGTCGGTGGGTGTGGGCTCGTTGGGCTCGGTCATCGCAACACCCCGGGCGCACCGGGCGCGCCGCGGCTAGCCCGCACCCGCAGCGCCGTCACGATCTCGGGCCCCAGCAGCGTCACGTCGCCGGCCCCCATCGTCACGATGACATCACCGGGACCGGCGGCGGCGGCCACCTGATCGGCGACCGCAGAGAAATCCGGCAGGTAGCGCGCCGGCACGCTGATGTGCTCGGCGACGCTGGCCCCGCTGACACCGGCCAGCGGCTGTTCTCGGGCGCCGTAGACGTCGAGGACGAACACCTCGTCGGCGGCGTTGAGTGCGTGACCGAAGTCAGCAGCGAAAGCCTTTGTCCGCGAATATAAGTGGGGTTGGAAGACTACCAGCGCGCGACCCTCGCCGCCCTGCTCGACAACCGTGCGGACGGCCGCCAGCGTCGCGGCGATCTCGGTCGGATGGTGGGCGTAATCGTCGAATACCCGCACCGATCCCACCGCTGCGACCAATTCGAAACGGCGTCGCACGCCCTCGAAACCGCCGAGTCCGTCGAGCACCTGATCGGCCGGGGCGCCTACCTCGATCGCGGCCAGCAACGCGCCGAGTGCGTTGAGCGCCATATGCCGACCCGGCACCGACAGCCGCATGGTGCGCACGGCTTGGTCGCCCAATTGGATGTGTGCGACAGCTCCGGTGCCCTGCTGCTCCCACGACAGCAGGGTGCCGGCCAACTTCTGGTCCGGCTCCCCTGGCGACCCGGACCCGTAGCGCAACACCCGGACTCCCAGTTCGCTGCTGCGCTGGGCCAGCGCCGCGGCCCCGGGATCGTCGGTACACACCACCAGCGCGCCGCCCGGGGCCAGCCGCTCGACAAAAGCGTCGAAGACGGCGACGTAGGCGTCTGGGCTGCCGTAGAAATCCAGGTGATCGATCTCGATGTTGGTGACCACCGCGACGTTGGGCGTGTATTCCAGCAGCGAGCCGTCGCTTTCGTCGGCTTCGGCGACGAAGCAGTCGCCGCTGCCGTGGTGCGCGTTGGTGCCGGCCTCACCGAGATCCCCGCCCACCGCGAACGACGGGTCGCGCCCGCAGTGCTGCAGGGCCACGATCAGCATCGACGTCGTCGTGGTCTTGCCGTGGGTGCCGGTGACCATCAGCGTGGTCAGCCCATCCATCAGCTTGGCCAGCACCGCCGGCCGCAACACCACCGGAATGCCGCGGCGCCGGGCCTCAACCAGCTCGGGGTTGGTCTTCGGGATGGCAGCGTGAGTGGTGATGACCGCGGTCGCACCGCCGGGCAGCAGGTCCAGCGACGACGGGTCGTGCCCGATGCGGATCGGCGCGCCACGGGCTCGCAGCGCGTGCACACCGCGGGACTCCTTTGCGTCCGACCCCGACACCAGCCCGCCCCGGTCCAGCAGGATGCGGGCGATGCCCGACATTCCGGCTCCCCCGATGCCCACCATGTGCACCCGCTGCAGCTCGGGCGGCAACGGATTGGCGGTCACCGTCTCCCCCTGGCTGCAGGCCCCCCATCACGTGCTTGCCGCGCGATGTCCAGCGCCGCCTCGGCGACCTGGCGCGCAGCATCCCGATGCCCCACCCGCGCGGCGGCCGCGGTCATCGCCGCCAGCCGCGGCGGGTCGGTGAGCAGCCCGGTCACCTCGCGGGCCACCAGCTCCGGCGTCAGGACAGCGTCGGGGATCACCATGCCGCCGCCGGCGTTGACCACCGGCAGCGCGTTGAGGCGCTGCTCGCCGTTGCCGATCGGCAGCGGGACGTAGATCGCCGGCAGGCCGACGGCGGACACCTCCGCGACCGTCATGGCGCCGGAGCGGCAGATGGCCAGGTCGGCAGCCGCATAGGCCAGATCCATCCGGTCCAGATAGGGCACCGGCCGGTAAGGCGGATCGCCGTCTTGGGGTTCGCACAGCTCGAGGGTGTTCTTCGGGCCGTGCGCATGCAGCACGGACACTCCCGCGGCGGCCAGGTCAGCGGCGGCTGCCGAGACCGCGCGGTTGAGTGACACCGCACCCTGCGAACCGCCGAAGACCAGCAACACTCTCGCGTCGGCGGCGAAGCCGAAGTGCCGGCGCGCTTCGGCCCGCAGCGCCGTGCGGTCCAGCGTGGTGATGGTGGCCCGGACCGGGACCCCGACCACCTCGGCGTGTCGTAGCCCGGAATCCGGCACCGCGGACAGCACCCGCTGCGCGGTGCGGGCGCCCACCCGGTTCGCCAGCCCGGCGCGGGCGTTGGCCTCGTGGATCACCACCGGGATACGACGCCGGAACCCGGGAAAACCGCGGGCGGCCAGGTAGGCCGGCAGGGCCACGTAGCCGCCGAAACCCACCACCACGTCGGCGTCGACCACGTCGAGCACCGAACGGGTCTCCCGGACGGCACGCCACACCCGCGGGGGCAGCCGGGCCAGGTCACCACTGGGCTTACGTGGCAGCGGCACCGGAGTGATCAGTTCGAGGTGGTAGCCGCGTTCGGGGACCAGCCTGGTCTCGAGGCCACGCGCGGTGCCCAACGCGGTGATCCGGACGTGCGGATCCAGTGCGCTCAGAGCATCGGCGACGGCCATCGCGGGCTCCACATGACCGGCGGTGCCGCCGCCGGCCAGCACGACCGACAGGGAATTAAGTGACGACGAAGCGGCACCGGCGGGCGAGGGACTTACCCCCTGCCCGCCGGCCGGCTCCTTGACCGTGTGGTTCACCCGTAACGCTGACCTTCCAATGCGCGTGCGCGCCGTGCTTGACGCTGGCCGGCTCCCTGCCTCGGGTTGCGCTGGCCAGATCCATGATGCCCTGAACGGTCCGTCCGGGCAGCCGTCCGACCGAAAACCGGCCGCAATGGCGGCTCGGGCTTGCGGACACTCTTGCGGGCGGGCGGCTCTGCTTTCCGGGCAGGGGCCTTGCGGGCCCGCCCCGGGGCGGGCGGTCGCGGCTTTTGCGGCTGCGCTCGCTTGCGATCGCGAAACGACTCGATACGGCTGGGCACATACGGCTCCGGCGGCGGCAGCCGCAGCAACCGGTTCATCTTGTCGTCTCTCCCGGCACGCAGCGCGGCCACCGCCTCGGGCTCATGCCGTGCCGCGTTGCACATGATTCCAATCATGAAAAGTGTTGCAGCCGTGGATGTTCCACCAGCAGATATCAACGGGAGCTGCAGGCCGGTCACCGGCAGCACGCCGATCACGTAGCCGATGTTGATGAAGGCCTGGCCGAGGATCCACATCGTCGTGGTGGCGCTCAGCAGCCGCAGAAACGGGTCGGCCGACCGCCGCGCGATGCGCATCCCGGTGTAGGCGAACAACCCGAACAGCGCCAGCAGCCCGAACGCGCCGATGAAGCCGAGCTCCTCGCCGATGATCGCGAAGATGAAGTCGTTGTGCGCGTTGGGCAGGTAGTTCCATTTGGCGGTGCCCTGGCCGAGACCGTCGCCGAAGATGCCGCCGTGGGCCAGCGCGAACTTCGCCTGTCGGGCCTGGTAGCCGGTGTCCTGCGGGTCGTTCTCGGGGTTGATCCACGAGCGCACCCGGTCCGACCGGTATCCGGCCGACATTGCCAGAACCGCACCGGCCATGATGACCGCCAGCAGCGACGTGCCGAAGACTCGCAGCGGCAACCCCGCGTACCACAGCAGGGCCAGCAGGATGATGCCCAGCGACACCGTCTGCCCGAGGTCGGGCTGGGCCACGATCAGCCCCAGCGCGATGACCGCGGCCGGTACCAGCGGGATCAGCATCTCGCGCAGCGAGGCTCGCTCCAGGCGGCGCGCGGCCAGCAGGTGGGCACCCCAGATCGCGAAGGCGATTTTGGCCAGCTCGGAGGGCTGCATCGACAAGCCGGCGACGACGAACCATTTCCGCGAACCGTTGGCGAGGTTCCCGATTCCGGGAACGAGCACCAGCACCAGCAAAATGATGGTGACCAGGTATCCCGGGAAAGCCACCCGCCGCAGAAACCGCACCGGCATCCGCATCGCGACGTAGGCCCCGATGACCCCGATGACCGTCCACAACACCTGTTTGCCGAAGATCACCCACGCCGATCCGTCGTCGCCGTAGGACCGCACACCCGACGCTGACAGCACCATGGTCAGGCCCAGTGTGGTCAGCAATGCGGTGATCGCGACGATCAGGTGAAACGAGGTCATGGGACGGCCCAGCCAGGCGCCGAACCGGGCGCGTGGACTGTGCTCCGGGTCTTTGATCTTAGTTTTCGCGGCCGCCGGGATCCGTTCGTCGGGTGCCTCGTCCGACCCGGCAGCATCTGTTACGTCGGCGGTTTCCAGCGCGTCGGTTACGGCGTCGGCGTCCTCGGTCGTGTCGTCGGCGACGGCCTCCGCCGCCTCGGCCGGCGCGGTCTCGTTCTTCTTCTTGCCCCGACGTAAGCGCCGGGTCAGCGCGTTACCCACAACCCGCCTACCGCAGCGCCGCACGTACCGCGGCCGCGAATGCGTCACCACGGTCTGCGTAGCCGCTGAACTGGTCAAACGATGCCCCCGCCGGCGCCAGCAGCACCGTGTCTCCCGACTGTGCCAAATCACGAGCCGCGGCCACCGCCGCCGTCATCACGCGAACGCCGAGACCATCCCCCACACTGTCAACTTTTGTCACATCAGTATCAGCAGTCGCATGCATACCAGCATCCTCGCCTGTCACAACCTGGACGACCGGGACATCGGGCGCGTGTCGCGATAACGCCTCGGCAACCTCTTGGCGATCGCGGCCGATGAGCACCGCACCGACCAGCCGGGATGCGATTCTGGCGACCTCTGCGTCCAGCGATGCGCCCTTGAGCAAACCGCCGGCCACCCACACCACCCGCGGGTAAGCCATGATCGACGCCTCGGCGGCGTGCGGGTTGGTGGCCTTCGAGTCGTCGACGTAGCGGATCCCGTCGGCCACAGCAACGACTTCGCAACGATGCCGGCCCAACTGAAACGTCGACACGGCTTCGGCGATCGCGGCGGCAGGCACGTCGACGCTGCGGGCCAGCGCCGCCGCGGCCAGGGTGTCGAGCACGCCGACCGGGCCCGGCACCGGGATGGACGCGGCCGGCAGCAGGGCCAGGTCGTCGGCAAAGGCGCGATCGATCAGCTGTCCGTCCCGTACGCCGAGCTCGCCGGGGGCCGGCTCGCCAAGCCGGAACCCGGCTCGCACCGGGGCCGCCGCGGTGCTCAGTAATGCGGCGGCCCGGCTGTCGTCCAGCCCGACGACGGCGACCCGGCCGCCCAGAACCCGGGCCTTCGCCGCGGTGTACTCGGCCATCGACGCATGCCAATCCAGATGGTCTTCGGCGATGTTGAGCACCACCCCCGCCTCCGGCTGCAGCGAGGGGGCCCAGAACAGCTGAAAGCTCGACAACTCGACGGCCAGCAGGTCGGCCGGCTGGTCCAGCACGTCGAGGACGGGGTCGCCGATGTTGCCACAGAGCAGGCTGCGCCGTCCCCCGGCGATCAACATGGCATGCAGCATCGACGTCGTCGTGGTCTTGCCGTTGGTGCCGGTCACGACCAGCCAGCGGCGCGGTATCCCGTAACAGCCCGCTGCGTCCAGCCGCCAGGCCAGCTCCACGTCACCCCAGATCGGCACGCCCGCGGCCGCCGCGGCGGCCAGCACCGGCGCCGACGGCTGGAAGCCGGGACTGGTGACCACCAGCGCATAGTCGGCGATGTGCGCAACCGCCGTCGCCGGATCGACTGTCGCAACACCGCTTTCGGTGTAAGGACGCAGCATCACCGGATCGTCGTCGCACAGCGTCGCCGCGGCGCCGAATCGGGTCAGCGCACCCAGAATTGCCCGGCCGGTGACCCGGGCACCGGCGATCAGGACGGGCGCACCCGCCAGCTGGGGGTACTGCCCGCTTGCGGGGGAGGGTTCGAGCCCAGGCATGTCACGCGCCGATCGTGGCGAGCCACTCACCGTAGAACAGCGCGACGCCCAGGCCGCAGGCGATCGCGGTGAGCAGCCAGAAGCGGATGATCACCGTCGTTTCGGCCCACCCGCTCAACTCGAAATGGTGGTGGAAGGGCGCCATCCGGAACACCCGGCGCCCGGTGGTCCGGAAGGTCAGGATCTGCAGCACCACCGAGATGACCTCGGCGACGAACAGCGAACCCAGCACCACCGCAAGGATCTCGGTGCGGCTGGTGACGGACAAACCCGCGATGATGCCGCCCAGCGCCAGCGAACCGGTGTCGCCCATGAAGATCTTGGCGGGCGCGGCATTCCACCACAGGAACCCGATGCACGCGCCGGCGGTCGCGGCCGCGACGATCGCCAGATCCAGCGGGTCGCGCACGTTGTAGCAGGCCAGCCCGGGCGCGGTGGCACAGGCGTTGCGGTACTGCCAGAAGGTGATCAACACGTAGGCACCGGTGACCATCGCCATGCAGCCGGCAGCCAGCCCGTCCAGGCCGTCGGTGAAGTTGACCGCGTTGGACCAGGCGCTGACAACGACCACGCAGAACAGCACGAAAAGTCCGGGAGTCAGTGCGACGGTGGCAATCTCGCGCACATAGGACAGATCCGAGCTGGCCGGCGTCAGGCCGTTGGCGTTGTGGAATCCCAGCACCAGCACACCGAACAGCACCGCCGCCAGAATCTGCCCGACCGTCTTGGCGGTCTTGTTCAGCCCCAGGTTGCGTGACCTGCGGATTTTGATCAAGTCGTCGAGGAAGCCGACCCCGCCCAGCATCGTGGCCAGGCCCAACACCAACAGTCCCGACGCGGAGACCCCTTCGCCGTCGAACGCCAGCCCGGCCAGGTGCGTGCCCAGGTAGCCGGCCCAGATGCCCGCCAAGATCGCCACGCCGCCCATCGACGGCGTGCCGCGCTTGGTGTGATGGCTCGGCGGGCCGTCCTCACGAATCTGGTGACCGAAACCCTGCTTGCTGAACAGCCGGATTAGCGCCGGGGTCAACAGAATTGACACGGTCAAGGCGATCGCGAGGGCGACGAGAATCTGTCTCACGGGCGAGCCTCGCCGTCTGCGGCCAGCGCCTCTGCCAGCGCACGCAGGCCAGCGGCCTTCGACGCCTTCACCAGGACGACGTCACCGGGTTGCAGTTCGGCCCGCAACAACGCCAGGGCGGCGTCGCCGTCGGCCACGTTCACCGCCTCGGCGCCCCACGAGCCCTCCATGACCGCAGCGTGATGCATCGCGGTGACCGACCTCCCCGTTCCCACGACAACAAGTCGAGACACATCTAAGCGCACCGCCAGCCGTCCGATGGCATCGTGCTCGGTTATCGCGTCCTCGCCGAGCTCGGCCATCTCGCCCAACACCGCCCAGCTGCGCCTCTTTTTCCCCGCCGGAGCTTCCCCGCCGGCGGCGATCCAGGCCAGTGCCTGCATTCCGGCCCGCATCGAGTCGGGGTTGGCGTTGTAGGCGTCGTCGATGACGGTCACCCCGTCGGAACGGTTCGTCACGTGCATGCGATGCCGCGACACCGGGCCGGCCGCGGCCAGCGACGCCGCGATCTGCTCGACGCTGGCGCCACACTGCAGCGCGACCGCAGCGGCGCATAACGCATTGGTGACCTGGTGTTCGCCGTAGACACCGAGCGCAACCTCGGCTTCCAGGGCGCCTCGCGCGTCCATCGCGTGCAGGGTAAATCGCGGCCTGGCCAATTCGTCCAGCGACACGCCTTCGGCCCAGACGTCGCTGGGTCCCGAATCGGTGTGGCTGGCCCCGCTGACCCGCACCACCCAGCCAGAGCTGACGTGCGCCATGGCCGCCACCGACGGGTCGTCGACATTGAGTATGACCACTCCGGAAGCTGGGACAGATTGTGGCAGTTCAGATTTCGTTCGAGCGATGGCCTCGCGCGAACCGAACTCGCCTAGGTGCGCGGTGCCGACGTTGAGCACGACGCCGATCGCGGGCGGGGCGATCTGCGCCAGGGCGGCGATATTGCCGGGATGACGCGCCGACATCTCCAAAACCAGGTAGTCGGTGCTGCGCGTCGCGCGCAGCACCGACCAGGGATGCCCCAGCTCGTTGTTGAACGATCCCGGCGGCGCCACCACCTCACCCAGCGGTTCGAGCACCGCGGCCACCAGGTCTTTGGTCGACGTCTTTCCCGACGAGCCGGTGATCCCGATGATCGTCAGGCCACCGGCCACCAGCTCCTCGGCCACCACTTTCGCCAGCTTGGCCAGCGCGCCCAGCACCGCGGCACCCGAACCGTCGGGATCGTGCTCGAGCACCCCGGCCCGCGACCCGGAAGCCCCCTGGGGGGCAACCACGATGGCGGGAACCCCGACCGGCCGCGCGGCCAGCACCGCCACCGCGCCGGCGGCTACCGCCGAGGCCGCGTGGTCATGGCCGTCCGAGCGCGCGCCCGGCAGCGCCAGAAATAGCCCGCCCGGACCGGCGGCGCGCGAGTCGAACTCAACGGTCCCGGTGACGTGGAGTTCCGCGGCGTCGCGCGGCGAGATGTCGGCCAGGGTGCCGCCGACGATATCGGCGATCTGCGCGACGGTCAGGTCGATCATCGGCGTGCCTTGCGGAGGTCTTCCAGCGCTGCCGCCAGCTCCACCCGGTCGTCGAACGGGCGGACCACGTCGCCGGTGCGCTGCCCGGTTTCGTGGCCTTTCCCGGCGATCAGCACCACGTCGCCGGGGCCGGCCCAGCCGACCGCGTACCGGATCGCGTCACGCCGGTCGGCGATCTCGACCACCTGCGCTAGTGAGCCGACTTCCGTTGCACCGGTGACGATCTCGTGCCGAATCGCCGCGGGGTCCTCACTGCGCGGGTTGTCGTCGGTGACGACAACGAGGTCGGCCAGCTCGGCGGCGACGCCGCCCATCGGCCCGCGCTTGCCCGGGTCGCGATCGCCGCCGGCGCCGAACACCACCGCGAGCCGCCGACCCGGCTGCAGCAGGGTGGTCAATACCGCCCGTAGCGCGCCGGGCTTGTGGGCGTAATCGACGAGGGCCAGGAAATCCTGGTCGCGATCGATGTCTTCCAACCGTCCCGGAACACGGGTGTCCAGCAGCCCCGCTGCCGCCTGCTCCGGCGAGACCCCGACCGCGTCCAGAATTGCCAGTGCTACAAGACAATTGGCGATGTTGTAGCCGCCCGTGAGCCGAATACCAATACGGTGTTTGCCACCGGCGGGGTCGACGACGGTGAACTCTTGTCCCCCGGCGCCCGTCGACGCCAGGTCCGTTGCGCGCCAATGCGCCGGTTGGCCGGTGACACTGACCGTGATCGCGTCGGTGGCACGCGCGGCCATCGCCCGACCGGCATCGTCGTCGACGCAGACCACGGCCCGGCGAGCGTGCAGCGGCGAGTTCGGATCGAACAGCATCGCCTTGGCTTCGAAGTAGTCGGCCATGGTGGGATGAAAGTCGAGGTGGTCGCGGGATAGGTTGGTGAATCCGCCTACCGCGAAACGGGTTCCGTCGACCCGGCCCAACGTCAACGCGTGGCTGGAGACCTCCATGACGACGGTGTCCACCCCGCGTTCGGCCATCGCCGCCAGCATCGCCTGCAGCGCGGGCGCCTCCGGAGTGGTCAGCGCGCTGGGGATGTCGGCGCCGTCGATGCGGATGCCGATGGTGCCGATCAACCCCGCGGTGTGGCCGCCGGCGCGCAGACCAGACTCGACCAGATAGGTCGTGGTGGTTTTACCGGAGGTGCCGGTGATCCCGACCACCGTCACCCGGTCCGACGGATTGTCGTACACGGTGGCGGCCAGCGCGCCGAGGATGCTGCGGGGCGCCGGCTGCACCAAGGTAGGCACGGCGCCGGCCAGCGTGCCCATCTCGGCGGCCCCGGCCGCGTCGGTGAGCACCGCGACGGCACCGCGTTCGATCGCGTCGCCGGCGTAGCGGGCACCGTGGGTGGCCGAGCCGGCCAGTGCGGCGAACAGGTCACCGGGCAACACGTCCTGGGCACGCAGTGTCACCCCGGTGATCGACACGTCCGGGACGGCGCCCCCGCCGGCCAGCACCGCGCCCACTTGCTCCGCCAGCGCAGGCAGTCGCACGCCCGCGCCCTTGCTGGGGCGCAGCTCATCCGATACCTGCACTTCCGGTCACACCTCCCGCCGACGCCGCGTGATCGCCATGACCAGCCATGACACCCTACCTAGGCGCGGCCCAGCCGGACGCACGTCCGCGCTCCCGTCCAGTGTGCGTTCAGGGCAATGCCGGGGACCGGCGTGGGGCTCCTAGGTGGCCTGCAGGGTCAGCGGCGGCCCCGGGTCGGGTGAGAGCGGGACGTTCTCCCGCTGCATCAGCCAGCCGGCGATGTTGTGGAACAGCGGGGCCGCCGAGTGGCCGGGCGTACCGTCCGCGTTGCGCTCGGGGTTGTCCATCATGATGCCGATCACGTAGCGGGGATTGTCGACGGTGGCCATCCCGGCGAAGGTGATCCAGTAGACGTTGTCGAAGTAACAGCCGCAGCCCGGGTTGATCTGCTGGGCGGTGCCCGTCTTGCCCGCCATCTGGTAACCGGGCACCGCCGCCGCGGTACCGGTGCCCTGTTGGTAGCCCATCGGGTCGCTTTGCACGACGGCGCGCAGCATTTGGCGCACCGTCTGCGCGGTCTGTGACGACACCACCCGAACGCCCTCGGGGCGCGCTTCTTCGGTCCGGCTTCCGTCGGGGGCGACGGTGGCTTTGATGATTCGCGGCGGCATCCGCACCCCGTCGTTGGCGATCGTCTGGTACATGTCCGTCATCTGCAGCAGAGTCATCGAAAGACCTTGGCCGATAGGCAGGTTGGAGAAGGTGCTGCCCGACCACTGGTCGATGGGCGGCACCAGCCCGGCGCTCTCACCGGGCAGCCCCACGTTGGTGCGCTGCCCGAGCCCGAACTTGCGGACCATGTCGTAAAAGCGTTCCGGGCCAACGCGTTGGGCCAGCATCAGCGTTCCGACGTTGGACGACTTCCCGAACACACCGGTGGTGGTGTAGGGCATCACGCCGTGGTCCCACGCGTCATGGATGGTGACACCACCCATGTTGATGGAGCCCGGGACCTGGAGCACCTCGTCGGGGTTGGTCAGGCCGTACTCGATGACCGAGGAGGCGGTGATGATCTTGTTCACCGAGCCCGGCTCGAACGGCGAGGACACCGACAGATTGCCCAGTTGCCGGTCGGCCTGCCGGCCGATGTCCTGGGACGGGTCAAAGGTGTTGTCGTTGGCCATGGCCAACACTTCACCGGTCTTGGAATCCAGGACGACAGCCGAAACATTGTGCGCCCCAGATAGATTCCTGGCTTGCTGAACCTGCTGCTGCACGTAGAACTGGATGTCGTCGTCGATGGTGAGCTGGACGGTCGAACCGTTGACCGCCTTGTGCCGGTTGCGGTAACTGCCGGGGATGACCACGCCGTCGGACCCGCGGTCGTAGGTGAGCGAACCGTCGGTTCCCGACAGCACCGAGTCCATGCTGTCCTCGAGTCCGAGCAGACCGTGACCGTCCCAGTCGATGCCGCCGACGATGTTGGCCGCCAGCGATCCGCCCGGATACTGACGCAGATCCTGTCGCTCGGAACCGACCTCGGGATACTTGTCCGAGATCGCGCTGGCGACGGCCGGGTCGACGGCACGCGCCAAATAGGCGAAGTTGTCCTCTGTTTGCAGCTTCTTCAGCACGGTCGCATAGTCCGGCCTGTTGTTCAGCCGACTGGAAACCTCTTTGGCGATGTCACGCAGCCGCTGCTGCGGATCGGGGGCCGCCGGGTTCTTCTTTTTGGCATCCTCCAATTGCTGGCGGATCTTCTTCGGCTGGAACGTCAACGCACGCGACTCGATGGTGAAGGCCAGCTGTTGGTTGTTGCGGTCAACGATGCTGCCGCGGATGGCTTTTGAGACGTCGGTGACCTTGAGCTGGCTGGCGGCCTGGGCTCGCAGTTTCGGCGCGCTGGTTACCTGTAGGACGAACAACTGCGCCCCGGCCACCAGCATCAGCACCAGGATGACCGCGTAGCCGGCTCGATGCCGAAAGACGAAAGATGCGCCGCGCGTTCCGGCCTCGACGGCTGGCCGGGTGCGTCGCTCACGTGCCGAGTGGCCCAGCGCCGCCTCCGCCCGGCCCGGGGCGGCGGATTTCTTGGCCTTACCGAATCCCTTGGACTCCTGCGTATCCCGGCCTCTTTGCGCCTTTTCCGGTTTGCGACTGCCGTTCGGCTGCCGCATCTCCCTGGTTTCTCGCGGTTTAGCCGGACCGCGCGACGACCGCGACCGTCGGGTCCGGCCGTCCTCGCCGCGGCTCACCGGGCCGCGCCTGGCATGGCGGCCGCCGGTGGCGCGAACTGTGGGCCGTTATTCGGCGCGAGCGCCGGTGCGGCCTGCGGCCCGGTCAGACTGGGCAGGACCGGGACACCGGCCTGGGAGCTCTGCGGCGCCATACCCGGTTGCACGGGCACTGGTATTTCCGCGGGCACGGGTGCCGCCGGTACCGCCAGCGGCAGCCCCCCGACCGGGATCGGCACTTCGGCGGGCACCGGAGCGATCGCCGGGCCTGCCTGCGCCGGCATCGGCAGGCCAGGAGTCGGCAGCCCCTGCGCCGGCAGCCCTTGAGTGGGCAGCCCCGGCGCGGGCACCCCCGGGAACTGCCCGGCGATCGGCCCACCGGGTGCACCGGGCACCGGCGGCGCGGCCGGCGGCAGATGCTGGCCTCCTACCGTCGTCGAGCCATCCGGAGCGCGTAGCAGCGCCTCCGGCCCACCCGGCCGGCCCGGCACCAGAACAGCACCCAGATCCGGTTGCACGCGAACCGGGACTTCCGGCGGCAACGCCGCCGGCTTCGGGGGCACCACAGGGCCTTCATCGGGCAGCTTGGTGTTCAGCGGCGGCGGCGGAACGCCATCGGCCGGCTTGGGCGTACCGACGACCACCCAGTTACCGGACGGATCCTGGATCAGGTGCGCGGTGTCCCGCGTCGGGATCATGCCCTGCTTGCGAGCCGCCTCGGCCAGCGCCGGCGCGGCCTCCGCCTCGCGCACATCGCGTTCCAGCGCCTCCTTCTGCTGCTGCAGCATTCGGGTCTTCTCGCGAGCGTGGCTCAACTGGTAGGAGCGCTCGGCGGAGTCGGTGGACAACCACAGCGTCAGTGCCAGCCCAAGTCCGAGCGCACCGATGATCAGCACAACAAATGGAACCTTGGCCAGCAGTGTCTGCGGACGCAGGTCGATCGAGGACAGCCGGATGGCTATCCGCTCAGTCAGCCGAGGCCGAATAACTTTGGGCGCCTTGGCTTTCCGAGCTTTGGCACGGGCCTTGGCCTGGCCACTGTTCTTGGGGCGTGCCGATCGCTCGACCGGGCGCGCGTTAGGACTGGTCTGCGGTCCCGATTTCGCTGCCCGCGCCTCGCGACCGGTCGTCGAGCCCTTCGTCGGCCGGGTGCGACGCGCCGTCGAGTCCGCCGCGCTGCGCCTGGCCGTACGGGCAGCAACGTCACGCCCGCCGCGACGGTCACTGCCGCCCCGGCGCTTTGGCGTCTCGCGCTTGGCTTTCACTCTCATGAGTCGCCCTTCTTGGTCACGCGCTGCTGTGCATGTCCCTCGTGTTCCAGCCGTTGCAAGGCCCGTAGTCGCACGGCGGCACTGCGAGGGTTACGTTCGATTTCGTCTTCATCGGCACGCTCGGCACCGCGGGTCAGCGACCGGAATCGGGGGCCGCGGCCGGGCAGTTCGAAAGGGAGATCCACCGGCGTGCCGGAGGCGACCGCGTCGGCGAACACACGTTTGACGATCCGGTCCTCCAGCGATTGGTAGGCCATCACCGCGATGCGCCCGGCGACGGTCAGGGCGTCCATCGCGGCCGGAATGGCGCTGCGCAGCGAGCTCAGCTCGTCGTTGACCGCGATCCGCAGCGCCTGGAAGGTACGCTTGGCCGGATGCCCGCCGGTACGCCGGCCCGGAGCCGGAATCGCCTGGTAGAGCAGAGCCACCAACTCGGCCGTCGAACGCAGCGGCGTGCGGGCTCGCTGGCGGACGATGTGAGTGGCGATGCGGCGGGCGAACCGCTCCTCGCCGTAACGGTGCAGGATGTTCGCCAGCTCGGCCTCGTCGTAGGTGTTGACGATGTCGGCCGCGGTGAGCGGCGACGACGGATCCATCCGCATGTCCAGCGGCGCGTCCTGGGCATAGGCGAAGCCCCGCTCGGCGCGGTCTAGTTGCATCGAGGAAACACCCAGATCGAACAGCGCCCCATCGATTGATTCGTTTGCGGCATAACCGGACTCAGCTAGGGCATCCCGGATGCCGTCATACCGTGTGTGCACCAGCGTGATTCGGTCGGCGAACGGCGCCAGCCGGGCGCCGGCGATGTCCAGGGCGCTGGGATCGCGGTCGAGCCCGATCAGCCGCAGGCCCGGCAATTCGGTCAAGAAGCGTTCCGCGTGCCCGCCCGCGCCGAGGGTGGCATCGACGAGTACGGCGCCGGATCCGTCGGCGTGCTGGCGGGTCAGTGCCGGGGTGAGCAGTTCGACGCAGCGCTCCAGCAGCACAGGCACATGCCCGAAGCCATTCGGCCCGAGATCATTTGGCTTGTCAGCCACCGCAACACCTCCCCGGGTCTCGAGGGACACGTCGGAACGAGGGACGGCCCTGAGGAAGGCCGCCCCTGCACCGAGGTCCCTGTCCGAAGCTACGAACCAGGCGTTGGGGAAGTACGCCAGGGTCGGTTCGGGCAGAGGCCACGATGCACGGGCATGCGCCTCAGATGATGTCGCCGAGTGCTTCATCGCTGGCCGCGGAGAAGTTCTCTTCGTGCGTCTGCTGGTAGTCCTGCCAGGCTTGGGCATCCCAAATTTCGAGGTAGTCGACCGCTCCGATCACCACGCAGTCCTTGGATAGGTCCGCGTAGCGGCGGTGATCGGCCGACAAGGTGATGCGGCCCTGGGCATCGGGATGCTGCTCATCGGTTCCGGCGGCCAGATTGCGCAGGAACGCCCTGGCTTCCGGGTTGCTTCGAGACGTCTTGCTGGCCCGCCGGGCCAGCTGCTCGAATTCCGCCCGCGGGTAGACGGCGAGGCTGTGATCTTGGCTCTTGGTGACCATCAACCCCCCTGCCAGCGCGTCGCGGAACTTGGCGGGCAACGTCAGTCGCCCTTTGTCATCGAGTTTGGGCGTGTAGGTGCCGAGAAACACCTGCTCACCTCCTGCGGAGACCGGCTCGCGCCTCGCCCAAACACTTCAGCCACCATACCCCACAGTCCCCCACTTTGCCCCATAAAAGAGTTGTCGCCGGGGTGTTTCGCAGATCGTTTGCCACCCGACGTCGCCCAGCGCCCGCACACCGCCATCTCGGGGCCCGCACCTAGCGCTAAGAAACCGCATTTCAGGACCCCAAAGTCGGTCCGTGGGGGGAAGTGGGGCATCCCAGTGGGGCGCAGTGGGGCTCAGATTGGCCACGATCGGGCCTCGAATCGGGCTCCAGCACAAAAATAAGGGGCAGCCGTTCCGGCCACCCCTTATGGTCTGTGTCTTTAGTAGTTCTGACTATTCGTCGAAGCGGCGGCGGAAGCGGTCTTCCATGCGGCTGGTGAACGAGCCGCCACCCTTGTTGCGACGCTGGCGCGTTCCCTGCGCCGGGCCGGAATGGTCTGTCCTGCCGGCCATTCGGGGACCAGTGATGGCGAACACCACGCCACCGAACATCGCGATGAACCCAACGACGCTGAGAACCGGGAAGCTGCCGATCATCGTGGCCTTGAACGCCACACCGGAAACCAGCATCGCCAGTCCGATGACAAACAGCGCCGCACCCTGCAGACGACGACGCGCGGTCGGCGCGCGGAAACCCCCACCACGGACACTCGACGCGAACTTCGGGTCCTCGGCGTAGAGGGCGCTCTCAATCTGGTCGAGCATCCGCTGCTCATGGTCGGAGAGTGGCATTCGTCCCTCCTTGCCGACAGTCTGACACGTAACTATCGATAGCACGCGGATGCCCATTGTATGGGCAACTAAGTCAAATGATACGAGGTCAATCTGACCCGTACCACTGGTTCGACCGCGATTCTATCTCCGTTGCTTCCCGACGATCATCGGGCCGTAACGACGATGCGTTACAACACCCTTGCCGAAACGTGCGCGGTCGCCGGCCGGTTGCCGCCACCGCCCGTCACCCGATCCGCCTCGGACCCGATAATGGCGATACGGGCGCCGCGCCGGCGCGCCGCTGAAGCCGATAGGCGCACGAGGCCCGGATCACTGGGACGAGGAGGACACCGCGAGTTGGCGATATTCCTCATCGATATGCCTCCGAACGATATGGAGCGCCGCCTCTCCGACGCCCTGGGCGTGTACGTCGACGCGATGCGGTACCCACGAGGCACCGAGCACCAGCGCGCCGCCATGTGGCTCGAGCACATCCGCCGACGTGGCTGGCAGGCGGCTGCCGCGGTAGAGGCGGACGCGCTCGAAGGCGACGGTGTGCCGTCGGCTTCGGAGCTGAGCGATGCACCGCTGCTCGGCGTGGCCTATGGCTACCCCGGCGCGCCCGGACAGTGGTGGCAGCAACAGGTTGTCTTGGGATTGCAACGCGGCGGCCTGCCACCGACGGAGATCGCGCAGCTGATGAAGAGCTATTTCGAGCTGACCGAACTGCACATTCATCCGCGCGCCCAAGGCCGCGGCGTCGGCGAGGCGCTGGCCCGCCAGCTGCTCGCCGGTCGCTGCGAGAGCAACGTCCTGCTGTCCACGCCCGAAACCACGGGCGAGGCCAACCGCGCGTGGCGGTTGTACCGGCGACTGGGCTTCACCGACGTCATCCGGCGCTACCACTTCGCCGGTGACCCACGGGCATTCGCGATCCTGGGCCGCCCCCTGCCGCTCTAGCCGACTGACGACACCAGTGGTCGCCGACGTACCCGCCGGACTCGCGAGCGGACGACGTGCCGTGGCGACACCCCGGATCTGGCACGATTACCTGGTGCGCGCCAGCTCTCCCCCACGCCGAGCCCGAGGGTTCACCGCCCGCAGGAGCCGCGTGCTAGCGATCGTCATGCTGCTCCTGCTGGTTCCCCTGGCGACCGGGTGCTTGCGAGCCAGAGCCTCGCTCACCGTTTCGCCCGACGACCTGGTGTCCGGGGAGATCATCGCGGCGGCCAAGCCGAAGACGTCCAAGGACACCGGCCCGCAGCTCGAGACCAACAACCTGGCGTTCAACCAGAAAGTCGCGGTGTCCAATTACGACAGCGACGGCTACGTCGGATCGCAGGCGGTGTTCTCCGATCTGACGTTCGCCGAGTTGCCGCAGCTGGCCAACATGAACCCCGACGCGACCGGCGTAAATCTGTCGCTGCGCCGCAACGGCAACGTGGTGATCCTGGAAGGCCGGGCGGATCTGACGTCGCTGACCGACCCGGATGCCGACGTCGAGCTGACCGTCGCCTTCCCCGGCGTCGTGACCTCGACCAACGGTGACCGGGTCGACCCCGACGCGGTGTCGTGGAAGCTCAAGCCGGGCGTGGTGAGCACGATGACCGCCCAGGCCCGCTACACAGATCCCAACACCCGTTCCTTCACCGGCGCGGGCGTCTGGCTCGGCATCGCGTCGTTTGCGGCGGCCGGCGTGGTCGCGCTGCTGGCGTGGATGAGCCGGGACCGCTCGGAGCGATTCACCACGCCGCGCAATCAGCCGCCCAGCTAGACCCGCTGGGCCGGCGACCAGTAGTCGATCATCTCGGCGAAGGTGGCAAAGGCCGGTCCGGACAGACCGTAGGTCGCCTCCAGGTGGATGCTCAGCGGAAAGCCGAGCTCGGCGACGCCGTCCACCACCCGCTTGTACAGGTCGAGCATCAACTGGCGCTTCTCGGGCGGTTCGCTGCCCGCCAGCTTTTTGACGAACTCCTGCTCGGCGGCCACCGCGGCGTTGCCCGGATCCTGGATGAGCCAGTTGATCAGGCCGATATTGCTTTCCATCTTCGGTACGAACCCGAACGACAACAGGATCTCGGGACGATGATCGGTGGTCTTGGCGAAGTCGGTCAAAAAGCCGACGATCGCGTCGGAGTACAGCAACTGGGTCATGCCGTAGGTGGCGCCCTGGTCGCATTTGAAGTTGAAGCGGCCGTGTTCGCCCTCGCGGGTGGGGATCAGGATCACGCCGCGGTTGGGTACCAGGTCGCGATAGATCGACAGGGCGTCGGTCGGTGCAACGCCGGAGCCCTCGCCGTCGCTCATCGTGCGCGGAACGCCGACGAACACCACACCCTCCATGCCGTCGTCGATCAGGCGAGTGAGCCGCGCGCGCAGCGACGGCTCATCCATGAAGGCGGTCACCTGCGTGCACAGGCCACTGATGCCCGGCAATTCGGGCTTGATAACGGACCAGAAGTCCAGCACGTCGAACTTGGGCTTCATCGGCACCGGACGGTCGTCGTCCTCGGCGATGATGCCCGGAATCATCACGTGACGGATGCGGCCACCCAGACCGGATTCCGCCGAGAACCGCACTACCTTGTGCGCCTCGTCAAGTGCCCGCTCCCGACCCTCGTCCACATTCGGTGGCACCAGCTCCAGCGCCACGGTGTTGAGAGTCACGCGGCTCCTCTCCCTCGGACGATTTGCACCTCGCCAGCATAGGGGCGCGGGGTTACCGCCCGCCCTGGCGGGCTGCCGAGCTAATCGAGGAACCCGAGTCACGCCGGCGCCCGGGTCATGTGCAAACAGCCACCGCCGTAGCGGCGAATACACTGTTCGGGCCTAGAGAACACCAGGGCATACCGAGGAAGAAAGGGGCGCCGCGCTGAGCCTAGAAACCCCAGCGGCCGCAGCAACCGTCGAGTTGACCGGCGCGATTGCCGAGCAACTTCGCCGGTACTTGCACCAGCGGCGGGGCGAGACCGCTTACATCGGCGGCGACTACGCCGCATTGATCTCCGCGCTCGAAGACTTTGTTTTGGGTGGGGGTAAACGGCTGCGGCCCGCCTTCGCGTATTGGGGATGGCGTGCGGTGGCCGACGCGGAGCCCGACGCGCAAGTGCTGCTGCTGTTTTCCGCGCTGGAGCTGCTGCAGGCCTGCGCGCTGGTGCATGACGACGTCATCGACGATTCCTCCACCCGCCGCGGCAAACCGACGGTCCACGTCCGCTTCGCCGCGCTGCACCGCGACCGGGATTGGCAGGGCTGTCCGGACCGGTTCGGGGTTTCGGCGGCCATCCTGCTCGGTGACCTGGCCCTGGCCTGGGCCGACGACATCGTATTCGGGGCGGACCTGGCACCCGAGGCGCAGCGACGGGTCCAGCGCGTCTGGGCCGATATCCGCACCGAGGTGCTCGGTGGGCAGTACCTCGACATCGTCGCCGAGGCCAGCGCGGCCGAGTCGATCGCGTCGGCGATGACCGTCGACACCTACAAGACCGCCTGCTACACCGTGACCCGACCGCTGCAGCTCGGGGCGGCCGCCGCCGCCGACCGCCCGGATGTGCAAGACATGTTCGGTCAGCTCGGCACCGACCTCGGGGTGGCGTTCCAGTTGCGTGACGACGTGCTGGGCGTGTTCGGGGATCCTGCGGTGACGGGCAAGCCATCCGGTGATGATTTGCGCTCCGGCAAGCGCACCGTGCTGCTGGCCGAGGCCATGGAGTTGGCGGACAGGTCAGATCCGTTGGCGGCCAACCTGTTACGCAGCTCGATCGGCGCGCAGTTGACCGACGCGCAAGTGGACGAACTGCGCGACGTCATCGAGTCGGTGGGCGCGCTGGCCGCCGTCGAGCGGCGCATCGCCACGCTGAACGAGCGGGCGCTGGCCGCGCTGGCGGCCGCAGACATCAGCACGCCGGCCAAGGCGGGGATTTCCGAACTGGCCAGGATGGCCACCAACCGGTCCGCCTGAGCCATGGCCATACCGATATCTCCGGACAGCTCATCTACGGCGAAACGGTCTGTTGCCCAACGTCTTTCAGAGGTGAAGGCGTTCGCCTCCACACCGGACGCTCGCCCGGCCAAGCTGGGCTTCCTAGGTTCGGTGCTGATCACCGTCGGCGGTCTCGGTGCCGGAAGCACCAAGCCGCACGATCCCGTGCTGGAGTCAATCCACATGTCCTGGCTGCGTTTTGGCCACGGGCTGGTGCTGTCGTCGATTCTGTTGTGGGCGGGTGTGGCGCTAATGCTCGTCGCATGGCTGGCGCTGGGTCGCCGCGTCGTCAGCGGCGAAACCACCGAATTCATGATGCGAGCCACCACCGGCTTCTGGCTGGCGCCGTTACTGCTGTCCGTGCCGGTGTTCAGCCGCGACACCTATTCCTACCTGGCCCAGGGCGCGTTGCTGCGCGACGGCTTCGATCCCTATGCCGTGGGCCCGGTGGCTAACCCGAATGTGTTGCTGGACAACGTAAGTCCCATTTGGACGATCACCACCGCGCCGTATGGCCCGGTATTCATTCTGATTGCGAAGCTCGTCACGATGGTGGTCGGCAACCATGTGATCGCCGGGACCATGCTGCTGCGGTTGTGCATGCTGCCCGGATTGGCGCTGTTGATCTGGGCCGCTCCCCGACTGGCTCATCACATCGGCACGAGTGGCGCCACGGCATTGTGGATCTGCGTGCTGAACCCGCTGGTGCTGATCCATCTGATGGGTGGAGTGCACAACGAGATGCTGATGGTGGGTCTGATGACCGCCGGCATCGCGCTGACCTTCGCACGCCGCCACGCCCTGGGCGTCACCCTGGTCACGGTCGCGGTCGCGGTCAAGGCGACCGCCGGGTTGTCGTTGCCGTTTCTGGTCTGGGTGTGGATGCGACATCTGCGTGACCAACGCGGATACCGCCCGGCCCGCGCATTCGCGACGGCCACTGCGATGGGCCTGCTGATCTTCGTCGTGGTGTTTGCCATCTTGTCTGTGGCCGCCGGCGTCGGCCTGGGCTGGCTCACCGCGCTGGCGGGATCGGTCAAGATCATCAACTGGCTGACCGTGCCGACCGCGGCGGCGAACGTGATTCACTTCCTGGTCAACGGCCTTGTCCCGGTCGACTTCTACGCCACGCTGCGGATCACCCGCTACATCGGAATCGCGGTCATCGCGGTGTCACTGCCGCTGTTGTGGTGGCGATTCCGGCGCGACGATCGGGGCGCGCTGACCGGGATGGCGTGGTCGATGCTGATCGTGGTGCTGTTCGTGCCGTCCGCCCTGCCGTGGTACTACTCCTGGCCACTGGCGGTGGCTTCTCCGCTAGCCCAGTCACGACGGGCGATCGCCGTCATCGGCGCGCTATCGACCTGGGCCATGGTGATTTTCAAGCCAGACGGATCGCACGGCATGTATTCGTGGCTGCACTTTTCGATGGCCACGGCGGCCGCGCTGGTCGCCTGGTACTCGCTGTACCGGGCTCCGGAACCGGAGGTTCGGCGGGCCGAAGAGCCGCTGGCCGCCTAGTACGCCATGGCCTGAGCCCGGCGTACCACCTCACGCGCCTGGTGGGCATGCAACGCGTCGACCGGACGGGCGTTGTTGAGCGCATCCCTGCTGCCGTCGCGGGTCACCGTCAGCGACGCGTCCGGGGTGAACAGCCAGCGCACGATCTCGGTTTCGTGGTAGCCGCCGTCGTGCAGGATGGTCAACAAACCCGGCAGGCTTTTGACGATCTCACCGGAATTGGTGAAAAACACCTGCGGTATCACCACACCCCCGGCGCGGCGCACCGCAAGCAGATGACCTTCTCGCAGCTGCTGCTGCACCTTGCTCACCGGCACGCCGAGCAATTCGGCGACCCGGGCCAGGTCATAAATTGGCTCGTCGGGATCCAACACATCGTCGCCGGCCGGAATACTGCCCACCGCGCAAGTGTAGGCCGTGGCGCCCGGGTGCGTAGGCGCGTTGAGCTTATGTTGCATCGCCAATCGCAAGCCCGCACCTACGATGGCCCGGTGACCAGACCCGGGACGACAGACCCGTTGGACGGCACGTTGCTGGACGGCCGCTATCTGGTCCAGGGCAAGATCGCCAGCGGCGGCACCTCGACGGTGTACCGCGGCCTCGACGTCCGGCTTGACCGGCCGGTGGCGCTGAAGGTGATGGACTCCCGTTATGCCGGCGACAGTCAGTTCCTGACCCGCTTCCAGCTCGAGGCCCGTACGGTCGCCCGATTGAAGAACCCGGGGCTGGTCGCGGTCTACGACCAGGGCCAGGACGGTCGCCATCCGTTTTTGGTGATGGAGCTCATCGAGGGCGGCACCCTGCGCGAGCTGCTGACAGAACGTGGCCCGATGCCGCCGCATGCCGTGGTGGCTGTGCTGCGCCCGGTGCTGGGCGGGCTGTCCGCCGCGCATCGCGCCGGGCTGGTGCATCGCGACGTCAAACCGGAGAACGTGCTGATTTCCGACGACGGCGAGGTCAAAATCGCCGATTTCGGGTTGGTGCGTGCGGTCGCGGCGGCCGGAATCACGTCAACCAGTGTCATTTTGGGCACCGTGGCCTATCTGTCGCCCGAGCAGGTGCGCGACGGAAACGCCGGTCCGCGCAGCGATGTCTACTCCGCGGGGATCCTCACCTACGAACTGCTGACCGGCGGTACACCGTTCAGCGGCGACTCCCCGCTATCGATCGCCTACCAGCGATTGGACCACGACGTGCCGTGTCCAAGCAGCCTAATCGAAGGTGTGCCAACGCAATTCGACGATTTCGTGTCGTGCGCAACTGGCCGCGACCCCGCGCAGCGGTATGCCGACGCGATCGAGATGCTCGCCGACGTCGACGCGATCGCCGAGGAACTGGGACTGCCCGACTTCCGGGTCCCGGCGCCGCGCAACTCCGCCCAGCATCGCTCGGCGGCACTGCAGCGCAGCCGGATGACTGAGCAGCGGTCCGCCGCGCCGTCCCCACCGGCCCCGGCCCCGGTCCATCAGCCCACCCGCCAGCTGGCGCGCGGCCCCGAGGACTGGGCTCAGGCGGCTCCCGACACCGAGACCGACGAACCCGACGACTACGAATACGGTGCAGTCTCAGGCGAATTCGCCGGTATCGCGATCACTGAATTCGCCCTCGCGCGTCAGCAAAACCGCCGCATGGTGCTGATCTGGGTGGCACTCATACTGGCACTCACCGGTCTGGTCGCGACGGCAGCGTGGACAGTCGGCAGCAATCTGACCGGTCTGCTGTGAAGTAGGCCTTACTATGCGCCGCTCGAAGGCTGCCTTTTCGCGAGTCGATGAAATTGGTGCGGGAACGTCACGTTCGCGACACGAATCTTAATAAAATCTCACAGCTCTCTTATTTTTCTTAATATTGGGGTAGCGTGCTGAGGCATGGGTTCGACAACGCATCGCGCCGACTCGCCGAGCCGGCTCGGCGAGCACGCAGTAGTCCTGGGTGCCGGAATCGCGGGTTTGCTTGCCGCCCGCGTGCTTTCGGAGTTCTACGATTCGGTCAGCGTGGTCGAACGCGACAGGTTGCCGGACTATCCGTGTCATCGCCGGGGCCTCCCCCAAGGGCGCCATGCGCACAACTTCTACAGCCGCGGCCTGCAGGTACTGGGTGAATTGTTTCCCGGACTGCTGGACGACCTGGCCAGAGCCGGGGCGGTCGTTGTCGACGACGGTGACCTGTCGCACTTCTACGTACGCCTCGGGCGTTACGAGCTGAAAAGCGCGGGCACATTCGCCGATCCGGCCGCGCTGACGCTGCACATGGCGAGCAGGCCGTTCATGGAGTATCAGCTACGCCGCCGCGTCAAGGCTCTACCCAACGTGAACATCCTCGACGGGCACGACGTCTCCGAACTCCTCACCACCGGCGATATCGTCAACGGCGTTCGAATCATTCGGCGCTACAACGGTTTTCTGACGACAATAGACGCCGACCTGGTGGTCGATGCGATGGGCCGGGCCGCACGCACCCCGGCGCTGTTGTCGAGGCTGGGCTTCGAACGGCCCACCGAGAACCGCATGGCCGCGAGGTATAGCTACGCGAGCCAACAGCTGAGCATGCCCATGGGATCGATCTCCCAGCGGCTCGTGATGTTCAACCCAGGCGACGGCAGGCCGGGAGGCCTGCTACTGGCCAACGAACACGACACCTGGATGCTGGCGATCGGACAGCTGACCGAAACCGGCGAACCGCCAACCGATTACGACGCGATGCTCGCGCTGGCCGCGCCCTTCCTGCCCGCAGACTTGATGGACGGACTACGCCAGGCACACCCCATCGGGGAAGCCGTGACATATCAGCACACCGCCGCCGTGTGGCGCCGCTACGACCAGTTGTCTCGATTCCCATCGGGTTTGGTGGTTCTCGGTGACGCATTGTGCGCCCCCGACCCGACCTACGGCCAGGGCATGACAATCGCCGCGCTGGAAGCGCTGACTCTGCGCGATTGTCTGCTGTCTGGCGATGCCGCACTGGCACAACGCTATTTCGGTGCAACGGCCCGCTACATCGGCGCGATGTGGGCGGCAAATAGAGCCAGGTCGCGGGCCACTTCCCCGGTTCGCGACCGGAGTTCGGGGCGGGCGCGGCTGCAAGGCTGGGTGACTAGAGCGGCACTGAACGCCGCCGCACACGACGCTGTGTTGACCGAACGCTTCTTTCGGGTCTCAAACTTCATCGACCCGCCGTCGCGGCTCCAGGATCCCGCCCTGCTACCACGCATCGTCTGGGGAAACCTGCGGGCCCGATTTTCGCGGGCACGGCCGCTGGCTCAGCCAGACCCTTCGTCGCCGACAGACACCACCATCGACCCTCGGCGGACAAAAATGGCGGCGACGCGATGAACAGTGACCGCAGTACGGACGAGGATGCGATCCGCAATCTGGTCGACCGTCAGGCAAGTGCCTCGGCCGCAGCAGATCCGGAGGCGTATTCCGGCGTGTTCAGTTCCGATGCCGACTACGTAGACCTTTTTGGGCAGCTACTACAAAGGGCGCAAAACGATCGCCGCGTCCTACGTTCCTCTGTTCAAGAAGCTTCTCCGGGGATCCAAACTTGAGATCGAGATCCTTCAGATGCGGTTTCTGACCCCCGACGTCGCGCTGGTCATGTCGAACGCCGCCGTCAAGCGAAGACGGGCTCGTCGCAACACGCGGGTGAACACCAGCGTCGCCGTGCGAGTCGAGGGCCAGTGGCTGTTCGCCGCATCTCAAAACACCACGCGTCGGCGATTCGCCGAAACCGTGATGCGCCGGTGGGCGAGCTAGTCGCGCAGCATCTCGGCGACCAGGAACGCCAGCTCCAGCGACTGCTGGGTGTTCAGCCGCGGGTCGCACGCGGTCTCGTAGCGGCCGGCCAGGTCGTGGTCCGAAATGTCTTGTGCGCCACCCAAACACTCCGTCACATTCTCGCCCGTGATCTCGACGTGGATGCCACCCGGATGGGTGCCCAGCGCGCGATGCACCTCGAAGAAGCCCTGCACCTCGTCGACGATGCGGTCGAAGTGGCGGGTCTTGTACCCGGTGGACGACTCGTGGGTGTTGCCGTGCATCGGGTCGCACTGCCAGATCACCTGGTGACCGGTGGCCTGCACCTTCTCGATGATCGGCGGCAGCAGGTAGCGAACCTTGTTGTTGCCCATCCGGCTGACCAGCGTGAGCCGGCCCGGCTTGTTGTGCGGGTCGAGGCGCTCGACGTACTCCATCGCCAGCTCGGGCGTCATCGTCGGGCCGAGTTTGACGCCGATCGGATTCGCGATCACCTCAGCGAACGCGATGTGCGCGCCGTCGAGTTGCCGGGTCCGCTCGCCGATCCACACGGTGTGCGCCGACAGGTCGTACAGCTGCGGCTCGCCGCCTTCGCTTTCCGACAGCCGCAGCATCGCGCGCTCGTAGTCGAGCACCAGAGCCTCGTGGCTGGCGTAGATCTCGGCAGTTTGCAGATTGGGGTCGACCACGCCGCAGGCGTTCATGAATCGCAACCCGCGGTCGATCTCGGTGGCCAGCGCCTCATAACGGGCACCGGCGGGCGAGGTCCGGACGAATTCCCGGTTCCAGTCGTGGACCAGGTGCAGCGAAGCCAGCCCCGACGAGGTCAGCGCCCGCATCAGGTTCATCGCCGCGCTGGCGTTGGCGTAGGCGCGCACCAACCGCGACGGGTCGTGCTCACGCGCGGCCCCATCCGGGGCGAAGCCGTTGATCATGTCGCCGCGGTAGGACTTCAGGCCGAGCGCGTCGATATCAGCCGATCGGGGCTTGGCGTACTGACCGGCAATGCGGGCAACCTTGACCACCGGCAGGCTGGCGCCGTAGGTCAGCACCACCGCCATCTGCAGCAGGGTGCGCACGTTGCCGCGGATGTGGGGTTCGGTGTTGTCGACGAACGTCTCGGCGCAGTCGCCGCCCTGCAGCAGAAAGGCCTCGCCCTTGGCGACCTGGGCGAGTTGCTCCTGCAGCCGGACGATTTCGGACGGTACCGTCACCGGCGGGACGCTTTCCAGGACCGTGCGCATTGCCGCGGCCTGGTCGTCGGGCCACGCCGGTTGCTGGGCGGCGGGCTTAGCCAGGGCAGCGTCCAGCCGGGTCCGCAGATCGGCGGGCAGCGGCGGCAGCGAGGGCAGCTGGTCGATCGGTATGTCGACGGTCCAGTTCATCGGTCCATGATATCTGTGGCCAGCCAGGGCTAATGCCATTGCGCACGCGCTCTAACCGGGGCCCCGGCTCGGCCGGGGGCTGCTTAACGGGTCGCTCGCGCGCCCGCATCGTCGCCGGACACTATCAGCCGGTACCGGCGCAACTGATCGCGGGCATCGACCAGTGCATCGTGCACGTCGCGGTGCCGCGGCGGCAACCGGGGCGACCCCCGATCCTCCCACAGCTGGCGCAGCTCCCGGGTGTAGCGGGGTATCGCTTTCGGCAGGCCCGGCATCGGACCCCACAGCTGGCACAACGCCACGTGATCGTAGGCCCCCACCCAGGCCCACAGCTCGATCGGCTCGGCGCCCGACACACCGAAAAACTCTTCCAGGTCGTGACGAATCTGCTTGCGTGAGCGCCACAACTGCGAGGCCGGTGGCGGCAGCTTGGGCAGCACGTTGGCGCGCACCCAGGCGCCGGCGCGCCCGGGATCGAATTCCGTGGACACGGCGTAATACTCGCGGCCGTCTTCGGCGGCCACCCCGATCGAGATCAGCTCGATGGTGCGGCCGTCCTCGATGAATTCGGTGTCGTAGAAATACCGCACGCAGAAAGCCTAGGGGGCGAGGTATCTGCCGACCAGGATGGGCTCGGTTCCCTCCGGTGGCGGCGCGGGATGTACGTCCTGGTCAAGCTGGGCATCGACCATGCGATCGTCTGGCAGGCGCGGCGTCCCGGCGATCGCGCACTGCAACCACAGCTTGGCCCGCACGACGGGACGGCGCCATTTGCGTTCCCGCTGTAACGCGCGCCGCATCTTGTCCGGCTGGGCGGTGTATCGCCAGCGCGCCCACGGGGCGTGCGGGCGCGACAGCCGAATCGCGCCGATAACCAGCAACACGACGATGAACATCCCGAGCAGACCGGTCCACACCTTGCCCTTGAGCAGCACCACCACCGCTAGCGGCAGCGTCATCACCATCGCGCCGATCACCGCGACGCGCCATGCGAACGTATCCGTGCCATGGGTGAACGGGAAGAAAAACATCAACGGGTGCAGCCCCATGATCAGCAATCCGGCCACCGCCACAGCGGCGAACACCGCGTCCACCGAACTGCGACCGTCCTCTTCCCAGTAGACGTCGGACAGGTGCAGGATCAACGCGTATTCGTCGAGCACCAACGCCGCACCGATGCCGAAAAATATTGCGGATACTGTGTTTTCGGGTTCTTGCCCGTTGTCCGACAGCGTCACCAAGGTCAGCCCGGAGATCATCACCAGAACCACCCCAAACGTCACGTGGTGGATGTGCAGTCCCCCGATGTGGACATTGCGCGGTTGCCACCATCGGGCGGGAAGGCCGGAGTCGACGCGGTGGCGGATAAAGCGGACGAAAGTTCGTGTGACGAAAAAGGTCAGGATGAAGGCGACCAGGCAGCACAGCAGGGGAAGCCGGCCCCCGTGAACGATGTCATGCGAGAACCAGTGGGCCACTCTGTGCACGAACCACTGGAACACGTTTTGCAACCTACGCCCGCGCATCCCCGCGGCGCGGGAGCCGCGCTGCGGAACGTGACGGCCATGGACACCGATTACGCTGTTCTGCGAGATGAGTAATTCGCAGGCGCCCGGTATGGGCAGCCGTCGGGGGCGGGCTTTGTTGTGGTGTCTGTTGTGGCTGTTGGCCGCGGCAGCGCTGGGCTACACGGCCTGGGGCCTGTTCGCGCACACGCCATACCGCATCGACATCGATATCTATCAAATGGGCGGCCAGACCTGGCTGGACGGACGTCCGCTGTACCGAGGTGATGTGCTGTTCCACACACCGATCGGGCTGAATCTTCCGTTCACCTATCCCCCGCTGGCAGCGATCGTGTTCTGCCCGTTCGCCTGGCTGCACATGCCGGCGGCCAGCGTCGCGATCACGGTGTTGACGCTGGTGCTACTGATCGTCTCGACAGTGATCGTGCTGACCCGCCTCGACGTCTGGAACACCTCGGCGGTGCTGGGCGGGCCGGCCTGGCTGCGCCGGTGGTGGTTGGCCGTGATCGTGGTGGCGCCGGCCTCGATCTGGCTGGAGCCCATCGCCTCGAACTTCGCCTTCGGTCAGATCAACGTCGTGCTGATGACGCTGGTGATCGCCGATTGTGTGCCACGCCGCACGCCCTGGCCCCGTGGGCTGCTGCTCGGGTTGGGCATCGCGCTCAAGCTCACCCCGGCGGTGTTTTTGCTGTATTTCCTGGTGCGTCGTGACTATCGGACGGCATTGACGGCGCTGACGTCTTTTGCGGTTGCGACTCTGGTCGGGTTCATGCTGGCCTGGAGCGACTCGTGGGAGTACTGGACCCATACCGTGCACCACACCGACCGGATCGGCTCGGCGGCGCTGAACACCGACCAGAACATCGCCAGCGCGCTGGCGCGGATCGGGCTTTCCGAGCAGCTGAGCTTCGTGCTCTGGGCGAGCCTGTGCCTGGCCGTACTGGCGTTGACCGTGTGGGCGATGCGGCGGGTGCTACGCGCCGGCGAGACGACGCTGGCGATCATCTGCGTCGCCCTGTTCGGATTGATGGTTTCGCCGGTGTCATGGTCACACCATTGGGTGTGGGTGCTGCCGGCGCTGCTGGTGACGGCGGTCTTGGGCTGGCGGCGCCGCATCGTCGCGCTGGGCGTGCTGACGGTCGTCGGAGTGGCGCTGATGGACTGGACCCCGCTGGAGCTGATGCCCAAGCACCATGAGGAGACGGCCAACTGGTGGCGTCAACTTCTCGGCATGTCCTACGTGTGGTGGGCCCTGGCCGTGATCGTCGCGGCCGGACTCACCGTCACCACCCGGGTGGCAGGTCGGGATTCGCCGGGACGCGCCGACCCCGATGCCGGCCGTCAACTCATCCGCGACGTGAACGTCGTCGGCTAGCCGACAGCTGTTTCGGGGATCCGCGCGGGATCGTCCGTCAGCCCCTGGTCGGTCGAGTCGTTATCGCGGTTCTTCACGGTCGCGGCGTAGACGTCGACGTACTCCTGACCGGAGAGCCCCATCAGCTCGTAGATGACTTCGTCGGCGACGGCCCGCTCGATGAAGCGATTGCCGGCCAGGCCCTCGAATCGGGAGAAGTCCATCGGCTTGCCGAACCGGACCGTCACCTTGCCGAAGCGCAGCATCGAGGTGCCCGGCGGGTTGACGACGTTGGTGCCGATCATCGCGACCGGGATCACCGGCACGCCGGTCTCCAGCGCGAGGCGGGCCAGGCCGGTCTTGCCCTTGTACAGCCGCCCGTCGGGCGAGCGGGTGCCCTCGGGGTACATGCCGAGCAGCTTGCCTTGGCCCAGCACTCGCTGTGCGGTGTCCAGCGCGGCCTGGGCGGCGTCGGCACTGCTGCGGTCGATGGGAACCTGGCCAACGGCGGTGAAGAACCAGCGGCTGAACCAGCCTTTGATGCCGGTACCGGTGAAATATTCGGACTTCGCCAGGAAGGTGATCCGGCGCCGTACGACCAGCGGCAAGAAGAAGCTGTCCATCACCGCCAGGTGATTACTGGCCAGGATCACCGGCCCCGAACTCGGAACATGTTGCAGGCCTTCAACTTTCGGCCGACCGAGCAATTGCAGTAACGGGCCTAGAAAGATGTACTTCAAAAGCCAGTACGCCATGGCCCTCCCCTCTCGCCCGAAACCGCCGGTGTTCTGCGCCAACTGTACCCACCCGCGACCCAAGGGACCACATTCAAACCCCGCGGATCACTCTTCGATAGTGACGGGGATGGGCCGGTAACGCGTCCGTCCGTTGGCATCGTCGGCGGGGGCGTCCCCGGCGTGCGCGCCGCCGCCGCCGGGACCGTCCGGGGGCGGTTGCGGTGCGGGTTTGGCAGACCCGTCGATGTCGTCGACGATCGCGCGGATCACCTCCAACAGGGCGATGCTGTGATCCGCGATCACTGTGAGCAGTGGGTGCTGGTCGCCGGTCGCCAATGCGGCCAGCGCGCACACCGGGCACCAGATCTGCTGGCACTTGCCGGTCCCGGGGCCGTTGCCCGCCGTCATTGCGGCGGCCATCCGCACGGCGGGGTCGATACCGTCCAGAATCGCCTCGGCGAGCCTGCGCAGTTCAGGACCGAGATCGGAGTGAGCCTTACTCACTTAGGCCACACCTCCGGATCTGGTCGAAAACGAACTGTCAGCTCACCGCCTCGTAGATGCGCGTCGAGCACCGTGCACCGCCGTAGTACGGACGCCAACCGAACCCGGCGCCGCAACCCGCCGGCGCTGATGATCAGGTCGTCGTCCACCCGGCCCAGCGACAGCGATCCGGGGTCGAGCTGGGGCAACGTTAGCCGCATACGGTATGTCGACCCAAGTCCCGACCCCGATTCGAGGTCCACAATAGGGCGCAACGGTCCTGGTGGCGCCGTTCCACGCCGAAGGCGTGCACTGTCGAGCAATCCGCCCAGGGCCTTGGGGCCTATCGGCTCGCCCGCCAGGTGCGGGGTCATCACGAGCGCCACGTCACCGATGGTGGCATCGAGCTCCTCGAGCACCGCGCGCTGCTCCGAGATGCGCTCGCCGTACCAGTAGAACGCCGGATGCTCGGGCAGGTTGCGGTACTCGTAGGACTCGTCTTCCACCAGAACCTGATTGATGATCAGCTCCTCGACGCGCACACCCATCAGTGCCAGCGAACCCAGCGTTCGGGCCGCCTCGGCGGCCACCACCCGCTCAGGCGTCAGCACCAGGTGCGCGCTGACCAGGTCGCCGTCGGTGAGCAGTTCACTGAGCTGCTCGACGCTGGTACTGATGCGTTCGATCAGCTCCACCACCGCGGCCGAGCGCGCGTCGTCGGCGGTGATGGACAGCCGGCGATGACGCGGCCAGGCGCGCTCGACGTACAGCCCGAAGGTGGCGGGCAGGGTCAGCATGCGCAACGCGTCGGCGGTCGAGGCGCAGTCGACGACGACGCGATCCCATCGACCGGAAGCCGCGAGTTCGCCGACGGCGTGCAGCCCGAGCACTTCCTGAATGCCCGGCAAAGCCGAAAGTTCTTCGGGGGCAATGCTACTCAGCTCCGAGTCAGGAAACCGGCGATCCAATGTGGTGACCACCTCATGCCACCGGGCCTCGAGCAGGGCCAGGGTGTCCAACGCCATCGCGTCCAGCGAGCCGCTGCTCGTCTCGGCATCGTCGGCAAGCACCCGGACCGGTTCGCCGCTGCCGCTAGGCGGGACGGGGATGCCGAGCACGTCGCCCAGCGAGTGTGCCTGGTCGGTTGAGACCACCAGCACGCGCTGCCCCTCGATCGCGTCACAGACCGCGGTGGCAGCAGCGAGGGTGGATTTTCCTACCCCGCCCTTGCCAACGAAAAGACTGATCCGGGCCTTGGAAGAGGGAGGGGTGGGTGAACCGGATTCACTCAGCCTCGACTCGTTTCTTCAGATCCTTCAAAGCGGTTTCAGTCAGCCTGCGCTCGGCCTTGCGCTTGAGCAACCCGATCATCGGGATGGCCAGGTCGACCGAGAGTTCGTAGGTGACATCGGTTCCAGAATCCTTGGCCGCCAACCGATATGACCCTTCAAGGGAGCGCAGCAGCGAGCTGGACACCAGGGTCCAGCTCAGCGACTCGTGGTCGGCCGGCCAGGTGTAGGACATGACCATTGTGTCCTTGATGACGCCGGCGTCCATCACGAATCGCACGGTCTTCGGGTAGCCGTCGGCGCCACGCTCCTGCACCTCGGCTTCCTTGTACTCCGAGATCCAGTCCGGATACGAGTCGATGTCGGCGATCACCTGCAGCACCGTGCCCGGATCTGCCTCGATGTGAATGGTCTGGGTCGTCTTCTCCGCCACCTGGCCGCTACCCTCTCTCCCGCACGCGGGTCCACCCGATCATCTCCGGCAGTACCCCGCCTTCGGACCGGAACGGAACTCTCCGTGCGAACCTTGACCGGAGTTAAACTACCGGAGAAACACCGACAGGACGTGACTGCTCCAGAGTCGTCTTGACCTCAAAAGCCATTTTCTTGCCCGCCACCCGACGGCGGTGTGTCATTTTCGCGAGGTTCAGTTTCGCCAGCTGCCAGGCCGCCACGCCAGTGGGTTCGGCGTGCAAGAAATAGTGCAACACCACGCCGTCCAGCGACGGCTCCAGCCAGATCTCCATGGTGCCGGTCAGCGCCCCGGTCACGGCCCAGCGAATTCCTTTCTCCGCACGGGCCTCGACGACCTGCAGCCGCAGATCTGGCCACCAGCGTTGCCAGCTCGATTCGTCGGCGACCGCGACCCCGGCCCGCGCGCCGTCGGCGGCGACGTACGTCTGGTCCGCGATCTGGATGCTGTGCATGGTGTCAGCTTCACATATCAATATTCGCCGCATGCCGCCGAGGGCACGCCCCTCCGAACGCGGCTCGCGGCGATCGCGATGCTGCTCGACCGACAGCCTGCGGCCGCGTGAATCCCGCGATTAGTCTGGGCTACAGCAAGCCGGCCACCGGTCACTAGGTCAATCGAGGTCAAAGAGTGCGTGAATACAGTGTCCCTGCCCGCTTTTCCCTCGGCGAGCACGACAACATCGCAGCCATGGTCTTCGAGCACGAGCGCGACGACCCCAGCTTTGTCATCTATCAACGTCAGGTCGACGGGGTGTGGACCGACGTCACCTGCGCCGAGGCCGCCGGGCAGATTCGCGCCGCGGCATTAGGCCTGATCTCGCTGGACGTGCAAGCCGGCGACCGGGTGGCCATTTTTTCGGCCACCCGCTACGAGTGGGCGATCTTCGACCTGGCCATCCTGTCGGTCGGCGCCGTCACGGTCCCGATCTACGAGACCTCGTCGGCCGAGCAGGTGCGCTGGGTGTTGCAGAACTCGGAAACCGTCGTGGCGTTCGCCGAGACCGATGCGCACGCCGCGATGGTCACCGAGCTCACCGGCGAACTTCCGGCCCTGCGCCGGGTGCTGCACATCGACGGTTCGGGCCCCAAGGCGCTCGATCAGCTCGTCGAGGCCGGCGCGTCGGTCGACGCGCAAGAGCTGACCGCCCGGCTGTCGGCGTTGCGCCCGGAAGACCCCGCGACGCTGATCTACACGTCGGGAACCACCGGACGTCCCAAAGGCTGCCAGCTCACCCATGCCAACCTGCTCTACGAGACGCGGGGAGCCAAGGAGTGCCTGCCGACGCTGCTGCACGAGGGCCAGCGGCTGCTGGTCTTCCTGCCGCTGGCGCATGTGCTGGCCCGCTCGCTCACGCTGTCCGCGTTCGCCAACAAGGTCACCGTCGGCTTCACCAGCGACATCAAGAACCTGCTGCCCATGTTGGCGGTGTTCAAGCCGACGGTCGTGGTGTCGGTGCCGCGGGTGTTCGAAAAGGTTTACAACACCGCCGAGCAGAACGCCGCCAACGACGGCAAGGGGCCGATCTTCGCCAGGGCTGTGCAGACCGCGGTCGACTGGAGCGAAGCCCACGACAACGGCGGCCCCGGGCTGCTGCTGCGCGCCAAACACGCGTTGTTCGACCGGCTGGTCTACCACAAGCTGCGCGCGGCGCTGGGCGGTGACTGCCACGCGTCGTTGTCCGGCGGCGCACCGCTGGGCGCCCGGCTGGGCCACTTCTACCGCGGCGTCGGCCTGACCATCCACGAGGGCTACGGCCTGACCGAGACCAGCTCGGCCATCACGGTCAACCAGGTCGGCAAGGTCAAGATCGGGACGGTCGGAACGTTGTTGCCGGGCAACAGCATGCGCATCGCCGACGACGGTGAGCTGTTGGTGCGCGGCGGCGTGGTGTTCAGCGGGTACTGGCGCAACGAGCAGGCCACCGAGGAGGCGTTCGCCGACGGCTGGTTCAAGACCGGCGATCTCGGCGCGCTCGACGAGGACGGCTTCCTGAAGATCACCGGCCGCAAGAAGGAGATCATCGTGACCGCCGGCGGCAAGAACGTCGCCCCCGCCGTGCTGGAGGACCAACTGCGGGCACACCCGCTGATCAGCCAGGCGTTGGTGGTCGGGGACGCGAAGCCGTTTGTCGGCGCACTGATCACGATCGACCCGGAAGCCTTCGACGGCTGGAAGCAGCGCAACAGCAAGTCGTCCGGCTCGTCGGTGGGCGATCTGGCCACCGACCCGGATCTGGTCGCCGAGGTCGACGCCGCAGTCAAGCAGGCCAACCTGTCGGTTTCGCATGCCGAGTCGATCCGCAAGTTCCGCATTCTGCCGGTCGACTTCACCGAGGACACCGGCGAGCTGACCCCGACGATGAAGGTCAAGCGCAACGTGGTGGCCGAGAAGTTCGCCTCCGATATCGAGGCGCTCTACGACAAGGAGTAGCCGCCCGGGTCAGGCCAGTGTGGCCGACGAGGGCTTGCCCCGCAGCAGATTGGCCAGGCGGGCGGCCAGAATATCCCAGCGCCACTGCGACGTCACCCAGTCGCGTCCGGCCGCACCCATCGCGGTGGCCCGGTCACGATCGCTCAGCAATTCGGCGACGGCATCGCCCACTTCTTGTACCGAGTTTCCGTCGACGACAAGCCCAGTCTTGTTGTGCTGCACAGCTTCCGGCGCGCCACCCGACTCGCCGGCGATCACCGGCACGCCGGCCGCCGAGGCTTCCAGGAACACGATCCCAAGGCCTTCGACATCCATGCCCGCGCCGCGAGTGCGGCACGGCATCGCGAACACGTCGGCCAGCGCATAGTGGGCGGGCAGCTCGTCGGATGGCACGCCGCCGGTGAATGTCACGTGGTCGGCCACCCCGCAGTCCTGCGCGAGCTTGCGCAACGTGTCGAGGTAGGGGCCGCTGCCGACGATCACCAGGGCGGCGCCGTCGACGCGCTGCCGAATCGACGGCAACGCCTTGATCAGCATGTCCTGCCCCTTGCGGGGCACCAGCCGGGAAAGGCACACGACGGTCGGCCGCTCCCCCAGCCCGTAGCGCTTGCGTAGCTCGTCGCGGCCGGCCGGGTCGGGCCGGAACCGGTCGGTGTCGACGCCGGACGGCAGGTATTCCAACGACGCGGCCGGCCCGAACGCCGTCGCGAACCGGCCCCGTGTGTAGCGGCTGACGAAGGTGACGACGTCGGTGTCGTCACCGATGCGCCGCAGCACCGAACGCGCCACCGGAAGCATCGACCAGCCCACCTCGTGGCCGTGCGTGCTGGCCAGCACCCGACTCGCCCCGGCGCGCCTGGCACGCGCCGCCAGCAGCGCCAGCGGTGCGGCCGCGCCGAACCACACGGTGTCGATGCCGTGGTCGCCGATCAGCCGGCGCATCCGCGCGTCGACCGTCGGCACCGGCAACATCAGCGTGCCCGGATGGCGCACCACCCGATAGCCGGCCGCGTCGGCGTCAAAAGCGTCGGCGCCCTTCCATTGCGGCGCGTACACCAGCACCGAATGTGACCCGGTGTCCACCAGCCGCCCGACGAACTCGCGCAGGTAGGACTGGATACCGCCGCGTCGCGGCGGAAAGTCGTTGGTTACCAGCAGGACCCGGCTCACCTGCGTCAGGCTAGCCGAACATCCATTGCCGCCAGCGCGCGAGCAGGCCTGCCGAGTCGATGCCCAGCACGTCGCGGGCGGCGGTGAACGGGTCGACGTGCGCTACGCCGCAGACGGCCAGGTAGTAGTCGCGCAGCTTGGGCGTTCCGAACGTGTCGGCGACGAAGCGGGCGAACCACCAGGCGCGGTCGTAGGCTAGCGAACGCTGCGGCCCCGGGGTGTCCAGCTCGAGATCCGACGGCAACGACGGGTTCGGCGAGCGAGCCTGCGGCGGCACCGGGGTATTGGGCCGGGCCACGAAATCGGCGACGCCTTCGGCTAGCCATCGCGGCGCATCGAGCGCGGTGTCGGCGCGCGATGCGTAATGAAAAAGTTCATGAGTCAACACAATTCGAAATGCCGACGCACTCATTCCTGCCGCGCCCGGGGCGAATACGATCCGCTGACCGACCACCACCCGATGGGCGGGATCAATCTGATCGGCGACGGTCACCGCGGCGATGTCCGCCCATTGCTCGGGTGCGCCGCCGCCGGCGGCGGCGCGAAACTGGTCGTCGGAGCCGGTGGCCACCACCGAGATATCCCGCGACCAGCCGACCCCCCAGAACGCCTCTACCTTGTCGACCGCGGCGCCCACATCCGACGCGACCCGAGCCAGCAGCGCCTCGGCAGCGGGGCCGCCGAGGCGCAGCAATCGGATCTCGCGGTCGCCGACGATCAGGGGTGCTCGGGCGCCGAGCGGGTGACCATGAGCGGGCGCAGCGAGCTGGGCGCCTCTTATCCGGCCATTACGCGCGTCCAACGGCACGGCCGCTGCCGCGACGAACTCGACAACAAAGACCCACGCCAAAAGAATCGGGAGCCACCGGCGATGCCGACGGAAATGGCCGGGCGCCGAACGATCAGTAACGGCGGGCGTCGTAAATCGGGCCGGAGGAGTTCATCGGCACCACCCGCACCGGCACGCCGTAGGTGGACGAGTGGATCATCATGCCGTCACCGACGTATATGCCGGCGTGCGACGCGTCCGAATAGAAGGTCAACACGTCGCCGGGCTGCAGATCCGACAGGGAAATCGGCTGACCGCCATGAGCGAGCGCCTGGCTTGAGTGCGGCAACGAGATACCGGCCTGCTGGAAGGCCCACATCACCAATCCGGAGCAGTCAAACCCGCCCGGTGCCGAGCCGCCCCACACGTAAGGCGATCCGACCTGGGTCAACGCCGCTTGCACGACGTTGGCACGGTCACCACCGGGACCGCCAGGAATCATCCCCGGCATACCGGGCATTCCACCTGGCGGCGGAGCCTCACCCGGCGGTGGCGCACCGGGCGCCGGCGGGGCGCCGGGCGGCAATGCGTCCGGCGCGGGTGCGCCTGGCGCCGGAGCCGCCGCGGGCAGCTGCCCGGGGTCGGCCAGCGCGGTGCGCTGCTGTGGCGACAGGGACACGTACTGCAACTTCACGACGGCAATCTGAACCTGCAGCTGGCTCTGCTTGGACTGCAGGCTGGCCCGCACCGCGGCGGCCTGCTCGGCCGCGCTCTTGGCATCAGCGGCGGAGCGGGCCGAAGCCTGTTCGGCCTTGGCGGCCTGCTCACCGGCAACCCGGAAACTCGCCATTTGCGTGGACATTTGGGCCGCCATCACGCGCTGGACGGCGATCTTGTCGATTAGCCCCTGCGGCGACTGCGCGGTCAGCATCGCTTCCATGCCGTCGATGCGTCCACCCATGTAGGTCGCGGCCGCGAGCTTGTTGACAGCGATCTGGAAGGTGGCCAGGCGAACCTTCGCCCCATCCACCGCGGCCTGGTCGTCGGTGTGCTTCTTGTCGGCGGCCCGCTGGGCGGCGAGTTTGTCGTTGAGGTCGAGCTGCGCGCTGTGCATGGCCTCGGTGGTCTGCTCGGCCTGCCGGGATAGCTCGGTGAGCTTTGCCAGTGCGTCGTCGGCGGGATCGGCCATCACGTTGGCCGCACAGACACCGGACAAAACGGTGAGGCATGCCAGCGTTCCGACGACTGACCGCGTGATGACACGCGAGATCGAATGCGCGGAGCCGAAACTCAAAGTATTGCTTCCTTAAACTGCCGTCGACGTTCGAGGTCGATCTGGGTTTAGGTCTCAAACAGGTTACGAAACGATATCGGCGTTTGTCCAAACCAGATCGTTAAGAAAATAGATAGATTTCTGTCATAAGTATGTGAACGACACGGGGTAACTGAGGCGGTCCAGGGGTTTTGACACTCAACCCCTCTAGGCGACGCCGAACCCATGATTGCGATGAATGGGCACCAAACGCAAGCGCGGCGCCAATCCCACCTCCGCAAGCACTTCGAGTGCGGCACGTTCGTCGTGCAACAAGGTATCCGGTACCCCGAGTAGCACGCTGATCACGCAATCCCGGCACCCCGGGCCGCGAGCCGCACAATCGTCGCAGTCGATTACCACCGGGGCAACCGGTCCTGACGCCGCGACGCCTTTGCTGTCGGGTCCGCTGCTGTAGGCCATCGGAATCGGTCCTCTCATCCGCACTTGGTCGTGCTGACCCGAACGCTAACCGCGGGCACCGACACTTTTTGGCGAGCACGAACCGGCGTGGGAACGCCGCCGGTGTCGGTCGCGATGCTTAACGTCACGCCCATGGGTGTGACTGGTGGGACTCAACTGAGTTTCGCCGACCTGGGATCCAGCGCGGAATCGAGCTGGACGCCAATCGAAGAAACCCCGCTGCGCGAGACCACCTTCGTCGTGGTGGACCTGGAGACGACCGGCGGGCGCGCCCGCGGCGGCGACGGGACACGTGCCGACGCGATCACCGAGATCGGCGCGGTGAAGGTTCGCGGCGGCGTAGTGCTCGGAGAATTCGGCACCCTGGTGGACCCGCAGCGCAGCATCCCGCCTCAAATCATCCAGCTCACCGGCATCACCACGGCCATGGTGTGTGACGCCCCGACAATCGACGCGGCGCTGCCGATGTTTCTGGAGTTCGCCGGCCTGGACTGCGGGGCGGTGCTCGTCGCCCACAACGCGGGGTTCGACGTCGGGTTTCTGCGAGCCGCCGCCGAGCACTGCGAAATTCGTTGGCCCCAGGCACGAGTGCTGTGCACCGTACGACTGGCGCGCCGCGTGCTGAGCCGTGAGGAATCCCCCAGTGTGCGGCTGGCGGCCCTGGCCCGGCTGTTCGCCGTCGCCACCCAGCCCACCCACCGGGCCCTGGACGACGCCCGCGCCACCGTCGAGGTGCTGCACGCACTGGTCGAGCGCGTCGGCAATCAGGGCGTGCACACCTATGCCGACCTGCGCTCGTATCTGCCCAACGTGACGCCGACCCAGCGCCGCAAGCGTGTGCTCGCCGATCAGCTGCCGCACCGTCCCGGGGTCTACCTGTTTCGCGGCCCCTCGGGCGAGGTGCTCTACGTCGGCACCGCTGTTGACCTGCGCCGGAGGGTGAGCCAGTACTTCACCGGCGCCGACCCTCGCGGCCGGATGAAGGAGATGGTCACACTGGCCGGCGCGGTCGACCACGTCGAGTGCGCGCACGCGCTCGAGGCCGGGGTGCGCGAGCTGCGGATGCTGGCCGCGCACGCGCCGCCGTACAACCGCCGGTCGAGGTTCCCGCAACGCTGGTGGTGGGTGACGCTGAGCGACGAGGCCTTCCCCCGGCTGTCGGTGGTGCGCGCCCCGCGACACGACCGCGCCATCGGGCCGTTTCGGTCCCGCGCCGATGCGGCCGACACCGCGAGGCTGCTGGCACGTTTCACCGGAATTCGAACGTGCACAAGACGACTCGGACGTTCGGCGCTGCACGGACCGACCTGCCCGGAAGTCGAAGTGTCGCCCTGTCCCGCCGCCCGCGACGTGACCGCGGTGCAATACGCCGCGGCGACACAGCGGGCCGCGGCGCTGATCGATGGCGCGGACAACAGCGCGTTAATCGCGGCCGTCGATCAGATCACCGTGCTGGCCGAGCATCGGCACTACGAGAGCGCGGCACGGCTGCGCGACCGCACCGCCATCGCTGTCGAGATGCTGTGGCGAGGCCAGCGGCTGCGGGCGCTGGCCGCCCTGCCCGAGCTGATCGCCGCGGCGCCCGACGGCAGTGGGGGCTACCACCTCGCCGTGATCCGCTACGGCCAGCTCGCCGCGGCCGGCAACGCCAGGCGCGGGGTGCCGCCGATGCCGGTGGTCGACGCCATCCATGCTGGCGCACAAACGATTTTGACGGCCAATGCCCCGCTGGGCGGTGCGCTGGTCGAAGAGACCGCCCTGGTCGCGCGCTGGCTGCTGACCCCGGGAGTGCGCATCGTACGGGTCGCCGACGACATCGGGTGGGCCTCACCGGTGCGATCCGCCGGCGCCTGGGCGGGGTGGGCGGCCGCGGCGCGCTCGGCGCGGCTGGCCCGCACACAGGATCCAGCGCCGGTCCCGGACTCGGACCTGCCGGCAGTGCACTACACGATTACGCAAAGGAGCACCGGGCACCCCAACGCTGAGATCCAATGCTCCTCGGAGGGGGCCTGACCGATGCTTGCTGTGAACCGAGCGGCTGATATCCATCGACGCCCACCCATCGATTCCGATCTCGTGGTGACGATGCTCTGACCGGACTAACTCATCACTGTCGATTACGTCGCCTGGTACAACCGGCTGCACCTCATGCGCCAGCTCGGACGCTTACCACCCGCGGACCAACCTGTACCGCAACAACTTCCATGAAACCCATGCGCCTGAATCGACGTTGGTCAATCGATGGGCCAGGCATAGACGATATGTCGGCCCGGTTGGGCCGGAACGAAATCGCGCACTCTTTGCACTAGGCTCTCGCCGAGAAGTGTCCGAAACACCAAGTTGCGCTTGACTCCCAGATGCCTAGGCGACCTGCTGGCCGAATCGCACCCAACGCGCGAGCAGCTGCTCGGCCGCCCCGGAGTCGATGGCGGCACCGGCGCGCTCCAGCCCGTCCTCCCACGCCGGCAGCCATTCGGCGCGACTGGATAGGCCCGCATGCGCGACGATCGCACCGGCGGCGTTGAGCACGACGGCATCGCGGACCGCGCCCTTGGCACCGCCCAGCACGGCCCGCACCTCCTCAGCGTTAGCCGCAGCGTCACCCCCCACCAATTCGTCGAGCTCGGCGCGGGCGAACCCGAATCCCGCGGGATCAAAGGTCAGCTTGTCGACCGTGCCCGCTTGCACCCGCCAGATCGTGCTCGTGGTGGTCGTGGTCAATTCGTCCAGGCCGTCGTCGCCGTGCACGACCAGCACGCTGGCGCGCCGCGCCGCGAACACCCCGGCCATCACCTCGGCGAGGTTCGCGAACGCACAGCCGATCAACCCGGCTCGCGGCCGAGCCGGGTTCGTAAGTGGCCCAAGCAGATTGAAGACCGTCGGTATCCCGATCTCGCGGCGCACCGCTGACGCGTGCCGGTAGGACGGATGGAACACCGGCGCGAAGCAGAACCCGATCCCGACTTCGGCGAGACTGCGTGCGACCTGGTCGGGTCCCAGATCGATGCGCACACCGAGGGCCTCGAGCGTGTCGGCGCCACCGGACAGCGAGGACGCGGCCCGGTTGCCGTGCTTGACGACCGGCACCCCCGCGGCGGCCACCACGATCGCGGCCATCGTGGACAGGTTGACGGTGTTGACGCCGTCGCCGCCGGTACCGACGACATCGACGGCGTCGTCGCCGATCGCGTCACCAGGGATCTGGCGCGCATGGCTGAGCATCACGTCGGCGAGCTCACTGACCTCGGCCGCGGTGGGCACCTTCATCTTCATCGCGACGGCGAACGCGGCGATCTGGGCCGGGCGCGCGTTACCGGTCATGATCTGGTCCATCGCCCACGCGGCCTGCCCCCGCGCCAGGTTCTCCCCGTCGGTCAACCGGCCCAGCAGCCGCGGCCACGTCGGCGCAGCCCCGCCTTTTGCGCCCGGGGACGTCGCGGAAAACGCCCGGGCCGAAGGAACCTCAGATGACAGAGCCACGCGCCGATGGTCCCACGAGGACCAACCGCTGCCCAACCGTCGTTTCCGGTCGGTGGAATGCGACGCGCGGAGGCGAATTTCCGCCCCGGGTAGTGTTCAACAACTACAAAGCGTCATACTTGCGGATGTGACGAGTGCTGTAGGGACCTCGGGGACCGCGATCACGTCGCGAGTTCATTCGCTGAATCGGCCCAACATGGTCAGTGTTGGCACCATAGTGTGGCTGTCGAGCGAGCTTATGTTCTTTGCTGGCCTGTTTGCGTTCTATTTCACAGCGCGGGCGCAGGCCGGCGGGAACTGGCCGCCGCCGCCCACCGAGCTGAATCTGTACCAAGCCGTGCCGGTGACATTGGTGTTGATCGCATCGTCGTTCACCTGCCAGATGGGCGTGTTCGCCGCCGAGCGCGGCGACGTCTTCGGCCTGCGCCGCTGGTATGTGATCACCTTCCTGATGGGACTGTTCTTCGTCCTCGGGCAGGCCTACGAGTACTTCCACCTCGCCACCCACGGGACGACCATTCACGGCAGCGCCTACGGCAGCGTGTTCTATCTGGCCACTGGGTTCCACGGCCTGCACGTCACCGGTGGACTGATCGCCTTCATATTCCTGCTGGCGCGCACCGGGATGAGTAAGTTCACGCCGGCCCAGGCGACGGCCAGCATCGTCGTTTCCTACTACTGGCATTTCGTCGACATCGTGTGGATCGCGCTGTTCACCGTGATCTATTTCATCCGTTGAGCCGGCGCTAGACGAACAGGAGTGCTCGGTTGAAGAAGTTGGGATTCACCCGATCCCGCGGCCGCAAGCCGCAGAGTCAGCCCCGCAAGCAAGAGCAGTCGCGGCGGCGTCTTCGCCGCCGGCTGTCCGGTGGCCTGCTGTTGATGATCGCGCTGACCATCTCCGGCGGACTGGCCGCTGTGCTGACCCCCACCCCCCAGGTGGCCGTCGCCGACGAGTCGTCGTCGGCGCTGCTGCGCACAGGCAAGCAGCTGTTCGACACCTCGTGCGTGTCCTGCCACGGCGCCAACCTGCAGGGTGTGCCCGACCACGGGCCCAGCCTGGTCGGCGTCGGCGAGGCGGCCGTCTACTTCCAGGTGTCCAGCGGCCGAATGCCGGCCATGCGCGGCGAGGCGCAAGCACCGCGTAAGGAACCGATCTTCGACGAGGGTCAGATCGATGCGCTGGGCGCATTCGTCCAAGCCAACGGTGGTGGCCCCACTGTGGTGCGCAACCCGGATGGCAGTCTCGCGATGCACTCGCTGCGCGGCACCGACCTGGGCCGCGGCGGCGACCTGTTCCGGCTGAACTGCGCCTCGTGCCACAACTTCACCGGTAAGGGCGGTGCGCTGTCGTCAGGCAAGTTCGCGCCCGATCTGGGCGAGGCCAATGAGCAGCAGATCCTCACCGCGATGATGACCGGCCCGCAGAACATGCCGAAGTTCTCCGACCGGCAGCTGTCCTTCGAGGCCAAGAAGGACATCATCGGCTACGTCAAGGGCGTCTCCGAGGAGCGTTCGCAAGGCGGCTATGGCCTCGGCGGCTTCGGACCCGCGCCCGAGGGCATGGCGATGTGGATCATCGGGATGGTCGCCGCCATCGGGCTGGCACTGTGGATTGGGGCGCGAGCATGAGCTCGGAAAGCACCGGGGTCGGTAAAGGCCCAGAGCCGGACCAGGCCGCACTGGCCGCGATGTCCAACCAAGAACTGCTCGAGCTCGGCGGCAAGATCGACGGCGTCGAGACCGTCTTCAAGGAGCCTCGCTGGCCGGTCGAGGGCACCAAGGCCGAGAAGCGCGCCGAGCGCGGCGTGGCCCTGTGGCTTTTGCTGGGCGGCGGTTTCGGGCTGGCGCTGCTATTGATTTTCCTGTTCTGGCCGTGGCAGTACAAAGCGAATGAAGAAGCCGGCAACTTCCTGTACTCGCTGGCCACCCCACTGTACGGCCTGACCTTCGGGGCGTCGGTTCTGTCGATCGCCATCGGTGCGATCCTGTATCAGAAACGGTTTATCCCGGAAGAGATTTCGATTCAGGACCGCCATGACGGGGCGTCCCGCGACATCGACCGCAAGACCGTCGTGGCCAACCTGACCGACGCCTACCAGACGTCGACGATCGGGCGCCGAAAGCTGATCGGGGCATCGTTCGGCCTGGGCATGGGCGCGTTCGGTCTCGGCACCCTGGTGGCGTTTGCCGGCGGCCTGATCAAGAACCCGTGGAAGCCGGTTGTGCCCACCGCCGACGGCCTCAAAGCGGTGCTGTGGACATCGGGCTGGACCCCGCGCTTCCACGGCGAGACGATCTATCTGGCGCGCGCGACGGGGGCCACCTCCGGGGCGCCGTTCGTCAAAATGCGCCCCGAGGACATGGACGCCGGGGGGATGGAGACCGTGTTCCCGTGGCGGGAGTCCGACGGTGACGGCACCACGACCGAGTCGCACGAAAAACTGATCACCATCAAGATGGGCGTGCGCAACCCGGTGATGCTGATCCGGATCCGGCCCACCGACATGCCGAGGATGGTCAAACGTCAGGGCCAGGAGAGCTTCAACTTCGGCGAGTTCTTCGCCTACACCAAGGTCTGCTCGCACCTGGGCTGCCCGTCGTCGCTGTACGAACAGCAGTCGTACCGAATCCTGTGCCCTTGCCACCAATCGCAGTTCGACGCATTGCATTTCGCCAAGCCGATCTTCGGCCCGGCCGCCCGTGCGTTGGCGCAGCTGCCGATCACCATCGACTCAAACGGGTATCTGGTTGCCAACGGTGACTTCATCGAGCCCGTCGGTCCTGCATTCTGGGAGAGGACGACAACATGAGTCCGAAACTGAGTCCCCCGAACATCGGTGACGTCCTGGCCGGCCAGGGCGAGGCAGTCGACTCCCGCTATCACCCGTCGGCGGCGGTGCGCAGACAGCTCAACAAGGTCTTCCCGACGCACTGGTCGTTCCTGCTCGGCGAGATCGCGATGTACAGCTTCTTCGTGCTGCTGATCACCGGCGTGTACCTGACACTGTTCTTCGACCCGTCGATGGTCGACGTCACCTACAACGGCGTCTACCAACCACTGCGCGGCGTCGAGATGTCGCGGGCCTACCAGTCGGCACTCGACATCTCCTTCGAGATCCGTGGCGGTTTGTTCGTCCGTCAGATCCACCACTGGGCGGCGTTGATGTTCTCCGCGTCGATCATGGTGCACCTGGCGCGCATCTTCTTCACCGGCGCGTTCCGCCGGCCCCGCGAGGCGAACTGGGTGATCGGCTCGCTGCTGCTGATCCTGTCGATGTTCGAGGGCTACTTCGGCTACTCGCTGCCCGACGACCTGCTGTCGGGTATCGGTCTGCGGGCCGCGCTCTCGTCGATCACGCTGGGCATGCCGGTGATGGGAACCTGGCTGCACTGGGCACTGTTCGGCGGTGACTTCCCCGGCACCATCCTGATACCCCGGATGTACGCCCTGCACATCCTGTTGATTCCGGGCATCATCCTGGCCTTGATCGGGATGCACCTGGCCATGGTGTGGTTCCAGAAGCACACTCAGTTCCCCGGCCCGGGTCGTACCGAGCACAACGTTGTCGGCGTCCGCGTGATGCCGGTGTTCGCGGTCAAGTCCGGCGCGTTCTTCGCCGCCATCGTTGGCGTGCTCGGCCTGATGGGCGGCCTGCTACAGATCAACCCGATCTGGAACCTGGGCCCCTACAAGCCATCTCAGGTGTCGGCCGGATCGCAGCCTGACTTCTACATGATGTGGACGGAAGGCCTGGCGCGTATCTGGCCGCCGTGGGAGTTCTACTTCTGGCACCACACGATTCCCGCCGTGGTTTGGGTGGCGCTGATCATGGGTGGGGTCTTCATCCTGCTGATCATCTACCCGTTCCTGGAGAAGCGGTTCAGCGGCGACTATGCGCACCACAACCTGCTGCAGCGGCCGCGGGATGTCCCGGTGCGCACCTCGATCGGCGCGATGGCGATCGCCTTCTACATGCTGCTGACGCTGTGCGCGATGAACGACATCATCGCGTTCACCTTCCATATCTCGTTGAACGCGACGACATGGATCGGGCGCATCGGAATGGTGATCCTGCCGCCGTTCGTCTTCTTCATCACCTACCGGTGGTGCATTGGTCTGCAGCGCAGCGACCGCGCGCTGCTCGAGCACGGCGTCGAGACCGGCATCATCAAGCGGCTGCCGCACGGTGCCTACATCGAGCTGCACCAGCCACTTGGCCCGGTCGATGACCACGGCCACCCGCTACCGCTGGAGTACCAGGGGGCGCCGGTGCCCAACAAGATGAACAAGCTGGGCTCGGCCGGTTCGCCGGGTAGCGGCAGCTTCTTGTTCGCCGACCCGGTGTCCGAGGACACCGCGCTACGCGAGGCGGCGCACTCCGCTGAGCAACGCGCCCTGACCGCGCTGCGCGAGCGTCAAGGCAGCACCAACGGATCCACGAACGGCGAGCACTAGCTACAGCTGGCGGCGCGCTGCTGTTGAGCGGCCCGCAGGATGGAGCCCGCGGTCGCAAAGGCGGGCTTATCCCGGTCGGCGGCGCCAACCGGGAGATTGGCGGCGCAACGCAACACCATCAGGGCGAGCGTGCTGTAGGTCGCATACGGAATGATCAGCAGGTTGATCTGTTTATCGCCGCCGCTGATGGTCATCACGTGCTGGCGCTTTTGTTCCCATCCCGGCCAGTTGAAGTCGGGCGGTCGTTGCAGCGGTTGCCAATTGACGTTGATGGCCGTGATGTCCCCCAGCATGGGGGTCAGGATTGCAATCAGGTCGGGCAATTCATTGGTCATGCGGTCTGCGTGTGGCCACCAGGCGCCGTCGATGACGCGGCCAAGCTCACTGGCTACCGACAGCCGGACGGCACCGGCTCTGCCTCGACCGCCGGACGGACGGGTCATCGCAGACGTCGCCGGCCCACGATGGGCGGGGCTGCACAATTCACGGGCATTCCCTTCGCTGTCGACCACTTGACGGTACGCCACAGGTGGACGGCTAACGACCTGCCCCATCGGTGACAGCCACGGGACGCCGAATTGCGCGCCTGCCGTGCGGAAGCCAACTAGCCGGCGGCGACCTCGCGCCGCAGCTGCCGAACGAAAAACCACTCCACCGCAGGCATCGCTGCGGTGACCACACCGGACAGCCCGTAGAAGACCCACGACGGGCCGTCGTGCCCGACGGCCATCGAATAGGTCGCCGCGGCAACGGCAATCAGCGCGATGCCCATCGCGCCCGTCAAAACGACGGTGCCGCGCAACCAGATTCGGTCCACGGCCTCGCCGGACCAGTCCCCTGCCGCGCCGGCCGCCTGGCTCCGCTGCGGGCGGACTCGCTCGACGACGGTGCGGGTTGCGGGTGGTTTGGTCTGCGGGCGCCCCTGCAGAGCTGTCGACCGAACCACCGGCGGCTCGCCCCTGGTCATTCGGCGTGCTCGCAGCAGCACCGGAACGGCCCCGGCGATGATCAACGCGGACACGATGATGACGGCATACAACACCCACGGCGTGCTGTGGGTGTTCCTGGCCGCGCTGTGCAAGCCCCTGCCCAGATCGGCCAGTGCGACGGCAGCAGCCACGCTGACGCCCAGCAACAGCAACCAGATCGCGGCGCAGGTGCCCAGCAGGAGCCGATCGATGACGTCCGGCGGAACGGTATCGGACCCGCGCCGGTACGCGGAATATCTGCTGACCATCAGCAGCTCGTCTGCGGTTGGTCGGTGTTGTTCGACGACAGCACCGTCCCGTCGCTGGTGGTGATCGAGCAATTGAGCCTGCTGACCCGGAAAAGGCTGGACGCCTGGACGGAGCCGACGTCGGATTGCGAGATCGGCGTCACCGTCATCGACCACGGGATGTACACGTTGTGCTGCGTGCGCGACCGGCCCGAGGCGTCGACGTAGGTCACCGAGATGATGTCGCCCGGCGCTTTGGTCCCGGTCACCGAATAGGTGACCTGCCGTGGACCGGCCGGCGTTGTCGTCGGCGGCGGCACGGGCGGGGCCGCGGTTGCCGAGGTTGTGCCCGGCGGTGGTGCGAGGGGCGGCGCGGGTGGCGCCGGCGGAGGCGGGGCCGGTGGCGTCACCGTCACAGTCTGAGTCTCCGTAGCTGTCGGGGGCGGCGGTGGCGGCGGTTCGGTGGTGGGCGGAGGCGGGGGCGGCGGCTTGGTCGTGGTGATTTCGTCCTGCACCGGCTGCGTGGACGGCGTGCTGGTGCCCGGGTTGGCGAGTTTGTTGGCGTCGGTGCGCGCAAACAGCAGTGACACCGAAACCACGAGCGCAATCGCTGCCACGATGGCCGCAACCCCGACCACCCAGGGCCAGCGCGGGGTGCCGTCGTCGTCGTCATCGTCGTCGTCGGGTGTCTCGTAGTTCTCGTAGTCGTAGAGCCTCAGATCGGCCGGCACATACGGCCCGCTGAGGAAATGCTCGGACTCGGGTGCGGAGTAGGCCTGCGAATAAGCGTCCGTCTCACCGGTCTGGTCGGCTGCACCTATTGCGCCGCTATCGGCGAAGGGTTCGAGTTCGTGATGGGAATGCAATTCGCCGTCGTGCTCGTCGACGGGCCCCAATTCATCGCCGGGCTCGCTGCTCGAATTCGGTTCGCGGTTGAGCTCACTGGCGGAATCGGATTCGTCAGGATCGGATCCCGGGGGTTTCGGCCCGCTCATGTCTGCCTGCCCTGTTCAACTGCATTACCTGCGCACGGGGCTTCAGGCGTACCTCGTGTCGCGCGTGCTCGGGAGATTCTCATGTGCCTGCGCAAACCCTACCGAACCGAGCGACGCAAAGAAGTCTTGGCAAACGGGCGGCGGCTCAACTGATGCCCGGATTGTTACCTTCGAGACGCAATTCAGTGCTTCTCCGGGCCCACGTAGTACTCAAAGACCAATCCGGCGGCCGAAGCCAGGATGAACACCACGCCGGCGACGATCAGCCACGGCAGCCATAGCGCGATACCGACCGCGGCCACCGAACCCGACAACGCGACCAGCAGCGGCCACCAGCTGTGCGGGGCGAAGAATCCCAATTCGCCTGCACCATCGCTGATTTCAGCACCCTCGTAGTCCTCGGGCCGAGTATCGAGACGACGCGCGACGAACCGGAAGAAGGTGGCCGTGATCAACGCCAAACCGCCGGTGAGCGCCAACGCCGTGGTGCCGGCCCACTCTTCGCCGCCGGTGGCGAACATCGCTGTCAGTACCCCGTAGAGCACCGCGGTGACGACGAAGAACGCTGCGATGAACTCGAACAGCCTCGCCTCGATATGCATTGCGTGTCCTAACCTACTGGCTGCGTCAGTTCGCCGCGGCGGGTCTCGAACGGATGAGTGGTCACCGCTAGCGGGGACTGGGCAATCGCCTGCAACGCTTGGGCGTTCGTCTTTCCGTCGATCCGCTGCTGCAAATACGCCTTGAAGTCGTTGGGCTCGACCACCCGAACCTCGAAGTTCATCATCGAGTGATAGGTGCCGCACATCTCCGCGCAGTGGCCGACAAACGCCCCGGTCTTGGTGATCTCTTCCACCTGGAACACATTGACCGAGTTGTTTTGCTTCGGCCAGGCCATCACGTCACGCTTGAAGAGGAATTCCGGCACCCAGAATGCATGGATGACATCGGCTGAATTCAATTGGAATTCGATGCGCTTGCCGGCGGGCAGCACCAGCACCGGGATTTCGGTGGGCGTTCCCAGGGTTTCGACCTTGTCAAAGTTCAGGTAGGTCCGGTCCTCGGTGTTGAGCCCGTGCACCGGCCCCACGCGCTCCTCGCCGTGTTCGTCTTTGCCCTCCGGCTTGGAGACCATCGCCTTCTTACGGGCCTCGTCGGCTCCGTCGTAGCTCAGCGTGCCGTCCTTGAAGTTGACGCGCTGATAGCCGAATTTCCAGTTCCACTGAAAAGCCGTGACGTCGATCACAACCTCAGGGTTCTTGTCCAGGTGCAGCATTCTCTCCTGGACCACGACGGTGAAGTAGAAGAGCACCGAAATGATCAGGAACGGCGTGACGGTGAGCACCAGCTCCAGCGGCATGTTGTAGCCGAACTGCCGGGGCAGTTCGGTGTCGGTCGCCTTCTTCCGGTGGAAAACCGCCGACCAGAAGATCAGGCCCCACACGATGACCCCGACGACCAGCGAAGCGATCACCGCGCCGATCCACAGCTCCCGGTTGAGGTGGGCCTGCGGGGTGATGCCCTCAGGCCAACCCAGGGCAAACACCGTTTGCCAGCTGCAGCCGCTCAAAGTGAGCGCCAATACTGCCAGCGTCCCGGCCAGCGCCAGCGGTCGAAGACGACGCGAAAGACCCCGCGATGCATCTGACGAACGGCGCTGAAACATGCCCTGCGACAAACGCTGCGAACGGAACTGCCCGCCGGGTGTCACGTTGGCGCCTCCCTGCTCGAATGTCGAATACTACGCAGCGTAGACCACGCCGCTCAGCCCGGCGACCAAACCCCGACCGGCGCGGTGCGGCGCGCCCAAGCATTGGCGAAGTGCGGCATACTGAGGCGCCGTGTGTGGACTGCTGGCCTTTGTCGCGGACCCGGCCGGCCTGGACGACCAGGCGGCCGGCCCCGGCGTAAACGGGGACGACCACGCCGCTGCCGCGGCGCATGCCGCCCGAGCCGACACCGCAATCACCCGCGCTTCGCATCAGATGCGCCACCGCGGGCCCGACGAGCCGGGCACCTGGACGGATCCGGGCGCCGACGGGTCGGTCGTGTTCGGTTTCAACCGGCTGTCCATCATCGACATCGAGCACTCGCATCAGCCGCTGCGCTGGGGGCCGCCCGAGGCGCCGGATCGCTACGTCCTAGTGTTCAACGGCGAGATCTATAACTACCTGGAGCTGCGCGCCGAACTGACCGCCCAGCACGGCGTCGCCTTCGCCACCGATGGCGACGGCGAGGCCATCGTCGCCGGCTACCACCACTGGGGCACCGCGGTGTTGACCAGGCTGCGCGGCATGTTCGCCTTCGCACTGTGGGACACCCTTACCCGCGAATTGTTCTGCGCCCGCGACCCTTTCGGTATCAAGCCGCTGTTCATAGCGACCGGTACCGGCGGCACGGCGGTGGCCAGCGAGAAGAAATGCCTGCTGGACCTGGTCGATCTGGTGGGGTTTGACACCGCGATCGACGAGCGCGCCGTGCAGCACTACACCGTCCTGCAGTACGTGCCGGAACCCGAGACGCTGCACCGTGGGGTGCGCCGGCTGGAATCGGGCTGCTACGCGCGGATCCGGCCCGGGCTGGCGCCGCAGATCACCCGCTATTTCGTGCCGAGGTTCGCCGCGGTGCCGATCAGCCGCGACACCGAGCAGGCTCGCTACGACGAGATCACCGCGGTGCTCGAGGACTCGGTGGCCAAACACATGCGCGCCGACGTCACCGTCGGGTCGTTCCTGTCCGGCGGCATCGACTCCACCGCGATCGCGGCGCTGGCCATCCGGCACAACCCGCGGCTGATCACCTTCACCACCGGTTTTGAGCGTGAAGGATTCTCCGAGATCGACGTCGCGGTGGCCTCGGCCGAAGCCATCGGTGCCCGCCACATCGCGAAGGTGGTCAGCGCGGGCGAGTTCGTCGCCGCCCTGCCCGAGATCGTCTGGTATCTCGACGAGCCGGTTGCCGACCCGGCGCTGGTCCCGCTGTTCTTCGTCGCGCGCGAGGCCCGCAAGCACGTCAAGGTGGTGCTGTCCGGGGAGGGCGCCGACGAGCTGTTCGGCGGATACACGATCTATCGAGAACCGTTGTCGCTGAGGCCCTTTGACTACTTACCGCGGCCGCTGCGGCGTTCGGTGGGCCAGATGAGCAGACCACTGCCCGACGGCATACGCGGTAAGAGCCTGCTGCATCGCGGTTCGCTGACGCTCGAGCAGCGTTACTACGGCAATGCCCGCAGCTTCTCAGATTCCCAGCTGCGCGACGTACTGCCCGGATTCCGCGAGGAATGGACGCATACCGATGTGACGGCTCCGGTGTACGCCGGATCCGCGGGCTGGGACCCGGTTGCCCGCATGCAGCATGTCGACCTGTTCACCTGGCTGCGCGGCGACATTCTGGTCAAAGCCGACAAGATGACGATGGCCAACTCGCTGGAGCTTCGGGTGCCATTTCTGGACCCGGAGGTGTTTGCCGTCGCGTCCCGGTTACCCGTCGAGGCGAAGATCACCCGCACCACCACCAAGTACGCGCTGCGGCGCGCACTGGAAACCATCGTCCCCGCGCATGTGCTGCACCGGCCCAAACTCGGGTTCCCGGTGCCGATTCGGCATTGGTTACGCGCCGGCGAGCTGCTGGAGTGGGCGTATGCGACGGTGGACGCCTCGCAAGCCGGTCATCTGGTCGACCTCGCCGCGGTACGCCGGATGCTCGACGAACACCGCAGCGGCACCAGCGATCACAGCCGCCGGCTGTGGACGGTGCTGATCTTCATGCTCTGGCACGCGATCTTCGTCGAGCACAGCGTGGAGCCGCAGATCAGCGAGCCGGTGTATCCGGTGCAGCTGTAGCGAAGCATTCCGCGGCCCGGATGTGAACGGCCGTGCGCCTGTTAGGCGAGCACCGCGGCGATCTCGGCGGCGGCCTCGTCACCGTAGGCATCGGCCAGCCGCGTCTTGGCGATGGCGCTGTCCCAATTCCACTCCTGCGTGCCGGTCGACTCCAGCACCAGCACGGCCACCAGGGAGCCCAGCTGCGCCGCACGCTCCAGGCTCAGCCCGGCGCTGCGGCCGGTGAGGAAACCGGCGCGGAACGCGTCGCCGACGCCGGTCGGGTCGGTGAGGCTGTTCTCCGGCACCACGCCGACGTGCGTGGTGGTGCCGTCGCGATCGACGATGTCGACGCCCTTGGCGCCGAGCGTGGTCACCCGCAGGCCGACCTTTTGCAGCACGTCGGACTCTGACCAGCCGGTCTTGTTGAGCAGCAGCTCCCACTCGTAGTCGTTGGTGAACAAGTAGGCGGCGCCGTCGACCAGCTTGTCGATCTCTTCCCCGGACAGGCGGGGCAGCTGCTGGGACGGGTCGGCGGCAAAGTCCAAGCCGAGCTTTCGGCACTCCTCGGTGTGCACCACCATGGCGTCGGGGTCGTTGGCCCCGATGATGACCAGATCCGGCTTACCCACCGACGACACGACGTCGGCGAGCTTGATGTTGCGGGCTTCCGACATGGCGCCAGGGTAGAACGACGCGATCTGGGCCATGTCCTCGTCGGTCGTGCAGGTGAAACGGGCCGTGTGCGCGGTCTTGGAGATCAGCACGTTCTCGCAGTTGACGCCGTGGCGCTCGAGCCATTCGCGGTATTCACCGAAGTCGTCGCCGGCCGCGCCTACCAGCGCGACGTCGCCGCCCAGCACGCCGATCGCGAACGCGATGTTGCCCGCGACGCCGCCGCGATGAATCACCAGGTCGTCAACCAGGAAGCTGAGCGAAACCTTCTGCAAGTGCTCGGCGAGCAGATGCTCGGAAAACCGGCCAGGAAAACGCATCAAGTTATCGGTCGCAATCGAACCAGTCACCGCGATCGTCACGAAATCTCCACCCTTCATCGGTAAGCCCGTCCAGCCTACCCACGCGTTTCGGCCGTGCAGCCGACACCGCCAGCGTCCGCAGCCGCCGAAAGGTTGTGCGCTAGCCTGCCTAGGGAACTCACTCAAGTCGCCGGGACCGAAGACGCGGGCGGTACCCGCTCGTGGTCGGCGTCTACCATCGTAGGAGAACCACTATGGGCGGTCCGCACATGCCGAACCACACTGTCGGCGGCGACGGACCCGTGCCCTATACCGAACCGGTGGACTTCCCGCACGACCCTCCGCCCGGCGATGCAGCCTTCGCGCCCAGGTCAGCCAACGAACGGCCGCCAGGCGCATACCCCGGGCCGACGCCGCCGGGTTATCCGAGGCGGCGATCACCGCGGCGGACGATCATCGGGGTTCTGTTGGCCATCGGATTAGTGGCCGCGATGACAGCGGCGATTGTCTATGGCGTTCGCACCAATGGAGCCAATACCGGGGCCGCGTTCTCCGAAGCATCGGCGAGAACGGCGATTCAGGGCTACCTGAACGCACTCGAGAACCGCAACACCGACGAGGTCTCCCGCAACGCGCTCTGCGGCCTTTACGACGGCGTGCGCGACAAGCGGTCCGACCTTGCGCTGGCCAAGTTGAGCAGCGACGCCTTCCGTAAGCAGTTCTCGCAGGTCGAGCTGACCTCGATCGACAAAATCGTGTACCTGTCGCAGTACCAGGCTCAGGCGCTGTTCACGATGCAGGTGTCGCCGGCCACCGGCGGAGCGATGCGCGGGCAAGTCCAGGGCGTGGCGCAGCTGCTATTCCAGCGCGGCGATGTATTGGTGTGCTCGTACGTGCTGCGTGCCGGGGGCTCGTACTAGCCCCCGGCACTAGCCGCTGAGGCTCAGTTGAAGGAATCCCCGCAAGCGCAAGAACCAGTGGCGTTGGGGTTGTCGATGGTGAAGCCCTGCTTCTCGATGGTGTCCACGAAGTCGATCGACGCGCCTTCGACGTAGGGCGCACTCATCCGGTCCACCGTCAGCGTCACACCGGCAAAGTCGACGGTCAGGTCACCGTCCAGCGCGCGGTCGTCGAAGAACAGGTTGTAGCGCAGGCCGGCGCATCCGCCCGGCTGAACCGCGATACGCAGTGCCAGGTCGTCGCGGCCCTCTTGGTCCAGCAGGGACTTCGCCTTGGTAGCGGCGGCCTCGGTCAGGATTACGCCATGAGTCGTGGCGGTCGGCTCGTTTTGCACCGTCATTACTTCTCCTACATGCCTGTTGTTGGGTAGGTGCCCGGGCACCCGAACTACTCGGGTAGAACCCAATGCCTCAACGGTACCTCGCAGGACCGCTATTCCCGAGTCGCGCCGCCACCTGTGACGCTAATCCCATCAGCTGGTTTGCCGCGTCGGCCAGCGCCAATCCGACCGAGCCGGCATAGTCGGCCATCGACAGCGCCGACATGATGCCCGCCGTGCGCACCGAGGTTTTCTCCAGACCAACCTGCCCGGCCAGCACGATTATCGGAATCCCCAGCGGGCTGGCCGCAGCTGCGAGCGAGCCGACGACTTTTCCGTGCAGAGACTGCTCGTCGAATTTGCCTTCCCCGGTGATGATCAGCTCGGCAATCTCGAGGGCGTCCTCCAAGTGGGTGTGCTCGGCGATGATCGCCGCGCCGGACTCGCAGCGGCCCCCAAGCGCCAGCAATCCCGCGCCAATACCGCCCGCGGCGCCGGCCCCGGGCTCGGAGCTCACGTCTCGTCCGGCTGCCGCCTCCAGTTGCAGCGCCCACGCCTCAAGCCGGACTTCCAGCGCGGCGACCGTGACGGTGTCCGCGCCCTTCTGCGGCCCGAACACCCTGGCCGCACCCCAGGGCCCCACCAGCGGATATTCCGTGTCCGAAGCGGCGATCAGCTGCACAGCGGCCAGTTGCCGGCGCGCCACTTCCAGGCCGCCGAGCTCGGCGATCATGCCTTGCCCGCCGTCGGTGCACGCGCTGCCGCCCAGCCCGACCACGATTCGCTTCGGCCCGGATCGCAGCGCCTCGACGATCAGCTGTCCGACTCCCCGGCTGTGCGCCGCCAGCGCGGTCTCCGGGTCGGGCGGACGGCCAAGCCGCCCCAGGCCACACGCCTGCGCACATTCCAGGTAGGCGGTCCCGGACTCCGGGTCCCACACCCACTCGGCTTCCACGGTCTCGTCCAATGGCCCGGCCACCTCGATGGACCGCTTCTCCCCCAGCCGATTGATCAGCACGTCGAGGAAACCGGGGCCGCCGTCGGACTGCGGCGCCACCAGGAATTGGTCGCCAGGGCGTGACCGGACCCATCCGGTGGCGATTGCGGCGGCAGCTTCTACTGCCGAGAGGCTGTCGCCGTAGCAATCCGGGGCCACCAGGACGCGCATGGCCGGCAACTGCAGACGACCCGGAGAAACGCCAACGGCACCTTCGTCCGAAGCCATCGAGCCGTCGTCCATCACCCGTAGCCGTTCATCACCGTTAAGGGTAGGTCCAAGTATCGCGCGGCCGCAGAGCTATCGCGATGCCTGACGGGCCCATTCGGGAAACGGGCCGGTCGCGAAGTAACCTGGCCCATGTGAAGTTGTTGGGCCGTAAGAAAACCCAAGCGGAGTTCCTGGACGGGGATCTGGTGACACCGGCTGCCGCCGATGCCGCCCCGGATGCAGAGACTCGCGCGACGCGCAGGACCGACCCCAAGGGCCGTCCCACACCCAAGCGCGAAGCCGCCCGACGAAATGCGAAGAAGGGACCCGTCGCGCCAGCACCCAAGACCGCCGCCGAGGCGCGGGCACGCCGCAAGACTCTGGCCGGCCCGAAACTCAGCCGCGAAGAGCGCAAGGCCGAACGCACCGCCAGCCGAGCCCGGATGACCGACCGCCGGGAACGCATGATGGCCGGCGAAGACGCATACCTGCTACCCCGCGACCAGGGGCCGATACGCCGTTACGTGCGCGACGTGGTGGATTCCCGGCGCAACATGCTCGGCATGTTCATGCCCTCGACGCTGGCTCTGATGTTCGTCATGTTCGCGGTTCCGCAGCTGCAGCTCTACATCTCTCCCGCGATGCTGGTGATCACCGCGATCATGGGCGTCGACGGCGTGATCCTGGGCCGCAAAATCAGCAGGCTGGTCGACGCGAAGTTCCCGAGCAACACCGAAAGTCGGTGGAAGCTGGGCCTTTACGCTGCCGGACGGGCTTCCCAGATCCGCCGGATGCGGGCGCCGAAGCCTCAAGTCGATCGCGGCGCCAGTGTCGACTGACCGTCGCCGGAAAGCCGTCTGACCCCAGTGCGCACCCTGGTGCTCGGCGGGATTAGATCGGGCAAATCCCGATGGGCCGAGGAAGCGATCGCCACGTCACTGCTACCCGGCCAGCCGGTCCGCTACCTGGCCTCCGGGCGCAGCTACCAGGCCGATACGGACTGGTCACAGCGCATCGCGAAACATCGCGACCGCCGGCCCACGCACTGGTCGACGGTCGAAACCCAGGACCTCACAACCGAATTGCGGCAATCACCGGATACCCCGACCCTCGTCGATGACCTCGGCGCCTGGCTAACCGGCACGCTGGATCGCCACCAGGCCTGGGAGGACGGATCGATAGCCACTCCGGTCGAAGCGATGATCGGCGCGGTCGGCGCGTTTGAAGCCACGCTGGTGCTGGTCAGCCCCGAGGTCGGGTTGACCGTGGTGCCCGCCACCGCGTCCGGCCGCCGCTTTGCCGACGAGCTTGGTTCGCTCAACCAGCGCGTCGCGGCACTGTGCGAGCGGGTGGTGCTGGTGGTGGCCGGTCAGCCGGTATCGATCAAATCGCCAGGGACGTGATGGAATTCACGCCGGTCTCGCCGCCTGATCCTGCCGCCGCCGCGGCCGCCCGCGCACGCCAGGACACCCTGACCAAGCCGCGCGGCGCACTGGGCCGTCTCGAGGATCTGGCCGTCTGGATCGCGTCCTGCCAGGGGCACTGCCCGCCACGGCAGTTCGAACGGGCCCGGGTGGTGGTGTTCGCCGGTGACCACGGCGTGGCCCACTCCGGGGTGTCGGCGTACCCGCCTGAGGTGACGGCCCAGATGGTCGCCAACATCGACGGCGGCGGGGCGGCGATCAACACCCTGGCCGGGATCGCCGACGCGACGGTACGGATCGCCGATTTGGCGGTGGACGCCGAGCCGCTATCCGAGCAGATCGGCGCCCACAAGGTGCGGCGCTCCAGCGGCGATATCGCCGTGCAGGACGCGCTGACCGACGAAGAGACCGCCAGCGCGATCGCGGCGGGCCAGCGGATCGCCGACGAAGAGGTCGACGCCGGCGCCGACCTGCTTATCGCAGGCGACATAGGCATCGGAAATACCACGGCAGCAGCGGTTTTGGTGGCTGCGCTGACGAACGCCGAGCCGGTCGCGGTGGTCAGTTTCGGATCCGGAATCGACGACGCGGGTTGGGCGCGCAAGACAGCCGCGGTCCGCGACGCCCTGTTCCGGACGCGGCCGGTGCTGCCCGACCCGGTGGCATTGCTGCGCTGCTGCGGCGGGGCGGATCTGGCCGCGATGGCCGGCTTTTGCGCACAAGCCGCGGTGCGGCGCACCCCGCTGCTGCTCGACGGCGTCGTGGTGACGGCCGCCGCTCTGGTCGCCGAAAGCCTCGCGCCCGGTGCGCGGCAGTGGTGGCAAGCGGGCCATCGCTCAACCGAACCGGCCCATACGCTGGCCCTGACCGCTCTGGACCTGGATCCGATTCTGGACCTGCGCATGCGGCTGGGCGAGGGCAGTGGCGCGACGCTGGCGCTGCCGGTGCTGCGCGCCGCGGTGGCCACATTGTCGTCAATGGCGACGTTCACCGAGGCCGGTGTCTCCGATCGGCTCGACGACGTTGCACCGTCCCCGTGATCCGTTCGCTGGCAACGGCTTTCGCATTCGGAACGGTGTTGCCGGTGCCGGCTTCCGGTAACGTGCCGATGGGCCGCGGCACGATGACCGCGCTGCCGGTAGTCGGCGCAACCCTGGGAGCACTGGCCGCGGGCGTCGCCTGGGGCGGCTCGCTGGCATTCGGGGTGTCCAGCCCGGTGCCGGGATTTCTTGCGCTGGCAGCGCTTTTGCTCGCGACCCGGGGACTGCACATCGACGGCGTCGCAGACACGGCCGACGGGCTGGGTTGCTACGGGCCGCCACCGCGTGCACTGGCGGTGATGCGCGACGGGTCGACCGGACCTTTCGGTGTCGCGGCCGTCGTGCTGATGATCCTGTTGCAGGGGTTGGCATTTTCGGCGCTCGGCGTGACCTGGCGGCACGGGGTCGTCGCGATCATCGTGGCGGTCGTCACCGGACGGGTGGCCGCCGTGCTGGCCTGCCGCCGCTCGGTGCCGGCGGCCGACGGCAGCGCCCTGGGTGTCCAGGTCGCCGGCAGCCAACCCATCGGCGTGGTGGCGGGCTGGATCGCCGTGCTGCTTGGGGTTTCGCTGCTGGCGGGTCCGCGACCGTGGCAGGGCCCGGCCGCGGTGGTGCTGGCGCTGTGCTGCGGCTCGGTGTTGGTGGCGCACTGCGTGCGCCGCTTCGGCGGGATCAGCGGCGACGTGCTGGGCGCCGCAATCGAACTCACCACAACCGTCAGCGCCGTGACGCTTGCAGCGCTGGTCCGCTTCTAGCCCAGCCGGGACATCCAGCCGTGCGTGTCGGCGAAGGTGCCACGCTGAATACCGGTCAGCGTGTCGCGCAGCGCCATCGTCACTTCACCCGGCTGACCGTCGGCGATGGTGAACTCGCTGTCGGCGTACTTCACCCGCGCGACCGGTGTGATGACGGCGGCAGTGCCACAGGCGAATACCTCGGTGATCTCCCCCGAGGCGGCCTTCTTCTGCCACTCGTGGATATCGATCTTGCGCTCTTCTATGGTGAATCCGGCATCGAGCGCCAACTGCAGCAACGAATCCCGCGTGATGCCCGGCAGCAGTGAGCCGGACAGCTCCGGGGTGACCAGCCGCGAGGTGCCGCCGCTGCCGAGCACGAAGAACAGGTTCATGCCACCCATCTCTTCGACGAAACGGCGCTCGACGGCATCCAGCCAAACCACTTGGTCGCAACCGTTTTCCGCGGCTTCGGCCTGAGCCACCAGCGACGCGGCGTAGTTGCCGCCGAACTTGGCCGCGCCGGTACCGCCGGGGCAGGCTCGCACGTAATCCGTTGACACATAGACGTCGACGGGGTTAATGCCGTTTTTGAAGTATGCGCCCGCCGGTGAACCGATCAGCAGGTACCGGTAGTGCTTGGCCGGCCGTACCCCCAATCCCGGCTCCGTCGCGAAGATGAACGGCCGCAGATACAGCGCCTCTTCGCCGCCCGCCCGCGGCACCCATGCGTTGTCGACAGCGATGAGCTGACGCAGGGATTCGAGGAAGAGCTCGTCGGGCAGCTCGGGGATCGCGATCCGCCGGGCCGACGAGCGCATCCGGGCGGCGTTGGCGTCCGGGCGAAATGACACCACCGAGCCGTCGGCCCAGCGGTATGCCTTGAGCCCCTCGAACACTTCTTGCGCGTAGTGCAGCACGATCGCCGACGGGTCCAGCTGAATCGGGCCATATGGAATGACCCGTGCGTCGTGCCAACCCTGGCCCTCGTCGTAATCGACCGAAACCATGTGGTCGGTGAAGAATTTGCCAAAGCCGGGGTCGGCCAGGATGGAGTCACGTTCTACGCCACTAGCGGGATTAGACGCGCGTTGAACGGTGAACTCGAGAAGGCCGCTCGTCATGCGGAGATTGTATATGCGCGTGCCAACGGCTTTTTGCCGCGTGAACACAAGGCGGCTAGCGGGTTTTCAGCTCGACGAACGGCGGACGCACTACTTCGCATTCCGCGGCACGGCCACGCACGTCGACGGTGATTTGCTGACCGTCTTCCACGCCCGCGTCGGTATCGATCAACGCGAGTGCGATGCCGGCCTGCACGGTCGGCGAAAACGTCCCGGACGTGGTGATCCCGACCGGCTTGTTCCCGGCGAGCACCGTCAGCCCGGGCCGCAAGACACCGCGGCCCTGCATCCGCAAGCCCCGCAGCAGCCGTCGCGGCCCCGCCGACTTCTCGGACAGCAGCGCATCGCGACCGAAGAACGCGTCCTTCTTCCAGCCGATTGCCCAGCCGCAGCGGGCCTGCAGCGGCGAGATGTCGAGCGACAACTCGTGGCCGTGCAGCGGGTAACCCATCTCGGTGCGCAGGGTGTCGCGGGCACCCAGGCCGGCCGGTTCGCCGCCCGCGTTCGACACCGCCGTCACCAGCGCGTCGAACACCACGCCCGCGGTGTCCCAGGGCGGCAGCAGTTCGTAGCCGTGCTCGCCGGTATACCCGGTGCGGCAGACCCGCACCGGAACTCCCGAGAAGGAGGCGTCGGCGTAGGCCATGTAATCCATGTCGGTCGGCAGGCCCAGCTCGCCGAGCACGTCGGTCGATCGCGGCCCCTGCACCGCAAGCACCGCGTAGGAGCGATGCTCGTTGGTGATCGTCAGGCCGGCGGGGGCGGCGGCCGCCAGCGCCTCGACCACTGCGGTGGTGTTAGCGGCATTGGGCACCAGAAAAATCTCGTCGTCGTCGACGTAGTAGGCGATCAGGTCGTCGATAACGCCACCGGATTCGGTGCAGCACAACGTGTATTGCGCCTTGCCCGGCGCGATCCGGCCCAGGTCGTTGGTCAGCGCGGAGTTGACGAACTGCGCGGCGCCCGGCCCGCGGATCAGCGCCTTACCGAGGTGACTGACGTCGAACAGACCCACCGCATTGCGCGTCGCGTTGTGCTCGCTGACGGTGCCGGCATACGACACCGGCATCAGCCAGCCGCCGAACTCGGCGAAATTGGCACCCAACTCGCGATGACGATCTTCCAGCGGTCCCTTGAGTGGCTCCGTCGCTGCGCTCACGACGACCAACCCTAATCGGCTCTGCACCTGGCAGACTTCTGTAGGTGTCCGATTCGCCCGACTTCGAAGCGCTTGCGGCCGCCGGAATCGCGGATCCGCACGAACGGGCCGACCTGATCAAGTATCTGGACGACCTCGGGTTCACCGTCGAGGAGATGGCCGAAGCCGAACTCCGCGGCCGGCTGTTCGGACTGGCCGGGGACGTTCTGTCGTGGTCGGGCCGGCCGATCTACACATTGCAGACCGCGGCCGAGGAGCTCGGGATCACAGCCGACGAGGTCGCACGCGCCTGGGCTTTACTCGGCCTCACCGTCGCCGGTCCCGAAGTTCCGGCGCTGAGCCAGGCCGACGTCGACGCCCTGGCCACCTGGCTCGCGATCAAGGTGGTGGTCGGCCAGGACGGCGCATTGGGACTGTTGCGGGTGCTGGGCGCCGCGATGGCCAGGCTGGCTGAAGCCGAGTCGACGATGATCCGTGCCGGAACGCCGGACATCCAGATGACCCACACCCGTGACGAACTCGCCACTGCGCAAGCATATCGCTCGGTCGCCGAGTTCGTCCCCCGGATCGGGGCGCTGATCGACATCGTGCACCGCCACCATCTGACCAGTGCTCGCACCCACTTCGAGGGTGTCCTTCGCGACACCTCGGCCTCCGTGGTGTGCGGTGTCGGTTTTGCGGATCTTTCCGGCTTCACCGCGTTGACTCAGGCACTGACGCCGGCGCAGTTGTCGCATTTGCTCAACGAATTTGCCGGCACCGTCTCCGACGTGGTGCATGCCGACGGCGGCCGGGTGATCAAGTTCATCGGCGACGAGGTGATGTGGGTGAGCTCGTCGCCCCGGCAACTGGTGCGGGCGGCGGTTGATCTCGTCGAGCACCCCAAGGCGCGCGAGGAAGGACTCCAGGTGCGCGCCGGCCTCGCCTACGGCACGGTGGTGGCCATCAACGGCGACTACTTCGGCAACCCGGTCAACCTGGCCGCCCGACTCGTGGCGGCGGCGACGCCGGAACAGATCCTGGCCACACCCGCACTGCGTGACGAGCTGCCCGACTGGCCCGCCGTCGCCTATGGCCCGTTGACCCTCAAAGGGTTTGAGGACCAGGTGACCGCGTTCGACCTACACGCCCGGACGCTGCCGAGCTAAGGACCACTCCCGGTGACTAGGGTGACTACGCGTGAGTACCGAACCGGGATACCAGGCTCCTTCCGTCACTGTCGCCGCGTCGCTGCCGAAACGTGCTGCGGGATCGTCGGTGTTACTCGTGCCGGTCGTCTCGACCGGTGACGAAGACCGGCCGGGCGCGACGCTGCTGGCCGCAGAGCCCTTCCTGTCCGCCGAGGCGGTCGCCGAGATAGAAGCCGGCCTGCGGGCGCTGGACGCGACCGGCGGCAGCGAGCAGGCGCACCGCCTGGTGGTGCCGTCACTTCCGGTCGCCAGCGTGCTCACGATCGGCCTCGGCAAGTCGCGATCCGAATGGCCCGCCGACACCATCCGGCGTGCCGCCGGGGTGGCCGCACGCTCGCTGAGCGGAGCCGAAACCGTGATCACCACCCTGGGCGAGCTGCCCGGCGAAGATGTCGCCGCCGCCGCGGTCGAGGGACTGATCCTGGGCAGCTACCGGTTCACCGCTTTCCGCAGCGGCAAGACCGCGCCCAAAGACAAAGGGCTGAGCAAGATCACCGTGCTGGCCTCGGAAAAAGTCGGGGCTAAGGAAGCCAAGAAGCAGAGCGCGCACGGTGCGGCCGTCGCCACCGCCGTCGCCACCGCGCGCGACTTCGTCAACACCCCACCCAGTCACCTCTTCCCGGCCGAATTCGCCAAGCGGGCAAGGGCTTTGGGCGAATCCGTTGGCCTCGAAGTGGAAGTGCTCGACGATAAGGCACTGCAAAAAGGTGGCTACGGCGGGATCGTCGGCGTCGGGCAGGGCTCGTCGCGGCCACCGCGGCTGGTGCGGTTGATCCATCACGGTTCGAAGCTGGCCAAGAAGCCCAAGCAGGCCCGCAAGGTTGCGTTGGTCGGCAAGGGCGTCACGTTCGACACCGGCGGCATCTCGATCAAACCGGCTGCCTCGATGCACAACATGACCTCGGACATGGGCGGTGCCGCCGCGGTGGTCGCCACCGTCACGCTGGCCGCGCAACTCGGGCTGCCGATCGACGTGATCGCCACGGTGCCGATGGCCGAGAACATGCCGTCGGGGACTGCACAGCGGCCGGGCGACGTGCTGACGCAGTACGGCGGAATCACCGTCGAAGTGCAGAACACCGACGCCGAGGGCCGACTCATCCTGGCCGACGCCATCGCGCGGGCGTGCGAGGACAACCCCGACTATCTGATCGAGACGTCGACGCTGACCGGCGCCCAGACGGTGGCGCTGGGCGCCCGCATCCCCGGGGTGATGGGCAGCGACGAGTTCCGCGACCGGGTCGCCGCGATCTCGCAGCGGGTCGGCGAGAACGGCTGGCCGATGCCGCTGCCCGACGAGCTCAAGGACGACCTGAAGTCGACGGTGGCCGACCTGTCCAACATCAGCGGGCAGCGCTTCGCCGGCATGCTGGTGGCCGGGGTGTTCCTGCGCGAGTTCGTCGCCGACGGGGTGGACTGGGCGCACATCGACGTGGCCGGCCCGGCCTACAACACCAGCGGCCCGTGGGGGTACTCGCCGAAGGGGTCCACCGGTGTGCCGACCCGGACAATGTTCGCGGTGCTCGAAGACATCGCCGAGAACGGCTGAGCCTGCCTAGATCACCCGGAACCGCGCTGTGCTGCGCAGTGCCTGCGGCAGCAGCCGCGAAACACCATAGAGCGCATAGGCTTCCGGCGCCACCGGGCGAATCGGCTTGTTTTTCTGGACCGCCGACAAGATTGCGTCGGCGACCTTTTCGGGCCCGTACCGACGCAGTGCGAACATCTTGCCCAGCTGACCTCGCCGACCGTCGACCTGCCCGTCCTGTTTGCCGGAGGGCGCGTCGAACCGGGTGGCGTTGATGATGTTCGTATCGATGACGCCGGGGCAGATCGTGGTCAGCCCCACGTTGGCGGCGTCGAGTTCGGCGCGCAGGCAGTCGGAGAACATGTAGGTCGCCGCCTTGGACGTGCAGTAGGCGTTCAGCGACTGCAGCGGGGCGTAGGCAGCCATCGACGACACGTTGACGATGTGCCCGCCGGTGCCCCGCTCGACCAGGCGCCGCCCGAACGCCCGGCTGCCGTTGACGACGCCGCCGAGATTGACGTCGAGCACCCGGTCGAACTGTTCGGCCGGGGTGTCGAAGAACTGGCCCGCCTGCCCGATGCCCGCGTTGTTGACCACGATGTCGGGCACGCCATGTTCGGTGCTGACCCGTTCCGCGAACGCTTCGACTGCGGCGGTGTCCGACACGTCGAGGACGTAAGCGTGCGCGACGCCGCCCCGCGCGGTGATCGCGGCAGCAGTCTCCTTGACCGCGGCTTCGTCGATATCGCTGACGACCAGCTCGGCGCCCTCCCGAGCGAAGGCGGAGGCGGTCTCGCGCCCGATTCCGCTGCCGGCGCCGGTGACCGACACCAGGGTGTCGCCGAACGCCCCGCGGGGACGGCCTATCTGCGCGCGCAGCAGCGCCCGGCTGGGCGCTTTGCCGTCGGCCAGGTCGGCGAACTCGTGCACCGCGGCCGCCATCACCTGCGGGTGCGACATCGGCGAAAAATGACCGGCCCTGATGTCGCGCCGCCACAGCCGCGGCACCCACCGTGCGGTCTCGTCGTAGCCGTACGGCCGGACGTATTTGTCGCGGGTGTTGACGATCAGCTGCACCGGCACATCGACGACGTGGATAGCCTGGCCCCGCTCGGAGAACGAACGAAAGTAGTTGGCGGGATAGGTTTTAACCGAGCTGGCCGCATCCGCGGCGATGCTCGCGGAGTGATGGATCTGCTCATCGGGAATGTTATCGACGACGCTGCGCCGCACCGCGCGCGCCGAGAATGCGGCCCGAATCAGCAGCGGAGCCAGCACCGGGATCGAGAAGAAGACCATGTAGGTCAGCCGCAGCGCCTGACTGATCGAGCGGGCAAACCTGCGCGGGCGCCACGGTTGACGCAGACCACTGAAGATGTATTCGACCAGTTGCTGCTGGCTCGGCCCGGACACCGACGTGAACGAGGCAACCCGGTCGCCGGCACCAGGCCGTTTCAGGTACTCCCAGATGCCCACCGAACCCCAGTCGTGGGCCAGCACGTGCACCGGCCGGCCGGAGCTCAGTTCGCTTGTCACCGCCGCGAAGTCGTCGGCGAAGTGCGCCATCGTGTACGCCGAGACCGTCTTGGGCGCCCCGGACAGCCCGACGCCGCGGTTGTCGTAGCGCAGGATCCGGAACCGCTGCGCCAGCTGCGGCACGACGCCGTCCCACAACACGTGCGAGTCCGGCCACCCGTGTACCAGCACGACCGTGGGGCCGTCGGGGTTGCCTTCTTCGTAGACCGCGATCCGGACACCGTCCGCACTGTCGACGAACTTCTGGGGTGCCTGTGTTGTCGGCATTGAACCTCCGCCTCCCCGCGGTTTCGCTCTGACTACCAGCGGCCACACTATGGCGAGCCGGGTCAGCCCTGGCTGTGTGCCGACGCAGAGGCAATGACAGGATAGTTTTGACGTCAACTTCCAGTACACCGCGGTGTGGTAAGTCAGATGTCGACCTGCGCCGGCCCACGAGCAATCGAGGAGTCAAAAGAGATGGCCTTCTCTGTCCAGATGCCGGCACTCGGTGAGAGCGTCACCGAGGGGACGGTCACCCGCTGGCTCAAGCAGGAAGGTGACACGGTCGAACTCGACGAACCGCTCGTCGAGGTGTCGACCGACAAGGTCGATACCGAAATCCCGTCGCCTGCGGCCGGTGTGTTGACAAAGATCGTCGCCCAGGAGGACGACACCGTCGAGGTCGGCGGTGAGCTGGCCGTCATCGGCGACTCCGCCGCGGACGGCGCCCCCGCGGCGCCCGCCCAGACGCCCAGCCAGCCGGCGGCCGAATCCGCACCGCCGCCGGAGCCCGAGCCCGCTCCCGCCGCACCGGCCCGACCGGAGCCCGAGCGTCAGCCCGAGCCCGCGGCGCAGGCCGCACCGGCGAGTTCCGGCGCGGGTAGTGCGACGCCGGTGCTGATGCCCGAACTCGGCGAGTCGGTCACCGAGGGCACCGTGACTCGCTGGCTCAAGAAGGTCGGCGATTCGGTTCAGGTCGACGAAGCGCTGGTGGAGGTGTCCACCGACAAGGTCGACACCGAGATTCCGTCACCGGTGGCCGGCGTGCTTCTCAGCATCACCGCCGACGAGGACGACATCGTGGCGGTCGGCGGCGAACTGGCCCGGATCGGCTCCGGTTCCGCCGCTCCGTCCGCACCGCCGCCGCCCGCGCCGAAACCGGAGCCCACGCCCGAACCGGCACCTCAGCCCAGGGTCGAGGCTTCGCCGCCGCCCGCCGCCAAACCCGCTCCCGCACCCGAGCCGCAACCCAAGGCCGAACCCGCACCGGCTGCTGCGGCACCGGCGCCGAAAGCCGAACCGGCACCGCCGGCGGCAGCCCAGGGTGACGGCGCTCCGTACGTGACCCCGCTGGTGCGCAAGCTCGCCACCGAAAACAACATCGACCTTTCCCAGTTGAAGGGCACTGGTGTCGGTGGCCGCATCCGCAAGCAGGACGTGCTCGCCGCCGCGCAGCGCAAGCAGGAAGCCGCGAAGGCGCCCGCTGCCGCCGCACCGGGTACCGCCGCGCCGGCTGCCAAGGCCGCGGCGGCACCGACGCCGGCTCCCGCCCTGGCCCACCTGCGCGGCACCACGCAGAAGGCCAACCGCATCCGCCAGATCACCGCGAAGAAGACGCGCGAATCCTTGCAGGCCACCGCGCAGCTCACTCAGACCCACGAGGTCGACATGACCAAGATCGTGGGGCTGCGGGCCCGAGCCAAGACGGCGTTCGCCGAGCGCGAGGGTGTGAATCTGACCTACCTGCCGTTCATCGCCAAGGCGGTGATCGACGCGCTGAAGACGCACCCCAACGTCAACGCCAGCTACAACGAGGACTCGAAAGAGATCACCTACTACGACGCCGAGCACCTCGGCTTCGCCGTCGACACCGATCAGGGCCTGCTCTCCCCCGTGATCCACAATGCCGGCGACCTGTCGCTGGCCGGGCTGGCCCGCGCGATCGCCGACATCGCCGAGCGCGCCCGGTCGGGCAACCTGAAGCCCGACGAGTTGTCCGGTGGCACCTTCACCATCACCAACATCGGCAGCCAGGGCGCCTTGTTCGACACCCCGATCCTGGTTCCGCCGCAGGCCGCCATGCTGGGCACCGGCGCGATCGTCAAGCGGCCGCGCGTGGTGGTTGACGACAGCGGCAACGAATCGATCGGGGTGCGCTCGATTTGCTACCTACCGCTGACCTACGACCATCGGCTGATCGACGGGGCCGACGCCGGACGATTCCTCACCACGGTCAAGCACCGGCTTGAAGAGGGAGCGTTCGAGGCCGACTTAGGGCTTTAGAAGGGGCTTGAGCAAATTGGCCAAGCCCGTCATCGCGATCGCGGGCTCGTCGGGCCTGATCGGCTCCGCCGTGGCTGCCGCCCTGCGCGCCGCCGACCATCGGGTGCTGCGCATCGTGCGTCGGACACCGTCGAACTCCGATGAACTGCACTGGAATCCAGAAAGCGGCGATTTCGATGCCGAGGCACTCACCGAGGTCGACACCGTCGTCAACCTGTGCGGCGTCAACGTCGGTGAGCGCCGGTGGTCGGGAGCCTTCAAGCAGAGCCTGCGCGACAGCCGCATCGCTCCGACGGAGGTGCTGGCCAGCGCGGTCGCCGACGCCGGCGTCCAAACGCTGATCAACGCCAGCGCGGTCGGTTTCTACGGGAACACCAGAGACCGCGTGGTCGACGAAAATGATGGGGCCGGAACGGGTTTCCTAGCCCGACTCTGCGAGGACTGGGAGGCCGCGACGCTGCCGGCCCAATTCGGCGGTACCCGGGTGGTGCTGGCCCGCACCGGCCTGGTGATGGCCGCGGCCGGCGGCGCGTTGCGCCGGATGCGACCGTTGTTCTCGGTGGGCCTCGGTGCCCGGCTGGGCAGTGGCCGTCAGTACATGTCGTGGATCAGCCTGGAAGACGAGGTGCGGGCCTTGCTGTTCGCGATCGCGCACCCGACGCTGTCCGGCCCGGTGAATATGACCGGACCCGCGCCCGTCACCAACGCCGAGTTCACCACGGCCTTGGGCAGCGCGATCAACCGTCCGACCCCGATGATGCTGCCTGCCTTCGCGGTGCGAGCCGCGTTCGGCGAATTCGCCGACGAGGGGCTGCTGACCGGTCAGCGGGCCATCCCGTCCGCGCTGGAGCGCGCCGGTTTTCAGTTCCACCACAACACAATTGGCGAGGCGCTCGGCTACGCCACCGCCCGGCGAGATCAGGACTAGACATGTATTTGATTACCGGTGCGGGCGGCGGCATTGGCGGCGTAAGTCGCATGGTGGTCGAACAGTTGCGCTCGCGCGGTGAGCAGGTACGCGCCATGGTGCACCGCGACGACGAACGAGCCGGCGCGCTGCGCGCGTTGGGCGCCGAGGTGGTGGTCGGCGACCTGACCGAGCCGCGCGACGTCGTCGACGCGATGGCCGGAGTCGACCGGATGTTCTTCTCGATGAGCGTCTCGCCCGAATACCTGCAGGCGACGGCGGTGGTGTGCGCGGCGGCGCTGGAGTCTGGTCGCCTCGAAGTGATCGTGAACATGTCGCAAATGACGGTGTCGCAGATGACGCTGACGAGCACCGACGAGTCTCGTCAGCATCGCCTGCACTGGCTCGCCGAGCGGGTGATGAATTGGTCGGGCGTGCCGGCGGTGCACATTCGGCCGACGACGTTTTTGGACAACCCGATCTTCACCGCCCTGGCCGCGCCCGCCTTGCGCGAACGAAATGTCTTGCAGCTGCCGTTCGGGACGGGCCGGACCTCGCCGATCGCCGCCAGCGACGTGGCCCGCGTGGTAGCCGCGGTACTGCTGAATCCGGCGGATCGCATCGGCGCCGTCTACGAGTTGACCGGCCCGGCAAGTCTGGACATCGACGGGCTGGCCGCCCAGTACGCCCGCGCTTTGCACCGCCCGATCACCGGCGCCGACGTCGCGCACGACACCTGGGTCAAGGAGGTTCTGCAGCCCCTGGGCCTGCCCGCACACGTCGCACAACACCTCGCGACAATGGCGAAGTTGCACCGCGCGGGCCGCTACGACCGGTCCACCGACGACGTCCGGCAGATCACCGGCCAACCCGCGTTGAGCGTCGAGCAGTACGTCGCGGCGAATCCACAGCTGTTCGCGTAGCGTTGACCAGCGTGATGAGCTCCATCCGGTCGCAGACCACCGCGATCGACGTCCGTCAGCTGGGAACCGTCGAATACCGCACCGCCTGGGAACTCCAGCGCGATCTGGCCGACACCAGGGTGGCCGGCGGCAACGACACGCTGCTCCTGCTGGAGCACCCCGCGGTCTATACCGCCGGACGGCGCACCGAGCCGCACGAACGACCGGTGGACGGCACTCCAGTCGTCGACACCGACCGCGGCGGCAAAATCACCTGGCACGGTCCCGGACAGCTGGTCGGCTACCCGATCATCGGCCTGGGCGAACCCCTCGATGTGCTCAATTATGTCCGGCGCCTTGAGGAATCGCTGATCAAGGTGTGTCGCGATCTGGGCCTGGACGCGGGCCGGATCGACGGCCGCTCCGGTGTTTGGCTGCCCGGCCGGCCGGCGCGCAAGATCGCCGCGATCGGAGTACGGGTGTCGCGGGCCACCACGCTGCACGGCTTCGCACTGAACTGTGACTGCGACTTGGCCGCGTACTCCTCGATCGTGCCCTGCGGCATCACCGATGCCGGAGTGACGTCGTGCTCCGCCGAGTTGCGACGCACCGTCACCGTCGACGAGGTCCGCGCGGCCGTCGCCGAGGCGGTGTGCGATGCCCTCGACGGCGTCTTGCCGGTGCGGGAGCACGACGCCGCCCGCGTAGCATCAGCGATGTGACTGTCGTACCCGAAGGCCGCAAACTGCTGCGGCTGGAAGTGCGCAACGCGCAGACCCCGATCGAGCGCAAACCACCGTGGATCAAGACGCGGGTCCGGATGGGACCGGAGTACACCGAGCTCAAGAACCTGGTCAAGCGCGAGGGTCTGCACACCGTCTGCGAAGAGGCCGGCTGCCCCAACATCTTCGAATGCTGGGAGGACCGGGAAGCCACCTTCCTGATCGGCGGCGACCAGTGCACCCGCCGCTGCGACTTCTGCCAGATCGATACCGGTAAGCCCGCCGAGCTGGACCGTGACGAGCCCCGGCGGGTGGCCCAGAGCGTGCAGACTATGGGGTTGCGCTATGCCACCGTCACCGGCGTCGCCCGCGACGACCTGCCCGACGGCGGGGCGTGGTTGTACGCGGAGACCGTGCGTGCCATCAAAGAGCTCAACCCGTCGACCGGTGTCGAACTGTTGGTCCCCGACTTCAACGGCGAGCCCGCGCGCCTTTCGGAAGTCTTCGAGTCGCGCCCGGAAGTGTTGGCGCACAACGTCGAAACGGTACCGCGCATCTTCAAGCGGATCCGGCCGGCGTTCACCTACCCGCGAAGCCTGGGCGTGCTAACCGCGGCGCGCGACGCCGGCCTGGTCACCAAGAGCAACCTGATTCTCGGCCTGGGTGAGACCCCGGACGAGGTGCGCACCGCGCTGGCCGACCTGCACGACGCCGGCTGCGACCTCGTCACCATCACCCAGTACCTGCGTCCGTCTGCGCGCCATCACCCGGTGGAACGCTGGGTCCGGCCCGAGGAGTTCGACGAGTTCGCGCAGCACGCCGAGGCGCTGGGCTTCGCGGGCGTGCTGGCCGGGCCACTGGTGCGCTCGTCGTACCGCGCGGGCCGACTGTATGCGCAGGCCGTGCGCAGCCGCGCCTCGGACGCCCTGGGGTAACTCGGGCCATCGCCGACCCGACGCGTACGTATTCTTAGTGATTATGGCTAAACCCCGCACCACCGCCGAGAACAAGGCCGCCCGGGCAGCGGCGACCGCCGCCCGCAAGGCCGCGGCCAAGGAGCGCCGCGGCCAGCTGTGGCAGGCGTTCAACATGCAGCGCAAGCAGGACAAGCGCCTGCTCCCCTACATGATCGGCGCCTTCGTCGCGATCGTGGCCGTCTCGGTGACGGTGGGCGTGCTGGTCGGCGGGTTCACCATGATCATGCTGATTCCGCTCGGCGTGGTGCTGGGCCTGCTGGTGGCGTTCATCATCTTCGGCCGCCGGGCCCAGAAATCCGTCTACCGCCAGGCCGAGGGGCAAACCGGCGCGGCGGCCTGGGTGTTGGACAACCTGCGCGGCAAGTGGCGTGTCACGCCGGGTGTTGCGGCCACCGGCCACTTCGACGCGGTGCATCGGGTGATCGGCCGCCCAGGCGTCATCTTCGTCGGTGAGGGATCGACGGGCCGGGTGAAACCGCTTCTGGCCCAGGAGAAGAAGCGAACCGCGCGGCTGGTCGGCGACATCCCGATCTACGACATCGTCGTCGGCAACGGCGACGGCGAGGTTCCGCTGAGCAAGCTCGAGCGGCATCTGACCCGGCTTCCGGCCAACATCAGCGTCAAGCAGATGGACACCCTGGAGTCGCGGCTGGCCGCGCTGGGGTCACGGGCCGGGGCCGCCATCATGCCGAAGGGCCCGCTGCCCAACGCCGGCAAGATGAAGGGCGTGCAGCGCACCGTCCGCCGCAAGTAACCGCTTTAGCGGCCTGGATCAGCGGCGCACCACGGCCGTATTGGTCACCCGGTCTTGGATTCCTCGCCCGTCCCAGTCGGTGAACAACGCCGGGATCACCAGGGCAACCAGCAGCCCGCGCGCGATTGCCCGGCCAATGCCGAGGTGCCCGTCCAGCGCCACTACCCCAAGGCCGAGCGCCAGCTGGCCGGGTGTGAATGCGAACAGCCGCACCGCCACCAGGCCGAGCAGAAACCAGATCACCAACACCGCCGTCGACAACATCCGCTCGGAGAACATGCCGAACGCCATGGCCAGCGCCGCCAGGCCGTAGGCGATCAGCCAGTCGATCGACAGTGCCGCCAGGCGGCGGCCCATCGACGCCAACGATCCCGGCCCGCTTTGCGGCAGGCCGAGCGTCTCACCGGGGTATGTCGGACTCGACTGGGCCATCAGCGGCCTTTCGCCGGGTCGGGAGCCATGTCGGCAGCCATGAAGCCCACCTGCATCGGGGGCCGGGACTGACTGCTGCGCCCATATGGCAGACCAGATACGATCTTGCGATCCATAGGCCTCACAATAGAACCCGCCGTTGCTCCACTTGAGATCTGTGGGACGCGTGGTCACGTAACCTCCGCGCAACACGGGGTTGACGGGCGGGCAACATCATCTCCATAGCGTCAGGCCGCGGATTATCAAGCAAAGGAGCAATTCAGTGACGGAAAAGACGCCCGACGACGTCTTCAAGCTGGCTAAGGACGAGAACGTCGAATTCGTCGACGTCCGGTTCTGTGACTTGCCCGGCATCATGCAGCACTTCACGATTCCGATTTCGTTCTTCGACCAAAGCGTTTTCGACGACGGTTTGGCCTTCGATGGCTCGTCGATTCGCGGATTCCAATCGATCCACGAGTCGGACATGCTGCTCCTCCCCGACCCTGCCACCGCGCAGATCGACCTTTTCCGTGAAGCCAAGACGCTGAACCTGAACTTCTTCGTGCACGACCCGTTCACCCTGGAGGCCTACTCGCGCGACCCCCGCAACGTCGCGCGCAAGGCGGAGAACTACCTGATCAGCACCGGTGTTGCCGACACGGCGTACTTCGGCGCCGAGGCCGAGTTCTACATCTTCGACTCGGTGAGCTTCGACTCCCGCACCAACGGCTCGTTCTACGAGGTGGATGCGATCTCGGGTTGGTGGAACACCGGCGAGCCGACCGAGAACGACGGCACTCCCAACCGTGGGTACAAGGTCCGCCCCAAGGGTGGCTACTTCCCGGTTGCTCCCGTCGACCACTACGTCGACCTGCGCGACAAGATGTTGCAGAACCTGATCACTGCGGGCTTCAGCCTGGAGAAGGGCCACCACGAGGTGGGCACCGGCGGTCAAGCCGAGATCAACTACAAGTTCAACACGCTGCTGCACGCAGCCGACGACATGCAGCTGTACAAGTACATCGTCAAGAACACGGCCTGGCAGAACGGCAAGACCGTCACCTTCATGCCCAAGCCGCTGTTCGGTGACAACGGCTCCGGCATGCACTGCCACCAGTCGCTGTGGAAAGACGGCAGCCCGTTGATGTACGACGAGACCGGATACGCCGGCCTGTCGGACACGGCTCGCCACTACATCGGCGGCCTGCTGCACCACGCGCCGTCGCTGCTGGCGTTCACCAACCCGACGACGAACTCGTACAAGCGCCTGGTGCCCGGCTTCGAGGCCCCGATCAACCTGGTCTACAGCCAGCGCAACCGGTCGGCATGTGTGCGTATTCCGATCACCGGCAGCAACCCGAAGGGCAAGCGGCTGGAGTTCCGCTGCCCGGACTCGTCGGGCAACCCGTATTTGGCGTTCGCGGCCATGCTGATGGCCGGCCTGGACGGCATCAAGAACAAGATCGAGCCGCAGTCTCCGGTCGACAAGGACCTCTACGAGCTGCCGCCCGAAGAGGCCGCCAACATCCCGCAGGCACCCACCCAGCTGTCCGCGGTGATCGACCGGCTGGAAGAGGACCACGAATACCTCACCGAGGGAGGCGTTTTCACGCCCGACCTGATCGAGACGTGGATCAACTTCAAGCGCGAAAGCGAGATCCTGCCGGTCCAGATCCGGCCGCACCCGTACGAGTTCGCGCTGTACTACGACGTTTAGGCAGACGTCTAGACACGTCGAAAACCACTAACGGCCACCCGGTCGGCGATCAGGCCCACGATCGCTCACCGGGTGGCCTATTGGTATCCGGTTCTGCCCAGCATCCCGGCGAGTTGCCGGAGCAGGGCGGTCCGGAAGCGATCCGCCGACGTGCTGGGAAAGCGCAGCACCCGCGGGATCATGGCGCCGGCGAGCGTGGCGAGTAGCAAATCGACGAGATCCTCCGGCGCGACCGCGGGCGTGAAGACACCGGCGTCGCGGCCCTCGATCACCGTTCGCAGAAACGGCGCTCGGTACCGGTACCAGCCTTCTTCGCCGTAGTCACGTAATTCCCCGTCGCGGATGCCCGAGCGCCAGAACTCGAGCAGCAACTGGTGGCTGCCGACCGGCGTGTTCAGGTTGCGGTCGATGATCGCCACCAGGCAATTCCACGGGTCTTTCTCCGTGTCGGCCACCGCCTCCAGCGCGGCCACCTCGACTTCGGTCGCGTGGCGCATCGCCTCGATCAGCATGTCCTCGCGCGAGCCGAAGTAGTTCTGCAGCGTGCTGATGGCCGTCCCGCTGGCTCGTGCTACATCGGCGAAACGGGAGTTTTCGTAACCCCGCTCGGCTAGCACGCCGGCGGCAGCTTGGACCACCGCAGCTCGGCGCGCTCCCCCGGCCCGGCGCGTTCGACTCTCTACAGCCATTTTTGTATGGTACGGACATACCGACGGTAAGCAAAGCCCATCGGCGCCGGGCGCGAGGCGCGTCTTAAGCGGCGAAATGCGGCCGAATGTTGTGGTTGAGCCGGAATCTGTTGGATGGGTCGTGGAGCGCCTTGACCGTCCGCAGCTTTTCGTAGACCGTGGGATCGTAGGACTTCCTGGTGCGCTCCTCGGACGTATCAGCCGGCCCGACGAAGCTCGGGCTAGCCATATCATGCAGCCAAGTCTGCAGTGCCGCAGGGAGTTCGCGTCCAGAGTCGCGGTATGACGCGACTTCCTGCCCGGGCGGTACGACGGTCAGACCGAAAATCCCATACGCGGCGTCGCGCGCACCCACCGCGTTCGGGAAAGGCGGCGGCTTGCTGAAAGCCCCTTGTAGATGCCGGATGTCGACGATATTGATCTGACTACCGGAGCCGGGTCCCACCGCATCGACGATTGCCTTCACGGTGTCCTCGTTCAATTCTCGAAGCAACCCGAAATGCTCGACAGCCGGTGCGGGATCGGTCGGGTCATTGCTGATGGTGGCGAACTGGGTGTACGGGATGCTGGCCACGCCGTCCGCCAGCACCGGAGCCGCCCGGCGTAACGGGTCGATCAACTGCGCGCCGACATGCGCGTCGCCGACGTAGGAGACGCGCACCGATACGGTCAACTGCCCCTGCATAAATGGCGGAAGGCTGGGAAGTGGGGGCAGATTCACCAGCGCGAATGACGTCGTCAACTCGTCGGGCGCCGATGCGGTGAGTTCTCGGTAGGCCTGCAGTACTTCCCGGGTGTGTGCGCCGGAGAAGAAGAGCGCGCCGGCGTACAACGAGGTCACCGGAAAGAGCGCGAACTCCATCGCTACGACAACACCGAAGTTGCTCTTTCCGCCCAATAGAGCGCTGAACAAGTCAGATTCGGATTCTGCTGACACACAGTGTAATTCACCGTCCGCGGTCACCACCTCAATGGCGCTGACATGATCGGCGGCCCAGCCATACTTGCGCCCCATCGTCGAGCTCGCCCCACCACTGAGGGTGTAGCCTACAACGCCAACCCCGGGCGAGGAACCGGGCAGCGGAGCCAGTCCGTACGTTGCGGCCACTTCCACAAGCTCACCGAATCGAACTCCTGAATCTACTCTTGCCCAATATTTTTCGGCGTCAACGGCAAGACCGATCATCCTGCTCGTCGTGATCATCAACGTGTCCTCGCCGGCCGATACCGTCGGTCCGTGACCGGTGTTGAGGACGGCGATGTTCAGGTCGTGGCGCCCGGCGAACCGCACTGCCTCGGACACGTCTGCGGCGTTGGCGGCGCCGACCGCGACCGCGGGCCGGTGCCTCACCGCCATGTTGAACACCGCAACCTCGTTGTCGTAATCCGGATCCTCAGCCGTGAACACGGGTCCCTGCAGGGCGTCCCGAAGCTCCGAAAGTTTGTCACGCCACGATGCCATCGCGGTTCTCCTCGCTCGCAAGATCGGTATTGCTATACGGTACGACTATACCGATTATTCGGATGCACGGATCAAACGGTCAAACAGGCAGGATGACTCCACGGCCGTCGTTACCGGTGGTGCCCGCAGTCGGGATTGGCCGGCTTGGCCGGCCACGCGCACGCGTCGATATCGGTGGTGCTGCCGTAGCCGCCGCCGGAGAACACTCCGTAAGAGTTGCCGTTGGTCCCGGTGTAAGTCGCGCCGCCGCCTTCGCCGCCGCCACCCGAGCTCACCACGGTCACCGCCCAGCTCGCACCCTCCAAAGCGGCCTTATATCCGCCCATGGCGTCGCTCGGCGACCCGTTGACCAGGAAGTGCAGATGGATGCCGTTGTCCGCGATGGAATCGGGACCGTCGGTGCGCTGCGTGTTCGCCGGCGTGGGTATCAGTGACCGCAGATCTGTCGGGGCGGCCGACGTCGTCGTGGCTTGCGACACCGAGGTCGTGATCGTCTTGGTGCCCGTCGTATTGCTGCTCGACGCGGTGCTCGAATTAGGCGAACTGCTGCACGCCGCCGCGACCAGACCGATGGCCATCGCCGCGGCCGCCGAGACGAACGGTTGACGTCGCATGTTTCCCCCTATACGGACCTACCGAGAAGGTCTGACTCCCAGAACCCCTCGCGACGCGCCGGCGGGCTGCCCGTCGGCCATTTCGACAATCTCCAGCCAACTGCCGGGAGCGATGTAGTGCCGGGTCACGTCTTCGCGATGCATGTCGATGACCAACACGCCCGCATCCGTGACCTGGTACTTGTCGAATACGCCGTAATCGCGCGGTTCGCCGTTGCTGAACACAACCGTGAAGGGCATGCGTCGAGTATGGCCGCGAGGCATCCCGTCGTCTAGCCGTCGAGCGCGAGATCCTTGCGGAAGCGTTGCATGCCGTCGATCTTGTCGTCCAGCGTGGCGTCGGGTCCGGTGTAGAACATCCACGGCATCGTGATGATGCCGGTGATGCCGGCATCGGCGACGCGCTGATAGTCGGCGGTGGTGAACGCGTCGGTGAGCGGCGTCAGGATAGTGAAATCATGCATGGTCAAACCCATTTCGAGACGCAAGTCGCGCAGCTTGCCCACCGCCTCGATGGCGTGTTCGGTCTTGATCAGGTCACCGATCCAGCCGTTGTTGCGCGCAGCGCGACGCAGGGCGGCGTCGCTGAGCCCACCGGCGTAGACCGGTATCGGTGGCGGAGTCGGTTGCATCTCCAGCCGTGGCGTCTTGTAGAACCGGCCGTCGAACTCCGTCCAGCCCGGCGCCCACAGCTCCCGCATCAGCTCGATCATCTCGTCGGTGCGTTTGCCCCGGGCGTCGAACTGTTCGCCCATCAGCGCGAATTCTTCGCGGCACCAGCCGACTCCGATGCCGAGTTCGATCCGCCCCGGCGCCAAGACTGCCGCGGTCCCAATCGCCTTGGCCGCCGAGTAGGGATTGCGCATCGCGGGAATGTAGACCGTGGTGACAAATCGCAGCCGGGTGGTGACTTGGGCCAGCGCGCCGGCCAGAACCCAGGGGTCGGGCCAATCAGTGAACGGCTGCCAGCGTCGTTCCCCGTCTTTGGTGTACGGGTACGGCGTGTCCAGGGTCTCCAGGTTCACCACGTGATCGGGGATGCCGATGCCGTCATAGCCCAGCTCGTCTGCGGCCTTGGCGATTTCGATGATCTCCCGGGTGTTCAGGAAGGCGCTGCTGATGTAGAACTTCACGGGGCTTCCCGCGCCCAGGCCGGTTCGATGAAGACGCCTTCCGACTCCACGGTCACCCCTTTCGCATCCGAAATAGTGCCCCGCGCAAAGACTTTGACGCCCTCGCTGCGATCGATCCAGGCATCACACCGAAGTGGTCCCAAAGGTGTGCCGCGCAAGTACTTCACGGAGATGGTTCCGGTGAAACGTGCCTTGGACAATCCGTCGCTGGCCGCCTCGCCGAGCATATGGTCGAGCACCAGTGCGCTGACGCCGCCGTGCACCAGGCCGGGCGGGCCCTCGTAGGCCGACCCGAGGAAGAACTCGCTATGGCAGCGCCCGTCGCCGTCGTGGTGGACGACGATCGGCGGGGCGATCGGGTTGCACAGGCCAACCACGGCATTACCCAACGGCAGTGTCCGGCCATCGACGCGAAAGCTCACTCCGACCGGCCGGGTTCGCTGGCGCAGCAGCGCGGTGACGGCCTCGATCTCGGTGCGTGCCCTGGCGACGACGTCGTCGGCTTCGGTCCGGATGGTGGCGTCGATGAGTTCCCGGACCGCCTCGGCCAACGGAGCGTAGAGAGCCGTCACTCGATCAGCCTCTGCCGTGCTGAGCACCTCGAACATCGCGTCGTACGCGCCGGCTCCCTGATTCAACTCCCGAACACCTTGCGCACCACCGCTTTTGCACGTCGCGTCACCCGCAGATAGTTGTCCAAGAACTCACTTCCATCATCGTTGTGCCAGCCCGCGGCGACTGCCACCGCATTGAGCTGACGTCCGGGTCCCGGCAGCTGGTCGGTGGGCTTGCCCCGAACCAGCACCAGCGCGTTTCGCGCCCGCGTGGCCGTCAGCCAGGCCTCGCGCAGCAGGTCCACCTCGTCCGCGGGGACCAACCCCTGCTCGGCGATCACGTCGAGCGACTCCAGGGTCGAGGTGTTGTGTAGCGCCGGGATCTCGTGCGCGTGCTGCAGTTGCAGCAACTGCACCGTCCATTCGATGTCGGCCAGTCCACCGCGCCCCAGCTTGGTGTGCGTGTTGGGGTCGGCACCGCGCGGCAACCGTTCGGATTCCACCCGGGCCTTGATCCGGCGGATCTCGTGCACCGCTTCCGCGGACACACCGTCGGACGGATAACGCGTCGTGTCGGCCATCAACATGAACCGCTGGCCCAGTTCCGCGTCACCAGCGACCGCGTGCGCACGCAGCAGCGCCTGGATCTCCCAGGGCTGCGCCCATTGCTCGTAGTAGGCGGTGTAGGAACCCAGGGTGCGGACCAGTGCGCCGCTGCGGCCTTCGGGACGCAGGTTCGCGTCGACTTCCAGTGGCGGGTCGACACTGGGCGTCCCCAGCAGCGTGCGAACCTGCTCGGCGATCGTCGTCGACCATTTGATCGCGGCCGAGTCCTCGACGCCAGCGGCCGGCTCGCAAACAAACATCACGTCGGCGTCGGAGCCGTAGCCCAGTTCGGCGCCGCCCAACCTGCCCATGCCGATGACCGCGATGACCGCGGGAGCCTTCCCGTCTTCGGGCAAATTGGCCCGGGTCAGCGCGTCGAGCGCGGCCTGCAGCACAGCCACCCATACCGATGTGAGCGCCTTGCACACGTCCCGCACTTCGAGCATGCCGAGCAGATCCGCGGAACCGATGCGGGCCAGCTCTCGGCGGCGCTGGGTGCGGGCGGCGGCGATGGCCCGCACCGGGTCCGGATGGCGGGCCGCCGAGGCGATCAGCGCCCGGGCGACGACCTCGGGCTCGGTCTCGATCAGTTTCGGGCCGGCCGGCCCATCGCCATAGTCCTGAATCACCCTGGGGGCCCGCATCAATAGGTCCGGTACGTACGTGGAAGTTCCCAGTACGTGCATCAGCCGTCTGGCCACCGCGGGTTTGTCGCGCAACGTGGACAGGTACCAGTTTTCCGAGCCCAGCGCCTCGGACAGGCGCCGGTAGGCCAGCAACCCGGCGTCGGGGTCCGGGGTGTAGGACATCCAGTTCAGTAGCCGGGGCAGCAGCACGGACTGCACGCGACCGCGGCGGCCGCTCTGGTTGACCAACGCCGACATGTGCTTCAGCGCGGTTTGCGGCCCCTCGTAGCCGAGCGCGGCCAGCTGCCGCTCCGCGGCTTCCGACGTCATACCGTGCGAGATCTCCAGGCCGGGAGGCCCGATCGACTCCAGCAGCGGCTGATAGAAGAGCTTGGCGTGCAGCTGGGACACCCGCACGTTCTGGTGCTTGAGTTCCTCGCGCAGCACCCCGGCCGCGTCGTGCCGGCCGTCCGGGCGGATGTGGGCCGCTCGCGCCAGCCAACGCACCGCCTCGTCGTCGTCGGCCTCCGGCAGCAGATGGGTGCGCTTGAGCCGGTGCAGCTGCAGCCGGTGCTCGAGCAATCGCAGAAACTCGTAGGAGGCAGTCAGATTCGCGGTGTCTTCGCGGCCGACGTAGCCGCCGGCGCCCAGCGCGGCCAGCGCGTCGACCGTGGACGCCACATGCAACGATTCGTCGCCGCGGCCGTGCACCAACTGCAGTAGCTGCACGGCAAACTCGACATCGCGTAAGCCGCCACTGCCGAGCTTGAGCTCTCGATTGCGAACATCGGACGGCACCAGCTGCTCCACCCGGCGCCGCATGGCCTGCACTTCGACCACGAAGTCCTCACGCTCGCAGGCGATCCAGACCATCGGCATCAACTCGGCCAGATAGCGCGCGCCCAATTCCGCGTCCCCGGCGGCGGCGCGGGCCTTCAGCAGCGCCTGGAACTCCCAGGTTTTTGCCCAGCGTTTGTAGTAGGCGACGTGCGATTCGACCGTGCGGACCAACTCACCGCTGCGCCCCTCGGGCCGCAGCCCGGCATCCACTTCGAAGCATGCCGTCGACGCCACCCGCATCATCTCGGTGGCTATCCGGGTGGACAGCGCGTCGGCTTGCTCGGCGACGAAGATGATGTCGACGTCGCTGACGTAGTTCAGTTCGCGGGCACCGCATTTGCCCATCGCGATGACCGCCAGCGGCGGCGAAGTGCGGTCGCCGCATACGGTCGCCTCGGCCGCGCGCAGCGAAGCCGCCAGCACCGCATCGGCGGTGTCCGACAGCTGGGCGCCGACCACCGTAAACGGCAGCACCGGCTCGTCCTCGACCGTCGCGGCCAGGTCGAGCGCCGCCAGCACCAACAGGTGGTCGCGGTACAGGGCGCCCAATCGGGGCACCACCGAATTCGGCTCGGCCAACGCGTCGTCGACGCAACCGCTGAATGCTTGCTGCAGTTCGTCACGAGTGGGCAGTTTGACCTTGCCCCGCAGTAGCTTCCATGACTGCGGATTGGCAACCAGATGGTCGCCGAGGGCCAGCGACGATCCCAGCACCGAGAACAGGCGCCCGCGCAGGGCGGGCTCATTGAGCAGCGCGGTGTTGAGCTCGTTCCACCCGGTATCCGGATTCTCCGCGAGCCGAACCAGGGCGCGCAGCGCGGCGTCCGGGTCGGGTGCCCGCGACAACGCCCACAACAGGTCGACGTGTGCCTTGTCGTCGTGAGTCCAGCCCAGTTGCGCCAGGCGCTCACCGGCGGGCGGATCGACCAAACCGAGCCGGCCGACGCTGGGCAGCCGGGGGCGCTCGGTGGTGGGTTTGGTCACGACCACGACGGTAGCGCAACCCGCCGATCTGTCAGACCATCCGGGAGCCCCTGTGAGCTAGAGCGACAGGTAGGTGTTCAGCTCGTAAGGCGTGACGTGGCTGCGGTAGTTCGCCCATTCCGCGCGCTTGTTCCGAAGGAAGAAGTCAAAGACGTGCTCCCCCAACGTTTCCGCGACAAGCTCCGAAGCCTCCATGGCGTGCAGCGCGCTGTCGAGGCTGGTGGGCAGCTCGCGGTAGCCCATCGTGCGGCGCTCTTCGGGGGTGAGGTCCCAGACGTTGTCCTCGGCCTGCGGCCCCAGCACGTAGCCCTTCTCCACCCCGCGCAGTCCGGCCGCCAGCAGCACGGCGAATGCCAGGTAGGGGTTGCACGCCGAGTCGGGGCTGCGGACTTCGACCCGCCGCGACGACGTCTTGTGCGGCGTGTACATCGGCACCCGCACCAGGGCGGACCGGTTGGCCGCGCCCCATGACGCCGCGGTCGGCGCCTCGCCGCCGTGCACCAGGCGCTTATAGGAGTTGACCCATTGATTGGTGACCGCGCTGATCTCGGAGGCGTGCTCGAGAATCCCCGCGATGAACGACTTGCCGACGTCCGAGAGCTGCAGTGGATCGTCGGGGCTGTGGAAGGCGTTGACGTCGCCCTCGAACAGGCTCATGTGGGTGTGCATGGCCGAGCCCGGGTGTTCGCCGAATGGCTTGGGCATGAAGGACGCTCGCGCACCGTTTTCGATCGCGACTTCCTTGATGACGTAGCGGAACGTCATGACGTTGTCGGCCATCGACAGCGCGTCGGCGAAACGCAGGTCGATCTCCTGCTGGCCGGGTGCACCCTCGTGGTGGCTGAACTCCACTGAGATTCCCATGAATTCGAGAGCCTCGATCGCGTGCCGGCGGAAGTTCGACGCCGAATCGTGCACGGCTTGGTCGAAGTAACCGGCGTTATCGACCGGGATGGGCGGTGTTCCGTCGTTGGGGCCGGGCTTCAGCAGGAAGAATTCGATTTCGGGGTGCACATAGCAGGAGAAGCCCAGGTCGTTGGCCTTCTGCAGCTGGCGGCGCAGCACGTGCCGCGGGTCCGCCCAGGACGGCGAGCCGTCGGGCATGGTGATGTCACAGAACATCCGCGCCGAGTGGTGGTGGCCACTGGGCGAGGCCCAGGGCAGCACTTGGAAGGTCGACGGGTCGGGGTTGGCCACGGTGTCGGATTCCGAGACCCGCGAGAAGCCCTCAATTGAGGACCCGTCGAAGCCGATGCCCTCTTCGAAGGCGCCTTCGAGTTCGGCCGGGGCGATGGCGACCGACTTGAGGTAGCCGAGCACGTCCGTGAACCAAAGCCGCACGAAGCGAATGTCCCGCTCCTCCAATGTGCGGAGGACGAATTCCTTCTGTCGATCCATACCCCGAACACTAGGCAACGGCTGTTACTTCTGTGTTACAGGAGTGCTGATTAGCGTCCACCCGGGTTAAAGACACGCAGGTCAGCAATGGGCACCCGGCCCACCGACACAACTGCGCAAGGCATCCTGACCGGGTGGAAGCGGCAGACGTCGTTCGCTGGCGGCGGTGCCGGTCTTTCGGTATTTACCATCGGCGCTGGCCGCTCCAGCGAACTTTCCTTGCTACCGTCACCCATGGGAGGAGCCAGCCATGTTCGAGATCGAAGGCACGTTCGAGATTCCGAGGCTGGAGCGTCCAAGCCGCCGTGAGTTCGAGGAGCGTTTCCTGTTGCCGCAGCGCCCGGTGGTCGTTTGCGGCGCTATGGAGGATTGGCCCGCGCGCAAGCAATGGACCAACGACTACCTCACGGAGAAAGTGGGCGCCCGCACCATTCAGCCCTCCAAAGCTAACAACGAGGGCAGGCACCTCCATGCGAGCCCGAAGAAGTCGATCGTCGTCACCACGTCGTCGATGAAGCTCGCCGACTACATCGAGCTGCTTGCCGGCGGCGACCTCTCCGATGGCCAGCTCTACGTCGTCCAGTTGCCCATCAAGACAGGCCTGCCCGAGCTCTGGCCCGATATTCGTTTTCCGCCCTTCGTAGATGAGCAGAAGTACTCCGCCGTCAATTTGTGGTTCGGCCCGGGCAACAACGTCACACCGCTGCATTACGACCTCCCCAACAATCTGCTCACCCAAGTCCGCGGCCGAAAACAAGTGGTCCTCTGCCCGCCCCGGGAGATCGCCCGCGTCTACCCTTTTCCGTTCGGTTACCTGGGCAACCACATCTCGCAGGTCAATGTCGCCGACCCCGATCTGACCCGGTTCCCGGCCTGGGCCGACGCCGATCGCGCTCTCGTCGAGCTCGGCCCGGGTGACATGCTCTTCATCCCCGCCTGCTGGTGGCACGCGGTCTGCGGCATCGACCAGAACATATCGATCAACTACTGGTGGCGTTGCCGCAGCATCAACTACCTCAAGCTCCCCCGCCAGATGGCCCGTCTGGTCGCACAGGCCGGACTTAATGTCGGCTCTGCGTTGGCGCAAAAGGTCATCCGCAGCGCCGGACGCCAACCTTCCAGCGGGCAGGCCGGCGAGCAGGCGCAGTCCCGGGCGTAATCGTTGAACGCGGGACCGACCATCGGGTCGATGCCCCGTCGAACACCATCGCGCGGACGTGGTCGCGGAACGCTGTGTTGGTCATTTCAGCTCCCGGTGCGCTATGACACCGGATCATGTCAGGAAGTAAGGGACAGGATAATCCCAAAGAATATTGAACTACTTGAAGTGCACTATCGACCAGAAGTCCAGAAAACGGGAAACAGCGGAAAAGGTAGCGTGGTCATCGCGTGTGGTCATATGCCTCGCGTCGTTCTGGGGATCAGATGGTGCGCGTTCTGGCAGGGCGGCCCAGGCAATCGCTGTAGTCACGGCTTCTGATCAGAGCTTGAACCGCAGACCTCCGCGCGCAATGTCGGTTGCTGTCAACCGCTTGTTCGACACGCACGGTGATCTCAATGACTCATCACTGTGAAGGTATTCCTACCTCCGGTGCATTTGTGCGCTTCGTCAACCCGCCACGCACTTGGCGGCGGATGCTCCTCAATGTGCGGCACCGAGTTCGATAAGTAGGACGCCACCCACGATAAGGACAAGTCCGACGCCCATGATCCAGGTCAGGGGTTCTTTGAAGAAGATTCGGCTGAGGACAGCGGTGATCGCGACTCCGCTCGCGGCCCAGATACCGTACGCAACTCCGAGAGCGACACCTTCGGAGAGCGCGACTGAGAGCATGACGAAAGCGAAAACATAGCCAAATCCGACGCATACCCACCAGAGCTTGTTTCCGACGCTGGCCATACGGAGCGATACTGTCCCACCTACCTCTCCGGCGATCGCTCCTATCAAGGTGGCTAGTGCCAGAATGGTCATCGTGCCACCTCCGTGCTCTTGTGGGAGGCGTATGAGCCGAGTTCTACGAGCAGCACGCCAGCCACTACAATCGCTATGCCGATGCCCATAATTAGTGTGATCGGCTCATCGAAGATAAGTAGGGACATCACAGCGGTCAGCGCAACACCGCTGGCGCCCCAGATGCCATACCCGACGCCGAGTGCCATACCGCTGCGTAACGATTTGAACAGCGATAAGAAGGATCCTATGTATCCAACCGTGACCAGTGCATACAGGCCAGGGACATCTAGGGCGCCTTTAAGTGAGATCGCTCCGGTGACTTCGAGTGCAATTGCTGTGGCGAGAAAATACCACTTCTTCATATGTCCGATCTCTTGTCGATGAGGTTAAATGCGATGTCGAGGACGGCCGCGCGCTCGGCGGGCGAGTGATCGACTATCCCAAGAGAGCGGTCAATCCAGGCTCCATCCGCGATCAGCCGTGCCGCGACAATGTATGGGTCAGCAGACTCGCCGAACCAGGTATCCATGCGCGCCGCCCAGAGGGTGGAGAGCTTGTCACGTAATCGTGTATCGGCGAGCAGGGCGAGGTTAGCGGAATCCATGTCGCCCATGAGGGTGTATTCAACGTAGGCGCGAAGTCGGGCACTGGCGCTGGTTTCATCGCCAGCTAGATCCTGCAAATCCAAGGTCCATTTTCCGAGCAAGTGTTCCACAACGGCGATCGCGAGTACCTCCTTGGTGGCGAAATGATGCACTAGGCCAGGTTTTGTCAGGCCGGCAGCCCGAGCTACTGCATCTATCGTCAGAGTCCCGCCCTGTCGCAATTGCTCGAGAGCCGCATCAAGTATCTCTCGCTTCGTCGTCACCCGAGAAGCCTACCATACATATGGTAGGTAACCAAGATTGTGACGGTCGGAGAGGCTCCACTAGCGAATGCTTCATCAATGTAGATGGTCCATTTCGCTCTCGGCTCTGGCGTCGAGCAAGCGGTTGTGGGAGCCGGCGAAGTTGGCGTGCAGATGCTCGCCGACGGTCATTCGTTCATACCGTGGTTGGAGGAGGCGCGGATGTCTCTGCGCAGGTTCTAACATTCACTTTCTTCATTTATTGAATATGGGTGTCCATGAGTGAAGGAGGGTTGACCAGCACATTGCAGTCGCGCTCCAGTAAGAGTCCACAAGTTTGTTGGCGCAGCCTCTCACTAGCGCCGACGATGATCCCGCCGTGGGCAATGTTTAACAGCCAGGCGTCGTAAAGCAAGCTGGCGATCATTCGTGGGTTATTGAGGACAGGGATTGACGATGGATCCGACGACCCAGGTAGTTCCACATGCAGATGAAGTAAGCGGATGTCATTTGAGTCAAAGCCTACTGGGTGCGACGTGCGGCTCTGGGCCCGGGCGTCGCGGAGATTCTTCGCCTTGATGATGCGAATTCCGCGAGTGCATACGAGGTGTGGTGGAAGGAGATACAGGGTTCGCTCCACGCTCATTCTGGCTCCCTATTATCCTCTAGCCGAGGGAAGGTTCCTTTGTGAAATATTAATGGAGTCGCCAACCGGTTGTGATGATGCTTACGTTTAGTGGACATCCTCTCTCCGATAATCGACTCGACTACGTCTTTAGGCAGTTGCTCGTTTCTAGGATTCCACAAAGCTGCTTCAGAAATATCACTCCACAGGGTGATATTTACCTCGGCTGAGACCTGTACTTTCGATTCAGCGGCCCGTCCGTTCAGGAATCGATGGGCAACGATGATTAACAGTAGGCATTGCAGGCCATGCCCTATGCCCGCCAGAGAGGTTGTATATGTCACGTCAAATGCATCTAGTGCAATTCGCCACTACTGGACCAAGTATCTGGAGACATCCGACGTTTCAAAATCGAATTCTTGATTCCAGTTTTTGGGTCCAGTATTCGAAGATGCTGGAAGAGGCAAAATTGATGCAATATTCTTTGCTGACTTAGCATCCTTTAGCAACCAGGCTCTGGAGACTGGTAACAGTTTGTACCTTCTCGATCCGATTCCGTTGGCCGCAGTTATCGGGCATGCAACTGACAATATTGGTATTGGGGTCACGGCCTCTACGAGCTTGTTGTCGGCGTACGGCATAGCCCGGTCTCTTGGCACTGTAAATGTTCTCAGTGGCGGGCGTGTTATATGGAATGTTGTGACCAGCAGAAGGGATGACGAAGCGCAGCGATTTGGCATGTCGCAAATGTTGCCGAAATCCGAAAGATATGACCAAGCGGATGAGGTTGTTGATGCTTGTATTAAATTATGGGATAGTTTCAGCAGTGATGCATTTACTGCGGATCATGAAGCTTCGCAATTTATCGATCCCGCTAAAGTGACACCGTTTAATTACGATGGCCGCTACGTACACACTAAAGGACCACTCACTGTGCCTCAAAGCCCTCGAGGTCGCCCGGTTATCATGCAAGCTGGTGCTTCTGAGCGTGGTCTGCAATTCGCAGCCCGATGGGCCGAGGCCATTTTCTGTGGGCTTCACACGGCCGATGACATGAAGGCTTTCAATCTTGACATGCAGGGGCGCATGCGCGCGTTTGGTCGTTCGCCGGAATCTTGCAAAGTCCTCCCGATGATATCCACCATCGTGGCGGAAACGGAAGACATTGCGCAACAGCGGAAGCGTTACCTGGAATCCAAAGCAGATATACGTGATGTAGTATCGCTGTTGTCGGGATATCTAGACTTTGATCTAACACAATTACCGCTCGATCAGCCGCTACCAGAAATTCCTACCAGTGAGGGTGCTGCGAAGGGTGCGGTCGACCTCGTCTCCAGAGTTAATGAATCAATGGGTAACCCGCCTCTCCTGGAGCTAATGCAGGCCATGTCGCTTAGCCATGGAGGAGTACCTCTTATTGTTGGGAGCGCCACTCAGGTGGCAGACGAAATACAACAACTCTTCGAAGAGTCTGGAGTCGCCGGTTTCATTCTTTACCCGTTGCTAGTTCCTGATTCAGCGGAAGAGTTCACACGTGCGGTAGTTCCCATCCTGCAACGACGTGGTGTATTCCGGACTGAGTACACTGGACAAGAAATTTCTGCACAGCCTAGGGCTGCCTTAAGATGAACCGGTCTGTCGAGATAGGCTCGGTGACAATACGTTGAATACTATCGCCTGGGCGAATTCATTATGATCCCGGCATCTATTTAATGACGTCATCGAAGTAATTGTGATGGACTGTCAAGATCTGATACTTCTACGTCCGTTGTTAGTATCTGCACTTTTGCTGCACTAGATCATTCGCAAGCCAAGCCCGAGGCGACGCGGCAAGTGGGTTCATAGACAAGGTGCCCACCCCGCCGAGACTCGTTGAGCGGCGAGTTTATCGAACCCCGATGTAGTTCCGGTGATCAGAATCACCTTGTGATTGGTAGATACATTGTGTGCCAACTCAATCGTCCTAAATTTTATCGCGGCTGATTGATGTCAGCGAACGTGACAAGGAGCGAATATCGTGCCACTATCTGAATATATGTCTTGTTCAGATTTATCATCGCTGTGCGGCTCGGCGCTCCCTCTCCAGAGTGACTTTGAATCACCTCAGAGGGTGATCCAAGGTCGTTGGTCAACGTTAGTGTGAGCGTCGCCATGCGGACCGAGTGCTCTCTGACCAGCCAGCTGCGTGTCTTGGCGCTGTCGGCGGCGGCTACAGATGTGGTGCTGTTCAGCCTTAATGGGTTGCCCGAGTCCGCTTTGGCGAAAGTTGCGCTATTTGGGGCACTGATTGTCGGTTCCGGACTTGCGCTGGTTTTGCCGCCCAGGTTTGCCGGATATGTATGGATTTTCATAACTTTTGTGCAAGCCACCGGTGCGTGGGCCTTCCGCAATGAGCCTGTGATTCAACCTGTCGCTCCCGCAGCATTTCTTGTGGCGGGGTTATCTGACGGGGGCGTGGTGGTCCTATCGGCGTGCTCTCATAGCGTTGTTCGTGGTGATTGGTGAGATTGTCGTTAGAGACGACTTTCTATGGCGGATCCATACCGCTGATCCGCGGACGTGGGCGGTGTGGTGTCTGGGTGTCGTCACCTGGGCAGGGCTACCTCTTTTGGTGGGCAGGTACAACACGGCGCGGAGCGCCCACGTGGCAGCGCTGGAGCACATAGCTGACCGTCGTCGATTGCTCGAAAGCGCTGCCCTAACGCAGGCAGTTGTCGAGGAACGTGCTGCGATCGCTCGCGATCTGCACGATGTTATCTCTCACCACGTCAGTGCTACGGGGATGCAGGCTGGCGCAGCTCGACGAGCTTTGGGCAGCGGCAATACGGCAAGAGCGAGTACATCCCTAGAGGCGATCGAGCGCTCCAGCCGAGCTGCCGCATCGGATTTGCATCGTCAGTTAGATCTGCTTCATGGCAAGGACATTGATGGACATCGTCAGCCTTCCATTGCCAATCTCGATCAGGTGCTTGAGACAGTGCGAGGGGCGGGTCTTGAAGTTAAGGCCGATATCGATACTGTGCCGCCCAGCTTAGAGCAATCTCTGGACATTGTCGTATATCGGATTGCTCAGGAGCTGCTAACAAATGCGCTGAAATACGGTGAAGGGTGCGCACTGTTGACCATCAAAATGACCGACACTCAAATTGACATCGTGCAGAAGAACTCTATGCCTTCTACTATGGCAGAGGACAGAGTTTCCGCCGGCCGCGGTCTTGCGGGCATCAATCAACGCGTATCGATATTTGGCGGAGTATTCGAATTCGGCTCAGACCGCTCAACGTCAACCTGGTGGGCGACAGCAACGATCCCTTTGGGAGAGTGGTGACAGTGGGAAATTCTTCTCGGACCGTAACGGTGCTCATCGCAGATGACCATCATATGTTCCGCTCAGGTCTGCGTGCGGCTCTCGAGTCTGAACCGACAGTCCACTGCGTTGCCGAAGTGACCAATGGGCGAGACGCAGTCACGGAGGTGCTTCGTTTGCGGCCAGATGTGGCCTTCCTTGATGTCCGGATGCCTAAGCTGGATGGAGTTAACGCGGCCAGAATGCTCCAAAGTGCACGCAGCTCAACCCGGGTTCTTGTCTTAACTAACTACGATGATGAGGAAACGCTCCAGCAAGCGCTGAATGCAGGAGCAAGTGGTTTCCTGCTCAAGAGCCTGCCTCCAGGAGAACTTCTTGCCGCGATCAAAGTCGTCACCCGAGGCGACGCATTAATTGACCCATCTATTGTGCGCCGTTTAGCCCCGCGCCTGAGCCAGGCACTTAGCTCTCCGCGTACGTCCTCACTGCCGATTGAACTTGAAAACCTGACCAAGCGTGAACGAGATGTCCTTCTTCTAATCGGGAAGGCGCTCAACAATACCGAAATCAGCCATCAACTGGGGATCGGCGAACAGACAGTCAAGACGCATGTATCACACATCCTCGCAAAGTTAGGCTTCCGTGATCGAATTCAGGCCGCCGTCTATGCCCATCGGAACAATCTACTACCCATAGAATCGCGGGGCGGAAAGTTGGCCTGAGACCGGGGCCGCACCGATGGTCTGGTCGAGCGACGCCGCAGACCACTAGACGACGGCATCGGCGGCGCCGCCGCCCTGGTTGCCGAGGGTCTCGGGTCATCGCTGGACGATTTGGCGGATCAGGTGATGTCCC
>NZ_JACKVL010000005.1:0-253 GCF_025823255.1 Mycobacterium montefiorense | reverse complement strand
CAGCACGACCATCAGGGTATCGACCGCCCACCCGGCGGCTTCGCGAATCCTGCCCGCGTTGGGCAACAACAACCTAGCCCCGAGCCTTGGCTCGGGCCTTGCTGCGCGCCCGGGAAGTGGCGGGCGCGGTGCAGCACGACCATCAGGGTATCGACCGCCCACCCGGCGGCTTCGCGAATCCTGCCCGCGTTGGGCAACAACAACCTAGCCCCGAGCCTTGGCTCGGGCCTTGCTGCGCGCCCGGGAAGTGGCG
>NZ_JACKVL010000004.1:0-1126 GCF_025823255.1 Mycobacterium montefiorense | reverse complement strand
ACGGCGTCCTGCAAGGCATGCCAATGACCGGCGCAGGACGACGCGGCGCCGCAGGCTTCACCCACAAGTACGGCTTCAAACGAAACGTGCTCGTCCGACCACCATCCGCCGGATGAACCGCGCCGAATGCCTGGTCCACCGACGGGACCGTGCGAGCTCATTCCAGGATTATTCTGTTCTTCCAGCATTAAGGAGGCCACGGCATGTCGTTGGTTGATTTTGGGGCGTTGCCGCCAGAGGTTAACTCGGCACGTCTATACGCGGGCGCCGGCTCGACGTCATTGACGACAGCGGCCTCGGCATGGCGACACCTTGGCGCGGAACTGAATTCGGCCGCGTTGGGCTACGACAACGTGATCACTCAGCTGTCCAGCGAGGAGTGGCTGGGGCCTGCCTCGGCCGCGGCGGTCCAGGCGCTCACGCCGTATGTGACGTGGATGAAGACCACCGCGGCTCAGGCCGAGCAGACCGCCCAGCAGCTGGCCTCGGCGGCGGCGGCGTTTGAGTCCGCGTTCGCCTCAGTGGTGCCCCCACCGCTGATCGCGCAAAATCGGGCTCTGTTGACCCAAGCGTTGCAAACCAACGTCTTGGGCCAGAACACCAACGTGATCGCCCAGCTGGAGTCGCAATACGGGCAGATGTGGGCCCAGGATGCGAGCACGTTGTACAACTACGCGGCCCAGTCCTCGACCGCGACCAAGCTCACCCCGTTCCAGTCGGCACCGGAGGTGTCTACCCAGGACGCTCAGGCCAAGCAGGACGCCGCGGTCTCGTCGGCGTCGGGGACTGCGGCGGGCAACGCCGGCAACACGACGGCGAGTGCGATCGAGCAGACGCCCAAGACGCTGGCGGCCGCGGCTACCCCTGCGGCGGCTACCGCCACGTCTGCCACCGACCCGTTCACCGAGCTGTGGTTCCTGTTGACTGGGCAGACCGTTTTGCCCAGCAGCTTCGCGACATTCGTCAACGGAATAAGCCCCTTCGCCGGCATCGCCTACAACCTAGAGGGTCTGCCGTACTTCAGCGTGGGTATGGGTAACAGCGGTGTGCAGATCGCCAAAAGTACCGGGCAACTCGGGGGTGCGGTGGCCAGTGCGGCTTCTGCTGCGCCGAAGGGCCTGGCCGG
>NZ_JACKVL010000003.1:0-215058 GCF_025823255.1 Mycobacterium montefiorense | reverse complement strand
TGACCATCACCGACAGCGGCTCCTGGATACCTCCGCAGCCCGAGGCCAACCCACATCGCGGTCGCGGCATCACCCTGATGCGAGGACTCATGCACGATGTCACGATCGACCCCGACCCCGACAGGCCGAATTCCGATGATTTCTCAGCGCTGATTCAGCGACGAATCCCTACCGTCGGGCGCAGTGAGCAACACCGGGTTACCTCTCGCGCCGCCAACCCTGTAACCGACATGTGCGGTTACCGTTCTCGGTTCGAAATATGTAACCTGCTAAAGTAGTTACACAAGCACGTCGGATGCGCAGGAGGTAGGACCAAATGATCACCAAACTTCTAGCCGTTGGAGCTATTGGTATCGGTGTCGTGATGGGACAAGCGACCGGTCAGGCCGCTCCCGTCGTCGCGGACCCCGCGTTCAACGACCTCGGCTGCACCTGCCAGACGCCGCCCCCGGTCCCCGGCCAGACCAGCGAAGACCGGATCAATCAGGGTCTGCACGATGCGTTCACCCGGTGACTCATCGCGTGGATCAAGGCTGGCAATGCAGCGACGCCGGCGGCACCGCCCCGGTGACGAAGTAGTGAATTACCGCGTTATCGACGCACTCGTTGCCGCCGAACACCGCGGTGTGCTGGGTTCCGTCGAACGTGATCAGTGGGGCACCTAGCTGACGAGCCAGGCTGACCCCTGCCTGATACGGCGTCGCAGGATCGTGCGTCGTAGACACCACGACGACCTTGCCGAGCGCCTCCGGCGGCGTGGTGTGCGGAGCAGACGTCGCCGGTACCGGCCACAGTGCGCACAGATCGCGAGGGGCGTTGCCGGTGAACTGCCCGTAGCTCAAGAACGGCGCGGCCGCACGGATCTGTTGATCGGCAGCCACCCAGACCGCCGGATCCGTCGGCGCCGGCGCATCGACGCAGCGGATGGCGTTGAACGCGTCCTGATCGTTGTCGTAGTGCCCTTGCTTGTCGCGGCCTTGGTAGTTGTCCGCGAGCAGCAGCAGGTCGCCCGCGTCGGTGCCGCGCTGCAACCCGAGCAGACCGCTCGTCAGATACTTCCAGTGCTGCGGCGTGTAAAGCGCGTTGATGGTGCCGGTGGTGGCGTCGGCGTAACTCAGACCGCGCGGATCCGACGTGCGCCCCGGCTTTGCGACGAGCGGGTCGATCAGCGCGTGGTAGCGGTTGACGAACTGGGCCGGGTCAGTGCCCAACGGGCAGGCCGGCGAGTGGGCACAATCCGTGGCGTAATCGTTGAAAGCTGTTTGAAATCCTGCCGTCTGGCTGATGTTTTCCTGGACCGGGTCGATGGTCGGGTCGATCGCGCCGTCGAGCACCATCGTCCGGACGTGATCGGCGAAGTGTTCCAGGTAGGTGGTGCCCAGCTCGGTGCCATAGCTGTAGCCGAGGTAGTTGAGCTGATCGTCACCCAGCGCCTGACGCACCATGTCCATATCGCGCGCAACGGACGCGGTGCCGGCGTTGGCCAAGAACCCCTTGCCCATCTTGTTCACGCATTCGGCGGCCAATTGCCGGTTGATCTGCTCGATGTGCGCCACACCCGCCGGGCTGTAGTCGACCATCGGTTCGGTTCGGTACGCGTCGAACTCGGCATCGGTGCGACAGCGCAGCGACGGGGTGGAGTGGCCCACGCCCCGCGGGTCGAAGCCGACTAGGTCGAAGCCACGGGCGATGTCGGTGTTCTGCAGGTCCGGGGCTATCCCGGCCACCATGTCGACGGCCGACCCGCCGGGACCGCCCGGGTTGATCAACAGCGACCCGATCCGATGGCCCGTGGCCGGCACCCGGATGACCGCCAACTTCGCTTGTGCCCCAGTGGGATCGTTGTAGTCAATCGGGACCGACACGGTGGTGCACTGTGCGGTGGGGACGTCGCTGCTGTCGGTGAGAATTTGGTTGCAGCTGCCCCAGTTCAGCGTCGACGCCGCGGCCGGCGGCGCCGGGTTCGGGGTCTGACCGGCGCCGGGTTCCGGAGTTGCACCGGCCTTTGGCAGCACCGGTTGCACTGCGAGCAACAGGCCTAACGACAGCAGCGCCGAGCTCAACGATCTCAGACGCGACATGGATGTCAATCGTGGCAGCTTCGAATACCTGGCACGGCGCGAATCGGTCACGCCTTGATCTCGGGCCCGGCGCATCAGCGCGCGGCGGCAGCTAGCATTTGGCGCCGCTCGGCGGCGTGGTGCCGCCGATCAGATATGCCGTGACGTAGTCGTCGACACAGCTGTCGCCCTGGAAGACGACAGTGTGCTGGGTGCCGTCGAAGGTCAGCAGCGAACCGCGCAGCTGGTTCGCTAGATCCACCCCGGCCTTGTACGGCGTCGCCGGGTCATGCGTGGTCGACACCACGACGGTCGGGGCCAGGCCGGGCGCCGAGACGGCATGCGGCTTGCTGGTGGGCGGCACCGGCCAGAACGCGCAGGTGCCCAGCGGCGCGTCATCGGTGAACTTCCCGTAGCTCATGAACGGGGCGATCTCGCGGGAGCGGCGGTCTTCGTCAATCACTTTGGCGCGCTCGGTAATTGGCGGCTGGTCAACGCAGTTGATCGCAACCCGCGCGTCGGTGGCGTTGGTGTAGTGGCCGTGCGGGTCGCGGCGCATATACATGTCGGCCAGGGCGAGCAGGGTGTCGCCATGGTGGTTGACCAGTTCACTGAGGCCGTCGGTGAGGTGATGCCACAGCGTCGGCGAGTACAGCGCCATGATCGTGCCGATGATCGCGTCGCTGTAGCCCAGCCCGCGCGGGTCCCTGGTGGGCACCGGCCTGCCGACCAATTGGTTGTTCGGGTCGACCATCGGGTCGATCAGGCTGTGGTAGACGTCGACGGCTTTGGACGGATCGGTGCCCAGCGGACAGCTCGACTGCTTGGCGCAGTCGGCGGCGTAGTCGTTGAACGCGTCCTGAAATCCCTTGGCCTGACGCAGGTCAGCCTCGATCGGATCGGCGTTGGGGTCAACCGCGCCGTCAAGGATCATCGCCCGCACGTTGTGTGGGAACGCCTCGGCGTAGGCCGCGCCGATCCGGGTGCCATATGAGTAGCCCAGGTAGGTCAGCTTGTCGTCGCCGAGGGCCGCGCGAATGGTGTCCAGATCCTTGGCGACACTAACCGTCCCGACGTTGGCCAGAAAGTCCTTGCCCATCTTGTCCGTGCAGCGGCCGATGAACTGCTTGGTCTCGTCCTCCATGTGGGCAACACCGGCCGGGCTGTAGTCGACGTTCGGCTCGGTGCGCAGCCGGTCGTTGTCGGCGTCGGAGTTACACCAGATCGCCGGCCGCGACGACGCCACACCGCGTGGGTCGAAGCCGACCAAGTCGAACCGCTCGCGGACCCGCTTGGGCAGCGTCTGCACGACGCCCAGGGCGGCTTCGATACCGGATTCGCCGGGCCCGCCGGGGTTGATCACCAGCGAGCCGAGCTTGTCTCCCGTCGCGGGGAAACGAATCATCGCCAGCGTCGCGACGTCGCCGCCCGGATTGTCGTAGTCGACGGGCACGGCGAGCTTGCCGCACATGGCGCCGCCCGGAAGCTTCACCGACCCGCTGGCCACCCGGCACGGTGTCCACTCCACCGGCTGCCCCAATTTGGGCCCCGCCATCAGCGGGTGTCCGACGACAACGCGCACGCAGCCCCCCAGAAGCAGCGCCACGGCAGCGATCGCTGTCGAGACAACAAGCATGCGCGCGAACTTGTCGCGGCGAGTCAGACCCATGCCAACACATGCTGCCAGAGACAACCTGAGACTTGCGTGAGCGGCCACCGCCGACCTGCTGCCGGGTCGCTACCAGTAGTTCTTCCGCGCCGCGCGCGAAATCGAATGGCGCGTCTCACACTGCCGCGACGGTGCAAACGCATAGCAGAGATGGCAAAATAGCGGAAGTCAGACGAACCCGGGGACCTGAATGGCCACGAGGATCGACCCGACCACCTTGAGGGACAATGATGTCTGAGCAGAACGTTTACGGTGCAAACGCGGCGGCGCCCTCGGCGCCCAGGACCAAGATCCGCACCCACCACCTACAAAAGATGAAGGCCGAAGGCCACAAGTGGGCCATGCTCACGGCCTACGACTATTCGACTGCCCGCGTCTTCGACGAGGCCGGTATCCCGGTGTTGCTGGTCGGCGATTCGGCCGCGAACGTCGTGTACGGCTACGACACCACGGTGCCAGTCTCCATCGACGAGCTGATCCCGCTGGTCCGCGGCGTTGTCCGCGGCGCTCCGCACGCCCTGGTCGTCGCGGACCTGCCGTTCGGCAGCTACGAGGCCGGACCCGCCGCCGCGCTGGCCGCCGCCACCCGGTTCATGAAGGAAGGTGGCGCGCACGCCATCAAGCTCGAGGGCGGTGAGCGGGTGGCCGAGCAGATCGCCTGCCTGAGCGCAGCCGGCATCCCGGTGATGGCACACATCGGCTTCACGCCACAAAGTGTCAACAGCCTGGGCGGCTTCAGGGTGCAGGGCCGCGGCGACGCCGCCGAGCAGACCGTGCACGACGCGATCGCCGTCGCCGAAGCCGGCGCGTTCTCCGTCGTCATGGAAATGGTGCCCGCCGAATTGGCCACCCAGATCACCGGCAAGCTGACCATCCCGACCGTCGGAATCGGTGCCGGCCCGGACTGCGACGCGCAGGTCTTGGTCTGGCAGGACATGGCCGGGATGAGCAGTGGCAAGGCGGCGCGATTCGTCAAGCGATTCGCGAACGTCGGCGACGAATTACGCCGGGCCGCTGCCCAATACGCGGAAGAAGTGGCCGGCGGCGTTTTCCCCGCCGACGAACACTGCTTCTGAGTTACTGCATTTGGCACCGATTCTTGAAATCGGTCAGCGGCTGGCGAATCCCTTCGAGGTCGGCGTGCGCCTGCGGGTTGGCATCCATGTACTGCTTGAGCTGATCGCCAATCTCGCTGCGCGGCTGTCCTTTCAAGCTGGTGAAGTAGTCGTTGACGTCCGGATGGCTGAACAAATACACCGACGTCGCCGCGGCGACGCCAGAGGACACCTGAGCGAGATCGGCTGCCGTGCAGTTCGGTGGCGGCGCCGGTTCGGGGTCCGCTGCGGCTGAGCCGACGGCGGTGAACAGCATTGCGGCGCTGATCGCGCCGGCCGCAATTCCGCCGACAACTGCGCGCGAAGTAGCGATTGCGAAAAACACCATCGGTCACTCCTCCATCAGGTATTCGAAAACCCGCACGCAAACCATAAGCGGTTTTGGCGCGGCCCATGCAACAAATCCACTCATGTGGCAAAGGGGCAAAAGCCCGCCCCGGCAGGTACCGGGGTCGATATACTCCACTTCTCTATCCGCCCAGCGCACAGGAGTTGCGAGATGAATTGGCGCCGCTGGATCGGAGCACTGCTGGCAGTGCTGGCGATAACCCCGATTGCCGGAATCGTGGCCGCGACGGGATCTGCCGGGCAGGCCGAGGCCAGCGTGTGCGTCGGCGCGGGCCGACGTGTGTCAGTCAGTGGTTGCGCCAATGTCGCCGACGCGATCCAGCGCTACGTCCCGCCGCCGGCGGATTACGCGCCGATGCCGGAAGACCCTCCACCGCCGCCGCCCCCTCCCCCGTAATCACCCGGTCAGCCAAATCCGTTCTCCCAGGCGGCCGACGGACACGCCGCGCAGAGGTTCGCTACCTGCCGTTCAACCGCGGTGTGGCACCCTATGGATAACCCTTTACGAGCCCTCGTGACCGGCAAATACCGCGGCGATGAACCCCCTACGGAGCCGAATAAAAATGCCAGAACCCTCGCGCCACCTGGAGGTGGAGCGCAAGTTCGACGTCCTCGAATCCACGGTCTCACCGTCGTTTGAAGGCATCGCAGCGGTGGGCCGGGTGGAGAAGTTGCCGACGCAATCGCTGGACGCGATGTACTTCGACACCCAGACACAAGACCTCGCACGAAACAAGATCACACTGCGGCGCCGCACCGGTGGCCACGACGCGGGTTGGCATCTCAAATTGCCGGCCGGCCCCGACGCCCGCACCGAGATCCGCACACCCCTGGGGTCCGCGGACGACGACACCGTCCCCAGTCAGTTGTTGGACGTGGTGCTGGCGATCGTTCGCGACAGGCCGCTCAAACCGGTCGCCCGAATCACCACCCAACGCGAAAGTCAGGTGCTGTACAGCGTCCAGGGCGCACCGTTCGCGGAGTTCAGCAACGACCACGTCCGCGCATGGTCGGCCACCGGCACCGATAGTCCCGACTCGGAGCCCGTCGTGCAGGAGTGGCGCGAGTGGGAATTAGAGCTCGACGAATCACTTGGGGCGCCCGACGCCGAGCTGCTGAACCGGTTGAGTAACCGGCTTCTGGATGCCGGCGGCGAACCCGCCGGCCACGCATCCAAGCTCGCGCGGGTGCTCGGGACGACCTTGCCGTCCAACAGCACCCGGCCACCCGACGACCCGGTGCAGCGCGCGGTGGCCGAACAGATCGACGAGCTGGTGGTGTGGGATCGCGCGGTGCGCGCCGACGTCGACGACTCGGTGCACCAAATGCGGGTCACCACCCGCAAGATCCGCAGCCTGCTGAAGGACGCGCAAGCGTCTTCGCGACTGTCTGAGGACACCCACGCCTGGGTGCTCGACGAACTGCGCGAGCTCGCCGGCGTTTTGGGCGTGGCACGCGACGCCGAGGTGCTCGAGCAGCGTTATGAGCAAGAGCTGGACCGGCTGTCGCCGGAGTTGGTGCGTGGACCGGTACGGGAACGCCTGGTCGAGGGCGCCAAACGCCGCTATCAGGCAGGGTTGCGCCGGTCGTTGATGGCGATGCGGACACAGCGCTACTTCCGGCTGCTCGACGCACTCGATTCGATAGTGGCCCAAAGCCCGGCCACCGCGTCTGGCGAACAACCGGCGCCGGTCACCATCGACGCCGCCTACAAAAAGGTGCGTAAAGCCGCAAAGGCGGCCGCCGAAGCTGAGCAGGCCGCCCTCCAGGATCACGTCGAGCCGTCCGCCGACGAGGACGATCAGGACGACGAAGAGCACGATCGCGACGAGGCGCTGCACGTAATTCGCAAGCGCGCCAAGCGACTTCGTTATACCGCGGCAGCGACCGGCGCGGACGACGTGTCCAAGCAGGCAAAGGCCATCCAGTCGTTGCTCGGCGATCATCAAGACAGCGTGGTCAGCCGTGACCACCTCACTGTGCAGGCCGACGCCGCCTATGCCGCGGGTGAAGACACCTTCACCTACGGTCTGCTCTACCAGCAGGAGTCCGACCTGGCCGAGAGCTGCCGTCAGCAGCTCGACGCGGCCTTGCACAAGCTCGACAAGTCGGTGAAAAAAGCGCGCTGAACCGCGGCGGGGCGGACGAGTTGGCCTGTAAGCCGGATTCTGTTCCCCACCGCCGCGGCGTAAGCAACGGCGGCACGGCGGCGACCATCCATCTGGACACACCGTTGCCGGGTGCCTCAAGCGGCCTACCCGCAGGCTCGGGCGAGCAACCCTCGATCGCCTGCGCGGCCACACCTTTCGGTGCGGCCTTCTTGACCTTGCTCCGGGTGGGGTTTGCCTAGCCACCCCGGTCACCCGGGATGCTGGTGCGCTCTTACCGCACCGTTTCACCCTTACCACCGCGAGGGTGGCGGTTTGTTTTCTGTGGCACTTTCCCGCGAGTCGCCTCGGATTGCTGTTGGCAATCACCCTGCTCTGTGAAGTCCGGACTTTCCTCGACTCGTTGCCGCATGAGCACGAGCCGCGGCCGCCCAGCCAACTCGTCCGCACAAACACGGTACTCGCTGGTCAATCTCCTGGCCAGCGACCACCCCGGGGCCTATTCGACCATTGCCCAATAACAATGTTGGTGTCACGCTGTCGAGATGACCGAAGCCGATGCTTACGTCGACCAGGCGGTGCGGGGCATCGCGGAGCCCCAGCCGATGTACAAGGCGCTGCGCGAGTCGACCCCGGTGTTCCGATCGCCACAGGCCGTCGTGCTCAGCCGCCTGGCCGATATCGAGATGGCGCTCAAACACACCGAACTGTTCTCGTCGAACATGGATGCGGTCGATCTGGGCAACGTTCGACCGCTGATTCCGCTGCAAATCGATCCGCCCGAGCACGCGAAGTACCGCCGCATCCTCGATCCGCTCTTCACTCCGCGCGAGATGGCCCGACGCGAGCCAGTGGTCGCCGAGCTGGTGACCGAGATGATCGACCGCTTCGCCGGCCGGGGCGAATGCGACTTCCACGAGGAATTCGCGGTACCGCTGCCATGCACCGTTTTCCTGCAGTTGCTCGGCCTGCCATTGGCAGACCTCGACCAGTTTCTGCTGTGGAAGGACGGCGTGATCCGCCCCGAGGGCGACTCCGGGTATGACCGGCGCCATGAATCCACGGCACCGGTAGCCCAACAGATTTACGAGTACTTCGACCGCGCCATCGACGACCACATCGCCAGCCCACGTGACGACGTACTGTCGTCGATGATCGCGGCCGAGGTTGCCGGAGAACCATTGTCGCGCGACGAGCTGCTCGACATCTGTTTCCTGTTCCTGATCGCAGGCCTGGACACCGTCACCGACTCACTCGACTGCTTCTTCGTCTACCTGGCGCAACACCCCGACCACCGTCATCAGCTCGTCTCCGAGCCCGACGTCCTGCCGCATGCCATCGAAGAGTTATTGCGCTGGGAGACACCGGTTCCCGGAGTGGTTCGGATCGCCATGCAAGACGTCGAGGTCGGCGGCTGCCCGATCAGCAAGGGCGAACGGGTCAGCCCGCTGCTCGGCGCGGCCAACACCGACCCCGCCGAGTTCCCCGACCCCGAGGTGGTGGATTTCAACCGCAGCCCGAACCGGCACCGCGCGTTCGGCGGCGGGCCACACCGCTGCCTTGGGTCGCATCTAGCCCGGATGGAGCTGCGCGTCGCATTGCGCGAATTCCATCGGCGTATACCGGATTACGAGATCAAGCCCGGCACCGAGCTGACCTACACCGCGGCGCTGAGATCGGTGGAGTCGCTGCCGCTGATCTTCGGAGTGCCCTCATGACTCACGTGGAGGTCGACGCCGACCTGTGCACCGGCCACGGACGCTGCTACAGCCTGGCGCCCGACGTGTTCGACGCCGACGAAGTCGGCCACTCCGTGGTGCTCGTCGAGGACGTCTCGGGTGAGCTCGAAACGGAGGCCGTTGCCGGGCAGCGAAACTGCCCGGAGCAGGCAATCACGCTGTCGCGCTGAATAGCTCAGCTGACTGCCCCGCCAAGGCGACGGCGGAATTTGGGCGCCTATTTGCGGGCGATCGCGTGCCATGCCATGTCGGCGATGGCCGCGGAGTAGTCGTCGTCGATGCGAGCATCCGAGTACAGCGCGCGAATGTTGATCGGCGCCAACACAATCTGCACGGCGGCCAACGTGCTTACCCCGTCCCGCAATTCCCCGCGGTCCCTGGCACGGTCTATCAGCCTGCGGACTACGGCGAAGCGTGCCCTCCAGAACATCATTCGGGTCTCTTCGTCGTGACGCCCACCGTGCCCCATCACCAGCGCGCGCAGGAAGGTGCGGCCGATCTCGGTGTTGATGCGTGCGGTGACATTCTGGGCCAATGCCTCCAGGTCTCCGCGCAACGAGCCGGTGTTTGTTGCCACATCCCAGGACTCGAGGTCGGCCAGCGCCGCGTCGACGATCAGCCGTTGACGATCGCCCCAGTGGCGGTAAATCATCCCGGCGTCAAGGTGGTGGCGCTCGGCCAGGGCCTCGACACTGAAGCGTTCGACGCCCCAGCGGGCCAACTCGTCGAGCACCGCGGGCATTACCTGCGCCCGGACATCCGCCGGAACGGCGTCCGGCGATTCGTCGGGTTGTTGATCCGGCGGCATCTGTGGCTCCTAGCGGCTAAAGATAGCCTGTCTGATTCACGAGTCGCACCGAAGAGGCCCCGTCCGAATAGAACTCAGCAATACTCAAGGATGCCAGGTCGAGATGCATTCGGTACAGGATTTCGGGCCCGGCATCCAACGCGAGTCGTAACAACATCTTGATCGGCGTGACATGCGATACGACGAGCACGGTGGCGCCCTGATAGCTGGCGATGATCCGTTCCCGCGCCCGGCACACCCGCTCGAGCGCGGCATCGAAACTCTCGCCACCCGGCGGCTCCGTGGCGGTATCGCGCAGCCAGCGCGTATGTAGTTCGGGATCGCGTTCGGCGGCCTCGGCGAACGTCAGCCCCTCCCAGCCACCGAAATCGGTCTCGATCAAGTCGTCGTCCACGGTCACGTCCAGGCCCAGTGCCTTGGCCGCCGCCGTCGCGGTGTCGTAGGCGCGTTGCAGTGGCGAGGCGACCACCGCGGCGATGCCGCCACGCTCGGCCAGATACCGCGCCGCGGCTTGCGCCTGCTGATGTCCCAGGTCCGTGAGCTCCGGGTTGCCGCGCCCGGAGTAGCGGCGCTGCACCGACAGCGCAGTTTGCCCATGGCGCAGCAACAGCATCCTGGTCGGGACGCCGCGGGCACCGGTCCAGCCGGGCGACGAGGTCTGCGCCGCAGCGCTTTTGGTGGCCTCGGCTTTCGCGGGTTTGGCAACCACAGGCTCAGAATCGTCGGCAGCGACCTCGGCTGCGGCGTCCATCGCCTCGTTGGCCAGCCGATCGGCGTGCTTGTTGCGGGCACGCGGCATCCACGTGTAGCGGATCCAGTCGAACCGCGCCGCCAGCTTTCGGGCCTGAGCGTGTAACTCAATGAGGTCGGGATGCTTGACTTTCCACCGCCCGGACATCTGCTCCACCACCAACTTGGAGTCCATGTAGACATCGGCTTCACTGGCACCCAGCCGCACGGCGTCTTCCAAACCGGCTATCAGCCCACGATATTCGGCGACATTGTTGGTCGCCCGGCCGATGGCCTGCTTACTTTCGGCCAGCACCGTCGCGCGGTCCTCGGCGTGCACCACCGCGCCGTATCCGGCCGGCCCCGGATTACCGCGAGACCCGCCATCGGCTTCAATCACTACCTTCACCGCGCGGGCCCCTTGACGCGCAACAAGATCGCCCCGCATTCCGGGCAACGCACCACGTCGTCGTCGGCGGCCACCGAGATGCGTGCCAGTTCACCCCGATCGATCTCGATCCGGCAGGCCCCGCACCGGTGCCCCAGCAGCGGCCCGGCACCCGGTCCTCCGCCGGCGCGTTGTCGTTCGTAAAGGGCAGATAGAACGGGGTCCAGTGCCGCGACCAACTTGTCACGCCGCGACGCGTGGTCCTCACGTGTCTCATCGATTTCGGCCATAGCGGCGTCGAGGGCCTGCTGCGCGCCGGCCAGGTCGGACTGCAGCGTTTCGATGACACCCTGCTCGGTGGTCCGCTGGCCCTGCAACTCCTCACGGCGTTCCATGACTTCCAGCAGCGAATCTTCCAGGCTGCTCTGACGGCGGACCAGAGTTTCCAGCTCGTGCTGCAGATCCGTCAACTGCTTGGCATCGGTTGCCCCCGACGTGAGCAACGACCGGTCGCGGTCTTCGCGCTGACGCACCGACGCGATCTCCGACTCGTACCGAGACACCTGCGCGTCCAAGTCCTCCAATGCGATTCCCACCGTGCCCAGCCGGTCGTTGGCGGCGTCGTGTTCAGCACGCATCCGCTCAATGGCCTCGCGCTGCGGCAAGCGATTCGCCCGGTGTGCGATCCGGGACAGCTCGGCGTCGAGCTCGGACAACTCTAACAGCGAAAGTTGCTGTGCTACTTCTGCTTTCATGATTGATCTCCACATGTCTGGTGGCCTGGGTGCCCCATGTTCCAAGGGTCGGTGCGCATGGTGGATACCCGCACCGGCAGCGCCTCGCCGAAGCGGGACCGCAGCACCTCGGCGGCTTGTGCGCACCAAGGGAATTCGCTGGCCCAGTGCGCGACGTCGATCAGCGAAACCTGCGAGGCCCGGCGATGCTCATCGGCGGGGTGATGGCGCAGGTCGGCTGTCAGGTAGACCTGCACATCGGCGCGGGCCGCAAGGCTCAGCAGCGAATCCCCCGCGCCCCCGCAGACCGCGACCCGCGACACCACGCTGTCGGGGTCGCCGGAGGCCCGCACGCCAGCGGATGTCTGCGGCAACGCGGCGCTAACGCGCGAGACGAAGGTGCGCAACGATTCGGGCTGGGACAGCGTGCCGATGCGGCCCAACCCGGCGTCGCCGGGCAACGGCACCAGAGCGAAGACGTCGAACGCGGGCTCTTCATACGGGTGTGCGGCGCGCATCGCCGCCAGCACCGCTGCCCGGACCCGCGTGGGTGCGATGACCTCGACCCGGTCCTCGTCCACGCGCTCGACGGTGCCGACGGTGCCCACCGCGGGTGTCGCCCCGTCGTGCGGCAGGAACTGCCCGATACCGCTGACGCTCCAGCTGCAGTGCGAGTAGTCGCCGATCTGGCCGGCGCCGGCCTCAAACATGGCCGCCTGCACCGCTTCTGTGTTTTTCCGCGGCACGTAGATGACCCACTTGTCGAGATCGGCCGTGTCCGACAGCGGTTCGAGCACCGCTTCGACGGTGAGGCCGAGGGCGTGCGCCAGGGCGTCGGAGACGCCGGGTGATGCCGAATCGGCATTGGTGTGCGCGGTGAACAGCGAACGCCCATTTCGGATCAACCGATGCACAAGCGCGCCCTTGGGCGTGCTGGCCGCAACCGTATCAACCCCGCGCAGCAACAGCGGGTGATGAGCCAGCAGTAAGCCCGCTTCGGGGACTTCGTCGACGACCGCCGGTGTGGCGTCAACGGCGACCGTGACCGACTCCACCATGTCGTCGGGGTCACCGCACACCAGTCCGACCGAATCCCACGCTTGGGCAAGCCGAGGCGGGTAAGCCTCATCCAGCACTTGGATCACGTCGGATAGCCGTGCACTCACCGCTGCCTCCCGCTGTTCGAGACGGGCATGGACTCCGAGATCGCTTGGACCAGCAGCGGCCATTCCGGGCGTACCGCGGCCCGCAGATACCGCTCGTCCAGACCGACGAAGGTGTCACACCGGCGCACCGCAATCCCTTTGTCGTGCAGACTCTTTCGTATCTGAACGGCATCGGGGCAACGGAACAGCACAAACGGGGCCTGGCCGGCGGCCACGTCGGCGCCCACCGACATCAGACCGGCCACCATCTCGGTGCGCAGTTGAGCCAGCCGCACCGCGTCGGCTTGGGCGTCGGCGACCGCGTCAGCGGCAGAGCAGGCGACGATGGCCGTCAACTGCAGCGTGCCCACCGGCCAGTGCGCGCGCGCAGCGGTCAACCGCGCCAACACCTCTGGCGCGCCAAGGGCGTAGCCCACCCGCAAACCGGCTAGCGCCCAGGTCTTGGTCAGGCTGCGTAGCACCAACACGTCAGGCAACGAGTCAGCGGCGAGCGACTGCAGCTCGCCGGGAGCCGAATCGGCGAAAGCCTCGTCGACCACCAGGATCCGCCCGGGCCGGCGCAACGCGAGAAGCTGCTCGCGGCGGTGCAGCACCGAGGTGGGGTTGGTCGGATTGCCCACCACCACGAGGTCGGCATCGTCGGGGACCATCCCAGCCTGCAAAGCGCCGTCGAGGACGAAGGGCGGCTCGAGGACGACGTGATGCACCGGCACTCCGGCCGCGCTCAGCGCGACGGCCGGCTCGGTGAACGAGGGCGCGATGACCGCCGCTCGCCGAGGCCGCAGGCTGGGCAGCAAGGCGAACCCCTCCGCGGCCCCGGCCAGCGGCAGTACCTCGTCGCGATCCCGCCCGTGCCGCTGCGCGACCGCGCCTTGCGCCCGGTGCAGGTCTTCGACGCTGGGGTAGCGCGCCAGGTCCGGCAACCGCGCGGCCAGCTGTTCGATCAGCCATTGCGGCGGCTGCGCATGACGGACGTTGACCGCGAAATCCAGCATTCCCGGCGCGGCGGCCTGATCACCGTGATACCGCGCCGTCACCAGCGGGCTCGGGTCCGGACTCGCCATTCGAGAAACACTAGTGCGCCGCCGAACAGCGGATCATCGGGCAGGCGGCGACTACGGCTGCTTGTCGATTTTGCCGGCGAGTTGTCGCGCACCGTCAGAGCCCGCTGAAAGCTGATGGTCATCGCATCGGGCTGGCCATTCATGCTGAGAATCGTCGTCGGTGTGACGCTCAAGATTCCGTTGACATTGCCTGAAGAAAGCCAGCCCGCTGCGGCGCCATCACCCCGTAACCGACAATGGTGAGGTGACAGGCACAGCCTCGCAGGCTCAGCTGGTGATCTTCGATCTCGACGGCACCCTGACCGATTCCGCGGAAGGGATCGTGACCAGCTTCCTGCATGCACTGAGCCACGTCGGTGCGCCGGTGCCCGAGGGCGATCTGGCCGCCTGGATCGTCGGCCCGCCGATGGACGAAACGTTCCAGACGATGGGCCTTGGCGAGGATGCCGACGCGGCGTTCCTGGCATTCCGAGCCGAGTACGGCGCCCGGGGCTGGGCGATCAACAGCCTGTTCGACGGGATCGAGACTCTGCGGGCTGCCGGGGTGCGGCTGGCTGTGGCCACCTCCAAGCTGGAACCGACGGCCCGTCGCATCCTCGCCCACTTCGATCTCGACCAGTATTTCGAGGTCATCGCCGGCGCATGCCCGGACGGGTCGCGCAGCAGCAAGGAGGAGGTGTTGGCCCACGCACTTTCTCAGCTGCAGCCGCTACCCGAGCGCGTGCTGATGGTTGGCGACCGCAGCCACGACGTCGATGGCGCGGCCGCGCACGGCATCGACACCGTCGTCGTCGGCTGGGGCTACGGCAAGGCCGATTTCGCCGAGGGCTTCGCCGCGACCGGCGTGACACATGCCGCGACCATCTCCGAGCTGCGGAGGGCGCTGGGTGTCTGAGTCGAATCCTTTGCACGTCACCTTCGTCTGCAGCGGCAACATCTGCCGCTCTCCGATGGCTGAGAAAATGTTCGCCGACCAGCTGCGGCAACGCGGGCTTGCCGACGCGGTACGCGTGACCAGTGCGGGCACCGGCAACTGGCATGTCGGCAGCGGCGCCGACCAACGGGCGGCCAAGGTTTTGCGTGCCCACGGCTATTCCACCGACCACCGCGCCGCGCAGGTAGACGACGACCACCTGGGCGCCGACCTGGTAGTGGCCCTGGGCCGCAACCACCTTCGGATGTTGCAGCAGCTCGGTGTCGACACCGACCGGATCAGGATGCTGCGCTCGTTCGACCCCCGCTCGGGCGCCCATGCCCTCGACGTCGAGGATCCGTACTACGGCAACCACGCCGACTTCGAAGAGGTTCTGACCGTCATCGAGGCCGCGTTGCCGGGCCTGCACGACTGGGTCGACGAACAACTAGCGCAAAACGGGCACGGTTGATGCCACGTTTCCTGGCAAGGCTGGCGTTCCTGCTACGACCAGGCTGGATAGCGTTGATCCTGGTGGTCATCGCCTTCACCTACCTGTGTTTCATGGTGCTCGCGCCGTGGCAGCTGGGAAAGAACACCCGCACGTCACGGGAGAACCACCAGATCGAGAGCTCCCTCAATACCGCGCCCGTTTCGTTGAAAACCTTGTTGCCGCAGCAGGATTCGTCGGCGCCGGCCGCGCAGTGGCGCCGGGTTACCGCAACCGGGCACTACCTGCCCGACGTTGCGGTGCTGGCCCGCCTGCGCGTCGTCGAGGGAGATCAGGCTTTCGAGGTGCTGGTCCCGTTTGTCGTCGACGACGGGCCGACCGTGCTCGTCGACCGTGGCTACGTGCGTCCCGAGCCCGGCTCACACGTCCCGCCGATCCCCCGCCCGCCGCAAGACACGGTGACCATCACGGCACGGCTGCGAGACTCCGAGCCGGAGCTTGCGGACAAGGAGCCGTTCTCCAGAGACGGTGTGCAACAGGTGTACTCGATCAGCACCCAACAGGTGTCGGTGCTGACCAAAATCCCCCTGGCCGGGTCCTATCTGCAACTGGTCGAAGACCAGCCCGGCGGGCTCGGCGTGATCGGTGTGCCGCATCTCGACGCGGGGCCGTTCCTGTCTTACGGCATTCAGTGGATTTCGTTCGGCATCCTGGCGCCGATCGGGCTGGGCTATTTCGCCTACTCCGAGATCCGGATCCGGCGCCAAGAAAAGCAAGCGAAGGCCACCGAAGCCCCGATGACCGTCGAGGAGAAACTCGCCGACCGCTACGGCCGCCGGCGGTGAGTGTGCGCTGAAGGCGCCCTAGCCGCACAATCACCGCCGCCAATGCACAACCGATAACGCGGTGAGCGACAAGGCGGCCGCCAGCTGCACAATCCGCGACAGCCCCACCGCGCGGCGCAAATCGGCCGCGGTGGGCTCTCGCCCGACGCCGAGGGTGGGCCGAATCTGCAGCTCGTGGTGGTATTGGGTGGGCCCGCCCAGCCGCACGCCCAGCGCCCCGGCGAAGGCCGCCTCGACAACCCCGGCGTTGGGACTGGGATGACGGATCGCGTCGCGACGCCAGGCACCGACCGCACCTGCCGGCGATCCGCCGACGAGCGGCGCGCATAACACCACCAGCGTCGCGGTCACCCGGGCGGCCAAGTAGTTGGCCAGGTCGTCCAATCGTGCTGCGGCCCAACCGAATCGAATGTAACGCGGCGAGCGGTGGCCGATCATCGCGTCCAGGGTGTTGACGGCGCGGTAGACGAGCACGGCGGGCACCCCGCCCGCGGTCGCCCACAACAGCGGCGCCACCTGGGCGTCGGAGGTGTTCTCGGCGACGGATTCCAGCGCCGCCCGGGTCAGCCCCCCGCCGTCCAGCAGGGCCGGATCGCGTCCACACAACGACGGCAGCAGTCGTCGTGCGGCCGCGATGTCGTTGCGGTCAAGCAGCTGCGCCATGTCCAGACCGGTACGCGCCAGTGACGTTCCACCCAGCGCGACCCAGGTGGCAGCGGCGGTCGCGGCGATCGACCAGACCGGGTTCCTGCGCGTGGCGGCCTGCTGCACAGCAGTTCCGAGTAGCCCCACCGTGCCGACAGCCAGGCCCACGTGCAGCACGCCGGCGATCTTGGCGTCGCGGTAGGTGAATTGCTCCAGCTTGGCGGCGGCTTCGCCGAATACCGCGACGGGGTGCCCGCGTTTGGGGTCGCTCAGCGTGAGGTCGGTCAGGCAACCGACCAGCACGCCGACGATCCGGGTCCGCCTCGCTAGCACTTCGGCAGCGTCTCACACGCGCCGCTCTCCGAAGGAACTGACGTCTGGGCCGTCGACCATCACCGTGTGACGTGGTCTACTCGGTTACATGAAGCCCGTCACCCGGGTCGCTGACCTGCTCAACGCGGCGGCGCCGCTGCTGCCCGCGGCAAACGTGATCATGCAGCTGTCCTTGCCGGGCGTCGGTTACGGCGTGCTGGAAAGCCCGGTGGATAGCGGCAACGTCTACAAGCATCCGTTCAAGCGGGCCCGCACCACCGGCACCTACCTCGCGGTCGCTACCATCGGGACCGAATCCGACCGGGCGCTGATCCGCGCCGCGGTCGACACCGCCCACCGCCAGGTGCGGTCGATGCCGACCAGCCCGGTCTCCTACAACGCCTTCGACCCCAAGTTGCAGTTATGGGTCGCTGCGTGCCTGTATCGCTACTTCGTCGACCAGCACGAGTTTCTGCATGGCCCGCTCGATGACGCCAGCGCCGACGCGGTGTATCAGGACGCCAAGCGGCTGGGCACCACGCTGCAGGTGCCGGACCGGCTGTGGCCGCCGGACCGGGTGGCGTTCGACGAGTACTGGAAGCGCTCACTCGACGAGCTGCGCATCGACCCGCCGGTGCGCGAGCATTTGCGCGGTGTGGCCGCAATGGCGTTTTTGCCGTGGCCGCTACGAGCGTTGGCGGGTCCGTTAAACCTGTTCGCGACGACGGGGTTCTTGGCCCCGGAATTTCGCTCGCTGATGCAGCTGGACTGGTCGGAGCGTCAGCAGCGCCGGTTCGAGTGGCTGGTGTCGGCGCTGCAGCTGGCCGATCTGTTCATTCCGCATCGCGTCTGGATCTTCGGCTATCAGCTTTACCTGTGGGACATGCGATCTCGCGCGCGCCGCGGCCGGCGGATCGTCTAGATGGGACAGGGCCGGCTGGCCGGCAAGGTCGCCATCATCACCGGTGCCGGCTCCGGTATCGGGTGGGCAGCGGCCAGCCGATTCGCCGACGAAGGGGCCCGCGTCGTCTGCGCCGACATCAGCGGGCACGAGCATGAGATCTCCGACCGGCTCGGCGATGTCGCGGTGCCGGTGCGCGTCGACGTCACCGACACCGACGATGTCCGGCGCATGGTCGCTACCGCCGTCGACCGGTTCGGTCGCCTCGATGTGTTGCTGAACAATGCCGGATTCGGTGGGCCGCACGCGGCGTTGGCCGACACCGACGAAGCGTTGTTCGACAAGATCCTGGCGATCAATCTCAAAGGCGTATTCCTCGGCATGAAATACGCGATCCCCGCCATGCTCGACAACGGAGGTGGTGCAATCGTCAACACCGCCTCGGCGTCCGGACTCGTCGGCTGGAAAGGGCTGTCCTGCTACGCCGCGGCCAAAGCCGCCGTGGTGCAGCTGACGAAATCCGCGGCGCTGGACTACGCCAAGACAAACGTGCGCATCAACGCGATCTGCCCCGGCATGACCTACACCGGCCTGGCCGGGGCAAAGCCCGACGACGAAGTACCGCCGGGTGGCTATCTGCCGACACCGATGGGCCGCTGGGGCGAGCCCGCGGAACTGGCCGCCGCCGCATTGTTTCTCGCCAGCGACGAAGCCTCGTTCGTCACCGGCGCTGCGCTGGCTGTCGACGGCGGATACTCGGCCAGCGGCCCAATGCTGGGCCCCGCCCGTAAAGTCAAATCATGACCTTCCCTGCCCTCAACCACGTCGCGGTCACGGTGCGTGACATCAGCGTCAGCGGCCCCTGGTACCGCAACCTGCTCGGCACCGATCCCATGCTCGACGAACACACCAACGGCGGATTCCGTCATCAGGTGTGGATGCTCGAGGGTGGCAAGGTGTTCGGCATCCATCAGCACGATCACGAGGCGCCCGACGAGAAGTTCAGCGAGCATCGCGTCGGCCTGGATCACGTGGGATTCGGCTGCGCCAGCCGCGACGAGCTGCAGAGCTGGGTCGACCGGCTCGCCGAACTGGGCATCCCGAACGGCGGCATCGTGGACGAGCCTTACGGCTCCGGGTTGAGCTTTCGCGACCCCGACGGCATCGCGCTGGAGTTCTTCGCGCCGCCGGGGTCTTAGCGCACTGTCGCAAAAAACGCGCGCAGGTCCTCGATGAACAACTCGGGTTGTTCGAACGCCGCGAAGTGACCACCGCGCGGCATGTCGGTCCAGTGCGTGATGTTGTAGTTCGGCTCGCACCACTTCCGCGGTGACTTCAGCAGCTCACCGGGGAAAGCGGCTACGCCGGTGGGCAATTCGACGCGACTGCCGCCCCGCCAGACCCGGAAGCTCTCCCAGTACAGGCGGGCGGACGACGCGGCGGTGTCGGTTACCCAATACACCATCACGTTGTCGAGGAGCTCGTCTCTGCTGACCGCGTTCTCGGGGTGCCCGTCGCAATCGGCCCAGTCCCAGAACTTCTCGACGATCCAGGCCAGCTGTCCGACCGGGGAGTCGGCCAGACCGTAGCCCAGCGTCTGGGGCCGGGTGGACTGCTGCTTGGAATAGCCGGTGCCCCACTTGCGGTGGTTAGCCAGGGCGGCCTTCTCGTCGTCGGTCGGGTTCTCGAGATTGCCCGGTGCGCCGATCGGCATATTCAGATGGATGGCCGCGCAGTGGCCGCCGTTTCGGCCGATCTGCGTGGTGACCGCCGCACCCCAGTCGCCGCCCTGGGCGCCGTAGCGGTGGTAGCCCAGGCCAACCATCAGCTGCTCCCACGCCTCGGCGATCTTTTCCACGCCCCAGCCGGTGCGAGTGGGCTTGCCGGAAAAGCCATATCCGGGCAGCGACGGGCACACGACGTGAAAAGCGTCTGCTGCGCGCCCCGAGGCCGGGTTGGTCAGCGGCTCAATCACCTTGTGGAACTCCACAATTGAGCCCGGCCAGCCGTGCGTGATCACCAGCGGGAAAGCGTTCTCGTGCGGGGATCGCTGGTGAATGAAATGAATGTCCAGCCCGTCGATGTCGGTGATGAACTGGTCGAAGCGGTTGAGGGCGGCTTCCCTGGATCGCCAGTCGTATTGGTTGGCCCAATAGTCGGCCAGTTCACGGGTGTAGGCCAGCGGCATGCCCTGGCTCCAGTCGTCCACACATTCGGCTTCCGGCCATCGAGTGCGCGCTAAGCGCGACCGCAGATCATCGAGTACGTCGTCGGGAACGTCGATTCGAAACGGCTTCACGCATTCATAGTGCCGCCGCGGGTGAACCCGCCGACAGCCGCCCCGTCCGCGATTGCACTCCCGCGGTGCTGCCCGGCGCTTATCTCAGGGCGCGAGCCTGACAAAGCCCGGCGCCATGGGTGGCGGCGGCGCGGGTGACGGCGGTGGCGGCGCGGGTGGCGCGGGCGCCGGCTCTGCCGGAAGGCCCCCGCCAATGCCATCGGGGCTACCACTGCCGCCGCCGGGAGCGGCCCCCGGCTGCGGAGCCACGGCAGGCGGCGGCGCCTCTTGGGGTGGCGGTGGTTGCTGCGGTCGGGGCGGCAGCGGTTGCGGACGGGGCGGTGCCGCGGTCGGCCGGGGCGGTGTCTGAAGATGCTCCACCGGCGGCGACGGCGCCGGGAGCTGCGGCGGGTTCGGCTCGGTGATCCCTCCGGGAGGAATTGCTCCGATCAGCGAGGCCAGCGCTGTGGCATGCACCTCAAAATCCGACGGGTGAATGCGTTGGGCCGCAGGGCCCGTCGGCTCATTCCAACTCGACTTCGCACTCGACGCGGGATGATGAGTGACGAGGGACCCGAGCTTGCTTCGTTCCCATGGGCAGTAGGCCCCCACCGCCGCGACGATGAATCGCCCTTCGGTGCGCGCCAGACGGCCGGGTGCGTATTGGCGCTCGGCCGGATCATTGCTCTCCGCGTACTCGACCAGCGCATCCCTTATCCGGTCCGCCGGAACCCCGGCATCCAGTGCGTGACAAACTTTATGAGCTGTGTCGACTAGGCTCGGCACGCCTTCGAGGGCTGGAATACCTTGCTGGGCAAGCAATGCCAGAAACTGATCGTCTTGATTTGCGTCCGCCGCTGCCGCTGGGTCGCGCAGAATTGCGCCGCCGCTCAGCAACGCAATGGTGGTAACCAGAACGCCGGCGTGGCTGGTAATGCCGTTGAACCTGGTGGTGCCGGTACACATTAAGGATTTCCGTTCTGCAAGAGCCCGTCGCCCCACGGACTTTGGGTAATCACCTACGCCGCAGCTGTGATCGCCTGCGGAACCAGCACGCCCCATCGCAAGCTCGTGACGGGAGTGTCGCTGGCATTAGTGGAGCGCACATCGCGGCTATTGCCGGTCGCTGCAGCAGCCTCACTTCGAAGTCGCCACAGTCATTGACTCGCACCACGTTAAGACGCCTCTGCGCGACCGCTGGATCGGCCTCTCTGATGAGACGTCGGCAGTAGACGTCGTCCGCGCAGACACCGGCGCTCAATATTTTGAGCGCTTCGCCATGGGGCAAACGGGGATGCTGGGTGAAGTAAACCTCGCCCATACCAATACATCCCAGCAACCGCAGGATGCTATGCCCAGCAAACGCACGACCGCTGGCCCACGGCATGTCGGAATCGTACCGCCGGTATTGCGTATTAGTTAGCTGTCATCCGTGCAGCGAAAGGCGCCTTTCGCATCGCGAAATATCAACTGAAAAGGCGTTATTGGATGCAGCGGATAGTTTTGAAGCCAACACTTCGCGGACGCCGGGGTTAGCGCGCTAACGAACCCAGACAAGGTCATGCTGTCCGGTTGGCACCACCGCATTCAGCCGCTACAGCCGGCCATCCATGAGGATTGGCGGTTTGGCCCGCCCGAACAGCGGCCGGGTGGTCGCCCTGGCGTCATAGCCGGGGTCCTTCAGCAGTTGCATCAGCACGAAGCCTGATGCGGCCGGCATCACCAACCACATCCCGTTGAGGCCGAAAAACTTCAGATAACTGATGGCATCCGGGCGGATGTCGGCCAGGTTGCGCGCGATCTCCGAGATGAAGAAAACCGAAGTCCCGTAGAACTGCAAACAGCCGGCTGCGATGAAGAAGCGGACGGCCGCGCTGAGCTTGTTGGACAAGAACAGTCCGAGGAAAACGATCTCCACCACACCGATAACTCCGGACCAGTACTCGACGATGACCATCAGCGGCTCGCTGCGCAGAAAGCGGGTGTCGGCGACCGCGTAAGCCCAGAAGTACCATTTCGACGCATCCGCGGCGGTGGCGCCGTAAACCCAGTGATGCAATATCGCCCAAGGCAGGTCCCAGCTGAGCGGAAAGGCGATGGCGATCGCCGACCATAGCAATACGAAGCCCGTCCGGCGGGCCTGTCGACTTGCGTCGCCGCCGAGTACCCACGGTGTCAGCAGGCCGCCGATCCAACAGGCCAGTGTTGCAGGCAGGGCAATATCGCTGAGCAGCAACGGGTCGCCGACGCCGGCTGAGGCAAGAACCAGGCCGACGGTCGGGAAGACGAACGAGGCGGCTAGCCAACACAGTTGGAGCCGAAAAAAGGCGGGCACGGCAGTCCTCCGCTCGAGTGTTGGATCGTTCGCGCCTCGGTTCGAGGGCATCGACCGAGTCGGTGGACAGCACGTAGGTTCCGGGCCGTGTCCATCCGCGACCGACAGTAGTCGGCGACCGGCAGGCTTTCGAGAAGGTTATTTCTAGGTGTTGATTGCCTTTTGATCCCAAGCCTGCACTCGCGCTCGGGGTCCGCACCCAGTTGGCGATTTCTGCGCCTGACTGGCCCACGGCCCGTCGCCGAAATGTACTGATCCCGTCGGCGGGGACCAACCGGTCCGTGCTTTACGGTCGGGTGTCGAAGTCCACTTCCACCCGGAAAACGTCGGCGCGCAGCCAGGAGATGGTGAGCTCTATCGGCCGGTGGTCTTGTGCGGCGGCGTCGGTGCGGCTTCGGATCGCGATGACCGGTGGGTGTCCAGTCAGGCCCAGGTGGCGTGCGACTTCGGGCGGTGCTGGGTCGATCGCGACGCCGAACCAGCCGCGCACGGGTTTCAGGCCGTAGCGCTGGTCGAGCGCGTCGTGCAGCGAGCCTGCCGGATCAAGCACTTGCGGTAGGTCGGGTAACAGGTGCGGCTCGAGCCAGGTGTCGGCGAAGCCGACCAGTTCGTTGTCGACGTAGCGGTCGCGGGAGACCGCGAGCAGTTGGCGGCGCGCTCCGATTCCCATGCGGCGCCGTACTTCTGCCGGCGGCTTGTCGAGCCGCCACCCGGTGGTGCGGATGGTCGGTGTGCGGCCGGCATGGCGCACGCTGGCGCTCCAACTGGGTGGCGTGTTTCGGGCGATGGTGTATTCGATGCGCCGCGAAACGAAGGTCCCGCTCCCCTGCCGGCGGCGCACCAGATAGCGGCTTTCCAGCTCGGCGAGCGCGGCGCGCACGGTCAGATGGCTGACTCCCAGGTCGTGGGCGAGTTTGTCTTCCGCGGGAAGGCGGGTGCCGACCTGCATACCGGTTATCTGCGACGCGAGCGTTTCTGCCACGCACAAGTACACCGGTAGCCGCGACGTGGGTTGCTCGAGTTGTGCGCCGCCGACGAGCGGTTTCATGGCATCGGGCGGCTTGTGGTGAACGGTGGTGCGCCGCCGGTGTTGTTGACGGCCCCGTCGGGCACGTCGCCGGCCAGGGCATGCAGGATCGAGGTCGCTGCACGGCGTTCGATCGCCAAGCGCACGGGGCCGACGGCGGATCCCAGGTGGGGAGTGAACAGCGTCTCGTCCAGCAGGTCGATCAAGTCTGGGTGCGGGTGTCCCGGCCGTTGCGGACGTGAGACGTCCTCGAACTCGAACACGTCGGCAGCGTATCCACCCAAGCGGCCGGCGCGCAGCAAGTCCGCGACGGCGCGCTCGCACACCACCGAGCCTCGGCCGACGTTGACCAGCAACGCGCCGGGGCGCGTCGAGGCGAGGGCTTGGCGGTCGAGCAGGTGCGCGGTGCTGTTCAGCAGCGGGGCGCAGACGATGACGGCGTCGCAGGATGTCAGCAGCTCGGTCAGCGTCACCCGCTCGAGCCCCAGTGCGTCGGCGGTCTGGTGTGGCACGGGTTGGGGGTCGCTGTAGCGCAGGCGGGCATCGAACCCGCGCAGCAGCCGGGCAACGGCTTGACCGACGGCGCCGGCGCCGACGATGCCGATGCTGGCGCCGATCAGGGAGCGCCCGTAGAGCACGGGACGCCAGCCCGGGAAGCCAGCGCGGACGCGGCGATCCCCGGCAATCACGTTGCGGGCCAAGCCGATTAGCAGTCCGACGGCGAGCTCGGCGGTGGGGCCGGTGAGGAGGTCCTCGACGCAGGTCAGCCAGATGCCCCGGGCGGTACACGCGTCGACGTCGATATTGTCGTAGCCCTTCAGCGCCGCCGCGATCACACGCAGCCGTGGACATGCGTCGAGGAACTGCGCGTCGATGCGATCGGGCATGAACACCATCAATGCGTCGGCGGTCGCGGTGCGCCGCTGTAGCTCTGAGGCGGAGAGGCTGCCCTCATTTTGGTTCGGTACCACGTCGCAGGTTCGGTCGAGCAGCTCGAGCACCGCGGGATGGACGCGATGGCTGAGCACGACGGTCTGGCGTTGCTGCGCGCTCATGCAAACCGCTTCCGTATCAGGCCACCGAGGATGTCGACCACGGTGACGGTGGCGAGGATGACCAACAGGATGGCGACGACTTCGTGATATTGCAGGGTGCGCAGCGCGACGATCAACTGAAAGCCGATGCCGCCGGCGCCGACGACGCCGACCACCACCGAGGCGCGGAAGTTGTATTCCCACCGATATATGGTCACGTCAGCCATCTGTGGCAGGACCTGAGGCAGCACCCCGTGCAGAATCACCTGAAGCGGCGTTGATCCGACCGCACGCGCTGCTTCGATCGGGGCCGGATCGGCATGTTCGACGGCTTCAGCAAAAAACTTGCCGACCATGCCGGCCGAGTGGATGCCGAGCGCGAGGGCCCCGGGTAAGGCACCGAATCCGACAGCCGCGACGAACACGATCGCCATGATCAGCTCGGGCACCGACCGCAGGCCGTTGAGCACCATGCGCGCCGCCCAGTACACGCCCGGATGTGGAGCGGTGTTGCGAGCGCCCAGCAGGGCCAGCGGCGCCGACAGCAAGACCGTGATCGCGGTCGCGGTCACGCTCATCGACAGCGAGTCCCATAAGGGAAGCCACCAGGAATTGAGCTCGGTGAAGTCGGGCGGCATGGAGTGGTCCAGCAGGTCGATGATGTCGGCCAGCCCGGCGGCCAGCCGCTGGGCGTCGAGTAGCCCGACAGCGTGGGCGCACACGCCGATGAGGACCAAGACCGCGCCCACCTCCGCGCAGGCTCGGCACCAGCTGAGCCGAGCCGTGCGTGAGATGGACTTGAACTGCGTCTCCCGTCGCTGCGCCCCGATGCGCGACGCGAGGATGCTCATTTGCTCAAGTCGGCAAGGTTGATGCCGAGCAGCGGGGCTAGCTGACGCACGACGTTGTAGTCCTGATCGGTAACCGGTGCAAATCCCGCTCCCTTGAACGGCTTAAGCACCGACTGGTCGTCGAGATCAAGGAATGCCGCGCGCACCTTGGCTTTGAATTCCGCGGGCAGGCTGGCCTGGATCGTCCACGGATAGTTCGGATAGGGCACCGACTCAGCGATCACCACCACTTTGTTTCGGTCGATCGTCCCGCTTTCGATGAGCCGCTCGTAGATGGGTTTGCTCAGCCCTCCGGCTTGGGCATTGCCGTTTTGCACCGCCAGGGCGACCGCGTCGTGGGCTCCTACGAACTGCTGCTGGTAATCCCCGTGGTCAACCCGTAAACCGGCCTTCGCAAGCATGGCTTTGGGGATCAGGTGGCTCGAGGTGCTGGCAGGGTCGCCCCAGGCGACCGTTTTGCCGGCTACATCGTGGAGGGTCTTGATGCCGGACGCCGGGTTGGCCACCAAGACCGACTGATAGGTGGGCGGCTGGCCCTTGACTTCCTGCAGAGCGGCAAAGGGCTCGATATCCGACTTCTGTTTGGCCAGAAGGTAAGACAGCGGTCCGAAGTAGGCGAACTCAAGTCGGTCGTGCGCCATCGCCTCGATCATCGAGGAGTAATCGGTGGTGACGACCAACTCCACCTTCCGCCCCAGCTTGCCCTCAAGGTAGGTCTTGAGCTGCTGGTTCTTCTTCAACACCTCGCCGGCGTTCTCGTCGGGCAGCAGCGCCACCCGCAGGGTGTCCGGCACGGCGCCGCGGGCCGGGGTGGAACTCGAGCTGCATCCGGCCAGCGCCAGCACCAGGGCGACGATCATCGCCAGGACGGCGACACAGTGGGTTCGGTTGAGCCACTTGGACATAGACGTTCCTTCACTCAGTCGATGGTCGATGTGTTGGGGGTGCTGATGGTTGGGGTGAACGCGCCGGTCAGCCTTGTGTGGCCGGGCGCGCCTTCGTAGATCTGCTGCAGCACCCGGCCGGAGACGTCGGTGCTCGGGCCGTCGTAGACGATCTGGCTATGGGCGAGTCCGATGATCCGGTCGGCGTGCTCGAGCGCGAGTTCAACCTGGTGCAGGCTGGCGACCAGCGTGATCCCGTTTTGAACGCAGACGCCGCGCAGTAGTGCCATCACCCGCTGGGCGGTGCCGGGGTCGAGGCTGGCCACGGGTTCGTCGGCAAGGATCAGACGGGGCTGCTGGGCGAGCGCGCGGGCGATGCCGACGCGCTGCTGTTCCCCGCCGCTGAGACTGCCCGCCCGCTCAAGGGCCTTGTCGAGCAGCTCAACTTGGGTGAGGGCGTCCATCGCAATGCATTGGTCGGCGCGCGACGCCGGCAATAGTCCGCGGGCCAGGCCGTGGTAGCCCGTTCGGCCGAGCAGCACGTTGTGCAGGACCGTGCAGCGCGCGATCAGGTGATGCTGCTGAAAGACCATGCCCGTCCGGCGGCGGTGCTCACGCAGGGCTCGCCGCGAGTCGAGCGCGGGCAGCGAGTCAGCGCGCACGGTGCCCGTCGTGGGCTGGACTAGCAGGTTCATACAGCGCAGCAGCGTGGACTTGCCCGCCCCCGATGGGCCGAGCAACACCGTCACCTGGCCGGGTTCGATCGACAAATAGGTGGGTGCCAGCGCTTGCACACCGCGGCCGTAGGTCTTGCTCACCGCGGCCAGTTCCAGCACAGCTAACTCCTATATAGGACTAGATCAATTACTCGTATTCCTATGGAGGAATTGTGACGTTGGACGAAGGCGGCGGTGAACGAAAGATGAAGCCATACCGACCATCTGCTGCCGAAATATGCAGGGGTGCAGCGCAATTAATTTGCTGACTGGTCAGCGCCACCGCTCGGCCTGGGTCGATGTCATTTCGGTATCGCGGGGTGCCGAACAGGTCTTGGACACGCGTGACGGGCTGCCAAAGACTCGGAAGCACAGGTAGCGACGAGAGAAGCGAGATCGCCGAGGTGAGCGGGCACAGCCAGAACGTCTCTTCATCGCGGGACGCGTTCGATTACGTCATCGTCGGCGCCGGCAGCGCAGGCTGCGTGTTGGCCAATCGGCTCTCGGCGGATCCGTCGGTCCAAGTGTTGTTGCTCGAGGCCGGCCCGCCCGACACCCTGGACACCATTCGGGTGCCCGCACTGTGGAGCGGGTTGTTCGGTTCGGAAGTCGATTGGGATTACCGCCTCGAACCCCAACCGCATTACGCCGGGTCTGACCTGTACCCCCGGGGAAAGACGCTGGGCGGTTCGTCCGCGATCAACGCCATGATCTACATTCGCGGTCACCGCACCGACTTCGACGGCTGGAGCGAGAAGGGTTGCCGCGGTTGGGATTACGACGGGGTACTGCCCTACTTCGTCAAGGCCGAGAGCAATAGCCGACTCGCGGCACCATTTCACGGCAATGAAGGCCCGCTGCACGTCGAGGACATGCTGTTTACCCACGAACTCTCGTACAACTGGATCGACTCGGCGGTCGGGTGGGGTCTGCCGTTCAACGACGACTTCAACGGATCGGGCCAAATCGGTTCGGGCGCCTACCAGGTGACGTGTCATCAGGGGTGGCGATGGTCGGCGGCCGACGCGTATCTGAAACCCGTGCACGATCGACCCAACCTGACAGTGCGGGTCAATTCGCCGGCCACCCGGATCCTGTTTGATGGTCAGCGGGCCTGCGGGGTGGCCTATCTGCATGCCGGCATCGAGACCACCGCGCGCGCCGATGCCGAGGTGATCCTCAGCGCAGGAGCGATCAATTCCCCGCAGCTGTTGATGCTGTCGGGCATCGGTCCAGCCCCGCAGTTGCGCGCACACGACATCGCGGTCAAGGTCGACCTGCCCGGCGTTGGAGCCAACCTCAGCGACCACACCATGACCCCCATCGTCTGGGCGACGAAAGACTCGACAGATCTGCTGCAACTGGCCACCCCGGAAAACATGACCCGCTGGCAGCAGCGCGGTGGTGGCCCGTTCTGCTCCATCGCTGCCGAAGTCGGCGGTTTTCTCTGCACCAACGGCAGTGACATCCCCGATGTTCAATTGACCTGTGGACCAACCGCATTGGTGCACCATGGCCGATTCAGTCTGCCGCTGGAGAGCTTCACCATGCTGGTATCAGCCACGCATCCGCGCAGCCGAGGTCGACTGACCTTGCGTTCCAGCGATCCGCTCGGCGCACCCCGCATCGACGCCGGCTACTTCAGCGAGCCCGCCGACCTCAAGGTCGTCATGCATGGCCTGCGCGCGGTACTGGAAATAGCCGACCGTCAACCGCTCAAGGACAACCTCGGTGCGCTGCGGCTGCCCGACAGTGTTCCCGACGACGCGGCGCTCGCCGAACATATCCGGCGTTGGTCACAAACCCAGTACCACCCGGTCGGGACCTGCGCGATGGGCGTCGATGGAGATTCCGTCGTCGACCCCGAACTCCAGGTGCGCGGAGTCGACAACCTTCGGGTGATCGACGCCTCGGTAATGCCGTCCATCATCGGCGGCAACACCAACGCGACCACCATCGTGATCGGCGAAAGGGCGCCGATCTAGTGCGGGCCAAGCAGTCCAAGGAAGGCGCATCATGACAACGTTTCGCGCGGCCCAAGTGACCTCGCCGCGAGGACAATTGGCCGTCATCGATCGAACACTGACCGATCCTGTACCCGGCACTGTGCGGGTCGCCGTGGAAGCTTGCGGCATCTGTCACTCCGATGCGATCTTCGTCGACGGCCAGTGGCCGGGTCTGCAGTTCCCGCTCACGCCGGGGCACGAGATCGCCGGGCGCATCGACGCGCTGGGCGAGGGTGTGCAGGGTTGGCGCGAGGGTGACCGGGTGGCGATCGGCGCGTCGGGCGGCTATTGCGAGCACTGCCGCAGCTGTCGGCGCGGCGATTTGGTGCACTGCGAGGCTCACATGGTCACCGGCGCAACGTTTCCCGGCGGATTCGCCGAATACGTCGTGGCGCCGGCGAACGCACTGGCCCGTATTCCCGATGAACTATCGGCGGTTGACGCCGCGCCGCTCGCATGCGCGGGCCTGACCATGTTCAATTCGCTGCGCAGCACCGGCGCTGGGCCCGGCGACTTGGTCGCCATCCTCGGGATTGGCGGCCTTGGTCATCTCGGGGTTCAGTTCGCGGTCAAGATGGGTTTTCGCACCGTCGCGATCGCGCGCGGCCGCGAAAAAGGTTACTTCGCCCGCGTACTCGGCGCGCATCACTACATCGACTCGCTCACTAGCGACGTGGCCAGCGAACTGCAGAGCCTGGGTGGGGCGCGGGTCATCGCAGCCACCGCCACCAACGCCGAGGCGATCTCCGCCGCGATCGGCGGGCTGGGACTGCACGGCGAACTGCTGCTGCTTGCTCTCTTGGCCGAACCCGTGCCGATAAACCCGATCCAGCTGATCAATACCTCGGGCACCGTTGGCGGCCATCCGGTCGGTGACTCGAACGACCTTGAGGACACCCTCAATTTCGCTGCGCTGCAGGGCATTAAGCCGATGGTGGAGGTTCTGCCGTTGGAGAAGGCCGCCGACGGCTACCAGCGCATGCTGGACAACCAGGCCCGCTTCCGAGTTGTACTCACCACCGAGGCGAACGGCACGTGTGTTTCCTCCCCCAACGTGCTGGTGGGCTGAGTCGTGACGGCCACCGCGGCAGGCGACGTCGACCTGGCCAACCCCGATACCTTCGTCAACGGCGTACCGCACGACGCGCTGACGCAACTGCGGCGTACTGACCCCGTGCACTGGCAGCCCATGGCGGGTGAGCCCGGGTTTTGGGCGGTACTACGCCACGCCGACGCGGCTCATGTTGCCCGCCACCCGGAGATCTTCTCGTCAAGCGAGGGCGGCTTCGTCCTCGAGGATCTCCCACCCGAACAGCTGGCAATGATGCGCAACATGCTGTCGGCGATGGATCCCCCCGTCCACACCGTGCATCGCGCGGCGCTGTTACCGCACTTCCGGGCGCGAGTGATGGCCGGGATCGAGGACCGGGTGCGACAGATCTGCCGAACCGTCATGGCCGAAGCGCGGGAGCTTCGCGAGGTGGAGTTCGTCCATGATGTCGCGGCACCACTCCCGTCGAAGGTGATCGGTGAGTTGTTCGGCTTGCCGCCTGAAGACTGGGACTACATCCATGCGTTGGCCGGACGCATCACCTCGAACCAAGACCCGGAATTCGTTGGGGCAGAAGGCGACGCTCGCGCCGCCACCATCGAGATGGCCATGTACGGGATCGGACTCGCAGCGGCCCGCCGCCAAGACGACCGGACCGACGACCTCGCTAGCGTGATCCTGCACACGGACTTCGGCGGCCAGCCGATGAGCGATATCGACTTCGGCAGCTTCTTCCTGCAACTGATAATCGCGGGCAACGATACGACGAAGGGGATGCTCTCGTCGGGGCTTCTTAGCCTGGTCCGGCACCCGGAGCAGCTGGCCGAGCTGCGTGCGGACCCCTCCCTGATACCGGGGGCGGTCGAAGAGATCATTCGCTATGACAATCCGTTCCACTGCTTCCGGCGGACCGCGTTGTCGGACACCGAACTCTCGGGCACCCGCATCGCTGCCGGCGACAAGGTGGCGATGTACTACTCGTCCGCCAACCGCGACGAGGAGGTATTCGACGATCCGCAGGCGTTCGACATCCACCGCAGCCCCAACCCGCATCTATCCTTCGGGATCGCCGGCCATTTCTGCCTGGGCGTTCACCTCGCACGCCTCGAAGGCAGGGTCTTCTTTGAGGAACTGCTCGACGCGTTCCGCACCATCGATCTCAATGGCGAACCCGTCAGAACCCGGTCCAACCTGACCAATATGTTGCGACTGCTACCGGTCCGTCTGACCGACTGAGGGAGTCTGGACACCGAATCGTATGACCCCACCACACCCGTTCGACAATGCCATCCACCTTGACACCATCGACAGAAACGTCAGGCGCGGCCGTACCCATCCCGAGTGGGCCAACATGGTCGGCCCGTACGGCGGGATCACCGCCGCCGTCTTGCTGCGTGCCATTGAAACGCAGCCCGACCGGATCGGTGAGCCACTGGCGCTGACCGTCAACTTCACGGCGCCCATCGCCGACGGCGATTTCGACATTTCGCTTCGGGAGGCGCGCACCAATCGCACCACTCAACACTGGATCGCCGAACTCAGTCAGCACGGCGCGATCACAACTACCGCGACCGCGGTATTCGGAATCCGACGCGATACCTGGGCTAGTACCGAAGCGCACCCGCCGACCGCGCCGCCGCCAGAACAGCTGATCGCCGGTAGCCCCGGTCCGGACGACTTCATCGTCTGGGGACGGCTTTACGACGTGCGGTACGTCGCAGGCGCCTATCCGGGCGAACACACGCAACCCAACGCATTGTCGACGAGCACCCTGTGGATGCGCGACAACGCACAACGCCCTGTCGATTACCCGGCCCTGGCCGCCCTGTGCGACATCTTCTACCCGCGAGTGTTCTTGCGTCGCGGCGGATTCGTCCCGTCCGGAACCATCTCGTTGACGACGTATTTCCATGCCGATCAGCAGCAGCTTGACGCCCTGGGCGCTGACTTCGTCTTAGGAACCGCCCACGCCAACCGGTTCTCCGGCGGCTACTTCGACCAGAGCGCACAGCTGTGGACTCGCGACCGAGCACTGCTGGCGACATCGCACCAAATCGTCTACTTCAAGGCCGAACAGCGTCAGGGGTGAGTGTTCGATTCTCGCCGCGCGTTGCGCCGCAACCGCCGAGCAGCAAACGCGTGGATCCGGACTACCACGCTGACCCAGAGATCCCTGGAAGACAGCAGGCCTTGTCCACGAGCTCGCGATCGGACTTGGCGAGGCGACCCAACAGGGGCACGGATGTAGCGATGATCCGGCGGAATCTGTTTACCAACTGGTCGACCGTCATGCCGAACCTGGGATAGACATCCTCCTCCCACATCTCACCGTGCGGCGCCCATAGCAGAATGTAGCGAACGATCTCACGATCGAACCAGTCCAATTGATCTGCGCAAGTGGAATTCTCGGTCGACCGATGGCTCGGCGCGCATCTTGACGGCGTGCGGTGCGGCCGCGAGGCCGTCCTGTTCGGCGGATCCTTATGGAACTGGCCTGCCGCCTCTCCGTAGCAAGTGGCGAGCAACAGATATCGCAATTGACCGCGGGCGCGGCGCAGCAGTGACATCACCGCGCTGACCGAGCGATTGATGATCTCGGCGATCTCCTGGTAGGAGAAGTCCTCCACGTCGGCGTAGTACACCACCATGCGGGCGTCTCGTCCCAATTCCTGCAGGGCTTCGGCGATCACCGCGGCCGGCAACGCCTCGAACGCTGCCACCTCCGCCCAGCTCAGCCGAGTCCATGGATGCTCTGCAGCAGTCGCCAATTGCAGATCGGTGATCGTATCCGTCTGGCCCTCGATCAGCTGGCGGTGTCGACCGCGACAACTGCTGATGTAGGTGTTGGTCAAGGCTTGGTACAACGCGATCCTCAGGCTGGCGCCTTCAGGAAATGAGGCGAAACGCCGGTAGGCGTTCATCATCGTCTCCTGCAGGAGATCCTCGGCCTCTAGTCGATCTCCGGAAAGCGCTAGCGCACCCCGGTAGAGCGCGTCGAGCAGTGGGAGAGCCTCGCGCTCGAAACGCGCCGTAAGTTCAGCGTCGGTCTCGCACACTGGTGGGGAGGATGACCGAGCCGGAACGCCGAAATCGACCATCGTCATCTCGCCCGCGCTGTCATCCGGCCACCTCAATACCCACGTGCTGCGGTGTAAACCCAACGACAGGAATATATCTGGATTTGGCGGCAGCGGCTTGGGAGCCGATGTCGCGGAGGAAGCGAATACGCAGTCACGTCAGAGCCACCCGACCGACGATCCGATGGGCAACTGAGCGGCCCAGATTCACGATTGGAACGGACATGTGCTGTCAGAATCCTTTCATTTCGAATGAATAGCAACAGGTTTCGAGTGCCAATCGCGCCGAGCCCTCAATCACGGCGCCGTCTTCGGGTTTCGCCAGGTCAGTCATGGGATTACCCCTCTTTCCGCACCGGTCGTAATGCCTGGCATCGAAACTGGCTGCGCCAGAACATATCTGCTATATCGCAGCGGCTTTGCTTCGTCTCGGTGAGCGCCGCAATGCTGTCGAGTAGCCGGAGCGTTTCCGATTTGGGCCTGGTGGAAAGCAAGATGAACGCTCGTTCTACGCCGTGCTGACGGTAAGCGTCCAGAACAGCGGGTTCGACGCTTTCAGGGACAATGACGCTGACTGGAATGTCGGTAGCACCTTCAAGAAGGCCCAGTTGCGCGGGGACCCTCTCCGCGGCCGGCACGCTCATGGGCATCCATCCACCGTGATGCCGCCGCGCTCGAGATACCGTCGCCCTGGTGAATCCGCCGAAGTAAATCGGCGGATGCGGCTTCTGGACGGGCTTGGGCCAGCAGTAGGTGGCATCGAAATCGACGTACCGGCCGTGAAACTCGGCTTGGTCGTTGGCCCACAGTTCTTTCATGGCGGCCAACTTCTCGTCGAGCAGTTTGCCGCGCAGTGTGGCGTGAACGCCGTGATCGGCAGCCTCTTCGAGATTCCACCCCAGGCCCAGGCCGAGCAGCACCCGACCCGCGGATATCTGATCGAGGCTGGCAATCGCCTTCGCCGTTTGGATCGAGTCCCGTTGCGGCAGAAGAAGTACTCCAGGCCCAATCAGGAGTTTGGATGTCGCGAGAGCGGCCGCTGTCAGCGCGACGAAAGGGTCGTAGCACCGATAGTACTCACGAGGCAACTCGCCGCCCGCCGGGAACGGCGTCGCCCGACTTGCCGGGATGTGTGAATGTTCAGCCACGACAAGGGAGTCAAAGCCCCGGTCTTCCAATGCTTTCGCGAGTACGTCCGGGCGGATGCCTTCATCGGTGATGGCGGTGGCGACGCCGAGTTTCATTGGCTGACCCCGGTCACGCTGGCAACAAACACCATGGACGATCTGTCTGATCGCGTCCTGCTCATGTCATCGAGTCAATGCCGCATTGCGTTGCGTGTCCAAGACCTGTTTAACAATGCTCGATGCAAATCAGGCATCGTTGCTGTCCCACATGCCGAGACACTCGGAGGACTACAGTGAGCTCATGACTGATTCGGCATCGCGGGTGGTAGACCTCGATCTGCGACTAGTCGGATACTTCGTCGCGGTGGCTGAGCACCGGCACTTCGGTCGCGCCGCGGCAGCGCTGCGCGTTGCGCAGCCTTCGCTAAGCCGGCAGATCCGTCGCCTGGAGCAGCAGATGGGCGTCCGCCTGTTTGACCGCTCGCCGCAAAGCACCAGGCTCACCGAGGCAGGCGAGGTATTCCTGCCTCGAGCGAAGGCGCTACTGCGCTCGGCCGCCCAAGCCACCGCGCAGGCGCGGGACGCCGCCCAGCCCGGCCGTATGACCATCGGCTACACAACAGGCATGGTCATCACCCCGGTGGTGCGCGCGTTGCGTCGCGAGCACCCCTACGCGGATGTACAAGCCCTGCACCTGAATTGGAATCAGCCACGCGATGCACTGCTCGACCACCGGGTGGACGCGGCGGTTTGCGCACTGCCCTTTTCCACCGACCAGCTGCACGTCACGATCCTCTGCGACGTGCCCCGGGTGGTGCTCATGCCCCGCGACCATCGCCTCGCGGGCAGGCGATCGGTCACCATCGACGACATCGCCGACGAACCCATACCGAAATTTCGAGACTGCGACCCGGCCTGGAATGCCTTCTGGCGCATCGATCCTCGGCCTGACGGGCGCGCGGCACCCGAAGGTCCACTCTTCGATACTCTCGAGGACGGGTTAGAAATCGTTGCCGCCGGGCAGGCGGTTGCCGTCACGACCGGTTTTCACAAACGCTTGCGACCTGACATCACCACCGTCCCCTTGGAAGGCGTCGAACCCGGCCATATCATCGTGGCGAGCCGCGCCGGGGACCGCAGCCGTCTGGTGGCGGCCTTTCGTGAACTCGCCGTGGTGCACTTCACCGCTCCGGCGCGAAACTAGCGCCTCGAGCGCCGACATTCAGCGCTGTTCCACTAGTAGTTGTTGTATTCCGAGAAGACAACCGCGTTGCCTTCGCTGTCGGTCGCGAGCAGCGTCAAATAGTTTCCCTGATCGTCAGCGCCGCCTCTCGAATTGATGGACGGAATCACCGGAAAAGTCGATCCCACCGACTCGAGTTGCGCGTGCGTATCTTGCAGGGAGTCGACCACCAAGCTGGCTGAGCTGTTGGCGCGCCCCGGCGCAACGCCCTCCGCGCGATCCGCGGCATAGATACCGAATACCGACTTGATACCCCAAAAGCCGTACCAGGATTCGTCGGAGTACGGCTTCCCGAAGCTCATCGTGTCGCCGTAGAACTTCCTTGCGGCTTCCAGATTCGGCTCTGGGGTCTCGACGTAGTCCAAGTTCTTCACCTCGCCCGTGGGTTGGTGCATTTTGGTGATGAAGGTTTCAAAGAGTTGCATCCCGCCCTGGGCGCCCGTTTCGAAGATGTGCGTCACGAACGCGACCTGCTTGAAGGGATGCTCACCCTGACCCGAAAGCTCTCGCTGGTAGGTCACGATTGCACCTGCGCCGAAGCGCTTGGCGCGCAGAGCTCGGATGGTCATGCTTGCGGCCAGACCGGACTTCGAGCGGTCGTACTGATTCCAGTTCGCAGCAAGACCGTCTCGGATACCGGTTGGGCCGCGATCGATGCCGCGATCATTGATCCGGCTGCTATCGAACCACCGGCTGTCGTTCCCTATTCCCGCGGCCATGACGGCGCGGGGATCGGTTCGCAGCCAGGCGTTCTCGAGCGCTTGGACCGTGGCGACGACGTCCGCGGGCGTGCCGTCCTGAGCCTGCACGGAGGGTACATCCGGCGCGGGATGGTCACCAACGGGGTAGACCCGTTGCATCAGTACGAAGACGTTTGCGGCGGGGTCGCTTCCCACCGCGTAAAGGTCTGAGCCTCGACGTCGTATGCCGGTGAGGAACGTGGTGCCGGCGGCCTCAAGGCGCGCAACGGTTTTGACGAGATCGTCCACATCTATCGTGTTGTATCCATTCGGGAGGCCCGGCCGGACCGGTGCGAATCCGTCGAGGCCGGTGTTGTCGAGAATCAGACGCGGACCGCCCATGTCGAATGCGGCATATGTCGGAGTCTGGACCTCTGGTTCCCCAACGAACTTTGAGTAGAACCGGACGGCGCGCGCGAGGTCAGTGACCGGATAGGTGAAGTCGTAGCGGAAGCTCGCCGTGCCCGACTTCGCCGGCATCTTGGCCACCGGGTCGTAGGACAGCCACCACGAGTCCGACTCGTGCGAGAGCTTCCAGCAGCCGCCCTCTTTCACGAATGCCTGCAGAATCAGGCCGCGATTGCCGTACGCCCAATCGCTGACATGGTTGGCAACGCTCGTTGTCTCTCCAGACACCAGATCTGCCCAATAAAGCGCGGTGGCGGTCTGGCCCTGGACGGACACTTCGGCGCGGCGGATGGTCATGTTCGCCGACCGCGTGTGACCGTCGGGGGCGAGCTCGAGGAAACCCCACTCGTCGGGCAAGCCGCGCGCCACCTCCTGCGGGCCGGACTGGATACCTGCAAACCACGACGTCAGGCGCGTCACGTCCGGCGTGACTCGGTCCACGTATGCGGCAGGATCAGCGCCAATCCAGGACTGGTGCAATGCCACGATGGTGTCCATGACGCCCTGAACGTCCGCGTTCGAGGCATCCGCGGCCACGAGCTCGGATGGGTCGAAACCGACCCTGCCTGCGGCGCCCGCCGGCGGCGTCGTTGTGGGGCAGGAGCCGGGCGCGGCCGGCTTGAGTGCTTGCCACCAAGGTCGGGACGCGGAACAGCCGACGAGCGTTGTCGTGACCAAACACGGCACGAGCGCCGCCACGAGCACGCGATTTGGCATGGCACTACCTCGAAGTTTTTCAGCAGGCAGCTCCTATTCAAACGCGCCGGCGCGATGGTTGGCGACGCGACCGCCACATTGCGCGACATCTAGGATGAGGGAAGCGCGAACCTGTCAATGAGCGGGCGGCAACCCCACGGTCGGTGCCTGTGGTTTCGCGCCCGAATACCGTGATGCTGCGTCAGCGGCCAACTTGGTTTGTTAGTCGAACATATGTTCTAATAAAGTCCCCTGCCCGGCCCGCTCGCTGCGGGTGATGTTCAGAAGGAGATCGCCGAACGATGACCGTAGACACTCTGGCAGCTGAAGCGCCGTCCACCGACTCCGACACTCCCGCCGCCACGGCTGCATTCGTTGAGCCCACCGCGGTTGGCGCTACGCCGGCGTCCGACGCGGCAACCCCTGAAGCTTCCGCCGGCCAGAAGCCTAGGAAGGCCCCGGCCAAGAAGGCGACCAGCAAGAAGGTCAAGTCTCTTGAGCTGACCCTCACTGTCACCGGCACGGCCGACGGCGAATGGCGCGCGGAGCTAAAGCAGGGCACCACCTACCTGGCCCGCAACCTCGCGGTCGCGGCCGCCGCCGTCTCGCGCGCCGCCAAGGAACTGCATGAGGAGCTCGCCACCCCAATCAACGAGGCAATCGAAGAGGCGCGGTCCCAACAAGCGGCCAGAGTCGTCGCCCTCGAAGCCGAACTGGAAGCCGCTCGCAAAGTCCTCGCCGACCTGGACTGAGGTTCCCGAGCGGTTTGCACGTCACAGTTCACGGTCTCACGCCTCGAGAGGCGCCGCCGGGCACTGCGAACACCTTGCGACGCAACACCTTCGGGTGCCCTCCTAGCGCCAGGTGATCAACGACCAGCACATCGACCCGGTCATGATCACTTCGGTGGGCGCGGACGGTATCGAACCGCCGACCGCTGGTGTGTAAAACCAGAGCTCTACCACTGAGCTACGCGCCCTATATGCCCGCCGCAGGCTACACGCCTGGACGCCCGGACCTCAAACTCTCAGACCCGCAAGGCCGCCAGCGCATCGGTCCACAATCGCTGATCGCGAGCCTCGCCGGGCTCTTTCATCTCGGCGAATTGGATGATCCCGGATCGGTCGACGACGAACGTGCCGCGATTCGAATAGCCGGCCTGGTCGTTGAACACGCCGTAGGCCTGGGCGACCTCGCCGTGCGGCCAGAAATCCGATAGCACCGGAAACGTGAACCCGCTTTCGATGGCCCAGATCTTGTGCGTCGGTGGCGGACCCACCGAGATCGCCAGTGCCACGCTGTCTTTGTTTTCGAATTGCGGCAGGTGATCGCGCAGCAGGTCCAGTTCGCCCTGGCAGATCCCGGTGAACGCCAGCGGGAAGAACACCAGCAGAACATCCTTGTCGCCGCGATAGCCGCTCAGCGTGATGCGCTGCTGGTTTTGGTCGCGCAAAGTGAAATCGGGGGCTGTCGTCCCGACCGGCAGCATTAACGCTTCCCGGCGCGCGACTTCGGTTGCACCAACCGGCTGGCGCTCCAATCCCCCAGGTTGACCGACGACGTCGGCATCAGGCCGGCGGTCGGAGCAGCCTCGGCGATCTCCGCTGGCAGCACGTGGCCAGGCTTACCGGTCTTGGGGGTCAACACCCAGATCACGCCATCCTCGGCCAGCGGGCTGATGGCGTCCATCAGGGTGTCCACCAGGTCGCCATCGCCATCGCGCCACCACAGCAGCACGACGTCGACGACCTCGTCGGTGTCCTCATCGAGCAGCTCGGAGCCGCAGGCTTCCTCGACCGCCGCGCGGATGTTGTCGTCGGTGTCCTCGTCCCAACCGAACTCCTGGACAACCTGGTCTCGTTGCACGCCCAGTTTGCGAGCGAAGTCCGAGGCGTCATCCGCCGCGACCACCGTGGATCCTCCTTAACAACACACCGTGCGCGCCATGCGATTGGGGATTATCGTCGCACAGCCAGAACCTGGTTCACACTCCACCTCAGAAGGACGCCAGGCAGAGTTTCAGCGCCTTGGTCTTGGTGTCGTTAAGTTGATCGACCCGCCGGTTGAATTCACCGGTCCCCGCGTGGGTGCCGATCGCGTTCGCCACCCCGTGCGCCGCGTCGATATAAGAGTTGAATGCGTCCTTCAGCTGCGACGACAGGGCATCGTTGAAATTGTTGCCCACCGTCGAGGCGCTGTTGTTGAGCGCATCGATCGCCGGGCCCTCGAACGGGCCGGTACCGCGGCCGCCGTTGAACGCCCCGACATAGGCATTCACCTTGTCGATCGCTTCCTTGCTGGTGGTGGCCAGCGAGTCGCACGAGCTGCGCACCGCCTTGGTCGTCAGCGACTGTTGCCGCTGGGACTCCCGAACGCTCGACGTCGCGATCGAGGCGGACACCGACGACGACACCGACTGCCGGTAAGCCGGCGCGACCTTCGTGTCGGGTGTCGCCGTGCCGTCGGTGACGGTGGTGCACCCCACGATGCCCATCAGCGCGGTTGCGATGCAGCCAAGCGCCAGCACGCCACGCTTGGGGAACTCTCCCCCACGCGTGCGCGGGACGACTTTCCATCCGGTGAGCACGGGTTCTGACGTTACCGGGTGGGCGATTGCTGTTGCCCCCGACGCACCGAGGTTTGGTGTCGGCGGGTGACCCTTGGCAGGCGAACCGATTGCGGCTACCCGCCCGAAGCGCCGGTACGGCACGATAGAAGACGAACACGCATGCAGGTAACCGCCGAGAGCAGGAGTAGTGCGTTGACGACCGAGTTCGCACGCCACGATCTGGCCAAAACCCCAAGCAACGGAAGCGAACCCGATCGCGTCCGGGTGATCCGCGAGGGCGTGGCGTCGTATCTGCCCGACATCGACCCCGAGGAAACCTCGGAGTGGCTGGAGTCCTTCGACGACCTGCTGGCGCGCTCGGGCCCGGCGCGGGCGCGCTACCTGATGCTGCGGCTGCTGGAGCGAGCGAGTGAACAGCGGGTCGCCATTCCGGCACTGACGTCGACCGACTACGTCAACACCATTCCGACCGAGCTGGAACCGTGGTTCCCCGGCGACGAGGACGTCGAGCGGCGCTTCCGCGCGTGGATCCGGTGGAACGCCGCCATCATGGTGCACCGCGCCCAGCGTCCCGGAATCGGCGTGGGCGGCCACATTTCGACGTACGCCTCGTCGGCGGCGCTGTACGAGGTCGGCTTCAACCACTTCTTCCGTGGCAAGACGCATCCCGGTGGCGGGGACCAGGTGTTCATCCAGGGCCACGCGTCGCCGGGGATTTACGCGCGCGCTTTCCTGGAGGGCCGGCTGACCACCGACCGGCTCGACGGCTTCCGGCAGGAGCACAGCCACCCGGGCGGCGGCCTGCCGTCCTACCCGCACCCGCGGCTGATGCCCGATTTCTGGGAGTTCCCGACGGTGTCGATGGGCCTCGGCCCGATGAACGCCATCTACCAGGCCCGGTTCAACCACTACCTGCACGACCGCGGCATCAAGGACACCTCCGATCAGCATGTGTGGGCGTTCCTCGGCGACGGCGAGATGGACGAGCCGGAGAGCCGCGGCCTGATCCAGGTCGCCGCCAACGAGGCGCTGGACAACCTGACCTTCGTCATCAACTGCAACCTGCAGCGGCTCGACGGTCCGGTGCGCGGTAACGGCAAGATCATCCAGGAGCTGGAGTCCTTCTTCCGCGGCGCCGGCTGGAACGTCATCAAGGTGGTCTGGGGCCGCGAGTGGGACGCCCTGCTGCACGCCGACAAGGACGGCGCGCTGGTGAATTTGATGAACACCACGCCCGACGGCGACTACCAGACCTACAAGGCCAACGACGGCGCCTACGTCCGCGACCACTTCTTCGGCCGCGACCCGCGCACCAAGGCCCTGGTCGAGCCGATGACCGACGCCGAGATCTGGAACCTCAAGCGTGGTGGCCACGACTACCGCAAGGTCTATGCGGCCTACCGGGGCGCGGTAGACCATAAGGGACAGCCGACGGTGATCCTGGCCAAGACCATCAAGGGTTATTCGCTGGGCGCTCACTTCCAGGGCCGCAACGCCACGCACCAGATGAAAAAGCTTGCGATAGAAGACCTTAAGTACTTCCGCGACGCCATCCGGATTCCGATCAGCGACGCTCAGCTGGAGGAAGACCCCTACCTGCCGCCCTACTACCACCCGGGACCCGACGCCCCCGAGATCCGCTACATGCTGGACCGGCGCCGCACGCTGGGCGGCTTCCTGCCGGAGCGCCCGACCAAGGCCAAGGCGTTCAAGCTTCCGAGCCGCGACATCTACGCCGCGCTGAAGAAAGGCTCGGGCACCCAAGAGGTCGCCACCACCATGGCGACGGTCCGAACCTTCAAAGAAGTGTTGCGGGACAAGGAGCTTGGCCCGCGTATCGTGCCGATCATCCCGGACGAGGCACGCACGTTCGGGATGGACTCGTGGTTCCCGTCGCTGAAGATCTACAACCGCAACGGCCAGCTCTACACGGCCGTCGACGCCGATCTGATGTTGGCGTACAAGGAAAGTGAAGTCGGGCAGATCCTGCACGAGGGCATCAACGAAGCCGGGTCGGTGGCCTCGTTCACCGCGGCCGGCACGTCGTATGCGACGCACAACGAGCCGATGATCCCGATCTACATCTTCTATTCGATGTTCGGCTTCCAGCGCACCGGCGACAGCTTGTGGGCCGCGGCCGATCAGATGGCGCGCGGCTTCTTGCTCGGGGCCACCGCCGGACGCACCACCCTGACCGGTGAAGGCCTGCAGCACGCCGACGGACATTCGCTGCTGTTGGCCGCCACAAATCCTGCAGTGGTGTCCTACGACCCGGCGTTCGCCTACGAGATCGCCTACATCATCGAGAGCGGGCTGGCGCGGATGTTCGGCCAGAACCCCGAGAACGTCTACTTCTACATCACGATCTATAACGAGCCGTATGTGCAGCCGCCCGAGCCGCACAACCTCGATCCCGAAGGCGTGCTGCGTGGGATCTACCGCTACCAGGCGGCCACCGAGCAGCGCACCAACGCCGCGCAGATCCTGGCCTCAGGGGTCGCGATGCCGTCGGCGGTCAAGGCCGCCGAGCTGCTGGCCGCCGAATGGGATGTGGCCGCCGACGTGTGGTCGGTGACCAGCTGGGGTGAACTGAACCGCGACGGGCTGGCGATCCAGCGCGAGCAGCTGCGCCACCCGGAGAAGACGGCCGGCGTCCCCTACGTCACGAAGGCGCTCGAGGGGGCAACCGGACCGGTGATCGCCGTATCAGACTGGATGCGGGCGGTGCCCGAGCAGATCCGGCCGTGGGTGCCCGGCACTTACGTCACGCTGGGCACCGACGGGTTCGGCTTCTCCGACACCCGGCCGGCGGCCCGGCGGTACTTCAACACCGACGCCGAATCGCAGGTGGTGGCGGTGCTCGAAGCGCTGGCCCGCGACGGCGAAATCGACCCGTCCGTGCCGATCGCGGCGGCGCGTCAGTACCAGATCGACAACGTGCAGGCCGCCCCGAAGCAGACGTCCGATCCCGGGCCCGGCGCATAGGTCGGCTTCCGCCGAACGTGACACTGCAGTCACGGTGGGCACCGAGCGTGGCTGCAGCGTCACGTTCGGCCGGGGGTGCTTGGCCCGACCCCGGTAAGACCCCGCCTGCTTTATGGGAAAGTTCCAGAAATCAGGCGTAGCTTTTAGGGGTGAATGACAATCCCTTCGCTGGCCCATTTGCCAAGCATCCGAGGTCACCCCTCGAAACCTTGGATACGGTCCCGGAATCCGTGCTGCGTCGGCTGAAGCAGTATTCCGGACGGTTGGCCACCGAAGCGGTGTCGGCCATGCAGGACCGACTGCCGTTCTTCGCCGAACTGGAAGCCTCCCAACGCGCCAGCGTGGCGCTGGTCGTGCAGACGGCCGTCGTGAACTTCGTCGAGTGGATGCACGACCCGCACAGCAATGTCAGCTACACCGCACAAGCCTTTGAGCTGGTGCCCCAGGACCTGACCCGTCGGATCGCGCTGCGCCACAGCGTGGACATGGTGCGGGTAACGATGGAGTTCTTCGAGGAAGTCGTGCCGCTGCTGGCCCGCTCCGAAGAGCAGTTGACCGCGCTGACGGTGGGGATCTTGAAGTACAGCCGCGACCTCGCGTTCACCTTCGCCGGCGAGTACGCCGACGCGGCCGAAGCGCGGGGCAGCTGGGACAGCCGGATGGAGGCCAGCGTGGTCGACGCCGTGGTGCGCGGCGACACCGGCCCCGAGCTGTTGTCCCGAGCGGCCGCGCTGAACTGGGACACCACCGCGCCGGCGACGGTGGTGGTCGGGACGCCGGCTCCCAACCGTGACAACACCAACAGCGAGGGTGCCAGCGAGCGGGCCAGCCAGATCGTCCGCGACACGGCCGCTCTGCACGGCCGCGCGGCACTCACCGACGTGCACGGCACCTGGCTGGTGGCCATTGTGTCGGGGCAGTTGTCGCCGACGGACAAGTTTCTGGGCGATCTATTGAGGGCGTTCGCCGACGGCCCGGTGGTCATCGGGCCCACCGCGCCGATGCTGACCGCGGCCTATCACAGTGCAAGCGAAGCCATCTCGGGGATGAACGCCGTTGCCGGCTGGGGCGGCGCACCGCGGCCCGTGCTGGCGCGTGAGCTGCTGCCAGAACGTGCGCTGATGGGAGATGCGTCGGCCATCGTCGCGTTACACACCGACGTGATGGGGCCACTGGCCGACGCCGGGCCCACGCTGATCGAAACTCTTGATGCTTACTTAGATTGCGGCGGCGCGATCGAGGCATGCGCCCGCAAGTTGTTCGTTCATCCAAACACCGTGCGATATCGACTCAAGCGCATCACCGACTTCACCGGGCGTGATCCCACGCGACCACGCGACGCATACGTGTTGCGAGTGGCCGCGACGGTCGGCCAACTCAACTACCCCACCCATCCCTCTGGTGTTGGTACCAGCGCGATGCCGGCGGTCCCGCTGCCGGTCAGAGGGGGTTCTGCGACGCCTTCCATGCGATAGTGATTCAGGCAACAGATCGCGGCGCGGTATCAAATACGTAGCTTGTCGAGCGGTTTTGTGGGGTTTCCACAAAAACCTAAGACGAGGTTCATAATCTGTTACACCCGCCAAAACCGTTTCCACAGTGTTCTCTTAGACACGTGATTGCATTACTCGCGCCCGGACAGGGTTCGCAGACGGAGGGGATGCTCTCGCCGTGGCTGGAATTGCCAGGGGCGACAGAGCAGATGACTCTGTGGTCCAAGGCCAGCGGCCTGGACCTGGTCCGTCTGGGCACCACCGCGTCGAACGAAGAGATCACCGACACGGCGATCACCCAGCCACTGGTCGTCGCGGCCACCCTGCTCGCGCATCAGGAGCTGACCAAGCGCGGCGTGTTCGCCGGCGAAGACTTCATCGTGGCCGGCCACTCGGTTGGCGAGATCGCCGCCTACGCGATCGCCGGTGTGATCGCGGCCGATGACGCCGTCGCGCTGGCCGCCACCCGTGGCGCCGAGATGGCCAAGGCGTGTGCCGCCGAGCCGACCGGCATGTCCGCAGTGCTGGGCGACGACGAGACCGAAGTCCTGACCCGCCTCGAGCAGCTCGATCTGATCCCCGCGAACCGCAATGCTGCCGGCCAGATCGTCGCCGCCGGCCCGCTGACCGCGCTGGAAAAGCTCGCCGAAGACCCGCCGGCCAAGGCCCGGGTACGCGCTCTCGGTGTGGCCGGAGCGTTTCACACCAAGTTCATGGCGTCCGCGCTGGACGGCTACGCCGCTGCGGCGGCCGCTATCGCGACCGCCGAGCCCACTGCCACCCTGCTGTCCAACCGCGACGGAAAGCCCGTCACTACGGCGGCGGTGGCGATGGAAACGCTGGTCGCTCAGTTGACCCAGCCGGTGCGGTGGGACCTGTGCACCGCAACGATGGCCGAGCACAGTGTCAAGGCGATCGTCGAGTTCCCGCCCGCGGGCACGCTCGCCGGCATCGCCAAACGTGAACTTCGGGGGGTGACGGTCCGTGCCGTCAAAACGCCCGCAGACCTGGACGCGCTGGCTGACATCTAACGCCAGCTCGGCCAGTTGTAGCCAGTACAACCGCATAAGAGCACATCAATCCGATTTGCACACAACACATTACGAAGGGAAATAAGGCTGTGTCTGTTAGCCAGGAAGAAATCATCGCCGGTATCGCCGAGATCATCGAAGAGGTCACCGGTATCGAGCCTTCCGAGGTCACCCCGGAAAAGTCGTTCGTCGACGACCTGGACATCGACTCGCTGTCGATGGTTGAGATCGCCGTCCAGACCGAGGACAAGTACGGCGTGAAGATCCCGGACGAGGACCTTGCCGGCCTGCGCACCGTCGGTGACGTCGTCTCCTACATCCAGAAGCTTGAAGAAGAGAACCCCGAGGCCGCCGAGGCGCTGCGCACCAAGCTCGTCGCCGAGAACCCCGACGCTGCTGCCAACGTTCAGGCAAGGCTGGAAGCGGACAGCAAGTGACCAAGCCTTCCACTGCTAACGGCGGTTACCCCAATGTTGTGGTAACCGCTGTCGCGGCGACGACGTCGATCGCGCCGGACATCGAGAGCACGTGGAAGGGCTTGCTGGCTGGCGAGAGCGGCATCCGCGTCCTCGAAGATGAGTTCGTCACCAAATGGGACCTGCCCGTCAGGATCGGTGGGCACCTCAAAGAGCCGATCGATGACCACATGAGCAGGCTGGACATGCGGCGCATGTCGTATGTCCAGCGCTTGGCCAAGTATCTCTGCGGCCAGCTGTGGGAGTCGGCGGGCAACCCGGAGCTCGATCCGGACCGGTTCACCGTTGTGGTGGGCACCGGTCTGGGTGGCGCCGAGCGGATCGTCGAGAGCTATGACCTGATGAACGAGGGCGGCCCCCGCAAGGTGTCGCCGCTCGCCGTTCAGATGATCATGCCCAACGGTGCCGCTGCGGTCGTCGGTCTGGAGCTCGGAGCGCGGGCCGGGGTCATCACCCCGGTGTCGGCGTGTTCGTCGGGCTCCGAGGCAATCGCCCACGCCTGGCGCCAGATCGTCATGGGTGATGCTGAGGTCGCCGTCTGCGGCGGTGTCGAAGGGCCGATCGAGGCGCTGCCCATCGCGGCGTTCTCGATGATGCGGGCCATGTCGACTCGCAACGACGAGCCCGAGCGGGCGTCGCGGCCGTTCGACAAAGACCGCGACGGCTTCGTGTTCGGCGAGGCCGGGGCGCTCATGCTCATCGAGACCGAGGAGCACGCCAAGGCCCGCGGCGCCAAGCCGTTGGCCCGGTTGATGGGTTCCGGCATCACCTCGGACGCCTTCCACATGGTGGCGCCCGCGGCGGACGGTGTCCGCGCCGGCCGGGCGATGACCCGGGCGCTGGAGCTGGCGGGCTTGTCCGCCAAGGACATCGACCATGTGAACGCACACGGGACGGCGACGCCGATCGGCGACACCGCAGAGGCCAATGCCATCCGGGTTGCCGGATGCGAACGGGCCGCCGTGTACGCGCCGAAATCGGCGCTGGGGCACTCTATCGGCGCGGTCGGGGCGCTCGAGTCGGTGCTCACGGTGCTGTCACTAAGGGATGGCGTCATTCCGCCAACCCTGAACTACGAAACCCCCGATCCCGAGATCGCGCTGGATGTCGTTGCGGGCGAACCTCGCACCGGTGATTTCCGTTATGCGATCAACAACTCATTCGGGTTCGGCGGCCACAACGTGGCCCTCGCCTTCGGGCGTTACTGAGCACGAGAGGAACGTTCGTCACTCCCATGACAGAACTGGTTACGGGGAAAGCTTTCCCCAATGTGGTCGTCACCGGCATTGCCGCGACGACTGCTTTGGCACCCGATGCGGAAAACACCTGGAAGTTGCTGCTAGACGGCCAGAGTGGAATCCGTACGCTCACCGACCCGTTCGTCGAACTGTACGACCTGCCGGTTCGCATCGGCGGGCATCTGGTGGAGGAGTTCGACAGTCAGCTCACGCGTATCGAGCTGCGTCGCACCGGCTACCTGCAGAGAATGTCCACCGTGGTGGGCCGCCGGGTGTGGGAGAACGCGGGTTCGCCTGAAGTCGACACCAACCGGTTGGCGGTGTCGATCGGTACCGGCCTCGGCTCGTCCGAGGAACTGGTGTTCAGCTACGACGGCATGCGCGAGCGCGGCATGAAGGCCGTCTCGCCACTCGGCGTGCAGAAATACATGCCCAACGGAGCCGCCGCGGCGGTCGGCCTGGAACGGCATGCCAAGGCCGGGGTCATGACGCCGGTCTCGGCCTGCGCATCCGGCTGCGAGGCCATCGCCCGGGCGTGGCAGCAGATCGTGCTGGGTGAAGCCGACATCGCTATTTGCGGCGGCGTCGAGACCCAGATCGAGGCGGTGCCGATCGCGGCGTTCGCCGCGATGCGCGTCGTCATGTCGACCACCAACGACGACCCCGCCGGCGCGTGCCGCCCGTTCGACAAGGACCGGAACGGCTTCGTGTTCGGTGAGGCCGGCGCGCTCATGGTCATCGAGACCGAGGAGCACGCGAAGGCCCGCGGCGCCAATATCCTGGCCCGCATCATGGGAGCCAGCGTGACCTCGGACGGATTCCACATGGTCGCACCGGATCCCAACGGCGAACGTGCCGGGCATGCGATGACGCGGGCGATCCAGCTCGCGGGCATCACCCCCGCCGAGATCGACCACGTCAACGCCCATGCCACCGGCACCCAGGTCGGCGACCTTGCCGAGAGCAAGGCCATCAACCGGGCTTTGGGCAACCACCACCCCGCGGTCTACGCGCCCAAGGCGGCGCTCGGCCACTCGGTGGGTGCGGTCGGTGCGTTGGAATCAATCTTGACGGTCCTCGCGTTGCGGGAGCAGGTGATCCCGCCGACACTGAATTTGGTAAACCTCGATCCAGAAATCGATTTGGACGTGGTGGCGGGTAAGCCGCGGCCGGGCAACTACCGGTTCGCGATTAACAACTCGTTCGGATTCGGCGGTCACAACGCGGCGATCACCTTTGGACGGTATTAAACCCAGCGGTATTGATTCACCGGAAACAGGAGACCTGCGATGACACTCATGGCCCCCGAGGCAGTTGGCGAGTCGCTCGACCCCCGCGACCCCTTGCTACGTCTGAGCAATTTCTTCGACGACGGCACCGTTGCCTTACTGCACGAGCGTGACCGTTCCGGTGTGCTTGCGGCATCGGGCACCGTGAATGGTGTTCGCACCATTGCCTTCTGCACCGACGGAACGGTGATGGGCGGCGCGATGGGCATCGAAGGCTGCACGCACATCGTCAACGCCTACGACACCGCCATCGAGGAGCAGAGCCCGATCGTGGGCATCTGGCACTCCGGTGGTGCCCGGTTGGCCGAAGGTGTCAAGGCACTGCACGCGGTTGGCCTGGTGTTCGAGGCCATGATTCGGGCTTCGGGCTATATCCCGCAGGTCTCGGTGGTCGTCGGCTTCGCGGCCGGCGGTGCCGCCTACGGACCGGCGCTGACCGACGTCATCGTGATGGCGCCCGAAAGCCGGGTGTTCGTCACCGGGCCGGACGTGGTACGCAGCGTCACCGGCGAGAACGTGGACATGTGCTCGCTCGGTGGCCCCGAAACGCACCACAAGAAGTCCGGGGTGTGCCACATCGTCGCCGACGACGAGCTCGACGCTTACGAGCGTGGCCGCCGGCTGGTTGGATTATTCTGCCAGCAGGGGCATTTCGACCGTAACAAGGCCGAAGCCGGTGACACCGACATCCACGCGCTGCTGCCGGAATCGGCGCGACGCGCCTACGACGTCCACCCGATCGTGACTGCGATCCTCGACGACGACACACCGTTCGACGAGTTCCAGGCCAACTGGGCGCCGTCGATGGTGGTCGGCCTGGGTCGGCTGTCCGGCCGTTCGGTGGGCGTGCTGGCCAACAACCCGCTGCGGCTAGGTGGTTGCCTGAACTCCGAAAGCGCCGAGAAGGCAGCCCGTTTCGTGCGGCTGTGCGACGCGTTCGGGATTCCACTGATCGTGGTCGTCGATGTGCCGGGTTACCTGCCCGGTGTCGACCAGGAGTGGGGCGGCGTGGTTCGCCGCGGCGCCAAGCTGCTGCACGCGTTCGGTGAGGCCAGCGTTCCGCGGGTCACGCTGGTCACGCGAAAGACCTACGGCGGGGCCTACATTGCGATGAACTCGCGCTCGCTGAACGCGACCAAGGTGTACGCCTGGCCGGACGCCGAGGTGGCGGTGATGGGCGCCAAGGCCGCGGTCGGCATCCTGCACAAGAAGAAGCTGGCCGCCGCGCCCGACCACGAGCGCGAAGCGCTGCACGACGAGTTGGCCGAGGAGCACGAGCGGATCGCCGGCGGCGTGGACAGCGCCATCGAGATCGGCGTGGTCGACGAGAAGATCGATCCGGCGCACACCCGCAGCAAGCTCACCGAGGCGCTGGCGGAGGCACCTGCACGTCGCGGGCGCCACAAGAACATCCCGCTGTAAATCTTTTCCCGCGAGCGTAAGCCCACTGCGAAATTTCACACCGAATTTCGCAGTGGGCTTACGCTGGCGAGCCACTCGCCAATTCTTCGGCTTCCGCCTCGGTCTCGACCGCGGGACCGGACCCGGGCAACGGCTTGCCGGCCACCTCTGGCGTGAACCGTAGGGTGATCACGCCGACCAGGCCCGCGAACATCAGCATGTAGGCCGGCACCATCTCATTGCCGGTGCTCGATACCAGCGCTTCGGCAATCAACGGAGTGGTGCCGCCGACGGTGGATATCGACAGGTTGTAGGAAATGGCCAACGCTCCATAGCGCACCCTGGTCGGGAACAGTGCCGGTAACGCCGACGGTGTCGTGCTGTCGAAACAGAGTTCCATCAGCCCGATCAGCAGCACCCCAAGGAAGATCACCGGATAGATACCGCCGTGGCGCATCAGCAGAAACGCCGGGATCGAAGCCGCGATTAGCAGGACACAACCCGTCCGCATGATCGGCTTCACGCCGATACGGTCGGATAACTTCGCGACGAACACGATCGTGGCCATCAGGATGGCCAGGGTGACCAAGATCAGTACCAGCGCCGGGGTTTCCCCAAGGTGCACAACCGTTTTCAGATATGTCGGCAGGTAGCCGGTGACCATGAAATCGGCGACCTGGGAGGTCAGCACCAGGGCGGCGCAGATCAACATCGGCCGCCACTGCTCCATGACGGTGTGCCGAAACTGGTGACGGCCGCCCTCTTCGACGGCGTCGGATTTCTGACTGATCTGGGTGAAGGCCGCTGACTCATGCAGTCGCAGTCGCATGTAAAGCGCGATCAGCCCCAACGGTGCGGCCAACAGCAAGGGCACCCGCCAGCCCCAAGCCAGCCAGTCGTGACGTGGCAGCCACGCCTGCAGCCCCGTCACCAAGAAGCCAACAACTACAAAGCCGATCAGGTTGCCCAACGGCAGGAACCCGACCAGCATGCCGCGCTTGCGGTCTGGTGACTGCTCCACCAGGTATGTCATCGCACCGACGAATTCGCCGCCGGTGGACAACCCCTGGAACACGCGGGCGACGACGAGCAGGATCGGCGCCCAGATGCCGATCTGGGCGTAACCAGGCAGCAGGCCGCTCATCGTGGTGCCGGCCGTCATCATCAGGATCGTGATCACCAGCACCCGCTTGCGGCCGATGCGATCACCGAGCGGGCCAAAGATCATGCCACCCAGCGGACGCACCACAAACGCCGCCGCCACCGTGCCAAAGGTGGCAATCAAGTGCACAGCGCTCACGCTGTTCCCGGGATAAAACACCTGCGCGATGGTGGTGGCAATATAGCCGTAGACGCCGAAGTCGTACCACTCCATGACATTGCCGATCGCGGTGGCCGCAATGGCTTGGGACATCGCACGCGGATCGGTGACCGTGATCTCGTCGCGCGCCCACTTCTGCTGAGCGCCATCGATGTCCATCGCAGTGCTAGTTACCCGCACCCGGCCGGATCCAAGCAGGGAGACAGGATTAACCCTTGACCGCGAGCAACTCCGCCGCCGCGGCGACCGCTCGCTCCCGATCGCGGGCCACCAGGCCGATCCGGGTCCGGCGATCGAGGATGTCGTCGACGTCGAGTGCGCACTCGTGGGTGACGGCGTACTCGAACTCGGCGCGGGTCACGTCGATGCCCTCGGCGACCGGCTCGGTGGGACGCTCGCAGGTGGCGCTGGCGATGACGTGGGGCGCCTCGGCGCCATAGCGCGCCACCAGCGACGCCGGCAGTCCGGCCCCTGGACCGGCCCCAGCACCCGCGGCCGGTCCGGGGTTGGACGGCGCGCCGATCAGCGGCAGATTGCGGGTCCGGCAGCTCCCGGCCGGCAGGTGTCGCAGGCTGACGGCACGGTCCAGCACGTCCTGCGCCATGTAGCGGTACTCGGTCAGCTTGCCGCCGATAACGCTGATCACCCCGGACCGCGACTCGACGACCGCGTGCTCACGTGACACGTCGGCGGTGCGGCCCGCACCGGTGTCGATCAACGGCCGCAGGCCGGCGTAGGCGCCGACGACATCGGTAGTTCGCAGCGCGGTTCCCAGCGCGGTGTTCACCGTGTCCAGCAGGAAGGCGGTCTCTGCGTCGGACGGTTCCGGCACATCGGGAATCGGACCCGGGGCGGCTTCATCCGTCAGCCCGAGGTACACCCGGCCCAGTTGCTCGGGCATGGCGAACACGAAGCGGTTCAGCTCGCCGGGAATCGGAATCGTCAGTGCCGCAGTCGGATTGCCCAGGGCGTTGGCATCGAAGACCAAATGGGTCCCGCGGCTGGGCCGCAACCGCAACGAGCCGTCGATATCGCCTGCCCACACCCCCGCCGCGTTGATCACCGCGCCGGCCGACACGTCGAACGACTGCCCGGTGCGCTGATCGGTCAATCGCACCGAGCTGCCGGTGGCCTCGGATGCCGCGACGTAGGTGAGGATCCGGGCGCCGTGCTGGGCGGCGGTGCGGGCGACGGCGGTGACCAGACGGGCGTCGTCGATCAGCTGCCCGTCGTAGGCCAGCAGTCCCCCGTCGAGGCCGTCGCGGCGCACCGTGGGCGCCATCTCGACGACGCGTTGCGCCGACACCCAGCGCGAGCGGGGCAGGGTCGACGACGGCGTTCCCGCAAGCATCCGCAACGCGTCACCGGCGACGAATCCCGCGCGCACCAACGCGCGCTTGGGATGGCTCATCGACGGCAGCAACGGCACCAGCTGCGGCATCGCATGCACGAGGTGAGGGGCGTTGCGCGTCATCAGGATTCCGCGTTCGATGGCGCTACGGCGGGCGATCCCCACGTTGCCGGTCGCCAGGTAGCGCAGACCACCATGGACCAGTTTGGAGCTCCAGCGGCTGGCGCCGAACGCCAAGTCGTGTTTCTCGACCAGCGCTACGCGCAGGCCCCGCGACGCGGCGTCCAGCGCGATTCCGACGCCGGTGATCCCGCCGCCGATCACCACCACGTCCAGCGGCTCGCCGTCGGCAAGCGCGTGCAGGTCGGCGGTGCGGCGGGCAGCATTCAAGGCGGTCATCAGGACAGGTATCCGTTCAGCGAGTGGGCGAGTTCGGTGGCCAGCGCATCGGCGTCAAGGATCGGGCGCACGATCTGCTCGGACTGGATGGTCGACTGGGCGATCAGCAACACCATGGTGGCCAGCTGCAGTGGGTCGCCCGCGCGCACGGAGCCGTGCCGCTGGGCCACCCGCAACCGGTCGGCAAGCGCGCCGATCAGCATCTGCTGGCTCTCCCCCAGGCGTTCGGTGATGTAGACCGGCGCCAGTTGCGAATGCATCACCGACATGATCAGCTCGTCGCGACGCAGCAAGTCGGCCACCGAAACGATCTGGCGCACAAGCGATTCGCGGTCGTCTCCCCGCAATGGCGCGTCCTGCATCACCCCCTTGATGCGCTGGGTCAGCAGAGCAGCCACGATCGACTGTGTGTCCGGCCAGCGGCGGTACACGGTCGGCCGGCTCACGCCCGCGCGCCGGGCAATTTCGGCGAGAGTCACCCGGTCTATCCCGAAATCGGCCACGCAGCTAGCGGCCGCCGCCAGGATCCGCTCGCCGACATCCAATCCCGCGTTACTGATTGACAGCATATGTAATACTGTAATGCATGACGCATCCCGAGCAACTCCTTCCGCCGATGAATTGGAACGCGTGGGGAGATCCCGCTAGCGCCAAACCCCTCTCCGACGGCATCCGGGCGCTGCTGAAACAAGCCGTCGGCCTCGAAGAGTCCCAGTTGCCCCAACTCGGCGCCGACCAGGTACAGCTGCGCCCGTCCGCGCTGTCGAAGGCGGATTGCGATGCGCTCGCCGCGATCGTCGGCGCCGACTATTGCCGCACCGACGATCGCGATCGGCTGCTGCATGCCGGTGGCAAGTCCACCCTGGACCTGCTGCGGCGCAAGGACACCGGAGTACAGGATGCGCCCGACGCCATCCTGCTGCCCGGCGATGACGACGCCGTCGCCGCGATCCTGCGCTACTGCTCCGAGCACGCCATCGCCGTCATCCCGTTCGGCGGCGGCACCAGCGTGACCGGCGGACTCAATCCCACCCGCGGCGACTTCGGCGCCGTCGTCTCCGTCGACCTGCGTCGGTTTGACCAGCTCATCTCGCTTGACGAGGTATCCGGGCAGGCTGTCCTGGGGGCGGGCCTCACTGGCCCGGACGCCGAACGCCTACTCGGCGAGCGAGGTTTCTCGCTCGGACATTTCCCGCAGAGCTTCGAATACGCCACCATCGGCGGCTTCGCGGCGACCCGCTCCTCGGGTCAGGACTCGGCCGGCTACGGCCGGTTCAACGACATGGTGCGCGGGCTGCGGATGATCACCCCCGCGGGAACGTTGGAGCTGGGCCGCGGACCGGAATCGGCAGCCGGCCCCGACCTACGTCAACTGCTGATCGGGTCGGAGGGCACCTTCGGCGTGATCACCCAAGTGCGGCTGCGGGTGCACCGGACACCGGAAGCCGTCGGCTACGAGGCCTGGTCGTTCCCCGACTTCGCGACCGGAGCGGCCGCGCTGCGCGCGGTCACCCAGAACGCGACCGGCCCCACCGTTGTTCGGCTCTCCGATGAGGCCGAAACCGGGGTCAATCTGGCCACCACCGAGGCGATCGGCGAAAACCAGATCACCGGCGGTTGCCTGGGCATCACCGTGTTCGAGGGCACCAGGGAACACGTCGAGAGCCGGCATGCCGAGACCCGCAAACTGCTGACCGCCCAAGGCGGTACGTCGCTGGGTGAAGGTCCCGCCCAGGCGTGGGAGCGCGGCCGGTTCGGCGCACCGTACCTACGCGATTCGCTGCTGGCCGCGGGTGCGCTCTGCGAGACGCTGGAGACCGCCACCGATTGGTCCAACATCCCGGCGCTCAAGGCCGCCGTCACCGAAGCGCTCACTACCGCGTTGGCCGAAACCGGGACACCGGCGCTGGTGATGTGCCACATTTCGCACGTGTACCCGACCGGCGCATCGTTGTACTTCACCGTCGTCGCCGGGCAGCGCGGCAATCCGATCGAGCAGTGGCAGGCCGCCAAGACGGCCGCATCGGACGCGATCATCGCCACCGGCGGCACCATCACGCATCACCACGCGGTCGGTGCCGATCACCGGCCCTGGATGCGCGACGAGGTCGGCGATCTGGGCGTGCAGGTGTTGCGCGCGGTCAAAGCGACACTGGATCCGGCGGGAATCCTCAATCCCGGCAAGCTGATTCCGTGACAGGCCTGCGACGGCGCGAGATCAGCAAGGTGACCGCGTTGACCAATCCCCTTTCGGGGCATGGCACCGCGGTGCAGGCGGCGCAGGCCGCCATCGCGCGGCTGCACGCTCGCGGTGTCGAGGTCGTCGAGATCATCGGCGACGACGCCGAAGACGCCCGTCATCTCGCAGCCGCCGCCATCGAGCGCGGCACCGACGCGGTGGTGGCGACCGGCGGCGACGGCGTCATCTCCAACGCGCTACAAGTGCTGGCGGGCACCGACATTCCGCTGGGCATCATCCCGGCCGGCACCGGCAATGACCACGCTCGCGAATTCGGCATTCCGACAAAGGATCCCGAGGCCGCCGCGGACATCGTCGCGGAAGGCTGGACCCAAACCATCGACTTGGGCCGCATCCGGGACAGCAAGGGTGTCGATAAATGGTTCGGCACCGTGGCGGCCACCGGATTCGATTCCCTGGTGACCGATCGCGCCAATCGAATGAGCTGGCCGCACGGACGGCTGCGCTACTACGTCGCGATGCTCGCCGAACTCACCCAACTGCGGATGTTGCCGTTCCGCTTGGTGCTCGACGGCACCAGGGAGATCGACGCGGATATCACGCTGGCAGCCTTCGGAAATACCCGAAGCTACGGCGGCGGGCTGCTGATCTGTCCGAACGCCGATTACACCGACGGCCTGCTCGACATCACGATGGCGCACACCGCATCCCGGACGAAATTCGTCCGGCTGTTTCCCACCGTGCTGAAGGGCACCCACGTCGAGCTCGACGAGGTGTCCACGGCACGCGCGACGACGATCCACGTCGAATGTCCCGGCATCAACGTCTACGCCGACGGCGACTTCGCCTGTCCGCTGCCCGCCGAGATTTCCGCGGTGCCTGGCGCGCTGCAGATCCTGCGCGCGGGCGTGTAACAACTCGGGCGACAAACGCGACATCTGGGCAGATAGGCGCCGTGGGAGCGCTGCCCTGGGAGGAACGATGTCGGGTCGTCGCAAAACCGCGGTTATCGCTTTGGCGATCGTGTCGTCGGGGGCGTCATCGCTTGCCCCCGCGGCGTTCGCAGCCGACCCGCTCTGGAACGGGCAGTACATCCTGACGTTGTCCGCCAACGCGAAGAACGGCACCAGCATCGCCGCCCGCCAACCCGAATACGCTCACCGGGCCAGCGTCTCGATCACCTCGAAGTGCACGGCCGGTGCCTGCACCGCCACAGTGAACGACCCACCGCCGCCCAAAAACGACTCCATGCCACCGACGATCGAGTTCACCTGGAATGGGTCCCAGTGGGTGCGCGAGATGACCTGGCAATGGGACTGCCTATTGCCCGACGGGACAACCGAATCCGACCCCGCGAAATCGATCACGGCGTACACGCCCGGGCCGAATGGCGTCCTGACCGGCGTTTTTCACACCGATATCAAAAGCGGTGCGTGTCAGGGCAATGTCGATATGCCGGTGTCCGCCGCGCCGGCGAATCCGCCCGTCGTGTAGCGAGTGGCCTAGCCGACGCCCCGGCTGAGCCAGGTCACCTCGCCGGCCTCGCCGCCGTCGCGGTAGGCCTCGAGCGCCTCGTCCCACGCGGTGCCCAGCACGGAATCCAGCTCGGCGGCCAACGTGTCGGCGCCCTGCGCCATCATCGCCCGCAGCCGCATCTCGCCGACCATGATGTCGCCACTGGCGCTCATTGCGCCGGTCCACAAGCCCAGTTGCGGGGTGTGGCTGAAGCGGTGGCCGTCGACTCCGGGGCTTGGGTCCTCGGTCACCTCGAACCGCAGCACCGACCAGGACCGCAGCGCGTTGGCCAACCGGGCACCGGTACCCACCGGACCGACCCAGTTGGTGACGGCACGCAGCTGTCCCGGCATCGCCGGCTGCGGTGTCCACACCAAGTTGGCTTTGGACTGCAGGGTCGACGACAACGCCCACTCAACATGCGGGCACACCGCCGCGGGCGAGGCGTGCACGTACACCACACCAGCCGTCACGTCGGCGAATTGATTCGACGCACGCATCTACCTGCTCCTTCGGTTCCACGAGGGACGTCTTCCCCAACGACCTGGCGAACCGACAAGCTGGATTATTTAGATGCGATTGTTTCGTACGTGTCTATTGTGCCCTGTGATACCCGTGTTGCGCTAGTGCTCGATGGTTATTTCATGTATTGGAGCAGCACCGCGTCGGCCACGGCGGGCCACAGGTCGAGTGCCCAGTCGCCGAAATCGCGGTCTGTCAGGGCCACCAGCGCCAGGTCCGCATCGGGATCTGCCCAGATGAAACCGCCTGCTTGACCGAAATGGCCGTAGGTCCGCGCCGAGTTATGCGCCCCAGTCCAATGCGGCGATTTGGCATCCCGAAGCTCGAAACCCAGCCCCCAATCGTTGGGCCGCTGCACGCCGTAGCCGGGCAACACGCCGTCCAGGCCGGGAAACTGCACGGTCGTCGCGTCGGCGTGCAGCTGCGGCGAGACGATCGACGGGCGCAACAGGTCGCCGGCGAATGCCGCCAGGTCCGTCACCGTCGAGGTGCCGCCGAAGCCGGCTTCCAGCGCGCCGCCATCCAGCCGGGTCGCGGCCATGTTCAACGGCTCGGACACCGCCTCGGTGAGATAGCGGCCGAACTCGATGCCCGACTCTCGCTCCACGGTCTGGGCCAGCACGGCAAAGCCGTAGTTGGAATACATGCGCCGGGTGCCGGGCTTGGCCTGCACCCGATCGGAGTGCATCGCCAGGCCCGACGCGTGCGCCAGCAGATGCCGGACCGTCGAGCCGGGCGGGCCGGCAGGGCTGTCCAGCTCGACGACGCCCTCTTCGATCGCGACCTGCGCGGCGCGGGCGACCAGCGGCTTGGTGACCGACGCCAGTTCGAACACCCGCTCGGTGTCGCCGTGGGTGGCCAGCACCCCGGCGGGTCCGATCACCGCGGCGGCGGCGGCCGGAACCGGCCAGTCATCGAGCGCATCGAGAGCGGCCATTAGGTCCGGCGCGTCACTTCGTGGCGATGTAGTAGTTGTTGATCGGGTCGGACTCGATCTCGGCGACCTGCACGTCACCGAATCCGGCGTCGCCGAGCATCGAGATGGCCAGCTGAGATCCCCAGGCCGTGCCCAGCCCGGCGCCGTCCAGCGCCAGCGACACTGTCATGCAATGCATCAGCGAGACGGTATAGAGGTAGGTGCTCATCGGGATGTCGACGTTCTCCTCGAGCCGGCTGGACGCCTTGATGTCGGCCATCAGGAACACGCCGCCGGGTCGCAGGGCGCGATAGATGTTCTCCAGCACCTGCGCCGGCTGGGCCTGATCGTGGATGGCGTCGAAGACCGTGATCACGTCGTAGGCATCCGTCTTGTCCAGCGCGGTCAGGTTGTGGCTCTCGAAGGTCGCGTTGGTCAGGCCGAGACGAGCCGCCTCCTGGACGCCGGTGGAGATGGCCTGCTCGGAGAAGTCGATGCCGGTGAACCGACTGTTCGGAAACGCCTGGGCCATCACGTTGATCGCATGACCGCTGCCGCAGCCGAGATCGGCCACATCGGCTCCGGAGCGCAAGCGTTCCGGCAAGCCGTCGACCAACGGCAGCACGACGTCGACCAGCGCCAGGTCGAACACGGTTGCGCTCTGTTCGGCCATCAGCGCGTGGAAGCGCGGGAACTCGCTGTACGGCAGGCCGCCACCCTCGCGGAAACATCGGACGATCTTCTGCTCGACCTCGCCGAGCTGCGGGAGAAACAAGGCCACCAGCGCCAGGTTGTCCGGCCCGGCGGCACGGGTCAGCACCGCCGCGCGGTGGGCGGGCAGTGCGTAGGTTCCGGCGCCGGCGTCGTAGTCGACGACGTGTCCGGTCGTCATGCCGCCCAGCCACTCTCGGACGTAACGCTCGTTGAGGCCCGTGGCGTCGGCGATCTGCGCGCTGGTGGCCGCCCCGAGTGCGGCCATCTTGTCCAGCAGACCGGTCTGGTGCCCAATACTCAGCAGGATTGCGAGGCTTGCGCCGTCGATGGTTGCGACCATCCGGTCGGCGAATTCTTCGGTGGTTTCCACGGCCGTCACGCTCACGGACGCTACACCCGCTCGCTGTCGCGCCGGTTGACAAAGGCTGTTGGGTGGACGCCCGGCCGCGCAGTGTATGGCCTTCGACAGTAGGTTGTAGGCCATGAGTCAGACAGTGCGCGGAGTGATTTCACGCAAGAAGGGCCAGCCCGTCGAACTGGTCGACATCGTCGTCCCGGACCCCGGTCCCGGAGAGGCCTTGGTCGACATCATCGCCTGCGGGGTGTGCCACACCGATCTGACTTATCGCGAGGGCGGCATCAACGACGAGTATCCGTTCCTGCTCGGCCACGAAGCCGCGGGCACGGTCGAAGCGGTCGGCCCGGGCGTCACCGCCGTCGAGCCGCGACTTCGTGATCCTGAACTGGCGCGCGGTGTGCGGCCAGTGCCGTGCCTGCAAACGCGGCAAGCCACACCTGTGCTTCGACACCTTCAATGCCACCCAGAAGATGACGCTGACCGACGGCACCGAGCTGACCCCCGCGCTGGGCATCGGGGCCTTCGCCGACAAGACGCTGGTCGCGGCCGGTCAGTGCACCAAGGTCAATCCCGATGCCGACCCCGCGGTCGCCGGGCTGCTGGGCTGCGGCGTGATGGCGGGCATCGGCGCCGCGATCAACACCGGCGCCGTCGACCGCGACGACACCGTCGCGGTGATCGGTTGCGGCGGTGTGGGCGATGCCGCGATCGCGGGTGCCGCGCTGGTCGGCGCAAAAAAGATCATCGCCGTCGACACCGACAACACCAAGCTGGACTGGGCCCGCAAGTTCGGCGCCACCCACACCCTCAACGCCCGCGAACTCGACCTCGGAAAGGACGTGGTCGAAACCATCCAGGACCTCACCGACGGCTTCGGCGTCGACGTGGTGATCGACGCGGTCGGCCGGCCCGAGACGTGGAAGCAGGCCTTCTACGCTCGTGATCTCGCAGGCACCGTGGTGCTGGTAGGTGTGCCGACGCCGGATATGAAGCTGGAGATGCCGCTGGTCGACTTCTTCTCTCGCGGCGGGTCGTTGAAGTCGTCGTGGTACGGCGACTGCCTACCCGAACGCGACTTCCCCACCCTGATCGATCTGTATCTGCAGGGCCGGCTTCCGTTGGAAGAGTTTGTTTCGGAACGAATCGGGCTAGACGGCATCGAGGAGGCGTTCGAGAAGATGCATGACGGCAAGGTACTGCGTTCGGTAGTGGTGCTGTAGATGGTCGATATCGATCGGGTCGTCACGCACGGTACCTTCGAACTCGACGGCGGCAGTTGGGAAGTCGACAACAACATCTGGTTGATCGGCGACAACTCCAACGTGGTGGTGTTCGACGCGGCTCACGATGCGGCGCCGATCGTCGACGCTGTGGAGGGCCGCCATGTGGTGGCGGTGGTGTGCACGCATGGCCACAATGACCATGTCACGGTGGCGCCCGAACTCGGCAAGATACTCGACGCACCGGTGCTGCTGCATCCCGCCGACGAAGAGTTATGGCGAATGACCCACCAGGACAAAGACTTTCGTGCTATCTCCGATGGGCAGAAGTTGAACATCGCCGGCACCGAGCTAACCGCGCTGCACACCCCCGGCCACTCCCCCGGATCGGTGTGCTGGTACGTGCACGACCTCGGTGTTGTGTTCAGCGGCGACACCCTGTTCGCCGGCGGCCCCGGCGCCACCGGGCGCTCGTACTCCGATTTCCCGACGATCCTGCAGTCGATCTCCGAGCGGCTCGGCAAGCTGCCCGGCGAGACCGTCGTGCACACCGGCCACGGCGACAGCACCATCATCGGCGACGAGATCGTGCACTACCAGGAGTGGGTGGCGCGGGGCCACTGATCCGACGGTAACTCAGTGACCTTCGAGGATTCGCTGCTTCTCGGTCTGAAACTCCTCTTCGGTTAACCCCCCGGAATCTCGCAGCGCCGCCAGCGTTTTGAGCCGCTCCAACCGAACACCCTCATCGGTGGGTTCGTACGCCACGGCGGGCGGCACCATAGGCGCTGACACCGGCACGACGGGCCACTCGGTGGGCCCGGACAGCTGGGATGCCTGCACCACCACCGCTGCCGCCCGGCGCCGGGTGCGGGACAGCCACAGTCCCGACACGATCGAATCAACCAGGCCCGCAACGAACATCGCGACAAACACCCACACCAAAAAGCCGTAGGAACTCGAGTGGCCGAAGGCCAGTCGGGGCGCGATGAATCCGTTGACCTGGCCGTCGGTGGTGATGTTGTACGTGCCCGCGGCCGGAATCTGAGCCACCCACACCCGCACGTGTGCGTCGTTGTTGACTGTTGTTGTGCTGCCGATATTTTCGGTCATCGACGGCTGTGCCATCCCGTCGGGCGGGCTGATCGTTACCCCCAGCGGCGGCACCGGCAAGCCGCCGCCGTTGGGGCCGCCGATCACCACGGCGTGCAGACTGACGGTGACCTCGCCGGCGGGCAGATACACGCTGCCTGAACCCGGGATCGGGACCTCGCCGTAGGCGTTGTACTTGTCCAGGAAAAACGCGTTCAGCACCAGCGTGACGATAAAGCCGCCGATCGACACGATGATCGTCGCGATGGCAGCGGCCAGCGAAATCTTGGCAACCCGTCTGCTGCGCATCCACGCAGTGTGTCATTGCTAGTGACCCGGGGCCAGCGAAAGAGCACACTGATAGCCATGTCCAACGATCTCGTCGCCACCGTGCCAGACCTGTCCGGGAAACTGGCCGTCATCACTGGAGCCAACAGCGGTCTGGGTTTTGGGTTGGCCCGCCGGCTCTCGGCGGCCGGCGCCGACGTGGTCATGGCGATCCGCAACCGGGCCAAGGGTGAGGCGGCAGTCGAGCAGATCCGCGACAGCGTGCCGGATGCCAAGCTGACGATCAAATCCCTCGACCTGTCGTCGCTGGCCTCGGTCGCCGCGCTGGGCGAGCAACTCAACGCCGAAGGCCGGCCGATCGACATTCTGATCAACAACGCCGGGGTGATGACACCACCGGAACGCGATGCCACCGCCGACGGCTTCGAATTGCAGTTCGGCAGTAACCATCTCGGGCACTTCGCACTGACCGCGCATCTGCTGCCGCTGCTGCGCGCCGCGGGGCGCGCCCGAGTCGTCTCGTTGAGCAGCCTCGCGGCCAGCCAGAGCGGCAAGGTCCACTTCGACGACTTACAGTTCGAAAAGTCGTACGCGCCGATGCCGGCTTACGGCCAGTCCAAGATCGCGGTGCTGATGTTCGCCCGCGAGTTGGACAAGCGCAGCCGCGCCGGCGGCTGGGGCATCGTCTCCAACGCCGCACACCCCGGCCTGACCAAGACCAACCTGCAGGTCAGCGGACCGTCCTATGGCCGCGAAAAGCCGGCGCTGATGGAGCGCCTGTACAAGGCGTCGTGGCGTTTCACGCCCTTCCTGTGGCAGGAGATCGACGAGGGGATTCTGCCCGCCCTGTATGCCGCGGCCACCCCGGCGGCCGAGGGCGGCGAATTCTACGGACCACGCGGATTTATGGAACTCGCAGGTGGCGGGGTGAAAGTTGCCAGCACGCCCGCGCGTGCCCGCAACGACGACGACTGCCGGCGACTGTGGGAGATTTCCGAGAAGCTCACCGGCGTCAGCTACCCAGCATCCAATTAGCAACTCAGACAAGGCTTTTCAGACTCACCCTGCTTATGACCGCTGGTCAGGCAAAAAGATCGCGGTGACCAGAGTTTCGGCACCGCGCGGCAACGGGTAACCGACAGCGAATCGGGGGTCGCAACTGCAACTCGCAAGGGGGATGTCAAATGAGCGTGCAGGATGACAAAACAGCTGGCCAAGAACCCGACCAGCAGGCAGCTGAGCAGACTCAGGACGCCGATCAGCAGCTAACGGAGAAGCCGAAGGCGGGCGAGGAACAAAAAGAAAAAGCCGCCGAAATGATGACGGCCTACGAGGACCGGCCCACCTTGGTGCTGCCGGGATCCGGCGGGGCAGTCTCGGGGACCGCGATCGGCGCCTGGCTGGACGATGACGGCAACCCGAAGAACAACGAAGCCCCGGACGGCAAGGGTTCAGGCGACGACAAGGCCCAGAAAGAACAAATCGAGAAAGACAAGGCTCTGAACGAAGAACTCAAGAAACTGGCCGCCGAGGACAACAAGGGCGAGAAGCGGCCTGCGACCGGCGGCAGGCCGTCCTAGGAACCACCAAGTCCTGGAATTGGCATACCAAATCCAGGAATACGTGGGATGGGCGGAATCGCCGGGATCGGCGGGACCCGCGGTGCGGGCGCCGGTATTTGCGGAACCGGCGGCGGAGCCGGAGCCTCGACCGGTGGCGGGGGTGCCGCCGGGACCGGCGTATCGACGGCCGCGGGCGGCGGAGTGTCCACTGCCACCGGAGCCGGAGCAGGCGCGTCGGCCGGTGGCGGCGCGGCGGGCTCTGCTGGAGTCGCGGCCTGACCGGTGATCGGCGCCTGGCTCGCCGGGGCGGGTTGTGGCGCCCCATTGTTGGCTGGTGGCGCGGAAACCGGACTCGTTCCCACGCCGGGGCTCGGCGTGGTGGCCGGTTTGTTGTCGGAGAGGCCGATCGCCAACGCGACGCCAACCAGCAACACCGCCACTGCCGTGCTGATGATCACCATCCCCGGCATCCGATGCCAGGGAATGACTGAAGTCTTTTTCTCCCGCTGTGGCCGCTCGGGCTGGTCGAAGTTCATCGCGGGGCGCGCCGACGTATAGCCGGACCCGCCACCATGAGCCGCGGCGCCGACGGGCATGACGCGCGAATCGTCGGCCGCCTCAGACCAAGCCAGCGCGGGCATCAGGCTCGATACCGGCTCCGAGGGCGGCGCCTGGGTCAGCACGGATTTGTGTTCCTCCACCGCCACGGGAGCGGCGACCGCCGCCGCTACGGCCGCTGCCGTGGCTCGGGAGGCGGCCGGGGTCAGCAGGGTCGCGCTGGTCTCGCCCGGTCCACGCGTCGCGCGCAACGCCCCACCGATTGCCGGCGCCAGATGCGGCCGCGGCATCGTCACAACCGGAACTCGCAGGTGACCGGAGAGCATCGTGGTGACCGCCGGGATGTTGGCGCCACCTCCGACCGAGACCACCGCGACCAGATCGCGAATCCCGTTGCGCGCCAGGGCTTCATCCAGGACCGTCACAAAGTTGGTCAGCGACGTACGGATGGCGTCGTCCAGTTCGTTGCGGGTGAGCCGGACCTCGCCCGGTATCCCCGGTAGCCCCTCGGACAGCGTGGCAACCGTGCTCGAGGAGAGCTGCTCTTTGGCGTTTCGGCAACCGGTCCGAAGCCGGCCCAGCGGCCCGATCGCCGAGGTGCCGGACGGATCGAAGGAAGCGGCGCTGGGCAGGTTGGCCAGAACGGTCGTCAACAGCGCCTGATCGATCAGGTCGCCGGAGAAGTCGAGGTGCCGCACGGTCGGCGCAAGAGGGTAGTAGTCACCCGCGGCGTCCATCAGCGTGATGCTGGTGCCGCTGCCGCCGAAGTCGCAGACGGCCACGGTCCCGCGCGCCGGGATGCCCGGGTTGGCCCGCACGGCGAACAGCGTCGCGGCGGCATCGGGGATCAACGTCAGCGGCTGGGCGCGGTTTGTCCATTCGGGCACCCGGCTCAGCGCGGAACCCAGCGCGTCGACCGCGTTCGATCCCCAGTGCGCGGGGTGGGTCACCGCGACGTTTTCGGGTAGCTCGCGCCCGCCGGCGGCGGCGTAGGCCAAGGCACGCAATCCGTCGGCGGCCAGCGCCTCGCTCTGGTGCACCGAGCCGTCGGCCGCCACGATGCCGATCGGATCGCCTACCCGGTCGACGAAGCCGGTGATCACCAAGCCCGGCTGGTCCAGTCGGGGATTCTCGGCCGGCACCCCGATCTCGGGCAGACGCTCGCGGTACAGCGTCATGACGGGCTTACGTGTAACGGCGTGATCGGCGGTGACCGCGGCGAAATTAGTCGCACCAATCGAGAGCCCCAGCGCGGGCGTAGCTCCGTCTGACATGGTCCATCCCCGTATATCGAGCGGAATGCCCCCGCATCCGCCAAAGCCCGATTTTATCGCCTATACCTATAGCCAATCTCTGCATTGGCTATGCGTGAGCTGTATGACGAATCGGCCACAGTATCCGCGCTGGTCAGCGTATGTTGCCTGCTCCTGCGATCAGCGGAAGGTCCAGCGGGGTGACCCAGCCGGGCCGCAAATCGTTGACTGCCGGCACGGCATTCAATGCGCGCAACCCGGTCGCCAGGCACCCGGCGGCGGCCGCGTCCCGGCCGGAGCCGTCGGTGAACCGGAATGCGGTCTCCTGGAAGATGCTCGGGGTTCCTTCGATGTCGACGCGATAGACGTCGTTGTCGTTGCCCGTCGGCCAGTCGGGCGCGGCGTCGAGCCCGATGCGGTTGACGTGTTCGAGCTGGATGCGCGTTTCGCCCTGGTAGACGCCGTTGATGGTGAACCGGACGGCGGCGACGTGACCGGCTTTGATCACGCCCCGGGCGGAATTGCGCTCGGTCGGGGTCACCCACTTGTCCCAGGTGGTGGTGATCTCGTCGAGCATGATCCCGGCGGCGTGCGCGATCATCGGGATGGTCGCACCCCAGGCGAAGACCAACATGTCGCGGTTTTCCAGCATCGGGCTGTACTCGGGCTCGCGGCCGATGCCCATCTCGACTTCGTAGTCGCCTTCGTAGTTGGTGTAGTCCAGCAGCTCCGACGCCCGGACCCGCCGCACCTCAGAACACAGGCCCATCAGCGTCATCGGGAACAGGTCGTTGGCGAATCCCGGGTCGATGCCCGTGGTGAAGCAGGACGCCTGCCCCAGCTCGCACGCTTCGGTGATCGGCTCGATCCAGTTCGGCGGGTTCAGGTGCATGGTCGGCCACACCCACGGCGTCATCGCCGTCGAACACACGTCGATGCCGGCCCGCAGGAAGCGGGTGATCAGCGAGATGTTCTCTTTGGCGTGCATCGCCGTCGGGCCGTAATGCACCAGCGCATCAGGCTTCAAGGCGATCAGGGCGTCGATGTCGTCGGTGGCCGCAACACCCACCTGCTCGGGCATCCCGCAGATCTCCCCGACGTCGCGGCCAACTTTGTCCGGATTGCTGACGCCCACGCCGACCAACTCAAACAGCGGGTGCTTGACGATCTCCGGGATCACCATCCTGCCCACGAAGCCCGTACCAAACACCACCACACGCTTTGAGCCGCTTATCGACATACCAAACCTTCCGTTCGCCGGCCCCCGCTTGGCTTCACATTAAGCGCGCACAGTGTGACCTCTAGCACCCTGTCCCGCTAAGTGACACGATGCATTTCATGACAAAGCACCTCGCCGCACCGTCGATGCTGCTGGCCATCGGTTTCGGGTTCGCAAATGCCTGCGGCGCCGCCCACGCCATACCCCAGATGCCCCAGGTCCGCTACGAGATCAACGGGCCCGCGGTGGCCCAGGTCATCTATTACCAAACCGACACCGGGCAGCTGCACCAGATCAATGCGCCGCTGCCCTGGTCCACGGAGTTCACCGCGTACGGCGGGCAGGTGTTCACTCTCAGCGCGCAGGGACCGGGCCCCATTTCCTGCAAGATTCTGCTCGACGGCAACGTGGTCAGCGCCGCGACGGCGACGACGGGAGTTCCGGCGAGAACGGTCTGTACGCACTGATCCGGGTTTAAGCTCTGCCGTGTCACTTCTTCAACGGCGAAGGAGAGTTAAGTGAGCCTGGAGACCGGCATCGCGGCGCGCCCAAATGGGACGCCACCGCCCGAAATTCCGCTTGCCGATGTCCATCTCGAGTCGCTGGACTTCTGGGTGCACAACGACGACATCCGCGACGCCGCTTTCGCCGCGTTGCGCCGGGAAACTCCGATCTCGTTCTGGCCCGTGATTGAGATGGAGGGGTTTGAATCGGGCACCGGGTATTGGGCGCTGACCAAGCTCGACGACGTCCACTTCGCCAGCCGTCATCCCGAGATCTTCAGCTCCGCCGGCGGCATCACGGTCAACGACCAGACAGCCGAGTTGGCCGAGTACTTCGGCTCGATGATCGTGACCGACGACCCACGACACCAGCGGCTGCGCTCGATCGTCAGCAGGGCCTTCACCCCGAAAGTGGTTGCCCGCATTGAGGCTTCGGTGCGAGAACGCGCGCACCGACTGGTCACCTCGCTGATCGCCAACCATCCCGACGGCCACGCCGACCTGGTCACCGAGCTCGCCGGGCCGCTGCCGCTGCAGGTGATCTGCGACATGATGGGAATTCCGGAAGAGGACCATCAGCGAATCTTCCACTGGACCAACGTGATTCTCGGTTTCGGCGATCCCGATCTGACCACCGACTTCGAAGAGTTCATGCATGTGTCGATGGACATCGGCACCTATGCCAACGCGCTGGCCGAAGATCGCCGGTCCAACCACCACGACGATCTGACCACCAGCCTGGTCGAAGCCGAGGTCGACGGCGACCGGCTCACCTCGCAGGAGATCGCGTCGTTCTTCATCCTGCTGGTGGTGGCGGGCAACGAAACCACCCGCAACGCGATAAGCCACGGCGTGCTGGCGTTGTCCCGTTTTCCCGAGCAACGGGAGAAGTGGTGGGCCGACTTCGACGAGCTGACACCCACGGCAGTCGAGGAGATCGTGCGGTGGGCATCGCCGGTTATCTACATGCGCCGCACGCTGACCCGTGACTTCGAGTTGAGCGGCGTCAAGATGGCGGCCGGTGACAAGGTCGCGCTGTACTACAACTCGGCAAACCGCGATGAATCACGGTTCGACAACCCGTGGGCGTTCGATGTCGCGCGCAATCCCAACCCGCATCTGGGCTTCGGCGGCGGAGGCGCGCACTTCTGCTTGGGCGCCAACCTGGCTCGTCGCGAGATCCGGGTCGCCTTCGACGAACTGCGCCGTGAAATCCCCGACATCACCGTGACCGGTAAGCCGGCGCGGCTGCTGTCGCAGTTCATTCACGGCATCAAGACCCTGCCGGTCTCCTGGACTCCCCCGAGCTCATAGGAACGAATTCTCGGCGCTGAGGCCAAGTTCGGGAATCGCACCGAACGCGAACGTCTCGGCGTTGCCCATCCCGACCCCGCCACCGACCGGATCCTCGACACGCACCAGCAGATCGCGCAATTGGTGCACCTTACGGGCGATTTCGGGATGGTCGCAGTTCGGTGTGTGGTATCCCTGGACCTTCAAGTCACCTACCCACTGCCCATAGACCCAGTCGTTCCATCCGTAGTAGCCCGCGGTGCCGAGGTGAAACCCGGTCGGCCCGGCGGCGGTGATCGTCAAAGGCCGCTTGGTGCCATCGGTTTCGGTCAGCGTAATGGTTCCGTGAGTCAGCCGGCGGTTGGCATCCTCGAAGTGCAGCTCCTGGTCGACGCCGATGAAGCGGACGGCGGTGCCGTCGCCGTTCTGCTGTTCGGCTTGGTAGCGGGTCGATTCGAATCCGTCGCCCTTCTCTTGTTGAAGGAACACGAACAGCGAGTAGGCCGATCCGTCGGACCGGACCATCGTCATCGGGCACCAGGTCATGAACATCTGGTCGATGCGGCGACCGCCGCGGGGCAGCCCGGGGATGGGCTTGCCCACGCCGGGGCGCAGCCCCCACGAGTGGTCGCGGATCGAGATCCATTCGCCGGGATCGATTTCGGTGCGCTCGCCGTCAAGCTCGACCCAACCCGACGCGACGCCAATCTGGTGGTAGCGCAACACATTATGCGTCACCCGGTAGCCGTCGGGGCTGCGGTCCGGCCACGGGTCTTCCAATGTCGCGGGAAAGCTGCCCCGCATCTCGACGTCGAAGGCGATAGGGGCGTGTTCGGTCTTGTCCAGCCTGATCCGAATCGATTTCAGTGGCTCGACGACGCGGTAGTGGATGGGTCCGACGTCGGTGCCCGACGGGTCCGACGACAGCCGTCGACCACCCCGCACGGTCCACTGTTCGGTCCCCCGGCACACACCCGCCGCACCGTCGAAAACACCTCTGTTCGTGTACTTTCCGATGCCGAGCGCGACTTGCAGGGAGTTGTCGCGGGCGTGCGCGGTGCTCCAGATCTTCTCCGTCCAGGACGGATCCGATTGGCTCACCGTGGCGAAGGTGTCGACGATCTGATGCGTGAGGAGTTCGTCCTCGGGCACTAGGCCGCCGTAATTGGTTGACAGCACAGGCATTCACACTTTCCCGACGAAGGTCGTCATATCGGTGCCGCGGTCGTATTCACGCATCCAGGTGGCCGCCCAGGCCGGCAGCGGCTGGTCGGCCGGATCGTGGTGCGGCATCTGCGACAGCGCCAACCTCCACAGCATCCTGAGCAGGTCCGCGGAGGGCACGGCGCGAAACACCGGCGGCGAACCCCACCGTCTGCCCATCCGGTAGCGAAATTCACGACGCAGCGCCGAGGCCATCACGTCCTGCGCGGACACCACCCGGTCGGACAACGGAATGTGCTCGTCGATGGCCTTGGCAACCATTGCCGCGATCGCGCCGACATGCCGGAACGTTTCGCGGACGCGTTTGACCCGATACCAAGGATCGGGCATCAGATGCCGGTACAGCTTCAGCCCCGAGCTGCGATGCTCGATCTCCTCCACGAAATGCCACATCATCAGCGACGCCACCCGGGTGTCGGCGCCGCCGAACAGCGAATCCCGGTGGTCCAGGATCACTTTGAATAGCGGCGTGAAAGTGGCCTCCAGGTTGGCGATGTAGGCGGCGTGAAACTCCACCGGGTGCGCGGCAATCAGGTCGTTGTAGGACGCCACGGTTTGGTCGTAGCACTGTTCGAGGCCCGGGTATTGCTCGATCAGCGCGATCATGTGCTTGCGGTGTGCGGCCGCGTGCTGGGCCTCTTGCCGCAGGAAGGCTTCGGCTTCCTGCGCCACGGCCGTGTCAGTGCTCAGCCGGTCCTGGGCCCGACGAAGCGCGGCGATGATGTATTTCTCGAACGGCACCGCGATGAACGTGAACGCGTTGCAAAAGATCGCGAACTCCGGGTTGGCCGGTTGCCACAGGAACGGCACCTTGGACGCCGAAGCGTCGAATTGGAATGCCATCTTGCGGACGACCAGGTCTGTCATCGGTGACTGCCTCGTGTTGACGTTCAAAGTCCGGCTGTAACGATTGGCAGTGTGACATTTTGACCCTGAGATGTAAAGTGCTCTGTGTGGCCACCCGCGTACCCCCCGCCGCCGAGCAGTCGACCCGGCGACGCATCCTGGCCGCCACTTTCGTGGTGCTCGCCCGTAGCGGGCGCAAGAAGTTGATGCTCTCTGACGTCGCCGCCGAGGCCAAGGTATCGCGGCCGACGCTGTACCGGTACTTCCCCTCCAAGGAGGCGTTGCTCGACGCGTTCGGCCTCTACGAGCAGGACAATTTCGATGCCGGGATTTCGTCGGCGATGGCGGGTCTGCGCGGCCAGGAAAGACTAGACGCGGCTTTGCAATTCGTCGTCGACTTCCAGCGCACCTATTCACTGGGTTTCCTGGTCGACACCGAGCCCGAGCACGTGCTGTTCCAGATGAAGCGAGTGATGCCGATCCTGCACGGGCGGATCGCGCGCCTCGTCGACGGCGACAACGCCGATCTAGCCGCAGCCACGGTGGTGCGAGTCGCGGTGTGCCACTATCTCATTGGCGACGACGACCGCGAGCGATTTCTCGCCGAGCTGCGCTATGCGGCCGGAATCAGTCCGCGGCAGGCGTCGCGGCCCGCGACGGCGAGTTAGCGTCCAACCAGCCGCAGATTCGTTCGGCGATCAGATTGGGCTTCTCCAGATGCAGGAAATGGCCGACAGCGTCGATCATTTCGAATGACGATCCGGGTGCCGGTAGGTGTTCGCCCGCTTTGGCAACCACGTCTGCACCGAGCCCACCGTCATCGGTGCCATGCAGGTACAGGGTCGGTATCGGAGGCGGTATCAGCGTCGCCGCGGCCTCCGCTTCGGCGTCGGGGTCGGCGAACTCGGGGTTGAACATGGCGCGGTACGGGCCGATCACCCCGGCGATGTTCTCGGCGGTGACGTATTCGCGCAGCCACGAAATATCTTGGTGAGCATCGTATCCGGGTGACCAATCCGCCCACAGCGACTCCCAGAAGCCGGGCTCGATCAGCAGGGTTTCGGCCAGTCCGACCTGCTGAATGAGCCAAATGTAGAACGACCGCTTGAGCTGGGGGTAGCTGAACATGGAGTTGACCAGCGCGGCCGACGGTGGAACCGCCAGCGTCACTAATCGACTGAAGGCACTCGGGTCGGCACCCACTAGTCCATACGCGGTGTGGGCGCCCCAATCGTGACCGATCAACACCGCACGGGCATCGGCCTTTAACGCCTTACGGACCGCGCGAATCTGCCGCACATACGTGCCGACACTGACCGGCCCGGTCGCCGGCGCTTCGTAGCCGGGCAACCACGGAGCTACCACCCGGTATCCATGGTCGGCGAGCACCGGGCCCAGATGCCGCCAGGTGTGCGGCGTATCCGGGAAGCCGTGCACGGCGATGGCCAGCGGTCGCGCGGTGTCTGCGATATCCCCGAACGTCAACGGCAGGTGTATGGCCATCACGATCTCCTTCGGCTTGACATGCGACATCGTAGATGTAAGCCCTCGTCTGTTTACATTTGGTGGTCTATATGTAAATGTTTGTCCATGGCTGGACTGTCCTTGGGCCAACGCGACGTGGCCGCCACTCGCCTGCAACTCGGTCGCTGGTTCGAGCACAGGTTCGGCGACCCGGTCGATATCGGCGAAATGCGCCCGGCCAACCGCGCGGCGGGCTGGTCCAGCGAAAGCCTGCTGTTCAGCGTCGACGGCGCTCGGGAGTTCGTCGTACGAATCCCGCCGACCGGCGGTGGCATCTACGCCGAATACGACCTGGCCGGCCAGACCCGAACCCAGCAGCTGCTGCACAACCACGGGATCGCCACTCCCTCACCGATCCACTACGAGCCCGACAGCTCGTGGCTCGGGTCGAGTTTTCTGCTGATGCCACGCATCGTTGGGCACACGCCGTCGGACACGTCGTACGCGGTGAAAGGCTGGCTGCACGGGGCCGGCGTGGACGTGCAGCGCCGGGTGCACGATTCGTTTCTCGACACACTTGTTGCGTTGCAACGGGTTCCGATCGAGGAGGCGCCTTGGCTCAAACGCGCGCAAGGTGTGGGCAACGACGGTGAGCTCGGCTGGTGGCGCGACTACATCGAGTGGGCCACCGACAAGCAGGTGCCCGCAGTCATCACCGATGCGTTCGACTGGCTGTACCGCCACCAGCCTTTGGAGCCGCCGGATCTCGCGATCTGCTGGGGCGATGCCCGGCTGTCCAACGCCATCTTCGACGACACCGGCCAGATCGTCGGCGTCCTGGACTGGGAACAGGCGTGCCTGTGCCCGGCGGAGACCGACTTCGCCTGGTGGTTGGCCACGCGACGGCAGACCATGGAGGTCAACGGCATCGACGCCGACCCCGAGCTGCCCGGCTTCGACAGCCAGGAACAGGTGGTCCGTCGCTTCGAGGAGTTGATCGGGCGCCCGCTGGTCGACTTGAAGTGGTACGAAATCTTCGCCATGGTGCGGATGGGCTGTTGCATCCTGCGGGTGAGTGGTTGCTGCGCAGCATGGGCCAGGGCGACCACGGACTCACCCGCGCGCCGATCATGCCGGCCTGGGCCATCGAGGCAATCCGGTAGCGGCGCGTTCTGATATCGCATGCGATATCGGAATTACGCTGACCGGATGACAGCCCCCGCGTTTCCCGCTCCCGAGGTGCTGGCCGCGCGCCAGAAACTCGTGCTCGACCATTTTCACGACGAGGTCCGCCAGGACTGGGACGACGTGCTGGCGACGTTCCCGCACCCCCACTACGAGCTGATTCCGCAGATGGTCATCCACGACGGAAACGAGGCGGTGCGTGGCTACTACAACTACACCCGTACCGCGTTTCCCGATCAGGACCACGAGATCATCGCGCTGCGGCACAGCGCCGACGCGGTGATCGTCGAGTTCTGGTTGATGGGCACGCATCGCGGCTTCCTCGGCAAAGTCCCGCCCACCGGCAGCCGGTTCCGGGTCCGCATGAACGCGTACTTCGTCTTCGACGACACCGAAACGCTTGTCTGCGAACGTATTTACTTCGACACGTTGACCATGATCAAACAGCTCCTCGGCGGGCTGGACATGAAGAAGCCGTCGAACTGGCTGCTGGCCGCGCGTTGTGTGCGGGGGCTGTTGTCGATGTCGTCGGAAAAGCCGGACCCGACACTGACCTCTTCGGTGAATTCGCCTCTCCCGAACGTCGGAAATGCCTAAACTGCAACGCTAACCGGTGGAATCGAGGAGGCTGCGATGCGGCGCAGAAGCCCTCATGCGTTGTGCGGCCTGGCCGCCGTCACACTGCTCGCCGGGTGCGGTAGCGATTCAGCCAGAAACACCATCACCCCGCACGCGACGGCGAAGCCGTCCACCACGACGGCCGCCGAGCTTGGCTCGCAGACCGAAAAGTGGATCAACCTGCAAGTCGGCGATTGCGTCGCCGACCTTCCGCCGGCGGACCTCAGCCGGGTGACGATCACCGTCGTCGATTGCGCCACAGCGCATTTGGCCGAGGTGTACCTGCGCGCGCCGATGGCCGTGGACACCGCCATCGTCAACGTCGCCAACCGGGACTGCTCTGCCGGGTTTGCCCCTTACACCGGCAAACCGCTGGGCAGCGGCGCGTTTTCGATCACGTATCTGATCGACTCGAACCAGGATCGCACCGGTGCCGACCCCACCCCCAGCACCCTGATCTGCCTGCTGCAATCCAGCAACGGTCAACCGCTGACCGGATCCGCGTACCGCTGACGCCTTAGCAGCCGAGCTGATCGGCGAGGTCGAAAAAGTCCGACGCGTTCACGTCGAACTCGTCGCAATAGGCGACATCGGCGTCGCCGCCCGCCCCGAATTCCAGCGGGCGCGCGATGAAGGCGGTACGAAAGCCGAGGGCGGCCGCCGCGCGAATGTCGTATTTGTGGCTTGCCACCATCATGATGTCGGCGGGATCCAGGCCCAGGTAGGTGGCGGCCATCCGATAGATCGCCGGCTCGGGCTTGAACACACCGGCCATCTCCGCAGCAAAGATCGCATCCCACGGCAGCTGCGCTCGCTTGGAGATGTTGACGACCGCGGACACATCGGCGTTGGACAGCGTGGCCAACGTGAACGAGCTTTTCAGCCGGGACAGCCCCGCCACCACGTCCGGCCACGGCCGCAGCCGTTGCCAGGCGAACGTCAGCTCTTCGCGCTCAGCATCCGAAAAGCCGCCGATGGCGGACTCGTTTAGGACCGTCTCCAGAGCGGCGCGATACACCGAGTGCACCGAGACCCATCCGCTCTGGCGACTGCGCGCGGCCTGCAGCGCGTCGAAGTAACCTGCGCGCCAACGCCGCACCAGGTCCGGCCAATCGACCTCGGCGTGCCGGCCGGCGCTGATCCGCCGCGCCTCGTCACAGACGGTCGAATGGAAATCCGTCGCGGTGCCTTGCACGTCGAACAACAGCGCCTCAACCACAAGCTTCATCATGCAGCGGTTCGGTGAACACCCGTCGTGGCGGGCCAGACGGTTAGTTAAAATCAGCGATATAGAAATGCTTGTCCATACATCCCATGCGAGGTAAGTAGTGGCCGATAACACCATCACGCCCGCCGGCGAACGTCACGATGCCGGCGCGGAAGAATCCGAACCCGACTACCGGTTCACGATGGCCAACGAACGCACATTCCTGGCTTGGCAACGCACAGCGCTGGGATTGCTCGCCGCATCGGTCGCCCTGGTTCAACTCGTGCCCGAGCTCGCGATCCCCGGGGCACGCCGCCTGCTCGGTATTGGCCTGGCGGTGCTGGCGGTCCTGACCAGCGGGATGGGGCTGCTGCGCTGGGAACAGGCGGATCGCGCGATGCGCCGAGGCGACCCGTTGCCCCGTCATCCCTCGCCCGCCTATCTCGCGGTCGGCCTCAGCCTGGTCGGGCTGATCGCGCTCGGCTTGGTCGTCCTCAAGGCGGTCTCGGGTTGACCCAGGCGTCGGCGCACTATCCGGGCGGCGGGCTGCAGGCCGAACGCACGACACTGGCCTGGACCCGGACGTCGTTCGCGTTCCTGGTCAACGGAGCGCTGCTGACCGTCAAGGACTTGCACGGTGTTAAGGGTGCGGCGGCGCTGACCGCGGCGGGCCTGGCTCTGGCCGCGGCGTTGTCCAGCTACCTAATCGCCTTACAACGCCAACGAACACTGCAGCTGCGACCGCTCCCGGCGCGAATCACTCCGCGCCGTCAGGTCTATACCGTCGGGGTGGCCGCGTTGCTGCTCATCGTCATGACCGCGCTCTTAGTCGCATTACATGCTCGCCCGGCATAGTTGCACGCGATGAAGATCGCGATCAGCGGCGCCGGGATCGCCGGCCCAACCTTGGCGTATTGGCTGGGCCGCACCGGGCATCACGCCACCCTGATTGAGAAAGCCCCGGCATTGCGAACCGGAGGCTACGTCGTCGACTTCTGGGGCGCGGGTTATCGGATCGCCGAACGAATGGGCCTCGGCCCGCAGTTGCAGGCAGCCGGATATGCCGTCGTGCGCGAGGTGCGGCTGGTCGACAGGCGCGGCGACAAGGTGGGCGGCTTTCCCACGGACGGATTCCGGCGCATGGCCGCGGGACGATTCACCAGCCTGGCTCGCGGCGATTTGGCGGCCATGATCTACGGCACTCTCGCCGACGATGTGGAGAGCCTCTTTGCGCAGAGCATCGCGACCATCGGGCAGGACGACACCGGGGTCCGGGTTGGCTTCCACAGCGGTGCATCGCGCGAATTCGATCTTCTGATCGGCGCTGGTGGTTTGCATTCGCCCGTGCGGAGTTTGGTGTTCGGTCCCGAGGCGGGCTTCGAGCGCGACCTCGGTTATCGCGTTGCCGCATTCGAGGCGCGTGGTTACCGTCCGCGCGATGAGCTGGTCTATGTGTCCTATGGCATCCCGGGAGGCATGGTCAGCCGGTTCGCCATGCGCGATGACCGCACCATGTTTCTGTTCGTCTTCACCAGGGAGCAGATCGGTGGCGCCGACCCCCAGGGTACCGATGAGGTCAAGAGGCTGCTCGGTGCGGTGTTCGGCGGTGCGGGTTGGGAATGCCCGCGCATCCTGCAGGCGATGGACGACTGCGCGGACATCTATTTCGATCGGGTGAGTCAGATCGCGATGAACGGTTGGTCCGACGGGCGGGTGATGCTGATCGGCGATGCGGCAGCCGCCGTGTCGCTGTTGGCCGGGGAGGGCACCGGGCTGGCCATGCTGGAGGCCTATGTGCTGGCCGGTGAATTGCACCGCGCCGGCGGCGATTACAAGACGGCTTTTCACGAATACCAGCGCCTACTGCGGCCCTTCGTCACCGGCAAGCAGCGCTCGGCCCACAGGTTCGCCGCGACGTTTGCCCCGCGGACACGGCGAGGACTATGGGCACGCGACAAGCTCACCAGCCTGCTATCGCTGCCGTTGGTCGGCGACTGGATCATTCATCGGCAGCTCCGCGACGACTTCGACCTGCCGGACTACGGAATATAGGCAGCGGTCGTCGCGAGAAGCACTGTCTGAGAACAAAATTCCGGCTCAGCGGCCGTTGGCGTTCAGAAACGCGACGATCCCCTGCGTGACGGCCGCGGCGTACTTCGCCTGTCCATCGGCGCTTTCCATCCGCGCGGCTTCGTCCGCGTTCCTCATGTTGCCGAGTTCGACGAGCACTGCCGGGTACAAAGCGAGGTTCAGACCGGCGAGGTCGTCGCGCCCGTAGAGGCCGTCGGACCCGACGTAGGTCGACGGGTGAAATCCCGCCTGGACCAGGGCATCGCGCATGGTGTGCGCCAGTTGTATCGCCGGGCCGGACTGGACGGCGTTGCGCGGTGGGCTGGAGTAGTTGACGTGAAATCCGCTGCCGGACGGCGGACCACCGTCGGCGTGGATGCTCACGATCGCGTCCGGATGCATCGCATTGGCCTGGTCGGCACGCTGGTCGACGCAGGGTCCGACGGAGCTGTCGTTGTCGCGAGACAGCACGGTGTTCACGCCCATTTGCCGCAGCGATTCACTGATCAGGCCGACGACCGCCCAATTGAACGCATGCTCGGGATAGCCGTCGTTAGTCGCGGCGCCCGAAGTTTGGCACGGTTTGGTGCCGCCCCGGCCATTCGGGACTTGCCGATTTATCGAGGCGTCATTCACGGCGTTGTGGCCCGGGTCGAGGAACACCGATGATCCGGCGACTCCAGCCGACGCGAGTGGGGCGTCGAGAGTGGCGACAGCGAAGAGCACCGGTGCGACACCGGCAAGTTTCAAGACTTCGCGTCTAGAAGCAGATTTCGGCCGGCCGCACCCTGGTGGCGCAGGCGGTTCGTTCACCGCGCGATGGTAGCAATCCCCCTGCTATTGTCAGCACCAAGCCGATTGATTTGTAAAGGCACGACATCGGGACCCGCCAGCAGACCTTCGGCTATCGACCGGGATATCAGGCCAAATAAGACGACTACAAATCTTGTGCGTGTCGCTTTTGTGGTCTTCGCCAACGGTGGTCAACTGGTCTTGGAACTCAGAGGTTTGGGATGGATACCAATGGGCACTTATTTCGGCATGATCGCCGGTCAAATCATTCGAGTCGCTAACCCCATGGCCGTAGTAGCCGTGGGCCTTGGCACCACTTTCCTTGTCTCCCCTACTCCGTCGGCGTCGGCCGAACCGTGCCCCGACGCTCAAGTGGTATTCGCGCGCGGTACCGGTGAGCCCGAAGGTGTCGGCCCCACCGGACAAGCCTTCGTCGATAACCTGCGCGGGCGCGAAGGCGGAAAGTCCGTCGACGTCTACGCGGTGAACTACCCCGCCAGCAATGAGTGGGAGACCGGCGTGGACGGTATTAGGGACGCCAGCAACCATGTCATATCGATGGCGGGCAGCTGTCCCAAGACCAAGATGGTGCTCGGCGGCTTCTCTCAGGGCGCGGCCGTGATGGGCTTCGTCACCTCCGCGCAAGTGCCCGACGGGGTCGATCCGGCAACGGTTCCCAAACCGCTGGCACCCGAGATCGCCGACCACGTGGCCGCGGTGGTGCTTTTCGGAACACCTAACGTGCGCGCGATGAACTTCCTGGGTCAGCCGCCGTTGGTCATCGGGCCAACCTATGCGGGCAAGACCATCAAGGTGTGCGCCAACGAGGACCCGGTGTGCTCGGACGGCATGAACTTCGCGGCCCACGACACCTACGCCGACGACGGCAGCATGATCGACAAGGGTGTCTCCTTTGCCGTCAGCCGTCTGGACGCCGCCCCCGGCGCACCGGCACCAAAGCCGCACGCACCGACCGGCGGCTTCGGCAACTGACCGGCTTTACATACTAAAAAGTATGTTACGGTGACCGCATGTCCGCGGTTGCTAGCCGCTCGCTGCACGGAATCACCGACGAATTCGTCGCGCGGTTAGCGCAGCGCGCCGACGAAGCTGAGCGATTGCGGCGGCTGCCCGCAGCGACGGTCAGCGAGTTCAAAGAGACGGACCTGTTCCGGCTGCTGCTCCCGGCCCGGTTCGGCGGAATCCAAGCATCGTTTCCCGAACTGCTGGAACCGATTCGGCAGATGGCACACGGCTGCACCTCGAGCGCATGGACGTTGGGGTTCTACGCACTGCACAACTGGATGCTGTCGCTGTTCGACCCGCGGCTTCAGGAAGAAGTGTTCGCCTCGGGCCCGGTGTTGGCGCCCGCTCCGCTGGCCCCGACCGGCCGCGGTACTCCAGCCGATGGCGGCGTGCGCCTGACCGGTCGGTGGTCGTGGTCGACGGGCGCGATGGATGCCGATTGGGTAATCGTCGGCGCGCTGGTCGAGCGAGACGACAGCATCGTTCCGGCACTCGTGGTGGTGCCCGCCGACCAGGTCGAGGTCGACGACGTGTGGCACACCGCGGGCATGCGCGGAACCGGTTCTCACGACGTGATCGTCACGGACGTCTTTGTCCCCGAACACCGCATCGCCAGCGTGGCCGATATCTATGGCGGCACTGCGCCGGGAGCGCATGTGCACGGGGCGGCCACCTACCGATGGCCGCTGGTGCCGGCCCTCGCGCTGGTGGCGTCGATGCCGGTGCTCGGCGCCGCCGAACGGGTCACCGAGCTGTTCGCCGAGCGGCTCGGCGGCCGCGTCCTGGCGTATAGCGGTGTGGCACAAAAGGATCAGCCGGCCGCACAGATCAGGCTCGGCGATGCGACGGTGCGGCTGCGCGCGCTGCGCGCGCTGGTCGCCGAGACCGCCGCAGGGATCGACGAGCTCGTTGTCAGCAGTGAACGTGTTCGGCGATCGGTACGGGCCAACGCCCGGCTGGCGGCGGCGTACACGGTGCACGAGTGCCGCGCGATCATCTCCGACCTGATGGAGTCCGCCGGCGCCAGCGCACACTTCCTGTCCAGCCCGTTGCAGCGCGCCAAGCGCGATGTCGATATTGCAGCGGGCCATGTCGTATTCGACTATGACGTGTGCCGAGAGTTGGCCGGGGCATTGGCGATTGGAGCCAAGATCTCACCGATCGCGATGGTGTGATCGCTACTTCGGATCGGCCAGCATCATGTCCAGGAAGCGTTCGTGTTGAGCCGCCTTCTGCGCCTGGCCCGGCGTGGCTGTGAGGTGCAGCAGTCCGATCCCGGCCGCGAACGTCAGCTCCGCGCGCAACCTGGCGTCCTCGACACTGAAACCGCAGTCCGCGTACGCCTTTGCGACCGAACGAAGCAGCCGGCGATCGGCGTCGCGGATGTTGGCGGCGGCGGCCTGGTCGGTGCGGGCCCACTCCCGCATGGCGCGTTCGAGCATCCAGTGCTGCGGCCGAACCAAGGCAATCATCATGGTGGACAGCCGTTCCCGGGGCGGCAGCGCATCGATCTCGTCCAGCGATTGCCGGTCCTGCTCGCGGAACGTGTTCCACGATTCGACGAGTGCGGCGCGGTAGCTATCCATATCCTCGAAGTGCCAGTAGAAGCTGCCGCGGGTGGCGCCGACTTGCCGGCAGAGCCGTTCGATCTTCAGGGCACGTGCGCCCTCTTCGGCGAGCAAGGTGTACCCAGCCTGCAACCAGTCGTCGGCTGACAGGCGCGTCGAGGGCTTACGCGCGGCCACGTCGTGCAACGTTACGGGCAATCAGACCGCATCGTGAGACTTGTGCGAAATCAACGCCGCGTGTCGGTTGGGATCGTTGGCAGCCGCGCGGTTTCGTCCAGGTCGACATCGAGTGCGTTGAGCATCAACGCCAGCCCCGCGTACCTGCTGATAACCATCAGCACCTCCACGGTGGCCTCGGCTCCCAGTTCCTCGCGCACGCCCTCGAATAGTGCGTCCGCGACCGAGCCGGTGCTGACAAGTTCGGTTGTCAGAGTCAGCACCGCTAGCTCGGTCTCATCGAAATAGTCTGTTCGCCAATCGGACTCGGAGATAACGGCGCCGATCTCGTCGGCGCTAAGCCCCGCCGTGCGCGCGACGTCGCGGTGCTGGCCGAGCTCGTAGGCGCAGTCCATCAGCGAAGCGGTCCGCAGCGTCACCAGTTCACGCAACCGCCGGGGCAACACCGGACTGGTCAGGGCGTCGCGGCCGGCCAGCATCCAGCCGGTGAAGGCGTTCTCGGCGTTCGCCAGCGTCCGGTAGACGTTGAGATTGCCGCGCTCCCGGGCCAATTCGCGGGCCTGCTCGGTCATGTCTTCGGGCCGCCGATACGGGATACGCGTCATTCGATATCCAAGTCGACGGCGTTGAGCACCAATGCCAGCCCGTAGTAGCAGCTGACGATCATCAGCAATTCGGTCAGCACCTCGTCGCCGAAGACGGCCTGGGCGGTCGCGAACGACTCGTCGCGCAGGTGGTGGGTGGTGCACAACTCGGTGACGACCTCGACGGCCGTGCGTTCGGTGTGGCGGAAGCCGGCTCCGTCGAGTTCGCCGGTGGCAAGCGCGTCGAGCTGTTGCTCGGTGAGCCCCGCGGCGCGGCCCAAGAGCAGGTGCTGGGCAAGCTCGTAGGCCGAGCCCTGCAGGTTGGCCACCCGCAGCACGATCACTTCCCGCATGCGCGCGCTAAACGTCGGGCTGGCGTAGAGCTCGTCGACCATCTGCGACCAGCCGGGAAACACGTTGGGCGCGTTGGCCAGTAGCCGGAAAACGTTGAGGTTGCCGCGCCGGTCTGCCCACTCGCGAATGGACTCGGGCTGCTGGTCGAGGTCGGCGAGCTCGATGCGTGTCATGGTTTCACTGTGCCGCGAGGGTGAACGTCCAGTCCAGCGTGACGAAGGGTTCGTCGACTTTGGTTCCATCCGGCGCGATGCCCGGCTGTTGGCGCGTGAAGTCGGCCTTCAACGAATCCTGCGCCGAGAACACCGCGTCGCAGTCGATGTACGGGTCGTCTTTGAGGAATAGCTGGGTGATTAGCGACTGGTAGCCGTCGGCCTGGAACCAGAAGTGCACATGTTGAGGGCGCATCACGGATCGATTGGCGGCGCGCATGATCTCCCCGCACGGGCCGTCGGTGGGCACCGGGTAATAGCGCGGCGTGATCGAGCGATACCAGAATTCACCGTCGTCGTTGGTGGTCAGCAGCGCGCGCATGGCGAACTCGCCGTGCAGCTGCTCGGTCAGCTGAACATCGTAGAACCCGGTGCCGTCGCTATGCCAGGTGTCGACCTTCGCGCCTCTAATGGGCTCACCGCTTTCGTCGACGACGCGGGCCGTCACGAACATCGGGGTTCCCGCGACGCCGTTGGAGATGTCGGCCCCGTTGGGGACGGTCGGGCGGCCCTCGACGTAGAACGGGCCCAGCAGCGCGGAGTCGGTGGCCGATCCGCCGGGGTTCTCGTTCATGGTGTCCAGCAGCATCGACAGCCCGAGGATGTCGGAGAGCAGCACCACCTCTTGACGGGTGGGGCTGGAGATTTTGCCGAGCCGTTCGACGAAGTCCATTGCGGTGAACCATTCGTCGCCGGTCAGCCGCACCTCCCGGGCGAAGTCGTGCAGATGCTGGGTCAAGCTTTGGAAAAGTTGGCGAAAGCGATCGTCGGTGGATGTGTCGAAGGTCTTCAGCACTTCGTCGGTAATCGTCTCTTCGGTGAGATTGGTCGCCATTGTGGTTGCCTTCCTTAGGGATTGATCACGACGCGGCCGGATACCTGGCTGGCGACCGCTTGATAGGCTGCCGCGCTGTCGTCGAGGGAGTAGCGCGCGGTGATGGGCAGTGGGCGAAAGTCGCCGGATTCGAAGTGGGGCCGGAGCTGCTCCAGGATGTGCGCGCAGTCGACGACACTGAGTTTGCCGCTGTCGATGCCCAGGATGCGGGTTTCGTTGCGGTACAACGCTCTTATATCGATGTCAACCTTTGGCGAGCCCACCGCACTGATGACCACCAGCCGGCCGCGGTGCGCAAGGGAGGCCAGTGCTGCGTTCGTCGTCACGCCGCCGACCGCGTCGTAGACGACGCCGACTCCGCTGCCTTTGGTGAGCCGTCTGATTTCGGCGGCGACGTCGGTGTCCAGGGCGAGGAACTCGTCGATCACCTTGGCGGCGGGTGTTTCCGGCTCAGGTTTGCGACGGCTCACGCCGATCACCGAGGCGCCAAGCGCATGGGCGATCTGGGCGACGGCGCCGCCCACTCCCCCGGAAACGCCGAAAATGGCGATCGTTTCGCCTGTAACCAGTCGCGCCGTCTCGACGGCGCCGGCCCAGGCGGTGACGAAGTTGACGCCGACCGTGGCGGCTTCGTCGAAGCTGAGCGCTTCGGGTTTGCGTGCCAGTGCTTCGATAGGCACTTCTATGAGCTCGGCGTGCGAGCCGTCGCGGGTGAATCCGACGTCGCCGCCGGTGCCCCACACTTCGGCGCCTTCCCAATCGGGTGGGCCACTGACTACGACGCCGGCGAAGTCGCGTCCCGGCGTGCGCGGCAGCAGCGTCCAGTCCATCAGTCCGGCAACATTTTTCACGTCAGAAGGGTTGACGGATGCCGCTTCGACGCGAACGATCGCTTCCTGCCCGGTCGCCGTCGGGTCGGGCAGATCGGCGACGTGCAGGACGCTCGGATCACCGAACGTGTCGAAACGCAAGGCTCGCATGGCTGCTCCTCCAATGAGGTGATGGTCACTTTAGCTGCCAAGCCAAGGAAACACCTCCGAATTGATCGCGTCTAACGTTGAAAATCGATCAGAATGATCGCTGTTCGCGATAGATTGTTGGGATGGAGATGCGGCAGCTGGAGTACTTCGTCACGGTGGCCTCAGAGTTGAACTTTTCTCGGGCGGCCCAGCGGATCCACGTCGTGCAGTCCGCACTGTCGGCGTCGGTAGCGAAACTGGAAAAGGAACTCGGCGTCGAGCTGTTCAACCGGTCAAAGCGCCAGATCGTGCTCACCGCGCCAGGCGAGGTCTTTCTGCAGCATGCCCGCGAAGTCATCCACACTGTGCAGCGGGCGCAGGCGTCCATGGCGGATTATCGCGATCAGCTGACCGGCACCGTCACACTCGGCACCCTGATGTCTTGGGGTGGGTTGAATCTGGCGACCGTACTCGAAGAGTTCCGGCGCCTTCACCCGCTGGTGACGGTTCAGCTGCGCCAAAGCCTCACCGGATCGGCTGGCCATCTGGAGGCGATCGCCGACGGGAAGATGGATCTCGCCCTGGTGTCTCTGTCTGCCTCGCCGTCTCGGCTTGTTGCGGTGCGCGAACTGACCCACGAGCCCATGGTCTTCGTTTGCGAGCCCGGCCATGAGCTGGCGGGTCGCCGGCACGTGAAGTTGGGCGACCTGGACGGGCAGGACTTCATTCAGTTTCCGCGCGGGTGGGGTATTCGCCAGCGCCTGGATGCGGGGTTCGCCGCCGCCGGGGTGCAGCCGACGAGTGCCTACGAGGTCGCCGACTACGCGATCGCCGCCGAACTCGTCAGACACCGACTGGCAGCGACCGTGCTGCCCGTCAGCGCGGCCGAACGATACCCCGACCTACGCGCTATCCCGTTGAGCCCGCCGGTGACGTGGACGCTGTATCTCGCATCCGCCGCGTCGCGAACCGGCGCCGTGACGGCACTCGTCGATACGATCACCCGCTACGTCGAAGGGTGAAATTAACTGTGCTGCATGGGCTCTGCGGCGTACCCCGTCATCGAATTCGGCCCGAGTTGGCTCACGTTAGTGCGCACGTCGGCGCGGATCGCGGTTGGGGTGTTGCCGAGGTCGTCGGGGTGGCGGGCCGGTGGTGCGGGTCTGGTCTTCAGCATTGAATTTCGCGATGCAGTTGCTGCGCGAATTGCGAACGAAATTCTTGATACCCCAACCCGTTTGAGCTTTGATCCGGTGTTGGTCATGACCGGCGGCGGTAAGCTATCTAGTTGGTTGTTGGTGGTGGTTGCGGCTGGAAGGGTTCATACCACCACCAGTTGGCGCGTGCGCCGGTGGGCCCGGGGCACGGTGGGACAGCGGGCGGGGGATGATTCGGCGGGCGCGCGAGTGATCCTGCGCTAAGCGGTCGACCGGAGCTGTCGGCGACGGTGAGGTCGTCGGCGGTTCCGGTGATGGTGATGACGCCGCGGTGGTGCAACCGATGGTGGTGTGGGCATACCAAGACCAGGTTGGACAACTCGGTGGGGCCGCCGTCTTCCCAGTGCCGGATGTGGTGTGCGTGCAGACCGCGGGTGGCGCCACAGCCGGGAACAGCGCACGTTCGGTGGCGGTGCTCGAGCGCGCGACGCAGCCGACGGTTGATCACCCGCATCGCTCGCCCGGCGCCGATGGGTGCGCCGTCACGTTCGAACCAGACTTCACAGGTGGCATCACAGACCAGGTATCGCCGTTCGGCGTCGGTGAGCAACGGACCCAGATGCAGCGCCGCGGCCCGCTGGGCGACATCGACGTGCACGACCACACTGGTGTGATGCCCATGGGGTCGGCGGGCCGCCTCGGCGTCCCACCCCATCTCGACCAGGCGCTTAAACGCCTCGACAGTGCCCGGCAACGACGGCGCCTGATCGCAGGCGCGGTCACCATTGTCGTGATCGTGCTTCCACTCGGCGATCAGCGCATCACGGTGAGAGGCCAGCGCCGCATCGAACTTCGCCGCGTCCAGGTGCGGAAGTTTGATCCGCCAACACGTGAACTCCTCGTCCGAGGTCTGGGTGATCGAGGCCTGCGGGCCTGGCCGGGCAGAATCGGGTTCGGGTCGCGGTTCCAGCTTGACCGCGGTGCGCAACTGGCTGACCGTGGCGACTGCGGCCAGCTCCGCATAGTGCTCATCGGATCCCTCGCCCGCCCACGCCGCGATCACCCCGACCTGATCCAGCGACAGCCGACCCTCCCGCATCCCCGCCACACAGCGCGGAAACTCCGCCAGCCGACGCGCGACGGTGGCGATCTTGTGGGCGGTTGCCGATGAAGCGCCGGTCTTCCAGCCCATCAACGCCGCCACCGACCGCGCGCCGGTGACGCCGCACAGCTCGTCGCGATCTATCTCGGAGGCGATCTCTACGATGCGCCCGTCGATGGCGTTGCGCTGACCGGTCAACTCCGCCAACTCGTCGAACAACACCTCAAGCCGCTCATCAGGGCGCGATCCAACGGCGCTAGACGATGCGGTCCGAGACATGACCCCATCATCGCACCGGGGTACGACAAATTTCGGCCGCCGATCCACGCCGGGAAGCGGCCGTCATCAACTGCCAACAGGTGCTCGACCCCGCGCGATCCACGCCGTCATCTGTCCTCCGCGCAGTCCCAAACCGGCGGCGCCGTAAGGGCTCCGGAGGACCTTGACGCACAATGCACGAATCGGTGCTACGGCCGTGGCGGCAACGCCGCCAGCCAGCCATCGGTAACCAACTCGATCATCTGCCCGTCCGGATCCCGAATGATGGCCATCGCTTCGGACACCGCCTCCTCGACCACCGATCCCCCGCACTTCGCAACCTTCGCCAGCACCGCACCCAGATCGGACACCGACAGCGAGATGTGGGTCAGCCCTACCTCATCCATCACGCGCGTCGGCCCGGCATGCACTTGCCGCTGGGAGTAGTCGATCAACTCCAGCACTAAGCCGTCGCGGACAAGGTAGGTCGCCTTCACCCCAAGCGGCTCGGGCAGCTGCACCACCTGCGCGGTGAGATTGTCGGACGGTTCGAGCTCCCACCAGAACTGGAAGCCGAGCACATTCTCGTAGAACCGGCGTGACCGCTCGGTATCCGCGACGCACAAGCCGACGTGATTGAAGGTCGTTCGGTAGCTACCCATTGCTCCTACTTCAGTCGGCCACTCGAAAGCGTAATAATGCAAAGATAGCCAGAAAGGCAACCCATTGACTCACCGCCCCGACGTGAGCGCCGATGCCCTGGTCGACTTCGACCACCACTCCGACGCGTTCAACCTCAACCAGGACGCGATCCACGCCGACCTGAGACAACGCTGCCCCGTCGCCTGGAATGAGCACTACGACGGATTCTGGTACCTCAGCAGCTACGCCGCGGTGAGCCAATCAGCCAGGGAGGGCGCCACTTTCGCCCACAAGTACGAACCCGACGCCGAAGACGGCGTGAACTACCAAGGCGAGATGGGCGTCCCGCGCCCCGAAGGCCAACCGGCCCTGGGAATCGGCGAGATCGACGGCGAGTACCACCTGGCTCTGAGACACGCCCTGGCCCCGTTCTTCTCCCCCGGCGCCGTCGACAAAATGAAGCCCTTCATGGAGGAGAAAGCCCACGAGTTCCTCGACCAACACATCGAAAACGGCGCGATGGACTTGGTGCTCGACTACGCCAGCCCGGTCCCGGCCATCCTCACGATGAAGTTGATGGGCCTCCCACTCGACAACTGGCACATCTACGCCAGCATGTTCCACAACGTCATGGCCGTCCCGCAAGACAGCCCCAAATATGCCGAAGCCATCGCGAAAGTCCCGGCGATGATGGAAGAAGTCCTCCAACACGCGGCCGCCAGACGGGCCGACAAGAAAGAAGACCTGACCAGCTTCCTGATCCAGTTCGAGTTCGAAGGGCAGCACCTAACAGACGAACAGCTGCTCAACATCCTGTGGAACCTGATCGCCGGCGGCGTCGACACCACCACCTCCCAAACCGCGCTCACGCTAAGGCATCTGGGCACACACCAAGACCTCAGACAGCAACTGATAAACCACCCCGAGCTTTACCGCACCGCCACCGACGAATTCCTGCGCTATTTCAGCGTCAACCGCTCACTCAGCCGCACCGTCACCAAAGACGTCGAACTCAACGGCCAACACCTCAAAAAGAACGACCGGCTCATCATCAGCTGGCTCTCGGCCAACCACGACCAGCAGGAATTCGACAATCCCGACAAAGTCATCCTGGACCGAACACCCAACCGCCACCTTGCTTTTGGGCTCGGCCCGCACCGATGCATCGGCTCACATCTTGCGCGGCTGATGTCCGAGGTGATGGTCAAGGCGGTCCTCGATCGCATCCCCGACTACCAGGTAGACCTAGACAACGCCCACCAATACCTGAGCAACCCGAGCATGACAGGGCTGAGCAAGCTACCGGTCACCTTCACGCCCGGAGGCAAACCCCGAGATCGACGCTAGCGTGCAGCTCACCGGCGTTTCTTCACGCCAGCGTCGATCTCGAGGAAAAGTCGCTGCGGCACAACAGGTGCACACCCGGCACCAAACGCGGTTAAACCACCGCAAGCACCGGCCAGCGACCGCGCACACCGCGGAGTTCGTGCGTGCCTCGGCTCTCGAACGAGAGCCGCGACCCGAGCACCAACGGCGGGACCACACCGGACACGAATACCTCCCCGGGCCCCGCCATCGCCATGATGCGCGCCGCGACATGAACCGCGATCCCGTGCACGTCGTGGTCCACCATCTCCACCTCGCCGGTGTGTAGGCCGGCGCGAACGATGAGTCCGAGGTCTTGCACCGAGTCGCGAATCGCGCACGCGCAGTTGATCGCTCGCGCCGGCCCGTCAAACGTCGCCAAAGCGCCGTCACCGGTGAACTTCACCACCTCGCCTCGCGCACTCAAGACATGCTTTTTCACGATCTCGTTGTGTGCATCGAGCTCGAGCGCCCACGCATCGTCGCCGATAGATTCGGCGCGTTCGGTCGATCCGACGATGTCGGTAAACATCACCGTCGACAGCACCCGGTTGGTCGGCGCGGCGGCGCGCCCCCCGGTGACGAACGATTCGATCTCGTCGACCACCCGGTCGGCATCACCGGCGAACCACACGTCGTCGTCCCCGTCGAGCTCCACCAACCGCGCCTGCGGGATGCGGTCGACGAGATACCGGGCGTGACCGCCCCTGGTATGCCGGTCATCGACGCGATGCAGCAGCAGCGTCGGCGCTTGGATGCTCTCCACTGCGGGCCGAACATCGGTGCGCAGGAAGAGATCGAAGACCTCTGTGAAGTAGCCGGGACCGCCGGACAAGCGCTCACCGCGCGCCCACCACCGCCGCTTGCCGGCATCAGTAGCCCAACTCGGCGCCAAGTTATCGGCCACCCCACCCCTTCCGACGGTGTCGCCGAAGGAGTCGACATACCGGCTGAAGGCCGGCTCGGGCATTCCGTGCGGATAGTCGTCGGCCCGCTGAAAGCGCGCATACGCACTGCACAACACCAGCGACCGCACCCGGTGCGGATGGCTCGCGGCCAGCAGCATGACCGGAAGCGCCGACTCGGACATCCCGAACACCGTCGCGCACTCACTCCCGACGGCGTCGAGCACCGCGACCAGCCCGTCGGTCCACGCCTGCATCGCCGGGCGGTCGTGGATCGGCACCGCGTCCGAGCTGCCTACCCCGAGTAGGTCGGTCGTGATCAGCCGGCTGAACGACGCCAGCCGACGCAGGTGCCCGGCGACGGTCGGCTCGTCCCACAGCAAGTCGATCGGGAACGTGCCGGTGGGGACGAACAGGAGGTCCGGCCCGTTGTCGGCCACGACCTGATAAGCGAGGTGGGCATCGCCGTCTCGCGCATAAACCGTTTCGGGCACGGCCGCCATGCAAGAAGCATGCCACCCTCGCGAACTTGACCGGCGGTCAATCTGGGTCCACTGTCGGGTACATGAGCATCGATGACGACCCGGTCACGACGCTGGACGACCTCAAGAACGACTTGGCGGGCCGGCACAAGTGGACGCCGAGCGGCGGCTCCTCGGTCGACCCCGCGATCGTCGACGCCGACATGGCCGCCCTGGACCGAGACGGCTACGTCATCTGGGAAAACCTGCTGAGCGCCGACGAGTGCCAGCAGATCCGGAACACCGTCACACCCTGGCTCGACCACACCGGGCGCAACGGCTTTGAAGGACGTCGCACCCAGCGCATCTACAGCGTGCTGAGCAGAACGCGCGGGTGCGACCGGCTTGCCGATCATCCGCGGGTGCTGGCGGTGCTCGATCGGCTGCTGATGCCCAACTATCTGCTTTCGGCGTTGCAGGCCATCAACATTCAGCCTGCGGAGTCCGCGCAGCTGCCCCATCACGACGACGGGTTCTACCCGATTCCGCGACCGCGAGCGCCGTTGACCGCCGCGACAATCTGGGCGATCGACGACTTCACCGCCGACAACGGCGCCACGGTGATATTCCCCGGCAGCCATCGCTGGGGCGCGCGCCCGCCCGGACCGGATGACCCGTCAATACCTGTCGTCATGCCCGCCGGCTCCTGCGTCTTCTTCGTCGGAACGACGTGGCACGGCGGCGGCACCAACACCACCGACCGCGCACGACTAGCCGTCACCGCCCAGTACTGCCAACCGTGGCTGCGGCCGATGGAAGCCTTCACCCTGTCGATACCGCGCGACGCCGCGCGAACGGTCTCGCCGGACATTCAGCGCATGATCGGCTACAGCATCCACCCGCCGTTCGTCGGCGCGGTGGACGGCCTGCACCCCTTGCGGTTGTTGGAGCAGCCCCAGTAACACCGCCTACAGTGTGCGTTCATGGGCGACATCACCGAGCAGCTCGCGGACATCGTCGGAGACCACAACCTGCTAGAGGGCGAAGCGATCCCCGACGACTATTGGCATGACGAGGAACTGACGCATCCGCCGCAGCAGCCTGCCTACGTCGCGAAGCCGGCCACCGCCGAGGAGGTCGCACAGCTGCTGAAAGTGGCTACGGAACAACATATTCCGGTGACGGCCCGCGGATCCGGGACCGGCTTGTCGGGTGCGGCGATACCGCGCGCGGACGGGCTGGTCATCTCCTTCGAGCGGATGAACGCCGTCCTCGAGGTCGACACCACCAACCAGGTCGCCGTCGTCCAACCGGGCGTGACGCTGCTCGAACTGGACGCCGCGACCGCCTCGGCAAACCTGCGCTACATGGTGCAACCCGGCGAACTGTCCTCCAGCATCGGCGGCAACGTCGGCACCAACGCCGGCGGCATGCGCGCGGTCAAATACGGCATAGCCCGCAATAACGTGCTCGGCCTGCAAGCCGTGTTGCCGACCGGCGAGATCATCCGCACCGGCGGCAAGATCGCCAAGGTGTCCACCGGCTACGACCTGACCCAGCTGATCGTCGGCTCCGAAGGCACCCTGGCTCTGGCCACCGAGGTGATCGTCAAACTGCATCCGCGGCTTGGCCACAGCGCCACCGTGCTCGCCCCGTTCGCCGACTTCGACCAGGTCATGGAGGCGGTGCCCCAGGTCATCGCCAGCGGCCTCGGCCCCTACATCCTGGAGTACATCGACAACGTGACGATGGCCGCGCTCGTGCACACCCAGAACCTGGAGCTCGGCGTTGCGGACCAGATCCGCGACAGCTGTCAGGCCTATCTCGTTGTGGGACTTGAGAATCGGACAGCGGAACGGCTGGACGAGGATGTCGAGCGGACCGGCGAGCTGGTCGCCGAGCTGGGAGCCCTAGACGCCTATGTGCTCGAAGGCGGCTCGGCGCGCAAGCTGATCGAGGCGCGCGAGAACGCGTTTTGGACGCTGAAGGCGATCGGCGCCGACGACCTGATCGACACGGTCGTGCCCCGCGGCGCGATGCCGAAGTACCTTGCCGCCGTGCGCGGCCTGGCGGCCGCGGTCGCCGGTGGCGCGGTGGGCTGCGGTCACGCCGGCGACGGCAACGTGCACCTGGCGATCTTTTGCCCGGACCCCGACACCCGCAAGAAACTCCTGACGGACATCTTCGCGCTGGCAATGGAGATAGGCGGCGCGATCTCGGGCGAACACGGCCTCGGTCGCGCCAAGGCTCCCTACTGGCGCGAGCTCGAAGACCCGGTCAAGGTCGACCTGCTGCGCCGGATCAAGCAGAGCTTCGACCCGGCCGGAATCCTCAATCCCGACGTGGTCTTTGCTGCAAAAGTCTGAGTGACCCCGGCACCCGTCGCATCACCGATCCAGATTCCTTTCCTGGATTGCAATCACATGAGCTGAGCAGTGCTGGCAGCGCCGAGGGACCCGGCCCATACGGCCTCGAAACGGTTCGGTGAAATTGTCGGACAGGCTAGCTGTACGGAGGACGGAAGCTCGCGCCGTGGATTATCCTGCATGCGAAAACCGCATCCGACAGGGCAGGAAATGTTCTCACTGACACGACGCCGAACCGCGGTGGCCGTGTTGGCGACTGTCGGGTTGCTCGTATACGGCGTGCTGCTGTTCACCGAAAATGGCTCGTCGGATCGCGCGCTGACCGGCCCGGTGGGGCTCTGGATTTTGAGCGTGTTTGCCAACGGCTGCGCCGTCGTCGCCGCCCGTGCCTCTCGCGGCCGCCAACGTCTGGCATGGACGGTGCTGAGCATCGGGCTGGCCGGCTGGACTGCAGGCCAAGCGGTGTGGTGGTACGTGAGTCTGGGCGGTATTCCGCCGATGCCGGAAGTCTCGGCGGCCAACTTGGGCTACGTGGTCTTGCCGCTGTGCGCGTTCGCCACCGCAGTGACCATTCCCAGCCGCGACGACTCCCAATTCGGCCTCGGCCTGCTGCTTGACGGCCTGCTCGTCGCCGCATCTTTGTTGATTGTGTTGGCCATTCTGGTGCTGGGCCACTTCCGACGACCTGCACATATAGTCAGCCTCCCGCAGCTGATGTTGGCCACCGCCACGGCCGTGTACCTCGGGCTTGTCGTCATGTCGCTCATCACCGTGCGAAAAGCCGAGCCGGGCCGCAAATTCTCACCGACGCTGATGACGCTGGGGTGGATCGTGATCGCCGCGGCCGGGATCGTCCGCGTCTTCGAGGACCACCCCGAACGGGTGCCTTGTCACGTCGTCATTTTCGGATGGGCCCTCGGAATGTACTTCGTCGCCCTGTCGGGAATTGCGTCTCGCCCCGGACCGGACCTCGACCTCGGATTTTCTCAGCCATTGTCGAAAACGTCGTTGTGGCTGCCGTATGGACCTGTGCTGTTGGCGATCGCCGTGGGCGGTGTGCACTTTTGGCCCTCGGACCCGGGCGATGCGTTCGTCTTCTCGGTCTGCGTGGTGCTATTCCTCACCACACTGGCCCGCCACTTGTTGCTGCTGGACCGCAAACAACATCTGCTTGCCGCGCTGTCTGACGCCGCCCTGCGGGACCCGTTAACCGGGCTAGCGAACCAGCGACTATTTGACGATCTGCTCTCGCACGCGGTCCGGTTGCACATTCACCACGCAGTTCCGGTCAGCGTAATTGCGCTCAATATCAGTGACTTCGCCATGGTCAATGACACGCTCGGTTATCCCGTCGCCGACGAGCTATTGCGCAGCGTCGGCGAGCGGCTGCAGGCCAATCTCCGCACTAGCGACACCGTCGCGCGGATGAACGGGGATCAATTCGCGGTCCTGGTGGAAGACCGCCCCGAGGTCGCCGCACAGGTCGTCAGGAAGCTCTCCCGGTCCTTCGACGAGTCTCTCGAACTCGAAGATCACCGGCTGCATGTGCACCTCAACATCGGCGTCGCGTCCGCCACCTCGGAATTCGGCTCAGCCCTGACCCCAGGCGAACTCCTCGAGCAGGCCGACGCGGCCCGGAGCTGGGCCCAGCAGGCCAGTTCGACCGATGTGCAGACATTCACCCCCGACATGGACGTCCAGCTCGGCAAACACTCGACGCACGGCGACGGTTTGGCCCGGGTGCAACTGCTTGGTGAACTGCGACATGCCATCGACGAACGCCTGCTAACGCTGCTGTATCAACCGAAATTCGACATGCTCACCGGTTTTGTCTGTGGCGCAGAGGCACTCGTGCGATGGCAGCACCCCGAACTCGGCACGTTGGCGCCCTCCGAATTCTTGCCGTTGGTCCGTCAACACGGGCTGATGGACGCCGTCACCGACCTGGTGTTGTCGCGGGCGGTCGCGGACGCGTCGCAGTGGTACGCCGCGGGTGCCGTTATCCCTGTAGCGATCAACTTGTGGGCGCCTTCGCTCGACGAGGATGCCTTGCCGGACCGGATCATGTCCGTGCTCGACCGTCGCAGCATGTCCGCCAGTTCGCTCACCATCGAGATCACCGAGGACCTGTTGGTTGGCGACCTCGCAAAGGCGCGCGCGGTTCTCAATCGTCTCCGCGAGGCCGGCATTCGAGTCGCGATCGACGATTTCGGCAGCGGTTACGCCTCGCTCACCTATCTGCGTGAGCTGCCGATTGACGACGTCAAACTCGACCATCAATTCATCGCGCCGATCCTGCACGACGACCGCGCCGCCACGATCGCACGAACGGTGATCAAGTTGACCACCACGTTCGGCATCGCCACGATCGCCGAGGGCGTCGGCGATGCGGAAACAGCCCAGCGACTCAAGGAATACGGTTGCGACGCCGTGCAGGGCAACTTCTTCTGCCCGCCGTTGCCGGCTGCCGACATTCCGCAGGTCCGCCATAACACCACGCTCGCGGCGCTCTAGTCACGCGACGGAATAGGGTTGCGCCGTGCACATTGACGTGATGGTGGTTCCGCAACCGTTGGGAGAGATCGGCGGCCTGGCCCAGCGCGCTCAGGCCGCGGGATTCTCCGGTCTGCTGTTCACCGAGACCGGGCGCACGGCCTACCTCAACGCCGCCGTGGCCTCGCAAGCCGCTCCCGGACTCGAGTTGTCCACCGGCGTCGCGGTCGCCTTTCCCCGCAGTCCTTTCGTCACCGCGGCCGAGGCGTGGGAGCTGCAGGAGGCGACCGGCGGCAAGTTCCGGTTGGGTCTGGGCACGCAGGTGCGCACACACGTCGTGCGCCGCTACGGAGTCCCGTTCGAACGCCCCGGCCCGCGGCTGCGCGATTACGTGCTGGCGGTGAAGGCGTGCTTCTCGGCGTTCCGGACGGGAAAGCTCGATCACCACGGCGAGTTCTACGACCTGGACTTCATCACGCCGCAGTGGAGCGCGGGCCCCATCGACGCGCCCGACCCCAAAGTCGATATCGCAGCGGTGAATCCGTGGATGCTGCGGATGGCCGGCGAAGTGGCCGACGGGGTACACGTCCATCCGCTCGGAGAGCTCGGTTATCTGAAACGCCATGTGCTGCCCAATGTTGCGGCGGGCGCGGAGAAGGCGGGCCGCTCGGCGTCGGACGTCACCGTCATCGTGCCGGCGATGACGATTGTCGGTGACAGCGACGAAGAACGCGACACCCAACGCGAGACGGTGCGCGCCAGCATGGCGTTCTACGGCAGCACCCCCAACTACGCATTCATTTGGGACGAGGCCGGATTCGAGGGCACCACCGCGCGCATCCGCGAGAAGCAGAAGGCCGGCGACTTCCAGGGTATGGCCGCCCAGATCACCGACGAGCACATTGCGGCGTTCGCCACCGAGTCGACGTGGGACGGCTTTGCCGACGCGCTGACCAAAAAGTACGGCGGAATCGTCACCCGCATCGCGCTTTACAACGCACTGGGCGACGACGAGCGCTTCGCGCGATACGGCGAAGTCGCCCGCCAGCTGCGTTAACCGCGTCCGCCGGCCAGCCGGTCGACGACGATGACTTCGCCGCGGTTGATGCTGACCCAATCGCGACCGTCGAGATAGGGACGCAGGCTTTGACCGATCAGCTCGGCATCAGCCGGTGATTTCGGCCGCTGAAGTTCGTAGACATGCGGCAGCTCGGCCATGCCGGTGACGACGTCCCACAGTTTGAGGGCCGCCGGCCCGGTCGGTGGATTCACCAACACCGGCCCGAACAGGCACTGTCCATCCATGAACAGCGTCGGGACACCGTAGCCGCCCGCATCCACCACTCGCTGATGGTCGGCGCGAACATCGTCATGCGTAGTCGAATCATCAAGTGCTGCATCCAAAGTCGCTTCGTCGATGCCGATGTCAGTCAACAAGCGTCGCGCCACCGCGGGTTCGTGCGGTTTGCCGCCTAGAGTGTGCAATTCGTGGCCGATCGCGGCATACCACCGGTCGAGCAACGACATGTCGGTGCGACGCAGCAGTGCGCCGATCCGCATCAACGACCAGCCGTAGGACCAGTCCCGCTCCCACGGGTGTTTCTTACCCGCTACCCGGTTGATCTCTTCCAGGCTGAAGAACCGCCAATTGACTGCGATGCCGAGCTGTGCGCGGACGTCGCGGATCCACACCGAGGTCTGAAACGCGAAGGGGCACATCGGGTCGAAGTGAAAGTCCACGGCAGTGCTCATCCCGTGACCCTACGACTTCGGACGCACTCCCGCGGCGCGATAGACGAAGACCGGTTCAACCGGGAACCGCAGCGAGGTGGTCGGCAGCTTTTCCAGCACGTCGTCGGGGACTTCCCTCTTGTAATGCAGCTTTATCGAACCGCTGAAGGCACGGTCCACGCCACGTAGGTCGATATCGATCAGCAGACCCTTCTTGGTGACCGTCGCGGACGCCGGACCCTTGGCGCTATCCCACGAGCAGTCGACGGACCGCAGATTGCTATCCCCACGCGTAGGGAAGGTGGCGACGATCCGCATGGTGCTGAAGGCGAACGCGCCCATATAGCGCGAGACACCCGACGCCGAAAAGACACCCGGGACATGCCCACTGAAATACCGCAGCACGCCGACCCGGTGGGCAAGGAAGATGAGCCCCTCGGCCTCGAGCTCGTCGCGAAGCCCGGCAGGCACGTTGGTCAGCTGCGACCAGTTGCGAGGGAAGCCAAGCACAGCCGAACGCTAGCCGCCCCGCGGCCGGTCCGCAGTCGATCACGCGACAACCTTTGTTGCCTTTACTGCACCGTCACGATCGCCGTGTACTGGCACACCGGTGCGGAGTTTTTGCCCACGAAGCTGGAGTAGTTGGTGGAAATCGTCGTCGTCCCGGGCTTCAGCGCCGTGAACATCCACACTTCGGTGCCGGGCGCTCCCAACACGTCGCTGCTCGGCTGCACATACTGGTGACTGGTCTGCTCGATGATGGAGGTATCGGCGATCTTCGTCGCGGCCAACCACCGGAACGGAGTGCTGTAATTCGCACCCAGCTGCAGCTTCAGCGTGTACCCGACCGCGAGAGTGACGTTCTGGGTGATGTTGTTCTGCTTCAGCACCTGTTCCATCGGAACCACGAGGGTCTTGCCCGTCGGCGGGTTCCTGCTCTCGAAGTGGCAACCCACCAACATCGAAGAGACGAGAATCGCGACGGTCACGAAGCGCTTGATCTTCACGAAAGTCATCACCTCCATTATGTCTGGGCGCAAAATGGTCCCGTTCGGCATCCGGCGACCGGAGGTTTGTGATGATCACCATGTTGGCGGCGCGACTGCTCCTCGCAGGCGTCTTTGCCGTTGCTGCGCTGGCGAAACTGGCCGATCGCAGCGGCGCGCGGCGGGCGGTTACGGCATTCGGCGTGCCGCGTGCGGCCGCGCCGATCGTAGCGACCGCGATGATTGCGACCGAGTTCGGCATCGCGGCACTGCTGACGACAGCACCATGGAACCGGGCCGGAGCCGTGGCGGCGTTGGTCGTGCTTGCGGGATTCGAAGCGGTGGTGCTGGTGAATCTCGCGCGGGGCCGACGTCCGGAATGCCACTGCTTCGGGCGGCTGTCCTCAGGCCCGCTCGGGTGGCCGACGCTGGCCAGGAACGCGTGTTTGGCAGCACTCGCCGCGTTCGTGGCATTCGACGCGCATTTTGGCTGGCCCTTAACGGCTTTCGGGATTGTGATGCTCGCCCTGTGGCTCGGCCCGGCGTCGCGTCGGCGCTGGCGGGCACGCGCGGGCGCGGCCGCCGGCCTGGCACTGCCGGACCAAGCCGGCGACATCTGGACGTTGGACAAGCTGCTGGAGCGCAGGCGGCCGCTCGTACTGATCTTCAGCCAGCCCGGTTGCGGGGCATGCGATCTGTTGCTGCCGACGGTGGCTCGGTGGCAGGGCGACCTGAACGGTCGCGTCAACATTGCCCTCGTCAACGGCGGACCTGCTAGCCACCGTGTCCCGGTCGAACTCGTCGATGAGCGTCGGGCCGCATTTGCCGCCTACGGCATCACAGCCACGCCCAGCGCCGTGCTCATCGACGAAGGCCGAAGGCCCGAAACAGCGCGTGGCGCAACGGCCATCAGCGACCTCGTCGACAAAGCCGTCCGAGTCTCGGAGCAGTCAGCATTGACTCGGCGGGGACTGTTGCGTCGAGCATCGGTGAGCCTGCTTCCCGTCGTAGCAACCACCGCTGCCGCCTGCGATTCCGGTAGCAAGAGCGACGCCAAAGTCCTCCAGGTCGAAGACATCTGGATGTGCGACCAAACCTTCGCGCTGTGCACCACCGCCCCCTGTGTGCCGTCACCGACCGACCCCAACATCTCGGTGTGCGACTGCGTCGTCGTCAACGGCAACTCGATCGGATCCAAGAACTGCACCGACCGGGCTCAGTCCGGCAACAAGATCCGGTCGGCCTTCTCGACGGTCAACATCAACGCGAACTTCGCTGTGCTGAGCTGCCCGTCCGGGGTGCCCTGGGCGAACTGCCTCGACGTGGAATGCGAGATCGATCCCGTCAACCCCGCCCGGGCCAAGTGCCAGTGCGTGACGGTGAAAACCGGCTCGTCGATCACGTTCGGCGGCGGCTGCGACACCGCCACCTGCACCTCGACCACCTGGTCGGCCGCGAGCCCGCAGATGTATCAGGACGGCATGCGGCAGCTCCGGACGGCGATGGATCGGGTGGGTAAGCCGGTCACCTTTCCCAAGCCCTGCCCCGCCACAAAGTAAGCCAGCGTTTCGGTCCCCAGGTTTGCTGGACGTCCGGTAGCTTCAGTGCATGTTCGGCATCATTCGGCCCTGCCGTCATCGACTCGGCGACGAGCTCACAGCAGCCTGGACCGCGCAATTGTGCGGATTGTGCCTGGCGCTGCGCGACGACTATGGCCAGTCCGCCCGCATCGCCACCAACTATGACGGCCTTGTGGTCTCGGTTCTGGTCGAGGCGCAGTCGGCCGAGCGGCCCTCCCGCCGCAAGGCCGGACCGTGTCCGCTGCGCGGGATGCGGCGCGCCGAGGTGGCCACCGGTGACTGCGCGCGACTGGCCGCCGTGGTGTCGCTGGCCTTAGCCGCCGCGCGGGTCCGCGATCACGTCGACGACCGCGATGGCATGGTCGGCGTCGCGGGCGTACGACCGGCCGCACGGCGCATCGCCGAACGCTGGGTACGCCAGGGCACCGACACCGGTCATGCCCTGGGTTTCGACACCGGCGTGCTCGTCGCCGCGATGGACCGCCAAGCCCAGCTCGAGGCGACGGCCGGACCGGGCAGCTCGCTGTTGCTGGTGACCGAGCCCACCGAAACCGCAGTCGCGGAAGCCTTCGCCTACACGGCGGTGCTGGCCGGCCGCCCCGCTAATCAGGCACCGCTGCGCGAGATAGGGCAGCTGTTCGGGCGGGTGGCGCACCTGCTGGACGCGGTCGAGGATTACGACGACGACCTGGCCCGCGGTAAGTGGAATCCGTTGGCCGCCACCGAAACTCCGATCGGTAAGGCTCGCCTCCTGTGCGACGACGCGGCGCTGGGCATCGAACTGGCGCTGGCCGACGTGGAGTTCACCGACGGACGTCTGCCGCAGCGGTTGTTGACCCGCGAGGTGCGGCGCGCGATCTCTCGCACCTTTACCCACTCCGGCCGTCCCAGCTGCGGCACACCACATGGCCAGCAGGAACCCATCAACTTCGGCGGCCAAGCCGTCGGAGCCGGCTACCCCGGCGGCCCCATCCCCGAGGGCCAAGAACCAGTCCCCGCGCCCGGACGCAAGGGCGGCGGTTCCGACGGCAGCTGCATCTGCTGCTGCGATAGTTGCGATTGCTGCTGCGACTGTGGCGACTGCTGTGACTGCGGCGATTGCTGCGACTGCTCATAACCAGCTGATCGAACTCGTTGCGCCATTACGTCTTTGTGACGTGTTTCGGCCCAGATAACTAGCCGCGATCCGGTACGGCAGGATGGGCACGTGTTTGGGCTCGAAGTCATTGTTGCGCTCGTCTCGGCCGTCATCGTCGGAACGGTGCTCGGCCGGCGCTACCGCGTGGGCCCGCCAGTGCTGCTCATCTTTCTCGGCACCCTGCTGGGTCTGATCCCCGCCGTCGGCCATGTTCACATCAATGGCGAGATCGTCCTGCTGCTGTTCTTGCCGGCGATCCTGTACTGGGAGGGCCTGGGCACCAGCCTGCGCGAGGTCCGGGCGAACCTGCGCATCATCGTCTTCCTGTCCGTCATCTTGGTAATCGTCACCGCGGTCGCCGTGTCGTGGACGGCACGCGCGCTCGGCATGGAACCCCACGCCGCGGCGGTGTTGGGTGCCGTGCTGTCCCCCACCGACGCCGCCGCCGTGGCCGGCCTGGCGAAAAAGTTGCCGCGCCGAACGCTGACCGTGCTGCGCGCCGAGAGCCTCATCAACGACGGGACGGCGCTGGTGCTGTTCTTCGTGACCGTGCATGTCGCGATGGGCGGAGCCGAAATCGGCCCGGGAGATCTGGTGCTGCGGTTCGTCACCTCCTACCTCGGCGGCATCGCCGCCGGGCTGCTGGTCGGCGGATTGGCGACCCTGGCGCGCAAGCGGATCGATGCACCGCAAGAAGAAACAGCCATGAGCCTGCTGACGCCGTTCGCGGCATTCTTGCTGGCCCAGGCGATGGGGTGCAGCGGTGTGGTCGCGGTCCTGGTGAGTGCCTTGGTGCTCGCCTATGCCGGGCCGGTGGTGATCCGGGCGCGCTCCCGGCTGATGACCTATGGGTTCTGGGAGATGGCGACATTCCTGATCAACGGGTCACTATGGGTGTTCGTCGGCGTGCAGATCCCGGGCGCGGTACGCGGCATCAACGGCGTCGACGGCGGAATTCGGCACGCGCTGTTCATCGCTGCTGCCGTCACCGGTGTCGTCATCGTGTCCCGGATTTTCTGGGGTGAAATCACCACGCTGCTGCTGCGCCTGATCGACCGTCGTGAGGCACAGCGGGCCCGCCGAATCTCCTGGCGTCAGCGCTTCGTGACCGCCTGGGCCGGATTCCGCGGCGCCGTGTCGCTCGCCGCGGCGCTCGCCGTCCCGGCGGCAACGCTGAGCGGAGCGCCGTTCCCCGACCGTAGCCTGATTATTTTCATCGTTGTCGTCGTCATTCTCACGACCGTTCTGGTCCAGGGCATCACACTGCCCGCCGTCGTGCGCTGGGCGCACCTGCCCGAAGACACCGCGTACGAAGAGGAGCTCCAACTGGCCCGCAGTGTCGGCGCCAAGGCTGCTCTTGACGCGCTGCCGCTGGTCGCCGGTGAACTCGGCGCCAGCCCGAGAATGCTGAGCCGATTGCAAAAAGAATACGACGAGCACGCCGCGCTCGTGACGGAGTGCGAGGACGGCACCTCGACCGGTGCGCTGACCAAGCGCGACGACCTGGTTCGGCGGGTACGCCTCGGGGTGCTCTCGCACAAGCGCCGGGCCATCACCACGCTGCGCAATCAAAAGGTCATCGACGACATCGTGCTGCGCGAGTTGCAGTCCGAGATGGACCTCGAAGAGGTGCAGCTGCTCGACCCCGCCGACAACTGATAACGCGTCGGAGCCTGACCGTACAGTCGGCGGCATGTTGCAGACGATTGCTGTTCGGGGGTATCGGTCACTGCGTGAGGTCATCCTGCCGCTGGGCCGGCTGTCGATCATCACCGGCGCAAACGGCGCCGGAAAGTCGTCGCTCTATCGCGCGCTGCGGCTATTGGCAGGTTGCGGTCGCGGCGAGGTCATCGGGTCGCTCGCCCGTGAGGGAGGGCTGCAATCGGTGCTGTGGGCCGGGCCCGAGCAGCTGGCTGGCGCGCGCCGCACGCGGAAAACCGAGGGCACCGTTCGCAACCGACCGGTATCACTCGAAATGGGCTTTGCCGCAGATGATTTCGGCTATCTCGTCGACCTGGGTATGCCGCAGTCGGCCGGGAAGTCGGTTTTCGTCCTGGATCCGGAGATCAAACGGGAAGTGTTGTTCGCCGGACCGGTGCTGCGGCGCAGTACGACGCTGGTGCGCCGATCGCGGGTGTTCGCCGAAGCCGTCAGCTCGGGCAACGGTTTTGACGAGCTGTGCCGGTCGTTGCCGTTGTACCGCAGCGTGCTGGCCGAGTACGCCAACCCGCACGCGCTTCCAGAACTCGCGGCCGTACGGGATCGGTTGCGTGGATGGCGATTCTACGACGGTTTCCGCGTCGACAGCGGGGCGCTGGCCCGGCACCCGCAGGTGGGCACCCGCACCACGGTGCTCTCCGACGACGGCAGCGATCTGGCCGCGGCGATTCAAACGATCCTCGAGTCCGGGTCCGACGACTTGAGCCGTGTCGTCGCCGATGCCTTCGATGACGCCACCATCGCCGTCGCCATTCATGACGGGCTGTTCGACCTACAACTGCGCCAGCGCGGCATGCTGCGCCCATTGCGCGCGGCCGAATTATCTGATGGCACACTGCGATTCCTGCTGTGGGCCGCCGCGTTGTTGAGTCCGGAGGTGCCGTCGCTGATGGTGCTCAACGAGCCGGAGACCTCGCTGCATCCCGACTTGGTACGCCCGCTTGCCTCGCTGATCCGCGCCGCGGCCGCGCTGACTCAGGTTGTGGTCGTCACACACTCGCGGTCGCTGCTGGAGTTCCTCGACACCGTGCCGGTCGCCGAGGGCGATTCCGACGGGGCCGTCGAGATCGAGCTCTACAAGGATTGGGGCGAAACCCGTATCACCGGCCAGGGCCTGCTGACCACGCCGCCCTGGGATTGGGGCAAGCGCTGAGTGTGTCCTGGGCGGCAGCGCCCGGCGTGTCGCCGCACTAGCCGCACGCTCAAATCCCTCAACGCACAGCCTCTTCGGCGGGCGAGAATCAGCGGAATTCATGGAGTGTTAAGGCACGCGACAGGCCTGCATTGTTGAGTGCACACAAGCGCCGCGTGTCCTCAGCGTATGCGCGTTGTACAGGTCGCCAACTTCTATGGCCCTCGGTCCGGCGGTCTTCGTACCGCGGTGGATCGATTGGGCGCGGAATACAGCGCCAACGGGCACGAAGTGTTCTTGATCGTTCCCGGTCCGCGCTCAGAGCGTACCCAGCTGCCGACGGGTGTGGTGCGAATCACTATGCCCGCCTGGCTAATTCCCTTCACCGGCGGTTACCGCGCAGTGATGCCGGGTCCCGTCAAGGCGCTGCTGGAAGCACTGCAACCAGATGCGCTGGAGGTTTCCGACCGGCTCACGCTGAGATCGCTAGGGCGATGGGGCCGCGAACACGGCGCCACCACAGTGATGATCTCGCACGAACGTCTGGATCGCCTTGCCGGCCAAGTACTTCCGCGCCGGCCGGCGCGTAGCCTCGCCGACTTCGCCAACGGCCGCACCGCCGCTGACTATGACACCGTGGTGTGTACCACCGGATTCGCACGCGAGGAATTCGACCGCATCGGCGCGACCAACGTCGTCACGGTGCCCCTGGGCGTGGACCTGAAGACGTTTCATCCGAGTCGGCACTCTCCGCTAGTTCGCCGCAAATGGGCCACACCCAAGCAGCTCCTACTAGTGCACTGCGGCCGGTTGTCGGTGGAGAAGCGAGCCGACCGCAGCATCGACGCGTTGGCCGCATTGTGCGATTTCGGCGTCGACGCCCGACTCGTCGTCATGGGCGAGGGACCGATGCGAGCCAAGCTGCAACGACAGGCCACCGGGCTGCCGATCGATTTCACCGGCTTCATCTCCAACCGGGATACCGTCGCCGGCCTGCTGGCCTCCGCGGATGTCACGCTGGCGCCGGGGCCGCACGAGACATTCGGGTTGGCCGCGCTGGAATCGCTGGCCTGCGGGACGCCGGCGGTGGTCTCCCGCACCTCGGCGCTGACCGAGATCATCACGCCGGACAGCGGCGCCTCGGCCGACAACCACCCGGAGGCGATCGCCCGGGCAGTCGGCACCGTCATCAGCCTGCCCGAATATCACCGCCGGACCTGCGCGCGGCGCCGAGCCGAGAACTTCACCTGGCAGCGGGCCGCCGCCGGCATGCTGGCGACGTTGGGACCGGTAATTGCCGGCCCGGGCAACGATTCCGAGCACACCGCATAGCGCTTAGAAGTCCGAAGCCGCCCAGGAACCCGCCGGATAGGGCGGAACGTGGCCGGCAAAGGCGCCATCGGTCAGGATGCACAGCGTGTCGGTGATGGTTCCCGCGTTTGCTAACACCTTCGGCTGGTTGCCGGGCAGGACGCGCGCCACCACCGCTTGCCAGAAATAGCCCACACCGCCGTGCTCGTACCAAACGAACCAGTCGGCGTCCCGATTGCCGGCACGGATCAGGCGCCGGAAGGGCAGCGTCGGGTCGTTCACCGAATCCGTCGTGTTGAACGGTGCGCCGATGTCGGCGATCGGCGGCAACAGTTTGACCAGCTCGGGTGGCAATTCGGAGATGCTGCGCACTTCCCGCACGGGTGTCGCCAGCGGGCACTGGGTGTTTGGCATCGCCCCGGCCGGCGTCGCCGTCATGACGGCGAGGGCGAGGCCCGCCGCGACTGCAACCCGATAGATGTTGCCCATGTCGGCTCCCGTCGCCCCCGGTGATGATCGGGACCTTACGCCGCACTTTGCTGAGCGCAAATGCTTTTCAACCGACGGCTAGGCTCGTGACAGACAACAAGGAGGTGGATCGTGGAAGCCCGCGACCAGGTGCTGATCACCGCTACGGAGCTAGCCGACCTTATCGAGGCCGGCGACCCGCTGACCGTATTGGATGTGCGTTGGCGACTCGACAAGCCTGACGGGCGTGCGGCTTACGAGCAGGGCCACCTTCCCGGCGCGGTGTACGTGTCACTCGACGAGGAACTCAGCGATCACACCGTCACCGGGCGGGGCCGTCACCCATTGCCCTCGGGGCCAAGCCTTCAGGCCGCGGCACACCGCTGGGGCATCCAGCAGGACTCGCCGGTTGTGGTCTACGACGACTGGAATCGGGCCGGGTCCGCGCGAGCATGGTGGGTATTGACCGCGGCCGGGCTTCCCAACGTCCGCATCCTGGACGGCGGCCTGGGTGCGTGGCAGTCGGCCGGGCAAGACCTCGAGACGGGTCCGGTCACCCCGCAGGCGGGGAATGTGACTGTGCCGCATGATGATTTGTATGCCGGGGCTCGACCCACCCTAACGGCCGAACAAGCCGGCGCGGGCGCCGTGACGCTGCTCGATGCACGCGCACCCGACCGCTACAGCGGCGACACCGAACCTGTCGACGCCGTCGCCGGGCACATCCCTGGCGCGCGGAATCTGCCGAGTGGCTCGGTGTTGGCGGCCGACGGCACGTTTCTCGGCGAATTGGCTCTTGCCCAGCAGCTGTCCGACCGGGGCATCGACCGCACCGGTCCGTTGGGCGCCTACTGCGGCTCCGGCGTTACCGCCGCCATCGACATCGCGGCGCTCACGGCGATGGGTTGCGAGGCGGCGCTGTATCCCGGGTCGTGGTCGGAGTGGTCTTCGGATCCGAGTCACCCGGTGGCGCGCGGTCCCGAATAGTCAGCCCGCGGGCCAGCTCTGCAGGAAGGCGGCCGTCACGCGCGCGGCGTTGGTCGCGGCGACCTTCTTGTAGACGAAGAACTGAAACGGGAAGCCGGGCAGCCGAAGCGGATCCCCCGGGCCGTCCGAGATGCCGCGGATACCAAGGAACGGAATGCCGTGCGCATCGGCGACGGCCTGCGCCGCCGCTGTCTCGTTGTCCGTCGCGACGAAGGCCGGGTCCGCCGCCGATACGATCTTCGCGTTACTGATCAGCCCGTGTCGCAGCCACGGCCACGCTGCCCGAAAGAGGTTGCCGGTGTAGAAACGCGAGCGATCGGGAGCGGTCCGAGGCTGGCAGCCGAACACCCCGCCGCCGTTGGGGATGCACGGGAACGCCTGACCGTTGTTGTTGTCGTATGTGCAGCCGTCACCGCCGACCTGCAGCAACGGCAGGTGCACCATCCCTCTGGCGTGGTCCAGTGCGACGGAGAGCTGTTCGGCCACCGCGAGCATGACAGCATCGACCGGATGGAATGCCGCACCGTTGTCCAGCGTCCAGCGCGCCGGCACGGCCACGTCGGCAATGCCTGTCCGCCCGGCACCGCCGGCCACACCCGAAAAGACCACTGCGCCAACGGTATCCGAGAAACGAGCCAACGCGGTCTCAGTGCTTTCCGCCGCGTTCACCGCACCGATACCGGTCATCGCCACGATGACCTTCTGGCCGCGGATCGAGCCAAGGTAGAAATGCCGGCGGTCAGCGACCACTACCGGGTCGCAGTCCAGCACGGTATGGGACAGCACCGCCTCGGCCTCGACGGGAAACGCCGTCAAGACCAGCGTGCGCTGCTCGCATGAATCCACCGGCACGTTCGACACTTCCTTGGGTTCGGCGGTGCCCCAACAGTATCGTCCTTTTCCCTCGTCGACGGTGGCCAAGAAGCTAGTGTCGGAGCGCGACAAAGGAGTCAGCCGCATGCTCGAAGTGATCGAGAGAACACCGCAACGCGAGTCCGGCAAAGCACCGTTGCTCTTCGTGCACGGTGCCTGGCACGGAGCCTGGTGCTACGACGAATACTTCTTGGACTTCTTCGCCGAAAAGGGCTATCGGGCGCTGGCGTTGAGCCTTCGCGGCCACGGAAACAGCACCGCACCAAAGTTCCCGCGGTTGTGTTCGACAGCGGACTTCGTTGACGACGTCGATTCAGTGGCAAGAAGACTTCCCGAGCCGCCGGTCCTGATCGGCCACTTCATGGGTGGCTTCGTGGTGCAGAAGTACCTGGAATCGCACGACGCACCCGCCGCCGTGCTGCTCGCCTCCGTGCCGCCGAGCGGGATTACCGGATTCTTGCTGGGCAGGTTCAAACGGCACCCGTGGCTCACCGTATCGACGCTGACCAGAATGAGGTCACTGCGCGGTATCGGCGGTACGCCCGAATTGGCTCGCGAAGCCTTCTTCTCCGCATCGAATTCCGACGCCGATGTGGCGCGCTACACCGCGCTGCTGTGCGAAGAGTATGCCGCGAGAATCGCGATCGATATGTTGTGGGTGAACCTGCCCAAACCGCACCTCGTCACCACCCCGCTGTTAGTTCTCGGAGCCGAGGACGACGCCTGCTTCACCCAAAAGGAAGTCCTTTCCACCGCGGCGGCATACCGGACCGAGGCCGAGTTCTTCCCCAAAATGAGCCATGACGTGATGCTCGATCCTGGTTGGGTCGCCGTGGCCGAGCGAATTCACGTCTGGCTCGAAACACTTGCCGCGCAACGTAAGTCAATCGGTGCTGCAGGGCAGGCGTTTGATCCCATGAAAGAACGATGAGCGCAGCCGGTCGGGCGGCCCAGTGACCGTCAGCGCCGGCACGTTTAAGTAGAGCTCCTCGAGCATGACCCGCAGTTCCAGACGGGCCAGCTGAGCACCCAGACAGAAGTGCACTCCCCCGCCGCCGAATGCGGCGTGATCTGCGTCGGGGCGAGTGACGTCGAATTCGTCGGCCCGGTCGAACACCTCCTCGTCGCGATTGGCCGACAAGTAATGCAGCAGCACCCAGTCACCTGCGGGGATGTGCTGCCCACGGATTTCGACGTCACTGGTGACGGTACGACGAAAATGCATGACCGGCGTTGCCCACCGCAGCAGTTCCTCGACCGCGGGCTTGACGGCTTCTGGATCGCGGTTCAGCAGGGCCTGCTGCTCTGGGTGCTCGGATAGCGCCAAAATGCCATGGCTCAGCGTATTTCGGGTGGTTTCATTGCCCGCAATTGCCAGCAGCAGGAAGAACTCGTTCAATTGGTCCCGGTTGAGCTTTTCGCCGTCCACCTCTGCAGCCAGCAGTGCCGATAAGATGTCGTCGGTGAGCCCGTACTTGCGCCGGTGTGCCACCAATTCGCCACAGTAGGTGAATATTTCAGCTGCGGCTTGTCCGAGGGCCTCCGGGGTCGGAGCGTAGTCGGGGTCTTCGATGCCCAGGCTTCCGATGGCGTTACTCCACCGGAAAACGTCCATTCGGTCTTCGGCGGGCACCCCGAGCACATCGGCGATCACCTGCAGTGATAACTCCGCGGAAATGTCTGTCACGGCGTCGAATTCACCCTTGGTGGTGATGTCGGCGACGATGTCGCGGGCGACTTTGCGCATTTGCGGTTCCAGACGCTGCACATTGCGGACGGTGAAGCCTTGGTTGATCAGCTTGCGGTAGAGGACGTGACGAGGTGGATCGATACCGGGCAGCAGTGCCGAATTCGGTCCCGCCTCGACCTCGACCAAGGTGTTGCCCTGGCTACTGGTGAAGGTGTCGGTGTCACGGCTGACGAGCCGAACGTCGGCATGCTTGGTCAGCAGCCATGCTCTGGGCAGGCCGGGCAATTGCACCGGATGCACCGGTGAACCGGCCCGCAGCCGGGTCAACGCATCGAACGGGGCGCCCGTGACAAAAGTATCGGGGTCCAGCACCGCCGCGGCATCGCGATCGGATGCGGTCTGCTGGTTCTCGACGATCAGCGACCCCAGCACATTGGGCTTGGGAATGCTCATCGCCTCAGTCATCCCCCTTTCGAGGACGTCGTGATTCCGGCGACGATCACATCCAGCCCGGCGCGAAAGTGTGCCGCCATCTGGCGCCTGGCGCGGGGCGCGGCCTCAGCGGAGCGTGTTTCCTCCAGCGCTATCGAACCCAGTAGGTACGTGTACAAGACGGTGTGGGCCGCAGCCGCAGTGGCTTTCGCGAGTCCCGCCTCGGCCAGCAGCGAGCGGCTGTGCCGATCGAGCCGGCGAGCGGGCTCGTTCCCGGTACTGGTTTGCAGGATGCTAGCGACACCTGGCACACCGAGGATCAATTCCCTTGCAGCACAATATAGCTCGATGAGTCTGGTCATCCACGGTCCATTGTCCGGCATCGGGACTTCCGCGAGTATTGACTCGGCAACCAGCTCAAGCGCCGCTTGCTTACTGGGGACGTGGTAATACACCGAGGGCACGGCGGCGCCGAGTTCGGCGGCGAGCTCGCGCATCGTGACGCGCTGCACGCCCACGCGGCGCGCCAGATTGCGCAAGGCGACTACCACCTCGTCGCGATCGAGCTCGCCATAAGTGCGGCGAGCTCCAGCCATCGTTGCGACCTGATCCCCCTTGGCTACCAAGATGTCAATCCCCCATTCAGATTCGAGCGTTGATAAAGATGAATTCGAGCATTGTTAAAATCTACCCGCTATCGGGCCGCCTAAATCAAAGAATCTGCTATGTAATATTTGCCCAATGACTGGCCGGTTAGCGGGCAAGGTGGCGATTATCACCGGGGCCAGCAGTGGCCTGGGGCCGGTTCTGGGCGCGGTGTTCGTCCGCGAAGGTGCGCGGGTACTACTAGCGGCCCGGCGCGAGGAGCTAGTCCACGACGCGGCGGCAGCGGCCGGGGCCGGCGCCATCGCGATGCGAGCCGACGTCACCAACGAGGACGACGTCGCCGCCATGGTGGCACGGGCGGTCACGGAGTTCGGCCACGTCGACATCCTGTGCAACAACGCAGCCGCACCAGGACAGGACCGGTGGATCTGGGAGCAGACGCTCGACAACTGGAACGCAACAATCGCCATCGACCTCACCGCCGCGATGCTGTGCACTCGCGAAGTGCTCAACCAGTCGATGCTGCAACGCCGCGCCGGTGTCATCCTGAACTTCTCCTCCACGGCCGGTTACCACGGCATCGTCCGCAAAACCCACTACGTCACCGCGAAGGCGTCGCTGCGTGCCTTCACCAAGTCCGTCGCACTCGAGGTCGGTCCGCACGGCATCCGCTGCAATTGCATCGTGCCGGGTGCTATCGACACTGACCTATATCGCAATTGGTTACAGCGGACGGCCGACGAGCAGGGTGTCGAGGTCGCGACCGTGCGGGCGAAGTCCCTCAAAGACGTCGCGTTGCGTGATATTTCGTCTCCCGACGACGTGGCCAACTTGGCATTGTTCTTGGCCAGCGACGAGAGCCGAACCATCACAGGGCAATCGATCCCTGTCGACGCCGGAGGGTACATGCAGGGATGAACACGCCGCGCGCAAAGTTGTCGGTGTCCACACCGGTAGTGATCACGATGCCCCAACTCAGTGCCGACTGGGAGCGGGACGCCTCGATCGAGGAGCTGACTCAAATCGCCGAAGCCGCAGACCGGCTCGGCTACTACCACCTGACCTGCAGCGAGCACGTCGCGCTGCCCGCAATAGAACACCAGCGACGGGGCATGAGTTACTGGGACCCGCTGGCGACGTTGGGCTATCTGGCTGCGCGCACACAGCGAATACGGTTGGCTACCAACGTGTTAGTGCTCGCTTACCACCACCCGCTGGAAATCGCCAAGCGCTACGGCACGTTGGATAAAGTCAGCAATGGGCGGCTGATTCTCGGCGTCGGCGTCGGCAGCCTCAAAGAAGAATTCGACCTTCTCGGAGCTCCTTTCGACGACCGCGGACCTCGCGGCGACGATGCACTGCGCGCATTGCGCGCGTCCTTGTCGGTTCCCAAACCCGCCTACCATGGCGAGTTCTATTCGTTCGACGGCATGGTCGTCGACCCGTGCGCCGTCCAGGGTCACGTCCCGATCTGGATCGGCGGACGCACGCAGCGATCGTTGCGCCGGGCCGTAACCCTGGCCGACGGCTGGGCTCCCTTCAACGTGACGCTGCAACAGGCCCGAGAGTGGTTGGGTCGCTTCGAACTTCCGGCAGGCTTCGAGGTGGTGTTGCCGCCGCCGGCGCCACTGGACCCGATCAACAATCCCGACCGCACCCGCGAACTGCTCGCCGATACCGCCGCGCACGGCGCCACCATCGTCAGCGCCTGGTTCAGGCATGACTCGCTGCAGCAATACCTGGAGAACCTGCACGCTCTTGCCGAGCTTCACCCCCCGGGCGGCCCCGCGTGATCCGGGTCAGGGCAGGCATTTTCAGCCTCACCGCACCGGCCGACGATGAAAGCGGTTATCTGCGTTGGCACCTGCTCGATCACATGCCAGAGCAATATCAACTCGTGGGCATCGTGCACGGGCTGCGTTGGATCGCGGACGGCGACTACCTCCACCACCGTTTAGCGGCTCACGGGCCGCTCGGCGAGGTTGGCAACGTGGTGCACTATCTGGTCAGCGACCCCGTTGAAGAGACCTTCGACGACTTCGTGGCATTAGGGCGCACATTGCGGGACAACGGTCGCTTTCCCGTCGCGCGGCCGCTACTGCAAATCGCGGGGCTGCGCCTGCTGCAGTGGCACTGTTCACCGCACGCCCTCATTTCCCCTGAGGTGGTGCCGTTTCGGCCGCACCGCGGCATCCTGCTGATCGTCGAAGAGCCCACCGACGGCCGCTCCAACGACTGGCTGCAATGGCTACACGCCGAACACTTCCCAGCCCTGCTCGCCACCCCGGGCACGGCGGGCGCATGGACATTCGGTTCGAGCGCCGGCTGGAGCCACATACCCCGCGGATGGCGAAACGATCATCAATACATCACCGTCGTTTACCTCGACGGCGACCCACTCACCACGACAGCCGCCCTGGCCCCGCTCGTCGAAGAACGCTGGCGATCACGAGCGGTGCGACCCGTATTCGCCGGTCCGCTGCGAACGATGATCAATTGGGAGGCCTGGCCGTAGCGTAGGAACGACTGGCGACGTTCGAGAAGGGCTTGCGATGACGAATCCCGACGCTCGGCGGGGAATCAGCCGCCGTGTTGCCGGGTTCGGCGTGGTCGTATTGGTCGGTTTGTCGGCGTGTTCCAGCAAGGGCGGCGGACCCGCGTCTCCGGCCAGCTCACCTCCGGTTCTCACGCACACGACCGTCATGCTCGATCAGCACAGCCATACGATCACCGCAAAAGTCGACTGCACCACCACCGCCTCGGCACCGCACGCCACTCCACCGGAGTCGGGGGATCTGACTACGCGCATCGGCGTTCACGACGATTCGGCGGCGGTGTCATTGTCGTTGTCGGACGAAACGCCGCCAAGCGTTGACGGTATTTCGATTTCACTCAAGGTGGGAAACGGCCAGTACCAGTTGCCCTATCAACCGACCCAGCCCGCCAACCACGTGCAGGTAACCAAAGACGGCAAGAGTTACACGATCACCGGCAGCGGCCAGGGGACGATGCCGGGCCAAACCGGTATGCGACAAGTCACATTCGGCATACACGTGACCTGCCCTTGAACACGCCCTCGGCCAAGCACCGGTTGTCTAACCACGATCCCCTCTGGGATGCTTGCAGCTTGGACATCTTCGCGGAGTGGCAAAAGGGTGGTACCGAACTTCGCTGGCGGTCGACCACTGCTGCCAACGATGGGCAGGAACTGCGGGTGTTCAGTCGCCGCTTCGGCATACCCGAAGCCCCGCCGCTCGTGCTCGTCCACGGCTTTCCGACGTCGAGCATGGACTATTTCGATCTGGCGCATGAGCTGAGCTCCGATTTCGACATGTACATGTTGGACTTTCCGGGCTACGGATTGTCCGACAAACCACCGGAGCCCTACACCTATTCGTTGTACGACGATGCGCGGCTACTCGTGCACGCCATCACCGACGTGTGGAAGCTGAGCGAATTTCGAATCCTCACCCACGATCGCGGCAGCAGTGTCGGCATGATCGCGCTCGACATGTTGGCGGCACTGGATCCGCCGGTGGTACCTCTCGACCTCATCCTGACGAACGCGAACATCTACCTTCCGCTGGCGAACCTCACGCTGTTCCAAACCGCACTGCTCGACCCGGAAACGGGGCGCGCCACCGCCGCGGCGACCACGCCCGAGACCCTGGCCGCCGGCATGGGGGCCAGCACCTTCATGCCGAGAAGGAAACTGACCGATCCCGAAATCGCGGCGCTGGCCAAGTGCTTTGCGCACAACGACGGAATCCGGGTACTGCCGGACACCATCCAGTATCTGCACGAGCGCGCTGCGGACGAAACCAATTGGCTTGAAGCGCTTTCCAGCAGCCAGGTGAACACCACGATGGTTTGGGGCCTGCACGACAACGTCGCGCCGCTGCGGGTCCCTAACCACGTCTGGCTGACCTACCTCAAAAGCAAGCCCGGCCGAAACCGCTACTGGGTGGTGCCGGACGCCGATCACTACGTTCAGTGCGACGCTCCCCGGCAATTAGCCCAGATCATTCGTCTCACTGTGCAAGACGAAGACATTTCGTTGCAGACACTCGGAAACCAGCCCGGCGGCGCGGTTCTCGTCGATCAGAGCACTGGCGAGCCCGAGCAGTAGAACCGTAAGGGCACAATCCGTGGTGAGCCCCCTGCCATGACCGTCGAATCGGATGGCGACCGCAAGTGGCTGACTCGCGGCGTCGGGGCCGTTGGGGCGACGAGCTTTTTCTCCGACGCGAGCCACGAGGTGACCACCTCGGTTTTGCCCACGTTTCTCACCGGGACGCTAGGAGCATCCGCCGCGGCCCTCGGTGTGGTCGACGGGGTCAGTGACGCGCTGATCGGTGTGATGAAGCTGGTCGGCGGACCGCTCGCGAACGACCCCGAACGTCGCGGACGGATCGCGTCCGGCGGCTACCTGGCTACGGCAGCGGCGACGGGAGCGATCGGCCTAGCCGCAACGGTCTGGCAGGTCGGCGTGCTCCGTGCGCTGGCTTGGATGTCGCGGGGCGTGCGGTCGCCGTCGCGCGACGCCCTGCTGTCGTCCCTGAGCCCAGAGTGGGCGCGCGGCAGGACATTCGGGCTCGAACGGGCCGGCGACAACCTCGGCGCGGTGGTGGGCCCGCTGCTTGCGGCCGGGCTGGTGGCCTGGGTGGGCATTCGGCCCGCCCTGTGCCTGGCGGTGATTCCGGGTCTCTTCGCCGCCGTGGCGATCCTGATAGCAGCCCGCGAAGCCCGTCGCCACCACCTGGCCGGCGGCCCGGCGGTCAGACGGCGGTTAGAGTTCGCAGCGCTGCGCGACGCCGGCATGCTGCGGGCCCTGCTCCCGGTGGCGCTGTTCGAATTCGGCAATATCGCAACGACGCTGTTGATCCTGCGCTCCACCCAGCTCCTCACCTCGCCCGAGCGGACGGTGACCGCGGCGACTTCGCTGGCGATCCTGATCTATGCGGGCCACAACGCGGTCGCGACAGTGGCGTCGCTGGCCGCGGGCCGCTGGTACGACCGGACCGGACCCCGCGCGGTATTCGCCACCGGCGCTGCCGTCTACGTGATCGGCTACTTGGTATTCGCGGCCGAGACACACAATGCGGTCGTCATCGCACTGGGCTTCGCGCTGGCCGGCGCGGGCACCGGGCTCGCCGAGCCGACCCAATCGGCCGTCGTGTCCCAGCTGCTGCCAGATCGCCTGCGTGGTAGCGGGTTCGGCGTGCTGGGCGCGGTCCAGGCAACCGGCGACGTGATAGCGACCGTCGTCGCGGGTGTGCTCTATACCGTTGCCTCACCGGCCATCGCCTTCGGCTACGCGGCCGGGTGGATGGCGTTGGCGGCCCTCGCCTCGGGCATGTTGCGTCCGGCCAGCGCCTGACGCCACGAGCAGGGGCATCACCCCACGAGAACAGGCAAGCGCGCCCACCCACGCACGCTCGCAGTGTGCGCCCGTTGGGCGTTGGCATAGTCGACTTCCCAGTCGGGCCAGCGTTTGAGGACCTCTTCGAAGGCCACCCGGGCTTCCAACCGGGCCAGCGCCGAGCCCAAGCAGAAATGCAGGCCCTGCCCGAAGCTGAGATGAGCGCCGCGACGGTGGATGTCGTAGCGGTCCGGATCTGGGAAATGGCTTTCGTCGCGGTTGGCGGAGGCGTTCAGCAGCAGCATGAACGATCCTTCGGGAATGCGACGGCCGTAGAGCTCGGCATCGCGCGCGACGTAGCGGGCCTGCACCGGTGACGGCGGCTCGTAGCGCAGTGTCTCCTCGATCGCGCCGGGGATCAGCGACGGGTCCGCCGCAAGTTCGCGGCGTTGATCGGGGTGATCCGACAGCAACTGTCCCATGAAACCGATTAAGCGAGCGGTGGTTTCGTTACCGGCACCGGCGATCATTGCGGTGTAGGACAGCACCTCGGTCCGCGACAGGGGGCGCCGGGTGCCGTCCGGCTCGTCGATCTCGGCCCGCAACAGTTCGGTCATCAGGTCGTCGGACGGATGACTGGCGCGCCATTCGATGTATTCGGCGAACATGGCAATGGAGCTGGCGAAAACATTCGCATCGACCGCAGCGGGATCGCTGCCCTTGGGCAGTTCGATGTTGGCGACGCTGCGGTCCCGGATCTTTTCTTGATCCTCTTCGGGGATGCCTAGGAGATACCCGATGGTCCGCATCGGCATCATCGCGCCGAGGTCGGCGATGAAATCGAAGCCACTCGCGCCGACCAACGGATCGAGCTCGCGGATACAGAACCCGCGCACCATGGACTCGACCGCGAGCATGCGCCGCGGCGTGAAGACACGGGACAGCAGTTTGCGGTGCAGATCGTGCAGCGGAGGATCTTCGAAGAGCAGAATGCCGGGCGGCACTTCGATATTCGCGAACAGGATGTCGGCGGTGGTCCCGCGGCCGGACCGGTAGGTCTCCCAGTTCGGCAATTCGCGCACCACGTCCTCGTATCGACTCAGCGCGTAGAAGTTGTACTTGTCGTTGTGGTACAGCGGCGCTTCTTCACGCATCCGCTTCCATACCGGATACGGGTTCGAGTCGATGTCGACATCGAATGGGTCGTAATACAACTCAACGGCACTGGGGCTTGTCATGGTCGGATCCCTAACTCAGTCGTTGCGGTGTAAGAAGCCGTGCAAGAGGGCTTGAACGAGTTCCTCGACGATCACCTCTCGCGGCGGTGGTTTGTCCCCGAAGTAAGTCGAACGCAGCGCAGCCATTCCCGCGATCATCGACACCGTTGAGTGGGCCGGTAGGTCTGGGTGGTCGGACTGTAATCCCCGTAATTGCATTCCCTCGACGCTGATTTGGCCCAGCACCGTGACCGCCCGGCGGATCTCGGCGATGCCGGCGTCCGCCTTTTCCTCGGCGCTGAGACTCTCGGCCGCCATCAGGGTCAACAACAGACCCTGATGTTCGACGAACACGTCGTAGAGCTGCGAGACGAAAAGCCGAGTGAGCTCCTGTTCGTCGGTCTCCTCGGGCACCAGCGACTGCCAGGTTCGGCCGAATTCGTCGACGAAGCTCACGAAGGGCAAAACGAGTGCCTCTCGGAACAACGCGGCCTTCGAACCGAAGTTGCGGAACAGCAGGTGTTCGGTGACGCCGGCGGCCTGGGCGATTTCGCGTGTCGTGGTACTGCGATAGTCCTGGCCGGCGAAAAGCTCTCGGGCGGCGTCGAGCAGCAGCCGGCGCGGCTCCCCGCGGGGCCGTCGCACCGCCGTGGCCGGTATCTGCCGCTTAGTTGCTCGCTGGGGCACCGACGTCCACTCCTGTCGCAACGGCTCGTTGTCGGGATAGTATCCACTATCCAGATAAGATAGTATCCACTACCTTAAAGAAGCGCATCGTCGAAAGGGTGACACCATGGGCGCTGTCATCATGCTTGGCACGCTGTTCGGGCTGATCGTCCTGATATTCGGGCTGGTACTCCGCTTCGATCCTGAGGCCCGGCGCTCCCCACGCGACGAGGGACGCCAGTGAACACCGAGATGACGCCGGTGATGGCCGGGGCTCAAGTACTTTTCCTACGTCGCGAGCATCGCGTTCCTGATTGTCGGGATCTATCTGAGCTACCGTCGCCGCCGCATCCACCCGCTGCTGCTTCTTGACATCTCGGCGATCTCGTTCTCGTGGATCGAGTCACCCTACGACTGGGCGATGTACGCACAGTTTCCGCCCGCTCTGCCCCGCATGCCGTCCTGGTGGCCGTTGAACGTGACGTGGGGCGGGTTGCCTCTAGCGGTGCCGATCGGCTACGTCTCCTACTTCATCATTCCTGCCATCACCGGGGCCGCCCTCGGATGCTGGTTGAGCGCAAAGTTCAACTGGCGCAGGCCGATTACCTTGCTCGTGGTCGGCCTCGTCGTCGGTGTCTGCTGGGCATGGTTTTTCAACGGCTACACGGGGGCCCAGCTCGGCAACTTCTACTACGGTTACGTGATCCCTGGCCTCGCGGTCTTTGAGGGGACCAAACACCAGTACCCGCTCTACGACTCGCTGGCGATGGGCATCCAGATGATGGTCTTCACCTATCTGCTCGGACGCACCGATGCGCAAGGACGAAATGTCATCGATATGTGGGCCGACAAGAGATCGAAAACTCGGCTGCAGTCGTCGGTGCTCTCGATCGCGGCCGCCGTCGTCGCCGGGCACCTGGTGTATGGCGCGGTGTTTGCGCCCCATCTCATTACGAAGCTGGGCGGCTGGGTGACTGCGGGCCCGACCGAGCAGCTATACCCGGGCGTACCGAACCAACCCAAGTAAGGCGCGATCGAGTGAGTTACGAAAGCAAGGCCGAGCCCATCAAAATCGGCTACCTGATGGACTTTCTGCTGCCCGAAGGCTTTCCCAAGACGTACTTCGAAGATCTGACAAAGCCTTTCGACCTCGTCTTCGAAAAAGGTGTCGAGCAGGGTCTCATCGACCGGCCGATCGAGATCATCTACCGCGAAGTCGAAGGCCTACCCAAGGGATCGGTCAAAGCAGTCATCGACGCCTATGGCGAACTGTGTGACGAGGGGTGTTTGGCCATTTTCGGCCCGAACATCGGCGACAACGTGATCCCGGCCCGAGAAGCCATCGAGGAGCGTTTCAAGGTTCCCTGCATCAGCGTCACGGGATCCGACGGAGCGCTGGGTGAATGGGTCTTCGCCTTCCCGATGGGCTCACACACCGACGAGCCGATCTTCTGGTTCGACCTGATGGCCAAGGGCGGACACACCGAAGTCGGCGTACTGGTGGAGCAGTCGCTGGTAGGCGAGACATATCTCAAGAACTTCCGGGAAGCCGCCAAGCGCAGGGGAATTCGCGTGGTCGCTGAAGCGTCGATCGCGCAGACCGCCGGCGACGTCACCGCCGCCGTCACCGCGCTGCACGACGCCAAGGCACAGGCCATCGTGCACTGCGGCTTCGGCTTCGGGGTGGTATTCGTCAATCCGGCGTTAGCGGCGCTGGGGTGGGATCCGCCCCGGTTCTGCGGCACCGCCTTCCAGAACGCCTGGCTCAACCCGATCATGTGGAGCGCGTTCATGGGCTGGACCGGCGTCGACCAATACGACGAGGGCAATACGGTCGGGCAGAATTTCCTCGACGAGTACCACGTCGCGTACGGCCGGCGACCGGAATGGTGTGTGCCCGTGGTCAATAGGGACGTCGCCTACACGCTGCTGCGCGCGCTCGCCGACGCCCACCCGTTAAGCCCGCGGGGCGTCAAGGAGGCACTCGAGCGCGTCAAGATGATGCCGGCCGCATCTGGGGCGCCGGGAACCCGAGTGTCGTTCGGCAACTGGACGCGACGAGCCTGGATGGGTGCGGGCTATCTAGTGGCACGCCGACTTGATGCCGACGGCGTCAATTCCCATCTCGTCGATCGCTTCGGCGAGGAGTAACCGTTAGCCCAGAGCCTGCGGCAGCACCACGTCGCCCACCCGCCTGAGATACGGCCACGCGATCTGAGGCGGCAGTCCGCCACACAGCGGCGACAGGTTGAGCACCTGGCCTGCTTTTACCCGCGAGATCGCTTCTGGCACAGAGATAATGATGTGCGATGTGCCCGTCTCGCGCAGCTCGTCGACGGTGTTGACGTGGCTGAATCCCGCCGTCGTCTCATCCCCGGGATTCCAGGCCGCATAGGTTCGCACATCGTGCAGCAGATGCTCGCCGATCTCTTTCCACGCCTGGTCCACATCGTCGGCGACGAATACCACCGAGGGTGTGTTGCGGTCGGGAAACATCGTCGGCCCCGGCGTATTTCCGTGCTCGCGGCATGCCTCTTCGTAGGCCTCCCGCATGCCCGATTCGTTAGCGTTGCCCAGCATGCCCAGGCCGTATCTGCCGGCGCGGCGGGCCGCAGCCACCGTGCCGCCACCCCACATCAGCCCCGGCCCGCCGGGCGTCAGCGGTCGCGGAGTCACAGTGATCCGTCGTCCGTTTTCGACGACCGTCTCCCCGGCAAGCAGTGGCCGCAGCAGCGCGAGTTTCTCGTCGCACAGCCGGCCACGTGTCTTGATCGACAAGCCGAAGTGATCGAACTCCTCGGGCCGGTAACCCAAGGCCAGGATGTACGACGCCCGCCCCTTGCTGATGATGTCGAGCACCGCCATGTCCTCGGCGAGACGGACGGCTTCGTAAAAGGGAAGGATCAGGATCAGGCTCAGCGCCAGCCGCTCCGTGCGTGCGGCCACCGCTGAGGCCAGCAAAAACGGTGATGGCAGGTGGCCGTCCTCGGAGCCGTGATGCTCACACAGCACGGCGGCCAGACCACCGTGTTCTTCGGCCCACGCACACATTTCAGGAGCCGCGGCGTACAGATCGGCTGGGGCCGCAGCCCATTCGGGATCGCGCATATCGAAGCGCAGTGTGTACACGGCAAACTCCTAGGTGGCCTAATCTGTGTGGCGTACGTTACACGTTCAGCCGAAGGCGTAAAGCGGCAGCGTGGTCGGGATGTCCAGCGAGCTCAGCAGGCCCGGCGCCGCCTCGACGACATACGGGATCGCATTGACGACGCGCATGGCCGTGGACGCCATCGCGGCATGTCCGGCAGCATGGCCCTGCGCCGCCCCGAGCGTCATTACGCAATGGATATCGGGAACGCCCTCGATGTCGACCCGGTAGGTTGCGTCACAGTCCGACGTCGGCCAGTCCGGTGCGACATCGCGTGCCATCCGGATGATGTGCTCGATGACGATCGCTTCCGCACCGTTGACGACCCCGGCCGCCCGGGTGCGGACCGCACCGCAGGTGCCCGCCTTGACGGTCCCGAAGGCAACCTCGACGTCCCGGTGCGTCGGTTCACGATCGAGCGAGCCGCGAATTTCTTCCACCTCGACACCAAGGCCCTTGGCGATCAGATAGATCGGTGCCTTCCAAGCCATTTCGATGAACCCGGGCGTTTTGAGCATCGGCTCGAAATCCAGCGGCCGGCCAAAGCCCATCCCGTCCATCATCACGTCGGCCACCGGATAGTGGTCGTTGAGCGCAACCTCGCTGGCGGTGATGCGGCGGATGCTCTTGGCCTGTGTCGTCATCAGCAACGCGAGCTGATCGGAAGCGAAGCCGGGAAAGATGCCCGATGCGTAGAACGACGCCCGGCCGGCTTTGGCCGCCGCGTCCAGCTCGTCGCGCCAGTTGGGCGCAAAATAGGACGGCGGGTACACCAGGCTCGTGGACGTCGTCGACACCACGTTGATGCCCGCCGTCAACAGACGCACGTAGTCGGGCACCGCCGCCCCATCGCGGTCGGGCCCACTCGCCGCATACACCACGCAGTCTGGCGCCAGCGTGATCAGCGCGTCGGCATCATTGGTGGCCGCGACGCCGATGGGCTCGAGGCCGGCCAGCTCGCCGGCGTCCTTGCCGACCTTGTCGGGCGAATGCACCCACACACCAACAAGTTCTAGATCCGGTCGGCGGCCAATGGCATCGATCGCGATGGAACCGACTCCCCCGGTCGACCACACGACAACCCGCATCAGCAATGCTCCTTACTTGTCGTGGGCTCGGCCGGCCGCGGCCGCGGCGCGCTCGAGATATGGCCAGGCCACATCCGGTGCGACGCCGCCACACAGCGGAGCCAGCGGCAGCAGTTGCCCACCGCGCACATGGTCGATCGCCGCCTCGGGTGTGACGATGCGGTACGGGCCGGTGTCCTCGCGAAGCGCCGCCACGCTATCGGCACGGGTGATACTTGCTACCGAATCGTCGTGCGGCCGGTAGGACGCCGCGGCTTTCGCGTCGTGCAGTAGGTGCGGCCCCAGCTCGTCCCATGCCTCGTCGACATTGTCGGCCACGAAAACCGCTGTCGGAGTAGCTGGTTGGGGAAGCTGGATTATTCCGGGTTGGTGTCCGTGCGCGCGGCACTGCTCCTCGTAGTACTCCTTCAAACCCGGCGAGGCGGTCTGGGAGATGAACCCCAGGCCGTGGCTGCCGGCGCGGCGCGCCGCGGCCAAGCTGCCGCCGGCGATCAACACCATCGGCCCGTTGGGCGACGCACCCGGTGGAGTGACGCGGACCTCGCGGCCCCGGTACTCGACGGTTTCGCCCCGCACCAGCGGGCCCAGCACGGCGAGCGTCTCGTCGGCGACTCGACCGCGCGTGCTGATGTCGACGCCGAAGTGGTCGTATTCCTCACGTCGATGTCCCACGCCGAAGGCATAGGACACCCGCCCACGACTGATCAGGTCCAGCACGCACATCTCCTCGGCGAGCCGGACAGGATCCCACAGCGGAATCGGCACGGCCGCCAGCAGAATCGGCAAACTGTTCGTCCGGGCCGCGATCGCCGAAGCCAACGTGAGCGGTGCCGGTAGGTGGCCGTCGTCGGCACCATGGTGCTCAGATAGCACGGCCAGCGCGGCGCCGCGCGTCTCCGCCCACGCGCACATGTCGATGGCCGCGACGTACAGATCGGCCGCCGGCCCGGCCCACGCCGGGGCGCGCATGTCGAATCTAAGCGTGAACAATTGCCCGCTCGTACCTCACACCCCGCACATTAACCTAAGATTTGTTCATTAGGATAGTACTTGCTCTCTTAACCTCTTGACCGTGCGGGCTCGCTGCTGTTAGCTTCCGAAGCGGACGTGGGTAACTGCTGCCGTAAGGGCAACGGCCACCACAGGTTTCATCGCGCATTCAACTGAGGAGAACCAGATGATGGCTCAGCGTGTAGTTGTGTGGGCGACGGGCGGAATCGGTTCAATCGCCATCCGCGCCATCCAACGGCGCCCCGATCTGGAGCTAGTCGGCGTATGGGTGCACTCCCCGGAAAAGGACGGCAGGGACGCCGGCGAACTCGCCAATGGCGAACCGATCGGCCTGAAGGCCACCAACGATGCCGACGCACTGATCGCTCTCAAGCCGGACTGCGTGATCTATGCGGCCAGCGGCCCGGAACGCGACGCCCTGGCCATCCCGGACTACGTCCGGCTGCTCGAAGCCGGAATCAACGTCGTCACGACCAGCACCACGCGACTGGTCAATCCGCATGCGTACGAACCCGCCCAGTGGCGCGACCAACTCGTCGCCGCGGCCAAACAAGGCCAGGTATCGCTCTACGCATCCGGGATCGAGCCGGGCTTCGCCGCCGATTATCTGCCGTTGGTGCTGTCCACGCAATCGTCGTCCATCGACAAGATTCATGCATACGAGATCGGCCTGTACGACGACTACGGCGTCCCCGACATCATGAGTGACGCACTGGGTTTCGGCCGACCGCTCGACTACGAACCGTGGATCGGCTTTCCGGGTGCGATTGCCGGCGAGTGGCAGGGCCAGATCCGGTTGATCGGTGACGCGCTGGGAGTCGAAGTCCAGGAAGTCCGCGAGTTTTTCGACCGCGCAGTCACCAACCGAACGCTGGAGGTCGCCATGGGCACCGTCGAGGCCGGAACCTGCGGTGCCCTGCGCATGCGGGCGACCGGCGTGGTCGACGGCCGCGAAGCCATCGTCATCGAGCACATCACCCGGCTCGCGCACGACGTTGCCCCGGACTGGCCGGAAGGGATCGGCGACCTGTCTTACCGGGTCGTGATCAATGGCGATCCCGACATCGACTGCTCGCTGGCAGCAACGCTGAAGGATCCGCGCAAGGCCGGAGTCGGGGGCATGACGTCGGGTGCGGGCGCCATGGTCGCCACCGCAATGCGCGTGGTGAATGCCGTGCCGTACGTCGTTGCCGCGGAGCCGGGCCTGTTGAGTTCGGTTGACCTGCCGCTGACGATCCCCCGGGGCGCGTTTGTCACCGGGTGAGTCCGCGTGCGGCGTCCGCAGCTTAGTCTGCGAGAGTGACGCTTAATCCGTTCGAGGAACTCACCCTGCAGCACCTGCAGCAGCGCACCAGCATGAAGTGGCGCGCGCATCCCGCTGACGTGCTGCCGTTGTGGGTTGCCGAGATGGACGTGCAGCTGCCGCCCACTGTGGCCGACGTGCTGCGTAGGGCTATCGACAACGGCGACACCGGCTATCCGTCGGGCACCGCGCTCGCCGAGGCGGTCGGTGAATTCGCTTCGCGGCGTTGGGAATGGCACGATTTCAGGGTCAGCCGCACCACGATCGTTCCAGATGTGATGCTCGGAATCGTTGAGACACTGCGACTTATCACCGATCCGGGCGACGCGGTGATCGTCAACCCGCCGGTCTATGCGCCGTTCTACGCTTTCGTCGCGCACTCGGGCCGTCGGGTGATCGAGGCACCACTCGATCACGAGGGACGAATTGCGTTGGACGCCTTGGAGGAAGCGTTCACGCATGCGCGAGCCTCGGGCCGAAAGATCGCATACCTGTTGTGCAATCCGCACAATCCGACCGGGACGGTGCACACCTTCGACGAATTGCGCAGCGTGGCCGAATGTGCCCAGCGCTCACGGGTCCGGGTGGTGTCCGACGAGATCCACGCGCCGGTCATTCTGCCGGGCTCGCAGTTCACTCCCTACCTGAGCGTCCCGGGCGCCGAGGACGCGTTCGCCCTGATCTCCGCCTCAAAGGCGTGGAATCTTTCCGGGCTGAAGGCGGCCCTGGCCATCGCCGGACCCGCGGCGGCGGCGGATCTGCACCGGATGCCCGAGGAGGTCAGCCACGGGCCGAGCCACCTCGGCATCATCGCGCACGCCGAAGCGTTCCGCAGCGCCGACGACTGGCTCGACGCGCTAATGGAAGGCCTGGACGCAAACCGGACGTTGCTCGGCGACCTGGTCGCCGAGCATCTGCCCGGCGTGAAATACCAACGCCCGCAAGGTACTTACCTCGCTTGGCTCGATTGCCGAGAGCTCGGTTTTGCCGAAGATACCGCGGATGGCCTTGCGGTGGTGGCCGACCTATCCGGGCCTGCTCGCTGGTTTCTCGACCATGCACGCGTCGCGCTTAGCTCCGGCCATGTCTTCGGCACCGGCGGCGCCGGACACGTGCGGCTGAATTTCGCTACCTCACAAGCCATTCTGACCGAGGCCGTATCACGCATGGGTCGTGCGCTCGCCGATGCCCAATAACGCTGTACGACATAACGTTTGCGTTATGCGGGGATGTCCTCGGCGCCGCGACCCAGATTCCGGAAGCCTTCGGCAGGCTTCTTGAGGCCCAACAGGAACGGCACTGTGCTCAACTCGAACTTCGCCGTCATACCCAGCCGGCCAAAAAAGCCGCGCTGTGGGGGTGCCGGTGGCACCTCCGACGTGGCGAGGTCGATGTAATGCGTCGACGTTGCACCGATGCCCTCGAAATCGTGCGTCAGCGGCATCGAAAGCCCCCGCATCGACTCGTCGAGGCACGCCGCTACCGGATCGGTCATCAGCACGTACTCCGGCACTGGCACCTGATTTTTCAGCATCCGGTGCACCAGGATGACGTCGACGCCGGCCAGTTCGACGTGGCGTTTGACCTTTTGTTCGGCCACCTCGCCTTCGTGCGCGACGAACTTCAGCGACAGGCTGTCGAGTTGGGAGCAGCTCGCACAATCGCAGGCGATGTCGGCTTTGATCCGCTGCCGCCGCGCGAGGAACGACTGTCGCATGTGCCAGAGCCGATCGCACACCAGCGCTTTGGCGTTACCGTCCGGCGCCCAGAAGAATGCGGCGTCGCCCTCCAACTTCGCCAACTTTAGGCCTTTACCTGCGTCGATAATCGACTCCAGCAGCTGCGCCACCGTCTGCTGCGCGTGCGCGAGGTGCGTCCGGTTCCAAGCCATGTACTGCGTGTAGCCGCCGATATCGGCAATCAGCAGAACGGCGCGACGGATGGCCATAAGTTCGCTATTTTAGTGGCCTGCCGGCTTCTTCCCCAATGAAATCTCGTACTGGACGAAACGCGCTCTGCGGAGAGAGGCTTGCAGGGGTGCCCGTCCACCGGAGGAGCTGAATATGGATGTGCTGCGAACCCCAGACTCCCGATTCGAAAACTTGGAAGGCTATCCGTTCGTAGCGAACTACATTGACGTGGCGGCAAGCGACTGCCCTCCGGTGCGCATGCACTTCCTCGACGAGGGACCTTGCGACGGGCCGCCGATCGTGCTGCTGCACGGCGAACCCACCTGGAGCTACCTGTACCGCACGATGATTCCGCCGCTGGTCGAAGCGGGAAACCGCGTGCTCGCACCCGATCTGATCGGCTTTGGCCGCTCCGACAAGCCCAGCCGGATCGAGGATTACACCTACCTGCGGCACGTCGAGTGGATCACGGCGTGGTTCGAACGCCTCAGGCTGAAGGAAGTCACGCTGTTCGTCCAGGATTGGGGCTCGCTGATCGGTTTGCGCATCGCCGCCGAGCAGGGCGAGCGGATCGCGCGCATCGTCGTCGCGAACGGCTTTCTGCCGACAGCCCAGCGGCGTACCCCTGCCGCCTTCCACGCGTGGCGAGCTTTCGCGCGCTACTCCCCCGTACTGCCCGCGGGTCGCATCGTCGCGGGCGGCACCGTCCGCCGGGTACCTCCGAAGGTGCGAGCCGGTTACGACGCGCCATTCCCCGACAAGACCTATCAAGCCGGGGCCCGCGCGTTCCCGCAGTTGGTACCGACCACGCCCCAGGATCCTGCCATTCCGGCCAATCGAGCGGCCTGGGACGCGCTGGGCCGGTGGGAGAAGCCCTTCCTCGCCATCTTCGGAGCTCGCGACCCGATCCTGGGCCAAGCCGACCGACCGCTGATCAAACACGTCCCGGGGGCGGCCGGCCAGCCGCACGCCCGCATCAGGGCCAGTCATTTCATTCAGGAAGACAGCGGACCTGAACTGGCCGAACGTGTTCTGTCCTGGCAGAAGCCGCTGCTATGAAACCGTCACCGGGTGCTCCTGTGGACGTGCCGAGACGGGGGAACAGTCGCAGCGCATTGCTGCGCTCGATTGCCGCGCGGGCATCGGCGCCGAGTCCGGGGTAGCTCTGAAGGCCTGCGGCGAACAACTGTGCCGCCGGGATAGGCGCGACGGGATAGTCGGAACCGAAGGTCACGTGTCCGGGTTTGGCGAATGCGAGCAGGCTCGGCAACGCGGCGGCGGTGGACGACAAAGCGGTGTCGAAGTAGAACCCCGCGAAGTCGTCCAGGGTATCCGTCAGGCCGTGTCCGGTGTCGCTCATGATGCCGATCGCCATGCGAGGCGTAGGGCACGAAGCCGCCCGCGTGGCTCAGGATGAATTTGATGTTGGGATACTTACGACGAATTTCGTTGCGTACCAAAAGGTATGCCGCGCGGGTTGTGTCGAGCAGAAAATCCGTCGCGAAGGGCAGAATACCGCTGATGGCGGGTCCCGGCAGATCGGCCGGATGGATGAAGACCACCGCCGAACGTGCATCCAGCGCCGCGAACAGGTCGTCCTGACCGTCCTGGCCCAGGTAGACTCCGGCCGCGTTGGCCAGCAAGATGACGCCGTCAGCGTGCAATTCGTCGAGCGACCTGACAACCTCGCTGACTGACTCGTCGACATGCGGCATGGGGATGGTCGCGAAGAATCCGAACCGATCCGCCTGAGCAGCGACCACAGTGGCCAGGTAGTTGTTGAGGTCGCGAGCCAACGCGGCAGCGTCGGCCGGATTCGGCAGGAACGTGGTGCCCGGCGCGGACACCGACAGAATCGCCGTCCCCACGCCGAGTTCGGACATGGCCTGCAGTGAGCCGTCCGGACTCCATTCCGGCACAGCACGACCACCAGCTTCGTCAATACCGGCTTTTGCAACAACTCTCGGTAGGAGGAGGGGACGGCGTGATGGTGGGTGTCGATCCGCATCAGCGTTGCTCCTTGCGTGGTTTTTCAGCAGTCTGGGATACCCGCACCGGCGAGCGCGGGAACGACGTCCTCGCTGTGCAGCAGCGAAGCGGCGCCGGCCTTGAACTGAGCGAGCTTGTCGACAATCGTCTGGCCCTCCGGCGTGTGGCCCCAGATGCTGATGCCCTGGTAAGTGCTGGGTTTCCAGGTCGTCTCGTCGACGACGATGGGATTCCAGCCGAGTTCCCATTCGAATCCGGAGGGCGTGACGGCATAGAAGGACAGTTCCTTGTCGTTGGTGTGCTGGCCGATCCCCAGCGCCATACGGAAGCCGAGTTCCTTGACCCGTTGGTAGGCCTCAGTCATGTCATCGAGGTCGGCGACCTGGATGTTGACGTGCTGCACCCGGGTGCGAATTGGGTTGAGAGGCATGCGATTGACCGCTGCGATCGCGATGGAGTGGTGGCGCTCGTTGACTCGCAGGAACCGGATCTTCAGCTTCAGACCGCTGATCGTCTCATCGATGTAATCGGAGAGCCGCGCGTCGAACACGGTGGTGTAGTACCCACGCACCTGGTGCGGTCGGGTGGTGGTAACCGCGACGTGGCCCATACCGGCCGCCCCGGTGATGAATCCGCTGCGCGCTGCTAGCCGCGGCGGGGTACCCGCAGACCGGGCGCGGATGAACACCTCCTGGGTCAGGCCATTGGGTCCGGGGAACCGCACCAGTCGCTCCACCCCTCGCAGAGCGGCCTGGTCGTCGGTGCCGTCGGTGAACGGCACGCTGTGCTGGGTGACACGGGCGAGCACCGCATCGAATGACTCGTGGTCATCCAGTTGCCAACCGAGTGCGGTGACATCCTCGGCGTCGCCGCGTTCGATTAGGAACCGGCACTCGTGGTCATCGAGGCGAAATCGCATCGCATCCGTCAGCGCGTCATCCAGATGCATGCCGATGGCGTCGCGGCCGAAACGCCGCCAGTCGCCGAACTTTTGGCTTTCTATCACCACGTAGCCCAAACGAACGTTTCCGAACACCGAGGGACTCATGGCGCACCTCCCAGGAAATCGATGGCCAGCCGATTGAACAAATCCGCTCGCTCCCACTGCATCCAGTGCCCGGTGCGCGACGTCATGACCAGCTCGGCATTCGGCAGCAGGTTCAGCAACATCGGACCGCCGGTGGGGCGATTCACCCTGTCGTCCCGACCCCAGAGGATCAGCGTCGGCGTCGTGAGTTGCCCCAGCCGGCGGTCACGGGTGAGATCCATCCGCCACAGCGTGCGCAAACCGGACGGACGGCGCAGCGGCGGATCCGCCACCACCTGCGGGTCAATCGAAGCCTGGTAACGCACGTCGATCAGGTCGTCGGGCACCGACGCGCCGTCGTAAACCAGGTAACGGCGGATGAACGTGGCGAGCTTGTCTCGGCTTGGACCGTCTCCGGTGTAGTACGACAGCAGACTTTTGATCCCGGCACTGGGCAAGCTTCTGGTAGTACCGATCCCGCCCGGCCCCATCAACACCAGCCTGCCGACCCGGTGTGGGGTGTCCAGCGCAAGCCGTAGTGCCGCCGCACCGCCATAGGAGTTGCCCACGAAATGGGCTGTGTCGATGCCGAGTTCGTCGATGAGGCCGCGCATCATGTCGGCCAGATAGCCGAACGGGTCGTGCTGGTCGACGCCCTTGGCCGACCTGCCGTAGCCAGGCATGTCGGGCACGATGACCCGGAAATGCGTCGCGAGGGCATCGATATTGCGCGAGTAGTTGGACAGGCCCGAAGCGCCCGGGCCTCCGCCGTGCAGCAGGACGACGGGCCGCCCGCTCCCGGCTTCGGTCAGGAAGATCGGCTTTCCCGCGACGTCGATAGTGCGCTCGATCAGTTGGGCGGCGGTCATGCAATGGCTCCGGCCGGGATCGGTGCGCTCACCGACAGGTTGGCGACACCTGCCGGGGGTGGCGGCAGTCGGTGTCCGCTACCGGCTGCGGCGAATATGAATCCATCCGGGCGAACCACCATCGCGGCGGCGTTCTTGTCACGAACCCAACGGGTCAGCACACCGTCCTGGTCCCAGATCGCACCCGGATAAGGGTGGTTCTTGGTGACGGCCACCGGCAATGCACCCAGCCTCTCCCAGAAATCCATGCCGACTGGCCGGACACCGAAATACACGACAGCCCAACGTCCACCGATGACATCATCCAGCCGTCGTCTGTCTCCGCCGCAGTCGGTCACCCACGGTTGCGGCAGCTGCCAGCCAACTGCGGGATGAGCAACGCGCGTGAAAAACCCGTCGCGGAAATGCGCGTCGGGGATCCATATCAGTTTCCGCCCGGCCTCGATCACACCGGGTATGCGAGTCAGCGTGCGCAGCAGGTGATTCCGCAGAAAGACCAAAGCCTTTCGTCGTTCGGTGATGAGCCGCCCGTTACGCACCGTGCGGCGGGTGACCTCGGTGACATGGGGTTTACGTTCGACCTGGTAGGTGTCGAGCAGTGATTCGGGCGCTTGGCCGCGGATCACCGCCGCGAGTTTCCAGCACAGGTTGGCCGCATCACGCACACCGGCGGACATCCCTTGGCCGATCCAAGGCGGCATGGCGTGCGCGGCATCGCCGGCCAGGAAGACACGGCCGACGCGCCATCGGTCGGCCACCCGCACGTGGTGGCTGTAGACGACGGCCCGCAAGATCTTCACCTGGTCCTCGGTGATGCCCTGTTCGTGCAGAACCTTCCACACGGCCGCCTCACTCACAAGATTCTTCTCGTCCTCACCGGCACGGGCCGGGTACTCCCAGCGGTGGTGCCCCAATGGCGTCGGACAATCCACGGTCGGGCGTTTCGGGTTGCAGTGAAACCGCATCCGGTCGTGACCGTCCCATTCGCGAAGCATCTTGGTGTCGATGACTACCCAGCGTTCGTTGTAGGTACGACCGGAGTATCCGACTCCGAGCAGGCCGCGGGTAGGAGAAGAACCGCCGTCCGCGGCGATCACGTAAGACGCGCGAATCCGCTTGAGGGTGTCGGTCCGCAAGTCGGCAAGCAGGAGATCGACCCACTGAGACTGTGCGTCAACAACATTCAATACCCGAAAACATTCGTGTTCGAGGAGGACCTCGACGTTGTCGAAGCGCGCGACGCCCTCGCGCAGCACGTGGTCGACCGCCGGTTGGTAGAGGAACTGCTGCGCTGGGTAGCCGCAGTCGCGCGGCGTCATGGTGGTCTCGAGAAACGGCACCCCGTTGGCGTCGACCCAGGCCAGCGGGCGGTCGGCCAGCATGTCCCGGTGCAGTCGATCGGCCAGGCCGATTGACTGCCAAATACGCATGACCTCGTCATCGGTGGAAATGGCACGCGCTCGCCCGTACACGTCCGGATCCCGCTCGATGACGATCACATTGAGGCCAAGGGCCCCAAGCATATTGGCGGCGGTAGCGCCCGTCGGCCCGTAACCGATGACTGCGACGTCGTAGCTGGAGATCATCGCTGTCCCTCATTCGTATCGCCCGGTAATCGGGGGTGGAATCTGTAGTGATCACTACAGTAATGTAGTGATCACTACAGTAAGATGGGATTGAGTCGAAGTCAAGACCCGAGCGCAAGGAGTTTCGATGGCCGACACCAAGCGGCAGCCATCCCAGCGACGCCGCCGCGTCGACGGTGAAGCGTCCCGGGTCCGCATCCTGGATGCGGCAACCCAGATCGCCGGCGAGCGCGGTTACGAGGGCACCAGTATCGCGCTGGTCAGCACCAAATCGGGGCTACCTGCCAGCTCGATCTATTGGCACTTCAAGGACAAGGACGACCTGCTGGCCGCCGTCATCGAACGCAACTTCGAGCGTTGGCGAGCGGCCTGGGAGGTGCCCGACGAAGGCACCGGTCGCGAGCGGCTGATAACAATGGCGCTGCAGCAGGCCAAGGCGTTCTTGGACTCCCCCGATTTCCTCCGGCTCGGTTTGATGCTTGCCCTGGAGCGCCGGCCCGTCGAGCCCCGCGCGCGGGAGATGTTCATCGATGTCCGGACGCAGATGCGAGCCACGCTCGCGACCACCACCCGCGAGATCGTCCCCGGCCTCACCGATGTGCAACTGCAACAATTCATTACCTACGCGATCGCGGGCGCCGACGGGCTCTTTGTCGCCAAGGAACTCGGCGGGGACTCCGTCGACCTCCTCGCATTATTCGAAATGCACGCGACCGCGCTCTACGACCTCGCTACCCGCATGGTTGCCGAGCAGTAATCCTCGACGCCACCCCGACACATGCAAATGCCTCAGTTTTCTTTTGTCACGCGGCCCCGAGTGCAACGATCGGCAGATGGACATGATGACGATGGGCCTGATGGGCACGGTCGTGGGCGCATCGGCCATGGGCATCGCGGGCATCGCAAAGTCGGCCGCCGATAACCTGCTTCCCGGGATGGCGCTAAACGGCACCAACAAGCATCAGATGAGGAGCCAAATACATTCGCAGCGATGCGAAGCGATCCAACAGTGGCGGTGTGGCTTGGCCGGGGCACGCGATGCCTACCGGCAGTGGTCCTGCGGACCTCGCGTCGATGACCCGCCCAACGTCGTGGGCGACGAGTGGTTCGAAGGTTTGCGGCCCCACCTACCCAGCACCGGCGAAGCGGCTAAGTTTCGCACTGCGCACGAAGTCCACTGCGACAATCCCACCCTGATGCAGCTGTCGCTGCAGATCGGACGGGTCGAAAAGGAGTGGACCGAAGAGGCGAAAGGCCGTCGGCGCCGGAGGCGAAATCGGGATCAATAGCCGCGGCCGCAGTTGGCCAGATTCATTTGACAGCACTAGACTCTTTGTATGATCAGGCATTCCCGCGCCGCACTCCGTTAGGCCGTCGAGTCATGGGCCGAAAAGGTTGGGGCGGAGCACCACCGGCCGACGATGAGGAAGCGCGCAAGCGCATCATCGACGCGGCCCTGCGAAGTATCGAACGGCGGGGCCCGCAACACACCAGCCTGTCGGTGATCGCGGGCGACCTCGGCGTTACCCGCCCCACCGTGTATCGCTACTTCGCGACGCTCGACGAACTGGTCACGGCCGCAAGCGACGTCGCCCTCGGAGGCTGGACCTCCCGGATCGCCGAGCTCACCGCCGGCAATGGCGATCCGGTCGATCTCCTCGTCGAAGCCGTCGCCTACCTCGTCGAGCAATTGCCGGAAGAGCCCGTGCTGATGATGCTGCTGGAAACCGATCAAAGCCGCTCGATGAGCCGCCAAATGGTCTTGGGCGAATCAGTCAGGCGATCGCGCGTGCTGCTGGAGCGCACTGAAATCGGCTGGGCTGCTTTGGGTTATCGCGGTAAGAATTTCGACGACCTGGTCGAGTACCTGCTACGCATCATCCAGTCGATGGTCTTGGTGCCACCGGACCCGCCGCGGTCTGCGGCAGAGTTGCGAGCCGTGCTGCGGCATTGGATCGGGCCGGTGGTGCAGACTCCCCCGGCCCGCAAGAGGCGCTAGGACAGCGCGCACGGCGCCTCGCCGGCCGGCACAACCTCGGTAGCCGGCTGCTCGGGCAAATCGTCGGCGTGAAACCAGCGAAACGACATCAACCCTTCCGGGTGGTCTTTGGTCGAGATGGCATTGGGGTGGTCGAGCTTCTCGCGGCTGATCACGATAGTGATGCTGCCGTCCCGGTTGGGGACCGCGGTGCCCGAATTGATACTGCCACGGCCGTATTCGAGGTCGGGCGCGGCCATGTACTGGTTCCACAGCGTCAGATTCCAGAACCGGCAGGTGGGATGGCGCGAGGTAATCACCAGCGCCTCGCCGGGTTCCAGGGCGTACGCGCCCAGGCTGTACACGGCGTTCTGCATGGAGTAACCGTGCGTGGCCGCGCCCGCCCGGTACGGCGGCGCAAGGACGTTGTGGGACAAGTTTTGTCCGTCCGCAAGCTCAGTCGGGATGCGCTCCTGCAGTACCAACGGCACGAGTGCGAGCATGTCCTGGGTGTAGCGCAGCGCCGCCCGCAACGACTTAGCCACCGCCGCATCAGTTTTCGTCGGCGTCGCGGGCTGGCCGCCGTGGTCGATGACCTCGATCTCCCAGTCCACCCTGCGCGTTCGGGTGGGATCCTCGTGGTAGTCGCGGGTGAGCACGCCGTGCGCGTCGTCGTCCAGCGCGATGAACGCGCCGTCATACCCCGCCGGGCATTGCGGACCCAGCACGCAGCTGAACCGCCCGTCGTCGTCGAGCGGCATGTCTTCGTCGTAGAGCACCCCGATGGTGCGGTTCGGCCAGGCGCCCGGCTCGGGTTCGTTGTACACCGCAATGGAGTACAACGAGCTGCCGTTGGCCGCGCCGCTGAGGCGATACGTCCGCATCGGGTCGATGACGACGTAGCTGTAGTAAGCATCCGTGTTGTCACCACCCCAGCGACGGTCGCGGCGAAACGGCGTCAGCACATCGTGGAAGCGGGGTGCCACCGGGTCCGCGAACAGCGTCACGTCCAACGACAGACCGAGCATCGTGGCGAGAAACTCGTAGCCCTCGGCGACGGCCAACTCGCCCCGCACCGCCTTCGGTCCGTCGAGGAACAGAGTCTCGAAATCCGCGAAGGCTGTGAGCAGTTCGCGCCATGCGGCTGAACTCTGAGGATTGGCCATGGGTGGCATCATAAACTCGGGTCAAAATACAGCACAACGTAGGTTGTAAAATGTGTAATGGCGACTGTAGGGTCCGGATGTGACCGACGCCATCCGCATCACCGACCTCGCCAAGCCGACCTTCACACCCCAAGCTCAGGTGATCGTCGACGGCATGGCCGCGATGGCCGACTACTGTCCGCTGACCACCGACGCCCTGCACGACCAGGCCACTACGCAGACCGGCTTGACCGACTTCGGTGAGCAGGATTATCGCGAGCGGATGGCGGTGCTGCTCGAAGCTTTTCACGAGTTGCCGCGCCTAACCGCGTTCGGCCGCACCTACGCGTTCTCACTGATGCTGACCTTCCTCAAGGGCAGGCTGCGCGTCATCGATCATCTCAAGCGCCACCCCGAGATCTTCGACGTCAGCATCCAAGCGCCCCTGGTGATCGCCGGGCTGCCGCGTACCGGCACCACGCATCTGCACAGTTTGTTGGCCGCGGACCCCGCGCTGCGGTCATTGCCGTATTGGGAAGCCCAGGAGCCACTGCCCGCGCCCGGAGAAGAAGGCACCATCGAGCCTCGCCGCCAGCGCACCGGCGACGCACTCAACATTTCCAACACGCTTATGCCGTACTTCACGCTGATGCACGAGATGACGATCGATCACATCCACGAAGACATCGGGCTTATGGTGCAGGACTTTTCGAGCGGCTTCTTCACCACGCTCACCCATCTGCCGCGCTGGTCCGACTACCTGAGCGACCATGACCAGACCCCGGGCTACCAGTTTCTGCGGATGATGCTGCAAGTGCTGCAGCATCAAGACGGCTACGACCGACGATGGGTGCTCAAGTCGCCACAGCACCTCGAGCAGTTCATCCCAATCCTCAACGTATTTCCCGACGCAACATTCATCGTCACCCACCGCGACCCGGTGGACGTCGCGGTGTCGATGGCCACGATGATGACCTACACCATGCGGATGAGCGTCGACGACGTCGACGTGAACACGGTGGCCGAATACTGGATTACGCGGATCGACGAGCTGCTCAGCGCTTGCCTGCGCGACCATGATCGATTGCCGGCGCAGCGCACCATCGACGTCCGCTTCGACGAGTTCATGGCCGACGACCTGGCGATGGCACAGCGTGTCTGGGACACAGCCGGCTACTCACCATCCGAGGACTCGAGAAAGGCTGTGGCACAGTACATGGCCGGCCACCAGCGGGGCCGGCTAGGTCGCGTCGAGTATCACGCCGCGGATCTTGGACTGCACAAGGCCGAGCTGCGGGCACGGTTCGCGCCGTATGTGGACCGGTTCGTCACACCCACCAGCAGCACCGCGACCACGAAACACCCACCGGCGTAAATTAGATTGCCGGTGGGTGTTTCGTCGCTGGTGATGCCGTCCTTAGCCGCGAGGTAATCGGGAAGTGCGGTGAACCAGAGGATTCCGAGGACCAACAGATAGATCGGCCCGAAGATCCGAACGAATAGATTCGGCAGGGCAGCGCGGCGGGCGCTGATCAACACAGGAATCGCGATCGCCGCGAACGCCACGAGTTCGACGACGAAGACAACGGCCTGGGCGGTAATGTTCGGATGACTGCCACCGAAAATCGACGACGGAATACTCAGGATCGCCACCCCGACCGGGACCAGCGCGCCGGCAACGATCGTGCGCCACAACAGGCTTGCCGCGCTGAGCCGGCTTCCGGCCTTGCGGCCGACGAACAGCATCACCAGCAGCGCTAGCACGGCGGGGCCGAGCGTGGCAAAGATGAAGACACTCGTCATCGGCACCGAGGCGAACATCGGACGGTTGAGCGGGTTCTGCGTGTTCCATGCCCACCAACGCAGCTGCGGACCCAACTGGTCGAAGACTTCGTAGCAGCACTGGTGTACCAGGCCGACACATACCGAGCCGACCAGAATGCCACGTGATCGGAAAATTCCTAGCGTGCGGACGATTTCGAATGCCAGGGTCGTCACCGCGGGATACAGCGCGACGATGTAGAGCGGCAGCCGTTCATACATGAACTGAACGGTGAAGACGTTGTGGTCGAAGACCACACCGATCTGATCTTCGACCATAAACAGGTGGGGAAAATACAGCGGAATCTCGGTGACAAGTAGATAGACGATGGACGCAAACCACAGCGCCAGATTGGTCGGGTCGTTGTCCCGCCGAATCCGCCGAATCGACCACCACAGTGCGAGTAGGGCGCCAACGACCATCATCAGTTCCAGCACCGGCAGCGTCGGATTGGACAACGCGAACGGGTTGCGAATGTGAACGATGGCCGGAGCGTCCGTGCACGTGAAATGCCCTAGCGTTGCTGCGATCTCGTTGAATCGCGCATTACACTGAGACATTGCCTAACCCGCCCTTAGCCGTTCGCGGCGGCGCTGTACCAGCGGGCGACGTCCTCGCCCCGTTTCCAGCGCGCGAACCACTGATCGGCGAATTGCGGCAAGGGCTCGTGTTCCGGTTTGTGATAAGGGGTTTGACTCATCAGCACGCGGCCCGCGGCGACGAGTATCTGCTTGCGCGGCACGCTGCCGAACGCCGACGGCACTGATTGATTCGCCGCGGCCAGCGGCAACTTGCTCTTGAGGTTCTCCCATGCCCCATACGCTGGTAGCAATGTTCGCGCATCGACCTTGCGATCACCGAAAGGCACGTGTGCGTTGACGCCGTCGGCAATAACCGACAGGACCCCCAGCAGATGCTTGACCACCCCCGGCAGGGCGCGGATGCGATACCAGTTGTCGCCTACCACCGCGTCATAGATCAACAGTGCCGAGCTGCGATGCTCGACCTCTTCGACGAAGTGCCACAAGAACAGTGACGCCACCCGGTCGTCTCCCGGCCGGAACAACGTCGCCTCGTTGTCGAGCATCAGCTTGAACGAGGGCGTGAAGGTAGCCTCCAAATCGGCGATGTAGGCCAAGCGGAATTCCAGCGATTTCGTCGCGGTGAGCGTGTCGAAGCATGCCACCGCATCGTCGAAGGTCTGCTGCAGGCCCGGGTACCGCTTGATCAGTGCGCTGACATGCTTGCGGTGCGAACTGGAATGCTGCGCTTCCTGACGCAGGAACGCGATCGCCTCCGCTGCCACATCGGCGTCGGCCATCAGCGGCTTGGCTTCCTGCACCGCGGCCACGATCATCTGCTCGAAACAGATGGCAATGATCGACGTGGCGTTCATGAAGAACGAGAACGCCGGGTTCTGGGGATGCCAAACCCACGGAACGTCGCCGGTGAAGTCGAACTTCGGCCGCCGTACCTCGAGATCAGTCACAGTTCATTCCCGCGGAACTTGATTATACAGAGTTACATCTAATGTAAGATCTGATTGTTGCGGCCTCATCAGGATGAGTCAAGGCCTGATGGGGCGCAATCATCAGCCACCAGGTGCCGGTACGGCGGAATCACCTGGCGCTGAGTCAGTTACGGCGGGACCCGCGAGTGTGTCAGCTTGTGACGGCGAGTACGGCTTCCGCTAGCTCGGGACGGCACACCACCACGTCCGGCAATTTCGGGTCGGCCTGGTTGTAAAGCAATGCCGATCCGTCGATGCGCGAGGTGTGCAAACCGGCGGCGCGAGCCACCGCCACGGGGGCAGCCGAGTCCCACTCGAACTGCCCGCCGGCGTGGACGTAGACGTCGGACAGACCCTGAACGATTGACGCGACCTTGGCTCCGGCGGAACCCATTTCCACCAGCATGCCGTCCAACGCGTCGCGAACCGCTAACGCGATAGCCGGTGGCCGGGTACGCGATACGACAATGCGTGGCTTGGCCGGTGCTGCCGGTGGCGCAGCAAGCTGAGGCGTCGCCAGCGTAATTCCCTGCGCCGGCAGCGCGACGGCGCCGGCGACGAGTTCACCGGCCTGCCAGAGCGCGACGTGCACCGCCCAGTCGTCGCGCCCGAGCTCGGAGAATTCCCGCGTACCGTCCAGCGGATCGACGATCCACACCCGCTCGGAGCGCAGTCGCACCGGGTCGTCGGCGCCTTCCTCAGAAAGCACCGCGTCCTGGGGTCGCTCAGCCGAAAGCGCTTGCATCAGAAAGTCGTGGGATCTCTTGTCCCCCACCGCTTTCCGCTCGCTCGCATCGGCGTCGGCGAACTCCTCCCGCATCCCGAGCAACAGCTGCCCCGCCTCGGTGGCCAGGCGCGCGGCTAGTGCATGGTCATTCATCGGTTACTCCTAACCCGTCGCGAGGGTCTCGATACTTCCTTATGTTGGTAGCGTTGACCAAATTTACCGTGCCAGGATTTTCGTCGACCCGGCACCCCGCAGGCGACTTCTGGCATAGCCTGGAAATCGTGAGCGGCAACGTCTCCTCGTCGAGCGGGCCGCGGCGGGGGCGCCTTACAGTGATCGTCATCGTCGTGGCCCTTATCGTGGTCGGTGCGCTGATCTTTGTCGGCGTGGAACTGACCGGCGGTCAGCACAGCACGACCGCCCAATCCACCAGCCAACCACCAGCTCCGCCCGACAGCTACGCCATTCCTGGTTGCTACAACCCGGCGGTCCAACCGAGCGCGCGTCCAAAAAAGCTCAATGTCCTGGGCTGTGCGAGTGTTGCGGTTGCGCTGCAAGACATGTCATGGAGTTCGTGGGGTCCGCAGGGCGCCGATGGCAGCGGCACAGCAGTTTTCAAGTTGTGCGATCCGAATTGCGCCGCCGGCTCCCAACTCACCGAACCGGTCGTTGTTCACGCGTGGAATGCGCAGAAGCCGCGTACGGATGCGATCTGCCAGCTCAACCTCAAGATCTTCGGCGACATGATCTTGGCGTTCCCCAAAGACGTCCCGCCGCCCAACGCGCAGCGGATCGACGCCCAGTACAACGGGATGCCGGCGGTGCACTACGTGAACTACTCGCCCAGCGACACCCACGAAACCGAATTCATCGGCTACACGTTCTGCAACTGAGCGCTTAGACCTCGACGAGGACGGCGCCGCCCTGGCCGCCGCCAGCACACATTGCCGCGACGCCGATACCTCCGCCGCGGCGGGCCAGCTCGTAGACCAGCGTGGTGACCATGCGGGCGCCCGAAGCCGCAATGGGGTGGCCCAGGCTGCAGCCGCTACCGGAGAAGTTCACCTTCTCCTCATCAAGGCCGTACTCGCGGCAGGCCGCGATCGGCACCGATGCAAATGCCTCGTTGATCTCCCACAGCGCCACGTCCGACGGCGACAAACCGGCCCGCTGCAGCACCTTTCCGATCACCTTCACCGCGCCCAGACCGCAGTCCCGCGGCGCGACGCCCGCGGCGGCCCACGCCTTGACCGTGCCCATCACATTGAGCTTCTCGGCTTGGGCGTATTCGCTATCGACAAGCGCGACGGCTGCCGCGGCGTCATTGGTGCCGCTGCTGTTGCCCGCCGTGATCGAGAAGCCCTCGATCTCGGGGTGCAAAACTTTGAGGCCGGCCAGCTTCTCGACCGTGGTGTCGCGGCGGGGGTGCTCGTCGACGGCGAACTCGGTCACCGAGCCGTCGAACTGGGTGATCTTCAACGGCAGGATCTCGGCGGCGAACTTGCCGGCGTCCTGGGCCGCGACGGCGCGCTGATGCGAACGGGCCGCCCAGGCGTCCATCTCCTCGCGACTGATCCCGACGGACTGCGCGGTGTTCCAGCCCACCGTGATCGACATGTCCTTGGCGGGCGCATCCGGGGTTTCGACGTGCGTCGGCGGCATCCACCGCTCTTCGAACTTCAGCTCCGGACCGGGGATGCGCCAGTTCGTCAGCGGCGTCATCGACAGCGACTGCACACCGCCGGCGATCAGTACCCGCTCCATACCCGAGCCGATCTGGGCGGAGGCATTGCCGATGGCGGTGAGGCTGCCGGCGCAATGGCGATTCACCGACTGGCCGGGAACGTGCTCGAGACCAGTGGCACTGGCGGCATAGCGAGCCAAATCGCCTCCGCCGTAGTGCGATTCGGCAAAGATGATGTCATCGATGACGGACGGATCGACACCGGAACGGCGGACCACCTCCGGGAGCACCGCGGTGATCAGTGTCTCGGGCGGCGTGTTGACCAACGTCCCTTTGAACGAGCGGCCAATTGCCGTCCGGACTGCTCCGACGATGACGGGTGTACCCATGTTCTCAACCTCGCTGCGGTGGGCGGTCAGACGACGCGAATCGTATCAAATACTGTATAGGCAATAGTAATGGTCTAAATTCGGTACGCCGGGGTCTGTGACGGCGCTAACAATTAAGCGGTTCGGGTAAACACGGAGGCCTACCGTTGAAGACCAAAGGTGCGCTGGTCTGGGAATTGAACGAGCCGTGGTCGATCGACGAGATCGACATCGGCGATCCTCGTCGCGGTGAGGTGACCGTCCAGCTGGAGACGGCCGGCCTGTGCCACTCCGACCAACATTTATTGACTGGCGACTTCCCGATCCCGAGCTTTCCGGTGCTGGGCGGTCATGAAGGCGCCGGGATCATCACCGATGTCGGCGAGGGCGTCGAGAACCTGGCCGTCGGCGATCACGTGGTGATGTCGTTCATCCCGTCCTGCGGGACGTGCAAGCCGTGCCAGACGGGGCTGCGCAATCTGTGCGACCTCGGCATGGGCCTGCTGTCGGGCCAGTCAGTGTCCGACGGATCGTTCCGGGTGACCGCGAAAGGACAGAACGTGCTGCCGATGTCGCTGCTGGGCACTTTTGCGCCCTATGTGGTGGTGCATCAAACCTCGGTAGTCAAGGTCGACCCCTCGATCCCCTTCGAAGTTGCGTGTCTGGTGGGCTGCGGAGTCACCACCGGTTTTGGCTCGGCGGTACGCAGCGCCGCGGTCAAGCCCGGCGACGACGTCGCGGTCATCGGCATCGGCGGTGTCGGCGTCGCCGCGGTGCAGGGCGCCCGAATCTCAGGGGCCCGAAGGATATTCGCTATCGATCCTTTCGAATGGAAACGTGAACAGGCGGTGAAGTTCGGCGCCACAGAAGCTTTCGCCGATACTGCCGGCGCCGCCGCCCGCATCGCCGACGCCACGTCGGGCCTGATGTGTCACAAGGTGATCGTCACCGTCGGTCGCAGCGAAGGACGCGACGTCGAGGCATGGATGGGGCTGACAGCGAAGGGCGGCACATGTGTCGTCACGGCCATGGGAAGCGTGCTGGCCACCGACGTCACGCTCAACCTCGCCGGGCTGTCGCTGATGCAGAAAAGCTTGCAGGGCAGCTTGTTTGGCGGCGGCAATCCGCAGCACGACATTCCCGAAATCCTTGCGCTGTACAAGCTGGGCCAGATCAATCTTGACGACATGGTCACCCGCGAGTACAGCCTCGAGGAGATCAACGATGGCTACCGCGACATGCTCGAGGGACGTAACGTCCGCGGCGTCATCCGATTCACCGACGCCGACCGCGGTTGACTTCGGCCCTCTTTTGCCGCGAGCGGGACGTGCCCCCAGCTCGCGAGCCCCGGAGACCCCGACATTCACCGGACGTGAGCACAATGGGTCCATGACTACCACATCCCTGGCCCAGCGCGAGGCCCAGACCGCCGCATACCGAGTCGCAGCCATGTTGATGGGTATCGGCGCCGTGCATTTCCTTGCCCCAAAACCGTTCGACACGATCGTCCCCGTCGAGCTGCCCGGAGATCCACGCTTCTACACCTACGCGTCGGGTGTCGTCGAGATCGCCACCGGTGCCTTGCTGGTGCCGCGACGCACTCGGCGCACAGCCGCGCTGGCGGCCGTCGTGCTGTTCCTCGGCGTCTTCCCGGCGAACGTGAACATGTGCCGATTGTGGTGGAGCAAGCCATGGCCGATGCGCATCGCAGCCTTTGCCCGGCTACCGCTTCAGATTCCGATGATCACCACGGCGTTGAAGATCAGGCGCAACAGCTAGCCCGCTGTCGTCATTGTGGCAGCCGCGAGCCGACCCGGTGCGCGGTGCCGTCGGGATCGACATAGGCGAATTCCCTTAAGCCGTAGTCGGTATCGACCGGCTCCACGAATCGGCCGTCGAGATCTTTCAGCGCCGTCCATTCGGCGTAAAGGGCGTCGGCGTCGCTGACGTAGAGGTACACACTGGCCGCGGTACGTAGCGGATCGTGTTCGGCCCACTCGCTGAGGTGCATCGACACCGAGCCGCGGTCGACAAAGCCGTAACGCGCCGCACCCTGGTAGCCGCGGGCTTCGAACCCTAGACGGCGGTAACGATCCAGGGCAATGTCCAGATTTCGGACGGGGACGATCGGTGATACCGAGGCGAAATCAATTTCGGGCACACCACAGTTTGTCAGCTGTGTCAGCACCCGCCGTCCAGAAACCTCGCACGACCTGCGTTGCTGTCGTATGCTCCACCCGCAAACACCTCGCATAGCAAACGCGTGGGTCCGCGGAACGCTTGTCGAGTCAACTTCAACAGGAGGGCACTCAGCCATGCGTCAGCTACCAGCCGTCGTCACCGTTGTCGCTGCGGGAATAGCGGTCGCCGCCTGCGGAGGTGGTCACGGTGGCGGCACGTCGTCGACGACTACCACGACTACGTCGAAGCCTCCTATCGCGCAGGCCGCGCTGCCGAATCTGCTGCTCACTCCGGCCGAGGTCGACAGCGTGCTCGGGGTTACCGGCTCGAAGACCGACAAATCGTTCGACACCCTGCAAGAGGACAAAAGCACCGACGTCTTTCCCAAGGGATACAAGTTCCCCGCCGAGTGCCTGTTCATCACCGGTGAGGCCTTGACGCCCCTGTATAGCGGCAGCGGCAACACCGCGGTGCACGGCGAGCGTGACCTCGCCCCGATTCCCTCGGGGTCGAGTGATCCGAACCCAGATGTCAGCCAGTTTGTGGTGTTGTTTCCGTCCGCCCAGCAAGCGAGCGCCTTCTTCGACGCGTCGACACAGAAATGGCCGGCCTGTGCCAACCGCCAGGAGACCGTTCCCGGCGGTGACGCCGACGCACCCGACATTCAGTGGAAGGTCGGCCCGGTTGCCAACGCCAATGGCGTGTTGAGCACGACCGTCAACGTGACGCTGGGCAAGGGCGGCGACACGATGTCTCAAAGCTGCCAACGGGCGCTGACCGTCCGCAACAACGTCGTGATCGACACCGAGGCATGCCGCAAGGATCCGGGGGACGCCGGCATCAACGTCGCCAAACAGATCGCCGGCAAGGTCGACAAACAGTAAGCAGCGCCACCGGAGAAGCCCGCGGTCAGTTCCGCTGGCGTCCAGCCCATTCGGGTCGGCGCGAACACGCGGCCGGGACTTTGGTAAGAATGGGGTGCTATGCCGCGCTCATTCGACGTCCTGACCGAATCGCCTGCCAGCGTTGACCAGATTTATTCGGCGTTCAGCCGCGAGGACTATTGGCTGGCCAGAATCGCCCTTGGGGACGGCGCGACCACCACACTGGATTCACTGAATGTCGACTCCGACGGCAGGGTGACAGTACGCGTGACGCAGCACGTGGGTCGCCAGCTACTACCCGGGCCGGTTGCTAAATTCGCGCCCGGCGAGTTGAAACTCATTCATGACGAGACATGGACGCCCGCCGGGAACGGACACGTTCTCGGGCAGGTCAACGTCACGGCTGCACCCCGGGTGGGAGGGGGCCGCGCGGAAGCGAGGCTGGAGCCGACCGGAAACGGCTCGCAGCTGAGATTCGCCGTCAAAGTGGAGGTCAAAATCCCGTTGGTGGGCCGCAAACTCGAGAAGACCCTCGGAGCGGGCCTGGCCGAAAGCATTCCCGCGGTGCAGCGCTTCACCACCACCTGGATCGCCGACCACCCCTGACCGGCCATCCGGGCCTCCCTCTTGCCATGCGAGCGCGTCGAGGTGTTAGCTCTGTATTCGTCAGCGAGCAACACTGTTCTGCTACTGGGAGGCTTATCACGATGCTTCGCCGGCTATTCGCTCTGGGAGCAATTGCGCTAGGGGTTGCGGGAGTGTCTGCCTGCGGGTCACAACAGGCATCGCCGCCAAAAGCGTCCAGCTCGAGCTCGGCGAAACCATCCACCAGCAGCGCCTCTCCCAGCCTGCCCTCAAGCACCACCGTTTCGCCCGCCGCGACAAGCAGCCCACCCGACTGCGTCGGGCTTTCGATCTGCACACCACCCCCGCCCGACGCTGAGGGCAACCCCGCGTGCTTCTACTCCGATGGCTGGCAAGCCAATTCGGGTGGCGCCGGGATCGAAATCTGGTATTTCCACGAGCCGCAGAACCTGTCGAAACCCGACAAGGTCACGGCAATAGTGCGTAAAAAGGACGGCACCAACGAGTCCCAGGACGCCACGATCGACGCCGGTCAACAAACACACCGCTTCGAATTCCCGACGATCGACAAGGCCTCGGTTCAAGAGGTCCTGCTCGCTACTAACAGCGGCCGCTGTTTCGTGATCGGGCCCGGCAGCTAGCGACGTGTTGGCACGTACCCGCCTCTCCCCCTTGCATTTTCGCTGCATGGATCGCAGCGCTGTAAGGGGCTAACTCCTTCCTGGAAGGGGAAGCCTTTCAGCCGCTGGGTGTTTAGCTGCCGGCCAGCTAGGTAGGCTACGGCGTTAAGGCAGGCGACGGATAGGAACACCAGATGACCCGCATACGCACCATGACGCAGGCGGACACCACCGAGTGCGCTTGCATCTGCTACAAAGCCTTCAACGCGATCGCCGCTCGGCACAACTTTCCGTCGGATTTCCCCTCGGTACAACATGCCCACGATCTCGTCACTGCATTACAGTCTCACCCCGAATATTTCAGCGTCGTAGCAGAATCCGACGACGGGCTGATCGGCAGCAACTTTCTCGACGAACGTTCGGCGATCTCGAGCGTGGGCCCGGTCAGCGTCGCTACCGATGCACAGGACAGCCGCGCCGGTCGCGCCTTGATGCAGGCCGTGTTAGACCGAAGTGCCCAGCAGCAGGCGATGGGAGTGCGGCTGGTACAGGTCGCCTATAACAACCGTTCGATGAGCCTGTACACCAAACTCGGCTTTCAGACGCGTGAGCCGCTTGCCGTAATCCAAGGCACACCATTATCGATGCAAATCAACGGATTTGACGTTCGCGCAGCGCACGAAGAGGATCTGGCCGACTGCGACAAATTGTGTTTGCAGGTGCATGGCCACGACCGAAGTGGCGAACTGCGCGACGCGATCGCACACGGATCGGCCAAGGTTGTCGAACGTGACGGCCGAATAACCGGATACACAACCGATGTCGGCTTCGCGGGCCACTCGGTGGCCGTGAGCAATGAAGACATCATCGCCTTGATCGCTAACGCAGACCAGTTCACTTGGAATGGATTTCTCATACCGTTGCGCAATGCCGAACTGATGAGGTGGTGCTTCGACCAAGGCCTGCGGATCGTCTACATGCTGAACCTGATGGCACTGGGGTACTACCAAGAACCACGCGGTTCCTTCTTGCCATCGATCGGCTATTGACGGCTGGCGAATCGCCCGGCAATCGAGTCGAATACCTGCGCCACGAGGTCGACCACGCCTTCGCGCGACATACCCAATTCACCGTCCAGCCAAGCGAGTAGGTAAGCGTCGGCGGCGGCCACTACACCGACGCCGAGCAGCAGCCGTTCACGGTCGTCGACGCCGTCCGCCGCCGGCAACAGGTCGGCGACAAGCTGGGCCAGCTTGCGAAGCCCTTCTCGACGCTGGACTTGAACCATTGGCCCGCCCGAGAACACCTCACGAAGCTTGATGCGCGCATGGCCGGGATTGCCCTGAAGCCCGCGGCTGATGGCGTCGATCATCGCCCGCGCCCCTTCCGAGGCGCCGGTGGTGGCGTCGATCGCGACACGGCATTCACTGACCTCCTCGTCGATGAGTTGGTCGTAGGCAGCCGCCAGTAGCGCGTCCAGGTCGGCGAAGCTCTCACCGAAATACCGATCGCGTAGCCCGGCTTGGCGAAGTACCGCGCGGATGGAAGTGCCGGCGTAGCCATGTTCGCCAAACAACTCGATGCCGGCGTCGACCAGCCGCGCCCGGCGACCGGCGACCCGCTCGGCTGCGGTCTGCCCGTCGTAGTCCCTCATTCAATACCTTCTGATTGCGCCCGTCCCATGATCTTGAATCCTAGGTCAACCTGCGCACTTGAGTCCCAACAATGTGGGGGCAATCACCATCTGATTGTATTTGCCTTCAGATATGGGTAGCGTTCAGCGCATGATCTCCTCACCGCAACTCTCACCACACAATTCCTTCGACTACGTCATCGTCGGCGCTGGTAGCGCCGGATGCGTGCTGGCCAATCGCCTGTCCGAGAACCCGTCGACTCAGGTGCTCTTGCTCGAGGCGGGCCCCGAGGACACGCATGACGCAATTCGGGTACCGGCCATCTTCGGCTCTCTATTCGGCACGGAAGTCGACTGGGACTATCGCCTCGAGGAACAGACGCACTATCAGGGTTCGATGGCCTACCCGCGCGGCAAGACACTTGGCGGTTCGTCCTCGATTAACCTGATGGTCTACATCCGTGGAGACCGAGCCGACTTCGACGGGTGGAGCGACCGTGGCTGCGCGGGTTGGGATTACGACAGCGTGCTGCCCTACTTCATCAAAGCCGAGAACAACAGCCGTCTCGGTCAACCGTTCCATGGTCAGAGCGGTCCGCTACACGTCGAGGACAGGATGTTCACGCATGAGCTCTCGCACAACTGGATCAACGCGGCGCGTGAATGGGGCTTGGTTAACACCGATGACTTCAACGGGCTATCCCAAATCGGTTCGGGTGCTTACCAAGTCAGCTGCCATCAGGGCTGGCGGTGGTCGGGCGCCGATGGCTATCTGAGACCGGCAGTCGGCCGCTCTAACCTGACCGTGCAGGTCAATGCCCACGCAACCCGGATTCTGGTGGATGGAGCCCGCGCGACCGGCGTGTCCTACCTGCACGACGGCGCCGAGGTGACCGCTTATGCCGGAGGTCATTCTGTCCGGAGGCACCATCAACTCCCCGCAACTGCTGCTGTTGTCGGGCATCGGCCCGGCCGACCAGCTACGTGCACTCGGCATCGACGTCAGAGTCGATCTGCCCGGCGTTGGGGAGAACCTGCACGACCACACGATGACCCCGATTGTGTGGGCGACTCAAGGGTCTACTGATCTGCTGGAGATGGCCAGCCCGGAAAACCTTGCACTCTGGCAGGACCGACGCGGCGGCCCATTTACCTCCAACGGCGGCGAGGTGGGCGGATTCATGTCGACCAACGGCGACGCCGCACCGAACGTCCAATTCATCGGGGGGCCAACCTCATTCGTTGACCACGGCCGCTTCAGCCCACCGCTACCCAATTTCACGATGAATGCCGCCGTGACCCACCCGCGCAGCCGAGGTCGGCTGTGGCTGGATTCTGCCGATCCACTGGCACCTCCGCGCATCGATCCCGCCTACTTCACGGATCCGGCAGATGTCCACGACGTCGTCGCCGGCCTGCGTGGGGCTATCGAGATCGCACACCAGCCGTCGTTCGCGAAGTTCGTCAAGGGAGTGAACCTGCCCACCGAGGCGAACCTCGACCAGGCCACCCTGATCGCTCACGCGAGGAACTGGTCGCAGACCGAGTACCACGCGGTCGGCACCTGCGCGATGGGTGTCGACGATCGAGCGGTCGTCGATCCCGATCTCAAAGTCCGTGGCATCGAAGGACTTCGGGTTGTCGACGCATCGGTGATGCCCGCGATCGTCAGTGGGAACACCAACGCAGCGACGGTCATGATCGCCGAAAAGGGCGCCGATCAGATCAAGGCGTCGCGGCACCCGCTGCGCGGTGTCCGCTGCTGAAGGCCGCACATCTGGTTACGGGTGATCGGCCTTGAAGAACATTTCGAACTGAATGCCGTCGGGATCCTTGAACGTGAGCACCGCACCGTATTCGCGATCGGCGATCGGGGTGTGATCGACGCCGAGCTGCTCGAAACGTGCCAGCCACTCATCGAGTTCACCGCGGGTGTCGACTTTGAATGCCATGTGGTCCAACCCGGTACGCCGCGGATCGAAGCCTTCGCCCTGATTCGCGTCGTGCTGCTGGAATTCGATGATGGTCCGTGTGCTCGGATGCATCAGCAAGACGCCACGCCATCCGTCGCCGGCTACCCGGTCGATTTCGGTCAGGTCAAGCAACGCAGCCCACCATCGGGCGCTGGCCTCGGCGTCACGAGCGGAGAACGAAATATGCGACACCCTACTAAAAGTTGGCATAGTCAACCCTCCGGTCTTCGGCTCAAGCCGTCAATGGCCGGCGCGTAGCGGCGCCAGGCGATGAGTGTCGGCTTTCGAGAACGTTGTACGCCTGGCTCATCATCTGCTCGATGATTTCGGCGGCCGGCGTTACGCGTCGAACCGCCCTCACCCCTTGTCCGGCCGGGTAGACCATCGACTCCCAATCGCCGCTGGTCTCGGGCGTGGGGGGCAACGCCGACCTGATCGGCAAGTCGTACGGCATGTTGGCGGAATGCGGAAACAGTCACGTACTGCCGATGCTGTCGCCCTGCTGCGGTGCGACACCACCAGCACTTACCTCGGCGTTGTGCACTGCGGGGGTCGCGAGAAGGCGGTAAGGCTGGTCGGGCCATTCCGGTCCGAAGGCATTAGTGCGCAACGTCTTGCCGGGCGAATCGATCAGGCGGCACTTGTACTCGGGATGGGCATTGGCTTCCACGGCCACGACCAAAGCCGTGCCCACCCATACTCCATCCGCGCCTGCCCGCAAAGCCGCGGCTGCGGCCGTCCCGTCGGATATGCCGCCGGCCGCAAGCACCAGTATGTCGGGCCAGTTCTGACGAATCGTCCGCAACAACGCATGCAAGGGTGTGCGTCCGCGGGCATGACCGCCGGCTTCGCTGCCCTGGGCGACTATTCCATCGACACCGAGGCCGATCGCGGTCGAGGCGATCTCCGGCGATGAGGCCTGCATCCACACACGTATTCCCGCCGCGCGCAGTGCGCCGACCCAGCGGGCCGGCGGTGGGTCATGGTGAAACACCACCAGCGGTACGTTCAGCCGGATACATTCGTCGATGTGCGCGTCGGTGCTGGCCGGGCCGAACCCGGTGTCGGCGCAGATTAGATCCACCCCGAACGGCCCAGAAGTCAAGGCGCGCAATCGTTCTACCATTACGGCCAGACTTTCGGCCGGATCCGGAGATGCGCCGAGCACCCCCAATCCGCCGGCGCTGGTAACCGCCGCGGCGAGCTGTTCGTGTGCGATGAACCCCATGCCCGCGCCGACGAAGGGATGGCGAACGTGGTATTCGCGGGTCAACCGCGTCTGCAGACCGGGCGCGTTCGGATGGTCGTCGTCGACCGCCGAATCATCGGGTGAGTCAGGCATGGCCCCTCCTACTGAATACTCCATACCGGAGTATGCACTACGGTAGTCCGATCTGGAGTATTGTCAACCCATGTCTCGCAAGCAGCTCAGCCCGACGTCCTTCGCGATTCTCGGGCTGCTTTCGATCCAGCCGTTCACGACTTATGAACTCGCTCAACAGATGGAGCGGACACTGAGCTGGTTCTGGCCGCGGGCCGCCAGCATGATTTACGAGGAGCCGAAGAAGCTGGCGTCTGCCGGCCTGGCCGACTCGACGGTCACCTTTACCGGCAAACGGCGTAGCACCGTCTACCAGATCACCGACGCCGGACGTGCCGCACTGCGCGATTACCTGGATGCGCCCGCCGCCGGAATGCGGATGGAATTCGAAGCAATGATCAAGGTGGCTTTCACCGACGCCGGAGACGTAAATCAGTTCCGCGCGACCGTGCGGGAAATCCGGGCCGACGCCGAGTCGCGACTCGCCGAAATAATGGACAGATCGACGGAGTACGACACTACGGGCGGGCCTTTCCCGGACCGGCTGCCCGTCGCGGCGATCGCCGGCAAGCTGCTGATGGGCCAACACGAGGCAGTCATCCGCTGGGCCCGTTGGGCCGAAGACGCGCTCGCGGGATGGACGGGCGTCACGCCGACGACCGGAGCCACGGTGCCAGCCCATGCTTTTACGCCCGGCTTGCCCGCGCGGTACGACGACAACTCCCCTACGGCGGCAGCACCTCGCCGTGCGTCTCGGGCGCCAGCGGGATGATGAACAGCCCGATCACGAAAACGACGGCCGTCAGGGCAACCGGCAGCCCCAAGGTATGTGTGTGCAGCACTGCCGCGCCGAGTAGGAAGTTCACGCCGGCGCCGACAAATCGGCCGAACGATGTGCAGAATGCGAACGCCGTTGCACGCACTCGTGTTTCGAACTGCTCGGGCAGCCAGAGGCTGAACAACGCAAAGTTGCCGCCGAAGAAGCCGAGTACGAACAGCCACGCGATAAACGGCCCGAGGCCGTTGGGCAGATAGAACGCCCAGCCAAAGCTGCCGGTAATCGCGACCGCCATCCCGGCAAAATAGATCGCGGCGGTCTTCCTACGTCCGATGCGTTCCGCAATTAGCGGCAAGACGAGACAACCCAGGATGGTCCCGATCGACAGCAGGCCCGTCGCCCACGATGCAGTTCTCGTCGCGTCGTTCTTGTCCATACCGGCTTTGTGCGCCAGCTGAATCACGGCGGTCGGTTCATATACCGTCCCTGCCCATAGACCCACGATCGCAATCGTCAGCAGCGCGCACGCCACCCAGGTGCGGCGCCGGTAGCGGGCACTGAGAATTTCGCGCAACGGGTTCACGCGGACCGAGGTACCCACCTCCACCCGCTGCCACTTCTCGGTCTCCTTTACCCGCGTCAAGATCAGAATCGCCACGACGATCGGCACGGCACCGGTCAGAAACATTGCACGCCAACCGAATTGAACACCAATCGTGTAGTTGAGCGCCGCGGCCAAAAAGAAGCCGGCGTAGTAGCCGGTCTGCAAATAGCCTGCGCCCATTTTGCGCCGGTCCTCTGGCCATGCCTCAGCCACATAAGTTCCGGCGAGCGCCCATTCGCCACCGATCCCCACACCCGCGATGAAACGGAAGCTGGCAAGCTCCCAGACGTTTTGAGCGATCGCAGAAAGCCCGGTGAAGATCGCGAAGGTGAAGATTGTCGCCGCCAGCACCTTCGTTCGCCCGAAGCGGTCGGCGAGCGGCCCCCAGATGAATGAGAGACCCCAGCCCACCAGGAATAGCGCGAAAAGGATCGATCCCGCGAGGCCGACGTTGGCCGGCGTTGGGGCGAAGCCCGACCTCGGCAACAGTTCAGTCAGCGCGGGCGTGAGCACCAATGCGTAGATGAACGAATCCATACCATCGAGCGTCCAACCCGTCCATGCCCCCCAGAATCCGGCAATCTGCGAACGATTCAGCGGTGTGCGATGACGTACGGGTACCGCCCGGTCTGTCGTTGAACTCATACAGCGCCTCCGGCTGAACGACCATGACTGGTGAATTTTGGGATCGAAACGAGTACATAATTGTATATAATATAAAGATGACGCGCGCAACGAATCGTTCTGCCCTCCTCGGTCCGGCAACCGCACTACCCGCGTCACTGTCGTTAGCGGAGCGGGGCAGCACGTCCCGGATGATCGCGAACGCGCTGCGCGCCGCCATCGTCGACGGCACCCTCGCGCCCGGCACGCCGCTGCGCCAGGACGCGATCGCACGGCACTTCTCCGTCAGCGCGATCCCGGTTCGCGAGGCCCTGCGCCAGCTCGAAAGCGAAGGCTGGGCCAAGGTCGAGATCAACAAGGGCGCGACGGTGGCGCCACTGTCTGCCGGTGAAGCGCGAGAAATCTATGAAATCCGAGCCGCGCTCGAAAGTCTCGCCATCGGTCTGGCCATACCTGCTCACACACCGGCCTCACTGCGGCATGCGGCCGCACTCTGTAAAGCAGCGTCGGCCGAGCAAGATCCGTCGCTCTACGTCGCTCGTAACGAAGCCTTTCACTTGAGTCTCTACGTCCCCGCCGCGCGACCGCAGCTCCTCGAAATGATCGAAATGCTGCATGGACGGGGTGAGCGCTATCTGCGGCTCAAGTTCGGGCTGCCGGTGCACAAGCGATCCTCCGACCGCGAACACACTGCGTTGCTCAGGGCGGTTCGGCAGCGCGACGTTGAAACCGCACAGTCGCTGGTCACCGAACATCTCCTCGAAACCGGGGAGCTGCTCTATCGGTTCCTTTGCCAGGACACCGAGATCGCCGACGAATATTCGTCCCCGCGTTAGGCCACCGGCGGGCCGAGAATGTCACACCCGTACCGGGCGGCGAGTTCTCGAATCTGGTCGGCAGGGGTGCGCGCGACCTGGTAGGCGATTTGCTCAAATCCTCCCGGGATGAGAATCGCCAGCAGTCGACTCTCCGCCTGAGCAATGTTGCGCCAACTGTGCGGCGAATTGCGTGGCACCGTGACGCGTGCACCCGGGGGTGCATCGAAGAGCTCGCTACCGACTGCGATTCGGTACCGCCCCGAGATCACCAAGAAGTGTTCGTCCTCGTTGCGATGCAGATGGGTCGGTACAGCGCACCCGGGTTGTGCCGCGGACTCGATAATTGCGTAAGCACCGCCCGTGGTCCGGCTGTCGACGCGGATCGCTTGCCGTTCCCCTTGCGCCGCGGCAAGCCAGGTGTCGCCGCACGACGAAAACGGTTCTCCGGTAGTCGACATGAGTAAATCCTCTCGAGTCAGCATTCTCGGTAAGCCTTGAGCCCGTACATCAATGGGAACCGCGGTTCGCCTTCCGGCATTGCCCACCAGCCGCCGGCCGCCGGCTCCATCAACGGCCAGCGCTGCCACGGCAAAAGGACAGTCTCCGTGAGTCTTTCGATTGCAAGACCGGCTCGGGTGATGGCGGTGACGACTTCGCCTAGGCCGTGCGGCCACTCGTAGTGGACCGTGTCGCCGGCCAGCGCTGGACCATCGGTATAGCTGTGCGTGCTATCGCGTTCGACGGCACCGCGGCCACCAAGATAGTCGTGGCGGATCACCAAATCATTCGGGAATCCTGGCTTCTGGGTAGGTCCGAGTGCGTTGAGCAGCGGGTGAAATTCCACCAGGTACAGGAAGCCGCCCGGTTTAAGCAGGCGCGAAATCGTCTGCGCCCACTCTGCCAGATCAGGCAAGTAGCACAGTGCGCCCTTTCCCGTATAGACGATGTCGAACCGTTGCGTGCCGAGTACGTCCACAGCGTCGTAGACGTCGGCGCGGACATACTCGATGGCCAGACCGGCTTGGTGCGCGATGCGCTGCGCCTCCCGCACCGACGCGGACGAGAAATCCAGCCCGGTGGTGTAAGCGCCTTTGAGCGCGAAGGCCAGCGTCTCCACGCCCAAGTGGCACTGCAGATGTACTAGCTCTTTGCCCGCCAGCTCACCGAGGTGGTACCACTCGAACGGGGCAAACCAGGTCGTGGGGTCGCGATCGCCGATTCCGTAGAACGCGCTATTCACGTGGATCGGCACCCGCGCATTCCAATTACATTCGTTAGCACTAATTTTGGCCCGAATGCTCTCGTCGTTCATCTACCCACGACTCTCGCGTTGCACGTCAGCCAATTCTGCCGCATCGTGGTCGTCAAAAAGACCGTCGTGCGGGGTTTGTCTGCAACGACGCGCGAACTGGATAGCGGCATTCATCAGGTACTGGCTAAATCGCGCGGTGACGCTAGATTGAATATTCGCCTACTGGGTTCAACGCGGAACGAGGCCATCATGGGATTCATCACGCCGGACCTGCCAGATGTCGATCACGACACCTGGCCCACGCTGCCCCGGTCCACCAGGATGCAGGTGGTGACGCGGCACTGGGTGGAGCACGGCTTCGGCACCCCGTCTGCGATCTATCTGCTGTACGTGCTCAAGATGGCCGCTTATGCCGGCGGGGCCGCAGCGGTCATCGCGTTAACTCCGGGCCTGGGCGGGCTGGACCGCATCGAAGTGTGGTGGACCCAGCCGATCGTGTATCAGAAGGTCGTCGTCTTCACCCTGCTGTTCGAGGTCCTCGGCCTGGGCTGCGGCTCCGGTCCGCTCACCGCCAGATTCTGGCCCCCCATCGGCGGATTTCTGTTTTGGTTGCGGCCCAACACGATTCGTCTGCCACCCTGGCCGCGTGTGGTTCCCTTCACGAGGGGGGACAGTCGCACGATCGTTGACGTGGCCCTCTACGTGATCGTGCTGGCGTCCGGTATCTGGGCGTTGCTGTCGGCCGGCCGCGGCGGCCCGGTCACTGCGGCCGGCGACGTCGGCTTGCTCGATCCGATGTTGCTGGTGCCGGCGATCATCGCGCTGGCGCTGTTGGGCCTGCGCGACAAGACGGTCTTCCTTGCGGCGCGCGGCGAACACTACTGGTTAACGCTGTTCGTGTTCTTCTTCGCGTTCACCGATCAGATCGCCGGATTCAAAATCATCATGCTCGCGCTGTGGTGGGGCGCGGCGACCTCCAAGCTCAACCATCATTTCCCGTACGTCGTGGCGGTGATGACGAGCAATCACCCGCTCTTGCGGAGCAAATTGTTCAACTGGGTGAAACACCGGCTCTACCGCGACCCGGTCAATGACCTGCGTCCGTCGTGGGTGCCGAAATTCATGGCACATGTCGGCGGCACCACGGCCGAACTCCTGGTGCCCTTGGTTTTGGTCTTCTTCGCCGACGGCCACGGCTGGGCGTGGTTCCTGATCGCCTTCATGGTGATCTTCCACCTCAATATCATTTCCAACCTCCCGATGGGAGTTCCGTTGGAGTGGAACGTGTTCCTCATCTTCTCGCTGTTCTATTTGTTCGGGCACTACAACACGATTCACGTGACGGACCTACAGTCTCCGTTGTTGCTGACCATCCTCGTCGTCGCGCTGGCCGTGGTGCCGATCCTGGGAAACCTTTTCCCCCAGCAGTTTTCGTTTCTTCCGGCGATGCGCTACTACGCCGGCAACTGGGCGACCAGTGTTTGGTGCTTCCGCGCGGGCACCGAAGAGAAGGTCGAAGCCGACGTCGTCAAAAGCTCTGCTCTTACTGCCAAGCAACTGGCCAAGCTCTACGACCCGGCGACTGCAGAGATCACAATCGACAAAGCCGGCGCCTTTCGGTCGATGCACACCCATGGCCGGGCGCTCAACGGACTCCTATCGCGCGCCGTCGACAACGAAGCCGACTACCGGATGCGCGAGGGCGAAATCGTCGCCGGTCCCCTGGTCGGCTGGAACTTCGGCGAGGGTCACCTGCACAACGAGCAACTGCTGGAGGCCTTGCAGCGGCGCTGTCACTTCGAAGAGGGCGATGTCAGAGTGGTCATCCTGGAAGGCCAACCCATTCAGACCCAACGGCAGTGCTATCGCATCGCGGATGCCAAAAAAGGTGTGATCGAGGAAGGCTACGTCACCGTCGCCGACATGCTGGCGCGCCAGCCCTGGCCCGAGCCCGGCGACCAGTTCCCTGTCCACCTGACCCACGGCGGCGATGCCGCGAAACGGCTGTCCACCGCCGACTAACTGCGCCTTTCTGGATGGCGGCTCGCCGGGGCGGTAAAGCCACCGGTGTCGTCGAAGTGTGCCCAATTCCCGTCGTCGCTGACCTCCATGCGCCAACCCAGCTCGGAGCTGTCCCCGGTAAGGGCGATGAACCAGGAATACGCGGCCTCGGCACTGGAAAAGTTCATCGACGCGATGACTTTCCCATCTGGGTTGATCGCTCGAAAGTCGGGCATGAGACGTAACTATCCCTGTTGCTGGGCTTTTAATCCACGACGGATGTCTCCTGCAAGTGTTACGACGTCGCTAACTGATGTCTATCAGCGAGTCGCCACCATCACGATGGGCGATGACGTTCGACGCCGAGAACTGCAGAGTCCACAGGTTGCCGTGCTGCGAATACTTGGCGGTCATCGCGGACACCAGATTGTCGACGATCTCGGCAACCTTGGACTCCTCAGCGAAATCCCTGATATACGACTGTGTTTGGGCAATCGTGGAGTCGACGATGCTGGTCGGATTGACGCCTAACCGCCTTTGATCGCCGCGGCTGCGAAAACCCAAATCTTCTGCAGCCACGATCGGTTCAATGCTGGCCAGCTACAGCTGACGGGCAAAGCTTGCGCTGCTACAGCGTGCGGGCCAACTGGTTCGCCAGCAGCTCAGCGAATCTGGCCGGGTCCTCTAGCGAGCCGCCTTCGGCCAGCAGTGCCGTGCCGTACAGCAATTCCGCGGTCTCAGCGACCGTGGGATCGTCGGCACGCTCTTCGTGAGCTTTGCGCAGCCCGGTGATGAGCGGATGGTCCGGATTGAGTTCCAGAATCCGCTTCCCGATGGGGATACTTTGCCCTGACGCTTGGTAGATGCGAGCGAGCGCCGGACTTATCCCGAACGCGTCGGTGATCAGGCAGGCCGGCGAGTCGGTCAGGCGGGTAGACAGCCGGACTTCCTTGACGTGCTCGGTCAAGGTCTCCTGCAACCAACTCAGCAGGTCGGCGAATTCTTTGTCCCGCTCCTCGCGTTCGGCGTCGCTCTCGTCCTCACCGGAGCCGAGATCCACCTCTCCCTTGGCCACCGACTGCAGCGGTTTGCCGTCGAACTCGGTCACGGTGCCCACCCAGACCTCGTCGACGGGGTCGGTGAGGACCAGGACCTCGTAACCCTTGGCCTTGAAGGCCTCGAGGTGCGGCGACTTCAGGATTTGCTGCCGCGTCTCGCCGGTGGCGTAGAAGATCTGCTCCTGCCCCTCCTTCATGCGCGCGACATATTCGGCGAGGGTGGTGGCGTCCTCCTCGCTGTGCGTCGACGCGAACGAGGAGATTTGCAGCAAGGTGTCTTGGTTGTCGACGTCGGACAGCAGGCCCTCTTTGAGAACCCTGCCGAACTGGGTCCACAAGGTGCGATAGTCCTCGGGCCGCTCGGACTGCAGATCCTTGATCGTGGACAGCACCTTCTTGGTCAGCCGCCGACGAATCGCGTTGATCTGCCGATCCTGTTGCAGGATTTCGCGAGAAACGTTGAGCGACAGATCTTGTGCGTCGACCACACCCTTGACGAACCGCAGATACTCCGGCATCAGCTGGTCGCAATCGCCCATGATGAATACGCGCTTGACGTACAGCTGGACACCGATCTTGGCGTCCCGGTTGAACATGTCAAACGGGGCATGCGACGGGATGAAGAGCAGGGCCTGGTACTCGAAGGTGCCCTCGGCTTTCATCGCGATAACCTCGAGCGGATCGTCCCAGGCGTGCGCGATGTGCTTGTAGAACTCCTTGTACTCCTCGTCGGACACTTCGTCTTTGGGCCTAGCCCACAGCGCCTTCATCGAGTTCAAGGTCTCGGTCTCGATGGTGACGACCTCTTCGCCGCCCTCCTCCCCTTCTTCTTGGGAGGCAGGTTGTCGTCGCACGACCTCCATGCGGATTGGCCATGCAATGAAGTCGGAGTACTGCTTGACGAGGCTCTTGATCTTCCACTCCGAGGTGTAATCGTGGAGCTCGTCTTCGGCGTCCTCTGGTTTGAGGTGCAGGGTAACGGCGGTCCCCTGCGGGGCGTCTTTGACGGATTCGATGGTGTAGGTGCCCTCGCCGCTGGATTCCCACCTGGTGGCTTCGCTCTCACCGGCCTTGTGTGTCAGCAGCTCGACCTTGTCGGCCACCATGAAAGACGAGTAGAAGCCGATACCGAACTGACCGATCAGCTCCTCCGAGGCCGCCTCGTTCTTGGCCTCCCGAAGCTGCTGGCGCAGCTCGGCGGTGCCCGACTTGGCCAGCGTGCCGATCAGACCGATGACCTCGTCGCGCGCCATGCCGATGCCGTTGTCGCGGATGGTCAGCGTGCGGGCGTCTTTGTCCACGTCGATCTCGACGTGGAGGTCAGACGTGTCGACGTCGAGATCCTTGTTGCGAAACGCCTCAAGCCGAAGTTTGTCCAGTGCGTCCGAAGCGTTCGAGATCAACTCCCGCAGAAACGAGTCCTTGTTGGAGTAGACCGAGTGGACCATCAAATCCAGGAGTTGCCGTGCCTCGGCCTGAAACTCCAACTGTTCAACACCCGCATTCATGAGATGTGAATCTACCGAGGCGAGAATCGTTAACATCGCGGGGTCCGGCCTGCCTACTCTGAGGGGGCAGGCCAGCCGGTGAAGGGAGCTCAGGTGTCTGTTGCTCAACGCGAACGTGCCGCCCTCGTCGACACCATGCGCAGCGTCGGGCCGGATGCGCCCACCCTGTGCGACGGCTGGACAACACGAGATTTGGCCGCCCACCTGGTGATTCGCGAATACCGTCCCGACGCCGCCCCCGGCATCGTGATCCCATTCTTCGCCGGCCACACCGCCAAGGTGCAAAACGACGTGGCCGGGCAGACCGACTGGGATGCGCTGCTGGACAAAGTCGCGTCCGGCCCGCCGGTCTACTCACCGCTGAAGCTGCTCGACCCGGTGGCCAACATCGGCGAGATGTTCATTCACCACGAGGACGTGCGCCGTGCGCAGCCGAAGTGGACGCCCCGCGCCCTGGAACCGGCCCTGGCCAAAAGCCTGCGTCGCACACTGCCGCTGATGGCCCGGATGACCCTCGGCAAGGTTCCCGGGCGGATCGCGTTGCGCACGCCGGAAGGCAAGACGGTGCTGATCGCGGGCAGTGGCGCGGCGGTCACTGTGATCGGTGCGCCCGAGGAGCTGCTGCTGTTCTCCGTGGGGCGGCAGGCTCAGGTCGAGTTCGACGGCGATGCCGATGCAGTGGCGGCGGTGCGCGAGTCGCCCAAGGGGCTGTAGGCGGTCGCAGCTAGGCCAACGTTGCCGGCTCCTGGGCAAAGGGGACCTCCACGCCCTTTTGGAACGACAGCGCCCCACTTTGAACTGCCAACGCGACCGTGAGCACGCCTACCCATAGCCAGGCTTCGGTTGGAGTGATATGTGTCGCCGGACTTGTGTAGCGCAACGCCATAATGGAGCGCACTATCACGGCAGCAACGACAGCAACCGTGACGTACGGAACGGCCATCCGGATGAATCCCGCGACGCGGCCGAAAGGTGATACCGATCGACGTCTACCAATTCCGAAGTACCACAAGGTGGCACAGACGATCATGAGCCCCAGTGGTATCGGAATCGCGAGCCGGTTGGCCCAGTCCCACAACGATTGGAGCGGCTGGTGCGTTTCCGGATCACCCAGCGAGAGCGCCAGATGTGTGAGCGTATCTTCGACCAGGAACACCGAAATTGGGGGAACGAAGACCGCCAGGACGAATACGCAATGCCTGGCCAGCGTGCCTGAGTTTCCCGAAAAGAACTGCACAATGGCGTACAGCAATATGTAAATGGACGCCGCAAACGATACGGCGGCCAGCACTTCCACCGAGGCGGCTCGGCCATAGGTGAGGGAGCATCCGCTCTCCCCGGCAAGCAAGCCATACCGCAGGGTCGTCAGAAAAAGACCCAGGAATGCACACACCAGGGAAATTCCCACTTGGGTCTCATGCTCGACCTCGCGCGGCTCCGGCCCACGCCCCTCGCCACGGCGCCGATAGGCGCGGTCAAGCACGAGATTTATGACGACAAAGGCAAAACCGGCGAGGATCCCGGTGAATTGCGCGTAAGTCCTGGCCACGACCGACATATCGAAGCCGGTCCACAGGACGCAGGAGTCGGCGATGAATCCCAGGGCCATCGTTGCGACGGTACTCGGACCTGGCCCGGCAGCAAAGGTTCGACGCCCGTGTCGACCCTCGAAACTGGTGTATCTCCGGGCCACACGCACCACATCAGCCGCGACGCTTCGGGTGACATGGTTTGCGAAGGCGGTATCGCATGCGATACCGCCATTTAAATCGGTTATAGATCAACATTTCTGGTACGGATGTGTCCGGGTGATCCGGTGGATCACGGGCGGCTGCAGGCCTCGCGCAGATCCTTCTTGATGACTTTGCCGAATTGGTTACGCGGCAAGGAATCGACGATGACCAGGCGCTCGGGATACTTGTAGCGACCGAGCCCTAGCGAATGACAGTGCTGCACCAGGGCTTCCAGCGATACACCCTCAGCTGACGTGGGTACCACGACGGCGCATACCCGCTCCCCTGCGCTGCGGTCGGGCACTCCGATGACCGCGACATCGGCGACCCCAGGATGGGTGGCGAGCACATTTTCGATCTCGAAGGCCGAGATGTTCTCGGCGTTGCGGATAATCGCGTCCTTGATTCGGCCGGTGACCCGCACATTGCCGTCGGTGTCGATCAGCCCGAGATCGCCGGTGCGCAGCCAGCCTTCATCGTCGAACGCGTCGGCGTCGAGCGTGGCCTCCGCGTAGCCCAGGAAGCATTGCGGTCCCTTGAGCCGCAGCTCCCCCTCGTGCCCGACGGACAATTCGGTTTCGTGGTTGTCGACCACGCGAACGCTCACCCCCGCTACCGGTGCGCCGACGGTGTAATCGAGCACCTCGGGCGCGGCGTCAAGCGCCGGTGAGGTGGCCACGGGAAACTCGGTCATCCCCCACGCGTTGGCGATGCCGGCTATTCCGAAGGTCTCGCGAACCTGCCGTCCCAGCTCGGCTGTGATCGGCGCGCCCCCGGCTATGCAACCGCGCAGGGCGCCGAATAGCGGCCGATCACCTTGGGCTCGTTGAGCTTCCAAGAAGGCAACGAAGAACGGGGTGGCCGTGCCGAGAAAGGTTGGGCGGTGCGCCGCGATGGCCTGCGGCGTCGCGGCCTGGTCGAACACCTCGAACAGCGCCAGGCGCATACCGGTCATCAACGCTGCGGCCACCATCGCGGCACCGCCGATATGAGAGATGGGAAACGCGATCGGATCCACGTCGCCGGCGCTGAAGCCCATCGCGTGCACCATGCCGCGCGAACCGGCGATCACCGTAGTGTCGCTGTGACGAATCCCCTTGGGCGCCGCGGTGGTTCCCGACGAGTAGTAGATCCACTGGGTGTCACCGCCGGGAGTCGCCGGTGCGGCGAGAATGCCGATATCTGCGCGTGGCAGCCGAAGCTCGTCAGCCCGCGGAGGTGTGGCCAGGTCGACGGCGATAACCTCGAAGCCCTGATCCGAGGCCAACGCCCGAGCGAGCTCGCCGTAATCGAATCCCCGCCAAACTTCGGGCACCACAAGAAATTCGGTCGACAGCTGGCCGGTGATGAAACCGACCTCACGCTCCCGCAGTATCGGGATGATCGGATTCTGCACCGCGCCGAGTCGGGTCAGCGCCGCCATGACGACCACGGTCTCGAGCGTGGTAGGCAGCTGCCAGGACACGACGCTGTCCGCCCCGATCCCACGTTCAGCGAACCCGGCAGCCGTCGCGCATGCGGCATCATGCAGCTGACGTGCGCTCAGGCTCCGGCCGTAGTCGTCGGCGAATAGCGGTCGATCCGGGTGGCGCTGTGCCGCGTCGACGATCAACGTCCAGTAGGTGACGTCCGTTCCCGTCGTCATCCGGCCGGCGGCAAGTCCGAGGGTGGTCGAAATCCGGAGTGCGCTATGGACACAGACACGGCGCTGCCGACTGGGCCCAGATGGTCTACGACGACGGCTGAACCATTGGCCACCCCGTCGTCGCTGTAATGCGTAAGTGCGGCGAGCCCGATATGCGGCCCTTCGGGCAACCGGCTCAGGGTAAGCGTGTAGTCGACGTTGATGAACTCCAACGCGTTGGTACCCCAGTTGGCGATCGCGGCGGTCACATCGGCACACAGCGCCGCGCGGCTGAACGGAGTGAGAGGCTCGTCGTCGATCAACGGACGCGTTTCGTGTAGCCACGTGTACTTCGGTCCGGTCATGTCCCAATCGGGATCGGGATTCTGAAGCTCGCCTCCCCAACCGTAGGTCTGCAGGAACAGCGTCGGCTTATCGCCGTCCTGCTCGACGGGCAGCCGCGGCATCTGCAACGGCTGCGACCACACTTGGCCGTCGGGCTGTGAGCCGCGCCGCAAGAACAGCGCGCTCGCCCGCGCGACCGCTTCGCCACGCTGGATGAGACGTGCCTCGACCAGCCGCAATCGACGGCGTTCGTGTTGCACCTGGATGTGCACGTCGAAAGGCTCCAGCGCGGCAGGTGCGGGCAGATCAACCGTCAGCCGCGCGGGTTGCAATTCGGGGTCGTCGATTGCACCCTCGAGCGCGCAGGCAAGAATGCCGCCGACCACGTGTCCGCTCATGGATGGGCCCCACCCGCCGCGCGCGACTGCCGTTGGCACGTAACGGCTTCGGTCGCGCGTAAAGTACGGCGTCGATGCCGCCCAATCGATGCCGTACGGCAGGATATTCGGCTCGGTCACCACATGACTCTCCACGCGAACAGGGCCTTCATCCAAACTCCTCCTCTGAGGTACGCAACAGTAGATATTACAGTTCGGCTCCTCAGCCGCGGGATGCATGGTTGTCATTAGTGTCAAAAATCCACCCGCACAGGACTATTGGCCTCTCCACATGCGCGGTTTGCCAGGCACATCAGGCAAGGTCGGGCCGGGCTTAGGGTTCGCCCAAAGCCTTCGCATGCTCATGTCACAGCCGGCACATAGCTAGCCTATCTAGCGTCGAGCGGGATGAGGGTCAGCGTTCGATAGATCCGCTAGTGAATACGTGGGGGAAATATGAATCTCAAGCAACTGATTGCGGCGGCCGCACTGGCCGGCGCCTTCAGCGCGGCAGCGCTGGGCATGGGCGTCGGCATGGCCAATGCCGCTCCAGGATCACCACCGCCGGCTCCAGCCGGCGGCCACGGCGCGCCAGCGCCTGCCGGCATCCATGCCCCGACCGGGCCAAACGACCCGGGTGGGCCCGGTCCGGGCGGACCAGGCGGACCCGGCGGACCTGGCGAACACGGCCCGGGTGGTCCCGGTGGACCGGGCGGACCCGGTGGCCCCGGACCCGGCGGGCCTGGTGGTCCGGGCGGACCCGGTGGCCCCGGACCCGGCGGGCCTGGTGGTCCGGGCGGACCTGGACACCCAGGTGGACCCGGCTTCGACGGTCCGGGTGGGCCGGGCGGACCCGGCGGTGCTTGGCATGGAGACGCCCAGCGTGGCTACTTCAACCGAGCCCCGTGGGGAGAAGGACCCGCGCCTTGGGGCTACGGCGAGCCGCCCCGGCCGGACTGGGGAAGGCCGCTCCCGCCGCCCGGGGGTCCGTGGAACTACGGCCCGATCAACTACTGGGGCTACCAGGAAACCCCCGTGTGGAATCCCGGTTTCAACCAGTGGGGCTTCGACTTCTTCGGAGTCTGGATCCCGCTGTAAATAGCTGACCACGACTGACCACGATGCCCGTTTCGCCGCTTGGCGAGGCGGGCGTCGTGCTGACTCTCCTGCCGCACGGTTGTTCGGGACGCTTTACACTTCTCGCGTGAAACTGCGGATGACTGCCTGCCTCGGCGCGCGCGGGTGAAATCGCCGTGACCATGCGACGTTTCGTTGCCATCGTTGTCGTCACGATGCTGGCCGCGGGCTGCGTGCCGGCGCGGGCCGCAGGCAATCGCAATATCACCTTGACGCTGGTGCGCCATGCCCAGTCAGCGGCCAACGCGTCGGGACTGATCGACACCACGACCCCCGGTCCAGAGCTCTCGCCCAGGGGGTTCTGCCAGGCGACGCTTGTGGTCCCGCAGCTGGCTCCCAATCACTACGACGGCATCTACGCCTCGACGATGATCCGCACGCAGGAGACGGCCACCCCGACGTCGCAGGCGCTGGATGAACCCATCACCGTGCTGCCCGGTCTGCGGGAGATCGAGGCCGGCAAATTCGAGGGCACTCCCGAGGCCGACATCCCGCAGACCTACTTCGCTGCCCCGGCCAAGTGGCTGCAGGGTGACCGCAGCGCACGGATCCCGGGCTCGGTGGATGGCAACGAGTTCAACGCCCGGTTCGCCGAAGCCGTCCAGCGCATCTACGACAGCGGCGAGCAGAATCCGGTCGCGTTCTCACACAGCGCGGCGATTATGTTCTGGGTGCTGATGAACGTGCACAATCCCGACCTGTCGTTGCTGAAAACCAAATCGTTGCCGAACGTCGGCCACGTGGTGCTGACCGGAAATCCGTCCGACGGCTGGACATTGACAGAATGGGATGCCGATCCCCCGCCGTGCTGACTTCCTGAGCAGCGCTTCAGCTCTTGATGCCAACGGTTACCACGTCGGATATGAACCAGATCCACCATGGACGCGGGATCCGGTGCTGATCGGTAACGGTGAACCCGGCACCCTCGAAAATCGATCGTACCTCGTCCGGCGACGCGTTGTGCTGCGGTTTCCACCTGCTCGTCGAAGGCGCCTGCAGGAGTGTTTGTCGGCTGCTTAGCGCCGAGACGACCGCCATTCCGCCGGGCGTCAGTACGCGATGAAACTCCCGGAGCGCAGCCGGCTGGTCGAAGAAGTGAAACGCCGAGGTGGTCACGACCGCATCGAGGGCTCCGTCGTCAAACGGCAGTTGCTCGGCGGGCCCGCGCATCCAGTGCACCCGATCGGATTTGGCGCGCGCCTGGGCCAGCATCCCATCCGACATGTCCACCCCGTAGATCGCCTCGGGGTGCAGTTCCCGCTCGATTCGTTCACTGAGAATACCTGTCCCACAAGCAATATCGGCGATATTGCACGATTGGTGGTCACGGAGCCTCGCGATCACCTCATCATGCGGCAGGCGGTAAATCCGCTGTTGCAGAAACGGCTGGTCGTAAACCGGGGCTAAGAAGCTCCAGGCCCGGGTGATGGCGCTGTTGAGTCCCCGACGACGCGGTGCAGTCATATGAAATGTCTAGTGATGCCCGGGCGCACCGGGTCCTCCGGGACCACCCGGTCCACCCGGTCCACCCGGCCCACCCGGCCCACCCGGTCCACCCGGCCCGCCGGGACCATTTGCGGCCGGCAGCACGAACACGCATTGGTTCAACTCGACGCTCCAGGCCCAGCCCGGGGCGCAATACGGGTCGGCCCGGCTGACCGCCGGCGCAGCGATCCAGGCGGTCGGCAATCCCGTCAGCGCAAGAGCGAACACGCCTACCGCACAACGCCGTAGCGTTGGTGAGCGGGTTAACACCGCGAGTGTCTTGGTCATGTCGGTTCCCCTCCCCGGAGATGGCCAAAAGATAGCCAGCGCACATCATTGTGCTCCAGCCTCACCATTCGCGTCCGGAGATTCGTCGGGTATCCCTGCAGCGCACCGAATTCGCAAAGTTCCCGCACAGGTAAGCGGATTAGCGTGGCAGCGTGACTGATCGTCAAGAGCGTGCAATGTCCTTCGGATCGATTGCCGAAGACTATGACGGACTGCGGCCACAGGCTCCGCAGGAAGCGGTGAGCTGGCTGGTGCCTTCCGGTTGCGAGGTGGCCGTCGACGTGGGGGCGGGAACCGGACTGTTCACCCGCACCCTGGTGGACAAAGCGGCACAGGTCGTCGCGGTGGAGCCTGACGCGCGAATGCGGAGGGTACTGACCGAGCGATCACCGGGAGTCCGTGCGCTCGAGGGGCACGGCGAATCGATCCCCCTTCCCGACGCCAGCGCGGACGGGGTGTTCGTCTCGTCGGCGTGGCACTGGATGGATCACGAACGCGCCGTGCCCGAGATCGGCCGGGTGTTGCGCGACGGTGGTCGCTTCGGTCTGATCTGGACGAGCCGAGACCGCGAGGTGGACTGGGTACGCCAACTCGGCCAACTGCCCGGCCAAGACCTCGAGGAGGTCCAGTCGGCCGAGCGATTCCGGCAGCGCCTGCACTTTGACCTTCCCGAACCGCAGATCTTCTATAACACCGAGCGCGAAGTCTTCCGCTTCGTGAAGACGATGACGGTCGATGACGCCGTGGCAATGTTGGGGACCTACAGCCAGGCCATCATTGCGTCACCCGACGACCGCGCCCAGACATTCTCCGATGCGCGCGCCGCGCTCGACGCGCGCTTTCCCGGTTCCGAGACGATCGATATCCCAATGCGCGCGTGGTGCTGGCGCGCCGACCGCATTCCCCGCGGCTCCGAGCCCTAGGCGGTGCTTCGCCGCGCCGCTGCAGACCCTGTTCGATCACAGACCTGCAGGTAGCGGCATCACGATCGGGAGCAATCCCACTCAGTTCACCAATGGGCTGTTAGACAGCAGATTCCGTTGCCTGCAGCTATCCGGCGCGCTACGCTGAGCCGGCACCACCCCACCGATGCCCCCTGAGGTCGGCAAGACGCACGACAACTGAAGATTCCGGGATCCGCAATGAAATTTGTGCTGGCAAGTTATGGAACTCGGGGGGATATCGAGCCGTCAGTCGCTGTCGGCCGCGAACTGCTACGCAGAGGGCATGACGTGCACATGGCCGTCTCGCCCGACCTCGTCGGCTTCGCAGAAGCGGCGGGCCTCAACGCGGTCGGCTACGGGCTGGACACGCGGGAATGGCTGGACACCTATCGCGACTTCTGGGCGTCTGCCTTCAATAACTATTGGAAAGTCCCCGATCTGATCAGGATGTGGCGCGAACTTCGCGACTCCGTCATCCGCAGCTGGGTGGAGATGAGCGCGACGCTGACGCCGCTGGCGGACGGGGCGGACGTGCTCTTCACCGGCGAAAGCTTCATGGAGACCGCGGCCAACGTCGCGGAGTACTACGACATGCCTTTGGCCACCCTGCACTACGTCCCAATTCGGGCTAACGGCCAGCTCATTCCGATTGTGCCGTCGCCGTTGGCCCGCTCCGCGATGAGCATGTTCAACTGGTTGACGTGGCGGATGACGAAGCACCTCGAAGATGCGCAACGCCGCGAGCTAGGCCTGCCCAAGGCGACTCGTCCTGCCTCACGACGCATCGCTGACCGCGGATCGCTGGAAATTCAGGCCTACGACCAGGCTTGCTTCCCCGGCCTTGAAACCGAATGGGCGAAATGGAAAGAACAGCGGCCCTTCGTCGGCGCGCTGACGATGGAATTGATGACGGATGCCGACGAGGAGGTGGCGTCGTGGATTGCCGCGGGAACACCGCCGATTTGCTTCGGTTTCGGCAGCATGCGCGTCGAATCTCCGGACGACACGGTCGAAATGATCAGTGCGGCGTGCGCGCAACTGGGTGAGCGGGCATTGGTGTGCTCCGGTTGCAGCGACTTCGGCGAGGTGCCACATTTCGACAACGTCAAAGTTGTCAGCGAGATGAACTACGCCGCAATCTTTCCGGCCTGCCGCGCGGTGGTGCACCACGGCGGCACCGGCACGACCGCCGCGGGCCTGCGGGCCGGGGTTCCCACGCTGGTGCTGTCGATGGACCTCGTCCAGGCGATCTGGGGAGCTCAGGTCACCCGGCTGAAGGTTGGCGCCGCACGGCGGTTTGCGAACACCACCCGCGAATCGCTGGTCGCCGATCTCCGCCGGATCCTCAACCCGGAATGCGGGACCCGGGCCCGCGAATTCGCCACTCGGATGAGCAAACCCGACGCGAGCGTTGCCAACGCCGCCGATCTCCTCGAGGGTCTTGCCGATCCGAAGCGTTCGGTCCCCGAGGCGGGTCAGCCTAGTTCTGCGCTCAAATAAGTGATGGTGCGCCGAAACTCGTTTAGCAATTCGTGATCGGGCAGCACGAACCCGTTTTCGGCGTACAGGTCTTCGGTGGGGTGCCGCGTGACCCTCCAGCCGATACCCGTCAGGTGCTCACTGGCCTGGCGCCGCTCGCCGACCCACACCAGATCGGCGACATCGAAATCCAGCCCATGCTTGCGCCACCCGTTGCGCAAGGCTCGAGCACGTTCGTCGGTGAACACCCGCATGTCGGTGATGTTTTCGGTGGCCAGCCGGCTGCCGGGCGCGCTCAGCGCGGTGATGTTGTCGAGAAGCCTGTCCTGGGCATCCGGCGGCAGGTACGGCAGCAGGCCTTCAGCGATCCACGCCGTCGGCGCGGTGGTGTCAAAGAAGTTGTCGCGCAGGGCCGTAGGCCAATCGTCACGCAGATCGACGCCGACGGCTCGACGTTCCGCGGTCGGTTCAGCGCCGATCTGGGCCAGCGTGGTTCCCTTGAACACGATCACCTCGGGTTGGTCCACCTCGAAGACGACGGTGCCCGCCGGCCACGGCAACCGGTAGGCGCGCGCATCGAGCCCGGCGGCCAGGATGACGACCTGACGGATCCCGCTCGAGGTCGCGGTGATCAAGAAATTGTCGAAAAACCTTGTGCGCATGGCTATCTGCTCGCAACGCTGCTGTGCCGTCAGGGGCACATCCTCATCGTCGAGAGGGATATCGCCGTCGAGCATGCGAGTAAAGAAAGAGTGCCCCACCGCCCGGACCAACGGCTCGGCGAAGCGATCATCGAGCAACGGATCGGGTTCGCGTGACGCCAGCGCCCGAGATGCCGCCACCATTGTTGCTGTCGCGCCCACACTGGAGGCAAGGTCCCAGCTGTCTCCTTCGGTACGCGCCGCGCCATCCGATGACACCGTTACCCCCATCCTGAAAGCAGCCCGCAAGGGCAAAGATTCGATTTCAGCCACCATAACTTGGACTACATCGGCACGGCCCGCAGGTAGCCGATCGACAAGAAACGACAAAGATCGCCACACGCGTCGCACGCGACACTAAAGTGCTGTCCGTGAGCAGGAACGTATTAGCCATCGGCCGCAGTCGCTGGATGGCGATCGCGGCCTCGCTCGTCGTTTCTGGCGGCATGATCTACGCCCAAGGCACGAAGTCCACGGTCACTGAGCCGCCAACGGCAACCCCGACGGTGACCGGCGCACCGCCCCCGAAAGACCCGGGATCTGCACCCGCTAACAGGGCCCACGTCGCAACCCCCGCGGAGGCGGAAGCGTTGGCGGCGCTGGCGTCGAGCGCGCCGACCGGGGCGCAGAGCTTTCAGTTCCCGTTACCGGCCGGGGTGGCGTCCGAGGACCGGTTGCAGGTCAAGACCATCTGGGCGGCCCGTGTCATCAGCGTGCTATTTCCACAGATCAAGACCATCTACGGGTACCGGCAGGACGCGTTGCCGTGGCATCCCAACGGATTGGCCATCGACGTGATGATCCCGGACCATGACAGCGCGCAAGGCATCGAACTCGGCAATCAGATCGCGGGATATGCGTTGGCGAATGCAAAGCGGTGGGGTATCAACCATGTGATCTGGCGGCAAAAGATTTATCCGGGCCCCAACTCGGGAGCCTGGACAGCCGATCTCGGGTCAGAAACGGCCAACCACTACGACCATGTCCATATCGCCACCGGTGGCGGCGGATATCCCAAGGGGAACGAGATTTACTACATCGCGTTCATGACCCCTACACCGCCGGAGTAACAGCATTAGCTAGCTCCGCGAGCCAAGGACGGCCCTGAACTGCACAGCGGCGCCTTTACTCGATCTTGACCAGGTATTGAATTGCGCCTCCAACGATGGTTGACGTGAGTACGCTTCCAACCGTGGAACTGGGGGTTTTGGGACCTCTCCAGGTCCGACAGGACGGCACGCCCGTCACGATCCCGGGCGCAAAACCTCGTGCCATTCTTGCGATGCTCGGGTTGCACAGCGGTTCGGTCGTGTCGGCCGACACGCTGATCGAACTACTCTGGGACGCCGATCCGCCGCGCACCGCCGACAAGGCTCTGCAAACCCACATCTCCTCGCTACGTCGCACCCTGGGCGACGGCATCGTGTTGACGGAGGGAGCCGGCTGGACCCTGGCCGGGACCGAGGTCGATGCCTCGCGCTACACATTGACCGCCCGGTTGGGCCGTCAAGCGGCTGCTGCCGGCGACACCGGCCAAGCTGTGGCCCGACTCGAGGAGGCGCTGACCCTCTGGCGCGGCACACCCGAACTGCCCGACGGCCAGCGGGGAACGTCCGAGAAGACCCGCTGGATCGAGCGTCATGCCGCATTGGTGGAGGATCGAGCCGACGCGCTGCTCGCCACCGGTCGCGCCGCCGAGATCATCGGTGAACTCGAAGCAGCGGTGGCCGAGGCACCGCTGCGCGAAAGGCGCTGGGGCCAGCTGATGCTCGCGCTCTACCGCGCCGGTAGGCAGGGTGACGCCCTCGGCGCCTACAAGCGGGCGCGATCACTCCTGGCCGACGAGTTGGGGATTGATCCCGGTCCGGAGCTTCGGCGGCTTGAGGCCGCCATCGTCGCACAGGATTCCGCATTGGATACTCCGGTGGCACAGCATCTTTCGTCGGTTATGCGAGCAGTGACCTTTCTACTCACCGACATCGAAGGATCGACCGCCGCCTGGGAGGCCGACGCCGGCGCGATGGCGGTAGCGTTGGCGCGCCACGATGAGCTGGTCGAACAGGTGGTCACGTCGCGCGGCGGACGGCTGATCAAGACCCGCGGCGAGGGTGATGCGACGTTCTCGGTCTTCGACCGGCCTTCGGGGGCAGCCGCGGCCGCCCTTGAGCTGCAAGACGCGATCAAGCACGAGCCGTTCGCGTTGCGCGAACCGATGCGTATTCGAGTAGCGCTGCATACCGGCGAGGTCGAGCTGCGCGACGGCGACTACTTCGGCCGGGCCGTCAACCGTGCCGCGCGACTGCGGTCACTGGCCGAAGGCGGCCAGATCCTGTGCTCGGGCGCGACCGCCGAACTTGTCATCGACTCACTACCCGACGATGTCGTGCTCGCCGATCTGGGAAAGCGCCAGCTACGCAACCTGCCGCGTCCCGAACACGTCTTCGAGCTCCGGGTGGAAACCGCCGAGGATAGTTCTGAACCGGATACCGGCATTGCGCCCATGCAGCGTCCCGACCTGCCTGCGGTGCTGGTCGGTCCCGGGCCGTTCGTCGGACGTCGGCGCGAACTCGAAAGCCTGTTGTCGGCGTGGCAGACGGCGGTTACCGGCGGAGCGCGCGCCGTGCTGATCGCGGGCGAGCCCGGCGTCGGTAAGACCCGCCTGGCCGGCGAATGGTCGCAGCAGGCCTACGCGCAAGGAGCGGTCGTGCTGTATGGCCGCTGCGACGAAGACCTCGGGGCGCCGTATCAGCCGTTCGCGGAGGCCCTGCGTTCGCTGGTGCCGTGCCTGGGTGCCGACCGCCTGCGAGGTTTACGCGGTGTCGAGGCCTTGCTTCCGCTGGCTCCCGGACTGACCGACGTCTTACCGGATATTGCCAACCCTGCTCGCGCGGATCCCGACACCGAACGCTATGCACTCTTCGATGCCGTCGTTGCGCTGCTGGGAATCGCGTCCGCGGGCGCGACGGTTGTCCTGATACTCGACGACCTGCACTGGGCCGCCAAACCGACGCTGCTGTTATTGCGCCATCTGTTGCGCTTCGGTGACCACTCCCGCGTGCAGGTCATCGGTACCTATCGCAACACCGACCTGGACCGCTCGCACCCGCTGGCGGCGATGCTCGCCGACCTGCACCGCGACGCCACCGCCGACCGCCTCAACCTCACCGGCCTCGACGCAGACGATGTGACCGCGTATGTCGCCGAAGCCGGCTACGACGACGAGGAACTCGCCCACGCACTGGCCTCGGTCACCGGGGGCAATCCGTTCTTCCTCATTGAGGCTTTGCGGCACGTCGATGAAAGTGGCGGCACGTGGGATCAGAGCACACTGCCGCAGGGCGTCCGGGAAGCCGTGAGCCGCCGACTATCCCGGCTTCCGGCAGAGACAAACAAGGCTCTTGCCGCAGCCGCGGTGATCGGCAGCAGGTTCGCCCTGGACCTCGTCGAGCAGGTGGTCGGCGACGATCTCATCGACGCGTTCGACGAGGCGTCGAAGGCGGGTATCGTCATCGAAGAGCCAGGCGGCAACTACCGGTTCAACCACGCCCTGGTCCGACAGTCGCTGCTCGCCGAGCTGGCGTCGGTGCGGCGGATGCGGCTGCACCAGCGCATCGCGACAACCCTGGAGACCCAGCCCGGCGCAGACGACGAGCTGCTCGCTGAATTGGCGTACCACTACTTCGAATGCGCCTGGGCCGGCAACGCGGTCAAAGCCGTCGAGTACTGCCGGCGTGCGGCAGACCAGGCGTTAACACGGCTGGCCTACGAGGGCGCCGCCGACCTTTACGATCGGGCCTGGCACGCGTTGGAGGAGATCGACGACGAGCTGCCGGACCGCGACGAACAAGCCGTCGAACTATTGGTCGCGCGCTGCGAGGCGCTGCTGGCCGCGGGCGACGTGGCCTCGGCGGTGGGTGCGGTCGCGCAATTGCAGCAAGCAACGGTCGATTCGGCGCGGCTGGTGGCGTGGGCAACGTGCTTCGACGGCGAACTCTCGATGCTGATTCACCCTGAACGACTGGACGAGGTCGAGGTCGCCGTCGGCGCGGCCGCCAGCAAACTAGCCGAACTCAGCGACGCCGCTGGAGAAGCCAAGGCGCACACCGTACATGCCGCGTGTCTCGCCCGGCTCGGACGAATTGCCGACTGCGAAGTCGCGTTGGACGACGCTCTGACGGCGGCGCGGCGCGCGCGTGAACATCGCCGGGTGAATGCGGTGCTCGCGGGTGCGCCACTGGCCGCACTATGGGGACCCAACCCGGTTCCACGCGCCGGCGGACGGTGTCTTGACGTGGTGCGGCTGCTGCGCATCACGACCGACTCGCCCGCAGTCGAGGCGACATCGACACGATGCCAGGCAGTGTTGGAGGCCTTCCGGGGACGTGGTGAGGCAGCGCGACGGATGATCGACTCGGCCCGGCGCGCCGTCACCGAACTCGGTCTACGCCATGCACGGCTCGAAGTTGAGCAGTTCGCCGGCATCGTCGAACTCGTCATCGATGACCCCGCTGCGGCCGAGCCGCATCTGCGTAAGGCCTACAACGGCTTTCGCCGGATGGGCTTGGACGCCGAGACCGCCGCGCTGCTGGGACGTGCCTGTCTCGCCCTCGGACGAGACGGGGAGGCGGACGAATTATGCACGAAGAGTGAACGTCTCGCTGGGCACGCGCTGAAACCGTCGATCGCCTGGCGCACGCTGCGGGCACGGTTGCTGTCGCGTGGCAATGAGCACGACGAGGCTCGACGAGTCGCCGAGGCGGCGGTGAGCCTGGCCGAACGCACCGACGCGTTGGTCGATCACGGCGACGCATGTCTGGCGTTGGCGACGGTTTTGGGGGCGGCCGGCGATGCTGCGGGTGCGCGTGCCGCCGCGGAGCGAGCCGTCGGCTTGTACGAGCGGAAAGGTGCTGCGGCACTTTCGGAGAAGGTGCACGCCCTTCTCGACGTTCGTGTTGTGCAGACCGTCGCCTCTCAACCCGAAGCGCTGGCCATCGAGCTGGACACCGAATGCATACGAGTGGGCGAGCGCGTGATGGCTGCTTTTCACCGCAAGGACTGGGATGAGTTCGAGCGGCTGTTCGCACCCAATGTTTCGATCGAGAGTCGACGGAAGATCGTCGGCGTTACGCTCCCGTCGGTTGCGGCGCGACGCGAGATAAGGCGCAGTGTCGAGACGGGCAACACGCGGATCGACCATGTCATGATTGCCGCGCGAGGCGAGCGACTAGCTCTGTCTCGATTGGTGTCGAGCACGTCCGACACGAGCCCGGGAGCGCCGCAAGACGAGCTTCTCCAGCTATTCGCTATCGACGACAACGGTCAAGTCACGCGGCAGGTGTGGTTCGACGTCGAAGACCTCGACGCGGCGATCGCCGAACTCGACGCGGCTTACGCGCGGCTGGAGGAAGAACATCCACAGGCGCGGAGACTCGAAAACACCGTAACTCGGGTATTCGACCGACTGTATTCCGACTTCGCGGCCCGCGATTGGAATGCCATCAGTCAAGCAGTGGACGAAGACTATTCCATCGACGACCGCCGGCGCGTGGTCAATACCGGAGTTCGACATGGTCGAGGCCCTGGGATCGACGAATTGCGAGCGGCGGCGGACGTCGGTATGGCGATAAAGATGTTGAGCATCATCGCGATTCGTGGCGAGCGGCTTGCCCTTACGCACACCCGCGCTTCGGGCCGCGACCCCGAGACAATTCAAAACGATGCGCTCAACGTCGTCGAGATCGACGCCGACGAGCGAATCACGTCCGTCGTCGTCTTCGATCTCGACGACATCGACACAGCATTCGGCGATCTCGACGCGCGCTACCTCACCGGCGAAGCGGCACCGTACGCGCACACGTGGACGGCAACCACTGAGAACTACGCGGCGCTGAGCCGACACGAACTTCCCCCGATGACACCTGACGCCGTGACGATTGATCATCGTCGAGCAGCCGCGTTCGCGCCCGGTGAATTCCTCCAATACCTGAGCACCGCCTTCGATCAAAGCCGAAGCACCAACATCCACCCCATGGCGGTGCATCGGCTGAATGAACTCGGCACGGTCATCACTCATACGGCGCATGTGACCTCGCTCGAAGGTTTCGACGCTGAGTTCCAAGACGTTATCGTCTGCACACTGGCGGGCAACGCGATCAATCACTTCGAGCTCTTCGGCGAAGCAGATCTCGACTCCGCGCTTGCGCGTTTTGAGGAATTGCAGCCAAGCGCGCGGCGACTGGAAAACGCGGCAGTCCGAACGGCGGCACGATTCCTGGCGCACTATGCGGTCCGCGACTGGAAGGCCACCGCGGACATGCTGGCCGAGGGCTTTTGCAATGACGATCGTCGTCGGGTGGTGGGCGCGGGAATCCGACATGGTCGAGATGCCCAGCTCGAGGACATGCGGGCCATCGCCGACATCGGAATTGACGACGTTGCGTCGACCTTCATAGCGACCCGCGGGGGAAAACTTGTCCTCGCTCGTCTCGACTTCTCTAACCGACGTCAAGCACCCGAAACACTTGTAATAAGAACGCTTAGCATCTTCGAGATCGATGCCGACGAGCGGATAGTCGCCCTCACCTCGTTCGATCTCGACGACCTCGACGCCGCGTTCGCTGAACTCGAAGCCCGGTACCTCGCAGGTGAAGCTATTCCGCACGCGCACGCCTGGTCGGTGATCACGGCATCCTTTGCCGCGCTCAATCGACGTGAGCCGCTGCCGACCACGCCGAACTTTGTGAGCATCGACCATCGCCGAGCCGTAGCGTTCGCTCCCGGTGAGCTGACTGCCTTCGTCCGCGCCGGATCAGACCTCGACCGCGACATCACTCACATCGAGGCCGTCAATCGGCTGACCAACTTCGGAGCGGTCGTCACCTTCACGACGCATGGAACCTCGCCTGAGGGCTTCGACGCGGAGTGGCGGGCACTCGCTGTTTCGACAGTCGACGGCGAGATGGTCAACCGGTGCGAGGTCTTCGACGAGACCGATCTCGACGCCGCGATCGCACGGTTCGAGGAACTACTCCCCCGAGCAGACCGGCTGAACAACGCGGCAAGCCAACTGGCCGAACGCTTCCTGAAGCATCTCGCGGCAAGCGACTGGGACGCCATGGCACAGACCCTGGCCGACGACATGTCCAATGACGATCGCCGCCCTATAGTAGGCGCGGGAGTCCGGCATGGACCCGCAGCCCAGATCGCGGACATGCGGGCCATCGCCGACCTCGGGGTCAACAACGTTACGTCGACCTTCTTGGCGATCCGCGGCGAGCGTCTCGTCCTTATGCACCTCGGCTTCGCGGAACGCGGTCAAGAGTCCGGCGAAGTTGTCACCGAGGCGCTCACCATCGCCGAAACCACTGCCGACAACCGAATCATCGCAATCGTCTCGTTCGAACCCGACGACATCGACGGCGCTATCGCCGAGCTCGATTCCCGTTACCTCGCAGGCGAAGCGGCGGCTCACACGGACACCTGGCGAGTCGTCTCGCAGTCTTACGTCTCGATCAGTCGGCAAGAATTGCCCTTGACCACACCAGATTGCGTACTCGTGGATCACCGCCGCGCTTCGGCATATTCGGGTGATCTGGTCGAATACGTCCGCGCCGGATGGGAACTGGGTCAACACGTCAGCACCTACGTCGAGACTGTGCATCGGCTGGATGACTTTGGCGCTGTCGTCACTCAATTCGCCCTTGGGAGCTCACGAGAGGGCTTCGAAGCAGAGTGGCGTGGGGTTCACGTCACTCATGTCGTCGGCGACCTGATTCACCGTTGCGAAATGTTCGAACCGACGGACCTGGACACGGCGCTCGCTCGCTTTGACGAACTGCACCCGCAGACGCCGCGACTAGAAAACGCCGCAACCCGAGCGTATGCGCGCTACCGAAGCTCCTTCGCCGCCCGCGACTGGGACGCGCTAACCGCGGTCGTCGCCGACGGCATAGTTACAGACGATCGCCGTCGGATGGTGGGCGCCGGGGTCCGACGGGGTCGCAGGGCCGAGATCGAAGACCTGCGGACGATCGCCGATCTCGGAGTCAACATGACGGCTGACTTCATTGCGACCCGCGGGGAACACCTCGCCCTCGCTCGCGTCCATTACTCGGGCCTGGGCCAGCAGTCTCAGGCTTTCCTCGTCGAGGTCTTCGGTGTTCTCGAGGTAGACGCTGACGAGCGGATCGCGGCCCGCGTCGGGTTCGACCTCGACGACCTCGACGCCGCGTTCGCTGAACTCGAAACCCGTTACCTCGCAGGCGACGCGGCTGCCCCCGCGCGCACCTGGTCGGTGATCTCGAACGGTTATGCCGCAATGAACCGGCACCAGCTTTTCCCGACGACGCCGAACTGGGTGAACGTCGATCACAGGCGACCCGCAATCATCGAGGAGGGCGGCCTGAACGCGTCCTTGCTCTCGCTCTGGAAGCTGGTGCCGGACCTCACCTTTCGTGTGACGGCCGTCCATCGCCTGAATGACCTAGGGGCGGTCTGCAGCCATGTCGCGCGTGGTGTTTCGCAAGACGGCGTTGCTGCTGAATGGCGCGGGATCGAAGTTATGACCATCGACGGCGATCTGATCAATCGCTGCGAAATCTTCGACGAGGCAGACCTCGACGGTGCTCTCGCGCGCTTCGACGAACTCCAGCCGCGGGCAACGCGGTTGGAGAACGCCGCAGGCCGAGCGTACGACCGCCTGCTAGCCTGCTTCACGGCCCATGAGTGGGACGCGGTCGGCGAGATGCTGGTCGCCGACGTCGTCAGTGATGATCGCCGACGAACCGCGAACTCGGGGATCCGCCGCGGCCGGGATGCCGCGGTCCAGGATGCGCGCGCAATGGCTGACGTCTGGATCACAACGGTGACGTCAAAGGTTATTGCGATCCGCGGCGAGCACCTCTCCCTCGCGCGCGCTCGGTACTCGGGTCGCAACCAGGGCGCCGAGGCGTTCTACACCGAGGTACTCAACCTCGTTGAGATCAATGACCACGGTGAGATCGTCGCGCGCCTCTGGCTCGATCCCGACGACATCGACGCCGCCTTCACCGAACTCGATGCACGCTACCTCGCGGGCGAAGCGGCAAACCATGCGCGCACTTGGTCGGTGATCGCGACAGCCTATGCCGCGCTCAATCGAGCTGAAGTTCCCACGACGGCATCCGATTTCGAAGACATCGACCATCGCCGTGGCGCAATGGTGGCGCCCGGTGACCTCATGGCGTACCTTCGGACCTCACTGGACGAGCCGGGGCGCAACAGCCTCTACGTCGAAGCCGTTCATCGGCTGACAGCTCGCGGCGCTGTCATCACTCATGTGGCGAAGGCAACGTCGGGAGACGGCTTCGAAGCCGAGTGGCGCATGACTTGCCTGTTTACCGTCGATGGCGACCTGCTCAACCGCTGCGAGATGTTCGACGAGGCAGACCTCGACACCGCGCTCGCACGCCTAAACGAATTACATCCGCAGACGCCGCGGCTGGAAAACGCAGCAGGCCAAGTGGTAGAACGCTTTTGGACCTGTCTGGCGACCCGAGACTGAGTCGCGATGTCCGAGACAATGGCTGACGACTTTTGCTCGCATGATCACCGCCGGGTTGTCAACGCCGGTGTCCTGCGCGGTCGTGACGTCAATATCGCGAACATGCGCGCGGTCGCCGAGGTCGGGTTCGAGGGCCTTAAGTCGACAGTCATCGCGACCCGCGGGCAGCGCCTCGCCCTCGGTCGTATTCGGTCCTCGGCTCACGGCTTTAACGCCGGGGAGATCAGTGCCGACATGTTAGGCATGTTTGAGATCGACGTCGACAACCGCCTCATCTCCGCCGCCATATTCGACTCCGACGACATCGACGCCGCCTTCACCGAACTCGACGCCCGGTACCTCGCCGGCGAAGCGGCCAACTCGCGAACATGGGAAGCCGTGATGACGGCGTACGCTGCAATAAATCGAGGCCAACTCCCTTTGACGACAACGCACTTCGAGGATATCGACCATCGGCGTGGACCAACGATGTTGCCTGGCGACTTGATGAAATACCTTCGTGCCGCATTAGACGATTCGGTCGGGAACCGACTCTACATCAAGACCGTGCATCGGTTGACCGAGCGCGGCGTAGTCGTCACCCACGTGGCGAAAGGGACTGCACGAGAGGGCTTAGACGCCGAGTGGCGGATGAACGACATCTATATGGTCGAAGGTGACCTGATCAGCCGGTGCGAAATCTTCGACGACGCAGATCTCGACGCGACACTCTCACGCTTCGACGAACTGCAGCCTCAGCTTGCCAACGCAGCAAGTCAAGTGGCTGAACGCTTCCTGGCGGACTTGGTGGCAGGCGACTGGGACGCTATGGCTGAAATGCTGACCGACGACTTTCGCGGTGACGATCGCCGTCGGGTAGTGGGCGCGGGAGTACGACATGGCCGAGACGCTGAGATCGCCGACGTGCAAGCGATCGCCGGCCTCGGGGTCACGAGCGTGGCCTCGAGCGTCATGGCTACCCGTGGACGACGCGTGGCCCTCCTGCGTGTTCGCTTCTCGTTCCGCGATCACGGACCTGAGGCGTTCCTCGGGGAGTTGCTGGGGATAGTCGAGATCAACACCGACAACCGGATGTTGGCCTACGTCGGGTTAGACCTCGACGACATCGACGCCGCCTTCACCGAACTCGACGCCCGGTACCTCGCCGGTGAGGCGGCTGCCCACGCGCGTACCTGGTCGGCCACTAGTCGAGCGTTCGAAGCGCTCAATCGAGGTGAACTGCCCTCTACGGCACAGGGATTCGTCGATATCGATCATCGCCGTGGGGCAACGCTGGAGCCCGGCGCCTTGTTTGACCACCTCCGTGTCGCGTTCGCAGAATCGGACCACATCACCATCTACATTGCTGCCGTTCACCGGCTGACCAGCGTCGGCGCGGTCATCACTCATGTGACGAAGGGGGCGTCACGAGAGGGCTTCTACGCTGAGTGGCGCATACATGACGTCGTTGCGCTGGACGGCGACCTGATTAACCGCGCCGAGTTCTTCGACGAGACAGAGCTCGACGCCGCGCTTGCCAGGTTCGACGAGCTCGAAAGTGAGCTGAGCAACCGCCGTCACTCTCCTTGACAATCGTCCTTGCCAACCAACTGTGACCGTGGATTTCGCCCATACCCGGGCCTACGTTGCACCTAGGGGAGCCGGCGATCCGGTCTACGTCCGAGGAGGGCCGTCAATGACTGCGGGGACAACAACGGACACACCTGCACTCGAAAAGGCGCTCGAGGAGCTATCTCGGGGCGCACCCGGCTGGACGGCTTCGTCATTGGACGAAAAGGTGGCATTGCTGGAAGCGCTGCCCCGCAAACTTTTTGACGTTGCTCCGCAGATGGTAGCCGCTGCCCTTGACGCCAAAGGCATTTCGTCGAGATCCAGCTGGGCCACCGACGAATGGACAACCGGCGTTTGGGTGCCCATCCAAGCCATCAACACGCAACTGCGCGTTCTCGAGCGGATCCTCGCCGGTAAGGAACCGGTCGACGCCGGCGCCGTGCACACCCGGCCCGATGGACAAGTCACCGTCGACATCTTTCCGCTTACCGCGTACGACCGCCTCTTATTCCACGGCTACCGCGCCACCGTGTGGATCGAGCCGGGCAGGAGCGCTGTGCAGACACGTAGGGAGGCCGCCGGGATCTACCGCGGCCAGACCCCCGGCCGGCCCGAAGTCTGCCTGGTGCTGGGTGCAGGCAATATGAGTGCCATCACGATGCTGGACGTGATCGACCAGCTGTACGTGCGGGGCAACGTGTGCGCCTTGAAGTTGAACCCGGTGAACGACTACCTCGGACCGTTCTACGCGGAGATCTTCAGCGACTTCATCTCCCGCGGTTGGGTTCGCATCCTGTACGGCGGCGCCGACGTTGGTGGTTACCTAGCCGGTCACCCCAAGACCGATTCGATCCACATTACCGGCTCAGCGGCCACCTACGACGCCGTCACTTGGGGCACCGACGACCGCGCCGCAATCCGAAAAGCAATCAATACACCGCTCCTCGACAAACCGATCACCGCGGAACTCGGCGGCATCAGCCCGTTCATCGTCGTCCCCGGTGAATGGAGCGATGCAGACCTGAGATTCCAGGCCGAGCACATCGCGACAACCAAACTCGCCAACTGCGGCCACAATTGCAATGCCACCCAGGTGCTCGTCATACCGCAGAACTGGCCATTGGCAGACAAACTCGTCGCCGAAGTCCGAACGATCATCCGCGATGCCGAACCGCGTCCACCGTACTACCCACGCTCGCAGGAGAAGACAGCGCAAGCGTGTCAGGGTATGCCCGGCACCGAATTCCTCTGCAGCGAAAAGACCCGTGCCCTTATCACGGACGTCGACCCCGACAGCGGAGCCAGCATCCTGACCGATGAAGTTTTTGGGGGTGTCCTGGGGATCGTGCGGCTCCCAGGCGACACGCCAAAGAAATTCCTGCACAACGCCGTTGAATTCGCCAATGATGTACTCCCCGGGTCTCTCGGCGCGGTCATCGCCATTGACCCCAAAACCCGCAAGCACAACGCCAAAGCTCTCGATGACGCTGTCGCACGCCTGCGCTACGGCGCCATCGGCATCAATATTTGGAGCGGCATAGTTTTCGCCCTGGCACCCTGGGGCGCCTACCCCGGCAACACGCCGCAGGACATCGGCAGCGGTATTGGCGTGGTGCACAACCCTTTCATGCTGACGCACCTGCAGAAAGCCGTGGTCGAGGTTCCGTTCCGCCCGGCGCCACGCTCGTTCTTCGGCGGCGAGATGTCGCTTTCACCAAAGCCGGTGTTCTTCATCACGAATAAAACGGCCCGCACCACAATGCGGCGATTGATTAAGTTCGCCGTACACCCCAACCCGGCTGCGCTGCCAGGAATTTTCGCCGCCGCAGTACGCGGGTAAGTCACCCGTCAATCGTGGTGGGGTTGTGGCTCCTCGGGAGTCCAGGCCGTCGGTACGCCTTGCTGTCCGGGAAATAGGAAGTCGACGAAAGCCGAAGCCGTGGGTTGCGGTTCGTGGTTGGCCAGGCCCGGCCGTTCGTTGGCCTCGATGAATGCGTACTCCACGCCGGTGATGTCGGGCACGAGCAAGTCGATGCCCGTCACCGGGATGCCGATCGCCTCAGCAGCCGCGACCCCGACCCGACAAAGATCCGGATGCACCTGCGCGGTGACGTCGTGGATCGTGGCGCCCTGGTGGAGGTTGGCGGTGCGGCGAACACGAAGCCGAATTCCTTCGGGTAGAACGTCGTCCAGCATCCACCCGGCCTCGCGGACAGTCTCCTCGGTCAGGTCGTCGAGCGGGATGCGAGACTCGCCACCGGTGGCCGCGGAGCGCCGTCGGCTCTCGGCGGCGATCAAGTCCCGCACGCTGTGCTCCCCCGTCCCGATGATCTCGGGGGGCACCCGCAGCGCCGCGGCGACGACCCGGCCGTTGATCACCACTAATCGAAGGTCATCGCCCGTTATCCGCTGCTCGATCAGCACCTCCGGGTATTGCTCCCGGGCCCGCCCCAGAGCCGTAGCGAGGTCATCTTCGGCGACAACGCCGACAGTGATGCCCTTGCCCTGTTCTCCACGAGTCGGTTTGACGACGACCTCTCCGACCTCCTGCATGAATGCGTAATCGTCGTCGGTAAAGGTGGCCAGGCGGGCACGCGGCACCGTGATGCCTGCCTCCGACACCAGGCGCCGGGTCAGCCGCTTGTCATCGCACCGGCACATCGCGATCGCCGAGGTGAACTCGGATAGCGACTCGCGGGTAATCAGGGTCCGGCCACCCAGAGACAGTCGCATCTCGCCGGTCTCGGCATCGAGAACCTCGACCCGAATCCCGCGGCGCAGCGCCTCATCGGCAATGATCCGCGCATACGGATTGAGGTCATCGACGGTCTCGGGCGGCGGGCTGAAGAGCGGCTCATTGATCGCGTTCTTCCGCTTGATCGCCAACACCGGAACGCGACGGAAGCCCAGCTTTTCGTAGAGGGCAATGGCGGCGGCGTTGTCATGGCCAACCGAAAGATCCATATAGGCGCGGCCCGCACTCCGGAAGTGTTCGGCCAGCGCCCGGGTCAAGGCCTCCCCCATGCCGGGCAACCCGGCGGCCGGGTCGACCGCCAGTGTCCACAAGCTGGACCCGTGCTCCGGGTCGGAGAACAACAACTCGTGGTCGACACCGGTCACGGTGGCCACCACTTCACCGTCCTCGTCACGCACCGCAACCAGGTAGGTCACCGCATCCGCGTCGAGATGGTTGTTCCAGATCGTCTCCACCGGCCCGGGAACCATTCCGCAGCGCACGAATACGCGGTTCATCGCGTCCGCATCCGTAGCGTCATTCAGCGTGCGCACCGTGACACCGAGCGGTGACGGCGCCAGCTCTTCGTCGTGCGCGGGAGTAAAGCGCAGCCGATAGGTATGGCTGGGATCGATGAAGAGCTCGGTTGGGGCTCGGGCAATCACCACATGAGATTCGCGGGCGTAAATGCAGATATCGCGCCGCCCGGGCGCTTCTCGTCTCAGCGCTTCGGCCAGCGTGTCGGGGTCAGCGAATGTCTGACCGAAGATAAGTCTGCCCCAACCTAATTCGAGCTCGACGTCCTTGGCCATCGCATCCACCATGCGCGGCGGCGATGCGTCGTGCAGGCCGAGTGTGATCGCCTCGGGGTGGTCGTCTGACGGGTCGATGACGGTCATGCGGCCGGCCCTGTCACGCCGTGGCGCTGCAGCCAAAGCTCGAGCAGGCCAATCTGCCAGAGTTCATTGCCACGCAGAGGTGTCAGCTTGCCGTTGGGGTCGGCCAACAACGCGTCGACCGCCTCGGCATCAAACAGCCCGCGCTCCTTCGCGATTGGCGCGTACAGCGCATCGCGGATCAGATCGAGATAAGGGCCTTCCAGGTGGGTCAGCGCGGGAACCGGGAAGTAGCCCTTGGGCCTGTCGATGACCTCCGACGGGATCACCCTTCGCGCAGCCTGTTTGAGTACGCCCTTGCCCTCGTGCGCGATCTTCAATTCTGGCGGACAGGTCGCGGCCAACTCGACCAACTCGTGGTCGAGAAACGGAACCCGGCCCTCCAAACCCCAGGCCATAGTCATGTTGTCTACCCGTTTCACGGGGTCATCCACCAACATCACCATCGAGTCGAGCCGCAGCGCACGATCGACGCCGGTTTCGGCGCCGGCCGCAGCAAAATGTTCGCTGACGAAATGCGTGCTGGGATCTCCGGGCGCGAATTTTCCCGGCCCTAATAGTGCTTCCACGCCTGCCGCGTCGCGGTCGAAGAAGGCGCCGCGGTATTCGGTGACGGCACCCGCGAGGGTCGCGGCGGCCGGCGAACCCATCGGCGGGTACCAGTGATAACCGGCGAACACCTCGTCGGCACCTTGACCCGACTGCACGACCTTGACGTGCCGGGCCACTTCCTGGCTGAGCAGGTAGAAGGCGACGCAGTCATGGCTGACCATCGGCTCACTCATAGCGCCGATCGCCCCGTCGAGAGCCGGAAGCATCCGGTCGGTTCCGATGCGAATCTGATGGTGATCGGTGTCAAAGCGCTTGGCGATGATGTCCGAATACTGGAACTCGTCGCCCTTGACGCCACCTGCCGACTCGAAGCCGATGGAGAAGGTCGACAGGCCATGCTGGCCGGCTTCGGCGAGCAGGCCGACGATCAGGCTCGAGTCGACACCGCCGGATAACAGGCAACCGACCGGCACGTCGGCGACGAGTCGGCGTTCAACAGCGAGGCGCAGGCTCGACAGCACGGCGTCTTCCCAGTCCCGCTCGGACCACCCGGCGCGGTCCGGGTGCCTGCTGAAGTCGGGCGTCCAGTAGGTCGTGGTGGTCGACCGGCCGTCGGGCTCGATGGCAACGAGCGACGCGGGCGGCACCTTGCGCACGCCGCGCAGGATCGTGGCCGGTGCCGGTACCACGGAGTGAAATGTCATGTAGTGGTGCAGCGCGACGGGGTCGATCCGGGTGTCCACACCGCCGCCGGCCAGCAATGCCGGCAGCGTCGACGCGAATCGGATGCGGTGGCTGTCCTGAGTCAGGTACAGAGGCTTGATACCCAGCCGATCCCGGCCAAGCAATACCCGGGCGCTGTCGCGCTCGACGATGGCGAATGCGAACATGCCTTTCAGGCGGCTGACGAAGTCGTCACCCCAGCGATGGTAGGCCTTGATCAGAACTTCGCTGTCGCTGGTTGAAAAGAACCGGTAACCGTGACCTTTGAGCTCGTCACGCAATTGCTGGTAGTTGTAGATGCAGCCGTTCCAGGCGATCGTCAGGCCCAGGTCCGAATCAACCATCGGTTGAGCTCCGTGCTCGGTCAGGTCGATGATCTTCAGGCGACGATGTCCCAGCGCAACGCGTCCCTGTGACCAGACTCCGGCACCGTCTGGCCCCCGTGGCGCCATCACGGCAACCATGGCCGAAACCGCTGCTACATCGGGTACGCGATCGTCGAGTCGCACCTCACCGGTGGCTCCGCACATATATTCGACCCTAACTGCGGCCGAACGAAAAGGAGACGTCGGTACCGCAGCTCGCGTGTGACCAGGGCGTTCGCCCTATGTGCGGCTACCCCGCGCCGGTGTCGTGATGTACCGCGAGGACGGGCCACCGGTCCGGTACAGATTTCAGTCGATGACGGCCGCGGTCGTCGAACGCGAGTCCGGATCCGAGCACAAGCGGCGGGACCGCACCGGAGACCAGGACTTCGTCAGGTCGGGCATCCCCCATGATTCGCGCCGCTATATGTATCGCGATGCCATGCACATCGCCGTCCTCCACTTCGACCTCACCCGTATGCAATCCGCAGCGCACCTGAGCAACGGGACCGCGGATCGCGTCGACGACGATGCACGCCGGGTGATTCGATGGCGCGGACGCCGCCAGGGCACCCTTTGCACCCCTTTTGTTAAACGGGATTACCACCGTCGTTCACCTATCGGACGATAGTGGGATGTGCCGTGAAATATGTTGCAGCCGATTCGGATTCGTCTATATGGTGAAGCCATGATCAAGAACAGCATCGGGACAATGTTCATCGGCCACGGCGGCGGCGCCGGCGGTGGCCGTGGTGGTGGCGCTGGTGGTGGCCGCGGTGGCGGTGCCGGCGGTGGCCGCGGTGGTGGCGCTGGCGGCGGCCGCGGTGGCGGTGCCGGCGGCGGCCGCTAAAGCTAAATACCTTTTCCTCTGCGCCCCTTAACTTCTCATTGCGTAATTGTGGGCGCCGAAGTTTGCGCGGCGATAGTCCCGTTGAGGCAGCTTTGCCTCAACGGGACTCGCTGTCGTATATGGATGTCCCGCTAGAGCACGACAAGATCGGTACCCGCGATTAGCACCTTGGCCACCCGACTGGAAGACTGCTGATATGCAAGCGATCAGCGGCACCGTGCGTTCGGCTTCCCCACAAGACGCGGCCGCTTGCGTAGCGATCTACCGCCCGTATGTGGAGAACACGGCGATCAGTTGGGAGCTCGAGGCACCAACCCCCGACGAGATGGCTTCGCGTATCGCCTCGGCCCAAAAAGCCCACGAATGGCTGGTTCTCGAGGATGACGATCAGGTCATCGGCTTCGCCTACGGCCACGCAATCATCAGCCTGCCGTCTTTCAAATGGTCAGCCGAGACGGGCATCTACATCGGCAGCGACCATCACCGCGCAGGCTGGGGCCGCAGACTTTATACCGAAGTGCTGCAGCGGCTTGCCGACCGCGGATACCGCCGAGCATTCGCCGGCATCACCCAACCCAACCAGGCTAGCAACGCATTTCACCGATCCTTCGGGTTCGAGGATGTTGGCGCGTACCGGCGCGTCTATTGGAAGCACGACAGGTGGCACGACGTCGCGTGGATGCAACTCGATCTAGGCACCGCCGACCGCGAAGGACCGCCCGGTCCAATCAGCTAACGCACGCCGATTGTGTTGCGCCGCTGTCTCATAGCGCCGCTCTCACCGGCGGGTACGCAACGCAACGTAGTACTCGTGCCGTCGGGTTTGGTCGACGGTATAGCTGATCGCTTTCATCACGCCGTCAGTATCGACCTCCACCCAGCGCTCGGTGCGCTGGCGTTCAAATTCGCTCCACGATGCGACGGTGAACCTCTCAAGGAACGAATTGGGTTCTTCGACACTGTGATACAGCCGCCAACTGTGGCCGCCCGTTCGCAGCCGTGACTGCCTGACCTCCCGCATCGCTTCGACGAAGTCGTCGAGATTCTCGGGCGGCACGTGGTAGCGCACGGCTACCAGCACCGGTCCATCTTGAGGGCACGGTTCAAACACGAGCGTCGGTGTCGGCCAGGCGCTGGAAACCTCGACACTTTCCGTCCCGGTGCACGGCCGCAACGGAAGGACGGCAACGGTGAGCGCGACAACGCCCAGCACCGCCGCCGACCACAGCATCGCGACGTCAAGTCCCCACCGGGTGGCAAGGACGCCCCAGATATAGGCGCCAAGCGCCTGAGATCCGGTGGAGACCAGCAGATACACCGACAATCCGCGGGCCCGAACCCATCGCGGCAACGACAGCTGCGCTGCAGCGTTCAGCGTCGTCAACGTGATCAGCCAAGCCATCCCCGACAGCATCAAGAAGGGAAGCGCCGCCGTAAACGGCAGCCAGACCACGGCCAGTGGCGCAAGGCTGTACGCGGCGGCCGACATCGCCAGCAGCACGTTGTCCGACATCCGTTCGTGCAACGGCCCGGCGACCAGGACGCCGAGTATGGCGCCAAAACCGATGGCCCCCAGCGCCACACCGTAGCCGCCGGCTCCCAGATTCCATGTGTGCGCGGCCGCCACCGGAAGCAGAGCCAGGATGGCCGAAGCAGGAAACAGGAAAAGAGCTGTGCGTAACAAGATCCTGCGAAAAATGGGGCTGTTGTCAATGTATTGCAGTCCGGTGATGATGGCCTGGCCGAAGTGTTCTCGCTCGAGTGGCGCGACTTGCCTCGGCCGGTTCCACAGCCGCAGTGCAATGATGATTGCCGAGAACGACACGGCGTTGATCGCGAAGACTGCCGAGGGGCCAAGCCAGGCCACCACGATGCCGCCGATTGCCGGACCCAACGCCCGAGTCGAATTGGCCGAGACGCTGCCCAGGACCGAGACGGCTGGTATCTGCTCACGCGGGACAACCTCGGGCTGAATTGCCTGCCAGGCCGGACCGGTCAGCGCAGCAGCGAACCCGATGGCCAAGGTGAACAGCAAGAGTGCCGTCGGGGTGAGACGACCAAGGTTCGTCAGCAGCGCCAGCGCAAGCGCTACCAGCACGGCATACGACTGCAGAAAAATCAGCAGTCGGCGCCGGTCGAACAGATCGGCAAGCACGCCGGCGAACAATCCCAAGAGCAGCGTCGGACCCAGACTCGCGGTCTGAACCAGGGCCACGATGACGTCAGGGCTGTGCTTTTCCACCAAGAACCACTGCGCCGCCACGGCCTGCATCCAGGTCCCCATGTTGGAGATGAACTGGGCGATAAATAAGCCCCGGTACACGAAATAAGCCCCGGTACACGCGATTGCGCAACGGGGCCCACGTAGACGGTTTCCCTCCGTCGGCACGCTGCTGGTCTGGAATCACCGGTGCACCGATGGTCGACAACCCCTCTGCTCGGCCAACGCCTTTCGCGTTGTTTTCAGAATTAGAAGTTTATGGCATCGGTCGCCGGCCCTCGCAGCACGGATCCGCACCCGGACCATCCTCGTCGCCCCTTGCTGGGCCGAACGGAGCCCCCGCGGGTTGGCGTACTCCGCATTCGCTGGTACACAACGACTCTGGCTGTTGACGAGTACCCGAGGACTCCTCGCCGATAAGGTGGCCCCATGTCGGGCTGCTCACGCCAACCGCTCTACCTGCTGGCGGACAGTCAGCTGCTGTTCTGGAAGCTGCGGGACCGACTGCTGCTCGAGATGGCACTCGACGGGTTGGGCCCGGACACAAAACCGCGCGCGGCCTATGTCGGTGCCTCGAATGGGGATCGTCTGGAGTTCTACGAGATCTTCGAAGCGGCGATGGATGCGGTTGGAATCGCCAACCGTCGAATGATCGATTCGTCGTTCGGCCCTGACGACCGCACCTTCCTAGAAGGCGCCCAGCTGATCGTCCTCGCGGGCGGCGATGTGCATCTCGGCTGGACCACGTTCGAGAGAACAGGAATGAAGGATGTGATCCTCGGCCGGTATACCCAAGGCGCAATCCTGGTGGGCATTTCAGCCGGCGCGGTCCAGCTCGGACAGTATGGACTGGTAGAGGCGTCGGAATCCGCTGAGTTGCTCGACGTGTTCAACCTCGTCCCCGCGGTCGTCGACACGCACGACGAACGAGCCAACTGGGCGCGGCTGGCGCGCACGATTCAGTCATTGCAGGGCTCGGCCACCGGGCTCGGAATCCCGTCCGGCGGCGGAGTCATCGTGCATACAGATGCCAGCGTTGAGCCGCTGCGGCACTCCGCGCACCAATTCCGTTTCGACGGTACACAAGTCACGCACTCACTGCTTCCTGCCACAGAGGTATAGCCGGTAATCCCTGCACGACAACGCAATACGAGAACTACGCGTTGTCTCCCGGCTGGGCCGGTGCAGCGTCGAGGGTAGCGATCTTATCCAGACCGCTGATGGTGAGGACCGAATCAGCAAGGGGTGGACGATGATGTGCAGACCGTCGACTTTGTCGGCATGATTGAAAAGCACATTGATTCCCGCGCTGTCCAGGTACCTGACCGTGCTGAGGTCGATGGTGATTGGCCTGCGAGTTCCCGCGCTCGCCGTGTTGAGTGCCTGGATCAGCTGGGCGACGTTGCTGAGATCGATCTCGCCTGTCGCAGTCACCCGGGGCGCCCCGTCTGGGCCGTCATCGGTGTTCAGACTGAGCTCTGCGGCCATTAGGCGATCCTCGCGTACAAGCGAACTGTGGTGCCGGCTTCCGTGGAGCGAATTGCGATGTCCTCCACCAGACCTCGCATCAGGATGATGCCGCGGCCCCGATTGCCGCCGGGGGCTGTGCGCGGTGTCTTCCAGGTGCCGTTGTCGATGACCGTCACGTGCAGCGAGTCGACGACTGCGGTCGCTCGCAATGAGACGGTGCCCGCGCTCTGGTCGTGGTAACCGTGCTCGATGGCGTTGGCGACGGCTTCACCTACGGCCGTGAGCACGTATTGAATTTGTTCTGGCTCAATGCCCGCCTGGACCAGCCAGCCGCGCAACGCATCGCGGCTCGGGGCGAGGTGATCGACATCGGCGTCGAATCTCATCGCCAGTGGCGCGGGCTGCCTATAGAGCAGCATGGCCACATCGTCTAGGTAGCCGCTCCGCGGCTCGAGTCGGACCATGAGATGGTCTGCCACCTCATCGAGCGACTGCGAACGACCTTCCTTCACGAGATCGGTAGCATTGGCGATGCCGTCGTCGATCGAACGACCGCGGCGTTCGACTAGGCCATCGGTGTAGAGCAGCAGCGTCGACCGCGGCGGCATCGTCAGGCGATTGACCGGTCGAATCCAATCCGGTCGCAGCGCCAGGGGCAGCCCGTGTTCGCCATCCAGCTGCTCGGCGGTTCCGTTGGCGTGCACCATGATCGGTGGCGGATGACCGGCATTGGAGTACACGATCTCACCCGTGGCCAGGGTGAGCACCGCGCAGAACGCAGTGGTGCAGCGGGCACCAGACAGGCGCGCGGCGAAGCGGTCCAACCCGGCCAGCGCCGCACTGGGGTTGGGCTGGTCGAGCAGCAGTGCACGACAGGCACTTCGGAGCTGACCCATTACCGTGGCAGCAGCCAACCCGTGACCGACACAGTCGCCGACCATCAATGCGATGCGCCCGTCGTCGAGATCGACGACGTCATACCAATCGCCGCCAACCTGTAGCGGGTGACTGGCGGGGTGATACCGGACCGCAAAGCCTCCCGGCAGATTCGACGGGCCGAGCATCGCGTGCTGCAGTGCCAGGGCGGTTTCGCGTTGCTCGTCCAACTGATAGACGCGATGCAGACCTTGGCTGAGCCGCCCGCCCAGGACCTTCAGCAGGTTGTGATCCTCAGAGGTGAACGGCCGTTGCTCTGACAAGTCGATCCAGACGACCAGAACTCCTCGGGGATGCTGCAGTGAAATGCCTGCCGTACCAGCCTCTCCGGTGACCGTGGTGAGCAGATCGGAATCGCGGAGCGACTCGATCAGCTGCCGGTGTCGGGGCGGCAGTTCGGCCCAACCGCAGGGCTCACCGGCGAAGACCAATGCCGCCGCGGTCTCGTGGGCAGCGTCGCGGGCGAACGTCGCGGCCAGAACGCGGCGAGCGTTCCAGGTCTGACGTAATACACCGACGGCCCCTTGCAGGGTTTCGTCAAGCGTATCTTCTTGTGCCAGTTGCTGATTCAGTCCAGCCAGGGCAAGCTGGCTCTGCACGACGTAGTGCTCGGTCGTGATGTCGCGCAGGGTGCCGACCACAATCCGGCGACCGGTGCCCGGGTCGGCCACGTGGTTGAAGTTGGCCGCGACCCACAGTCGGTGGCCGTCCCGGTGGACTACCGGAGCGCTGAAAGAGCCGTGGGCCTCGTTAACCAGCTGCTCGAAGACCCCCTCGACCTGCCGGTAAGCCTCCGGGTTGGCCTCGGCCTCCGGCCACCAGGGGTGGGGGGCTTCATAGGGCAGCTGTTCGGAGCCGTAGCCCAGGATCTCGGTGAACGCGGCGTTGACCTCGATGACGGCACCGTCTTCGTCGCAGACGAAGAACCCTTCCTGTAGCGAATCCACCAGGGCGGTGCGCCAGCGCGTGTGGTGGCTGCGCAACCGGGACAGTTCGACGTTGACTCGCACCCGCGCCAGCAGCTCGGCGGCGGCGAACGGCTTGACCAGATAGTCGTCCGCGCCGGCCAGCAAGCCTTCGATCGAGGCTTCCTGACCCGCGCGCGCCGACAGCAGCAGCACGGGTAAGGCAGCGGTGCGCGGGTCACTGCGCAGCGCCGCGAGCAGCTGCAGACCGTCCAGCTCGGGCATCATGACGTCGCTGATGATGAGGTCGGGAAGCTGCGCGCGGATGGCGTCCAGCGCCTGCCGCCCGTCGGTCACCCCGGTGACCTGGTACCCGGAAGTCTGCAGCAGGTTCGTCAGGTATTCACGCATGTCGGCGTTGTCGTCGGCGACCACGACACGTGTCGGTTCACCGTCTTTTCGAGCCGGCGCGATCGCCGTCATCATCGCTGTGGTGCTGGTGTCGGACGGTGTGACGCCGGGCAGCCAGCGCAAGGCTTCCTGCACGTACGGTTCGGCGATCACGCCGAGTACCGGACGCTCTCTCGGTGGTGCCGACACCTCGTCGGGTGGAAGATGGGCCGCGCCGAAGGGCAATCGAATGACGAAGCGAGTGCCGGTGCCTTCCTGGCTCTCGACCGCGATGGTGCCACCGTGCAACCCGACGAGTTCTTTAACCAGAGCCAACCCGATTCCACTGCCCTCCGTGGATCGTGCCCGGACATTCTCAACGCGGTGAAAGCGCTCGAACAGCCGGGGCATTTCGGTGGCGGGTACCCCGATTCCGGTGTCGGACACGGTGACGATGGCACTAGATTCGTCGCGGCTCGCCGCGACCACGACCGACCCTTCGAAGGTGAACTTCAACGCGTTGGACAACAGGTTGAGGATCACCTTCTCCCACATCTCGTGATCCAGATAAACCGGTTCGTCGAGTGGCGGGCAGTCGACCGTGAAAGTCAGGCCCGCCCGGTCGATCGCCGAGCGGAAGACGCTGGCCAAATCGGCGGTGACGGTTGATAGGTCGACGGGCTCGAACCTGGCCCGCATTCGCCCCGCCTCGATGCGCGAAAAATCCAGCAGCGTGTTGACCAACTTCGCCAGCCGCAGGCCGTTGCGATGAATGAGTTCCAACTCTTGGCGTGTCTGCTCATCGAACCCGGCCACCCGGGCCCGCAACTCGTCGACCGGTCCGAGGATCAAGCTGAGCGGAGTGCGGAACTCGTGGCTGATGTTGGAGAAGAACGCCGTCTTCGCCCGGTCGAGTTCGGCCAGGCCCTCGGCGCGCTGCTGCTGAGCTTGATAGCTGCGCGCGCTGCCCACGCCCGCGGCGATGTAGCCCGCCACGAGCTCCACAAAGCCGCGGTAGCCGTCGTCGAGCTGGCGGTACCGATTCAGACCGGCCACCAGGAATCCGACTGGTTCCCCACCCTGCTGCAACAGCGGCACCACGAGTGCCTGAATAGGCGGCTCCGGCCAAGCGCCGGTGGGCAGGTCCAATGAGTCGCCGTCGAGCTCGATCAGTTCGGTTTCGCCCTGCGCCAACTTGTCGATCGGCCACGCGGAAAGGGCGCCACCTGGAAGTATTTGCGGCGCCGCCGGATGCCCGGGCGCGACTCCACTGACACCGGCCAGCTGCGCTTCGCCGTGATCACCGAACAGATAGGTGAGCGTGAACGGGAGGTCGTACGGGTTGTTCGCGAGTTGGTGGGCGGCGTAGTCCAATATCTGACGCTCGGTACGCACGACGCTCGGATCTGAGCCCAGGTCCCGCAGCGTGGCTATCCGACGCTGAGCGATCACCCGATCGGTGTCTTCTCGGACTACGCAGAGCAACCCAACGACGCTCGCGTCCTCGTCACGCAACGCGCTGTAGGAGAAGGTGTGATACGACTCCTCGGGGTAGCCCGAGCGCTCCAGGATGAGCATCAAAGCCTCATCCCAGGTCGCCTCCCCCGTCGCCAGCACGCTCTCGATTCGCGGACCGATGTCGTTCCAGATTTCCGCCCAGACGTCGCTGGCCGGGCGGCCGAGCGCCCACGGGTACTTGCGGCCCAGGGTGTCCCGGCGATAGGCGGCATTGCAGAAGAACGTCAGTTCCGGGCCCCACGCCATCCACATCGAGAACCGCGACGACAGCAGAATGTTGACCGCCGTGCGAAGGCTTTGTGGCCATCCCTGCACCGCTCCGAGTGGAGTGGACGTCCAGTCGACGGCGGCTAGATCGCGGCCGATCTCCTGGTCTGCCCGGAAAACCACTGCCATCCCTCTCGAAATGTGACATGCCCAGCGACCGTTACCTAGCCGCGGCCCGTCGCGGTTGCGTCAAGACAATCATTCACCCCGTTCGCGCCGCCAGCTTTTCGCTGGATAACGCGGAATCGTGAAGTTATTGCGGGCAACCGGTTTGGTAAATGACTTATCCGGTTTGCGGTGGCCGACGCAGTTGTCGTTGAAATGATCGGGCCGAGCCAAACACTGGGCCGCGGCGGCCAGCGCTGGCATGGTCGTTGTTCGTGCGGGTGTGGCTGAGCGGCTAGGCAACGGCCTGCAAAGCCGTCTACACGGGTTCGAATCCCGTCACTCGCTCCACGAGCCGAGCGACTAGGCGTTCGGAGTCACGAGGAACTTCTCGCCGGTCGCTCGCTTGACGTATGCGTTGAACGCATCGGGCGTGAGCATGCCGGCGAGTGAAACCTCCCGGGTGTAGCTACTCGCGAAGGTCGTGGTGAGCTCCGCTGCCACTCGAGCGCGCAGCCGCCCGAAAGTCTCGGCGCCCGCGTTCTGAAGAAATGGAGTGAGCAGCCACCCTCCCACCCCCCACGCCATGCCGAAGCTCCTGGTGAGCACCGTCGGACTAGTGTCAAGTGCGCCGTAGATGTACACCTGCTTGTGGACGCTCGACCCGTAGCGTGAGTACTGCCCCGCTGTCGCGCTAGCCGCCTTCTCCATGCCGTTGAGGATCTGGCTGGCCAGCGTTCCACCACCCGTGGCGTCGAAAGCGATCGTCGCGGATGTCGCCTTGAGAGCCTCGACCAGATCGGTCGTAAACGACGGTGATGACGAGTTGAGGACATGGGTTGCGCCGATCGCGGTGAGTAACTCCTCTTGCTCGGGCTTGCGAACGATGTTGACCAGCGGTATCTCATCCTTGTGGCAGAGCTTGACCAGCATTTGACCGAGGTTCGACGCCGCAGCGGTGTGTACCAGGCCCGAATGTCCTTCGCGGCGCATCGTTTCCGTCATTCCGAGTGCCGTCATTGGATTAACGAAAGACGAAGCTCCGTCCCTCGCCGTAGCCCCCTCGGGCAGGACTAGACATGCGGATGCGTCGACCGCTCGGTATTGCGAGTACATCGCGCCGCCAGCAATCGCCACCGTCTTACCGACCAGCGCTTGGGCCGCTTCGGATGATCCCGCGGCCACCACGGTGCCGGCACCTTCATTGCCCACCGGCAGCGACTCGTCGAGTCGAGCCGACAGCGCTGCCAGGCTCCCCGCTGCCAGAGACGCGGTGACGATGGGACGCTCGGGCGTACCCGTGACCGTGGCAGTGGTCATGTCGGCGCTGGCAATGAGAAGGCCCAGGTCTGACGGGTTGATCGGCGAAGCTTCCACCCGCACCAGCACTTCATTTGGGCCGGCGGCCGCAACCCGAACCTCTTGCAGCGAGAGTTCGAGGGTGCCATCCGACGTCACCAACGAACGCAGCTCCAGTGCTGTATCAGGCAAGTCTGCGGTCATGGGCGGTGCCTCGTTCCTGTTGTGGGTCTGCTTCAAGCGAGTTAACGCCAAACTCCGCTACAGATCTTCCGGCACGGGGTCGAGGTAAAACCATCGGCCGGCGCGGCGCTCGAAGCAGCTGCGCTCATGCAGGCTGTCGGTGCGGCCCGCGGACTCGAACCTGGCCGTGAATTCCACTTCCCCGGAATCGTCATCCGGGCCACCCGCGAGAGTGTCGATCACGTCCAGGCCAATCCAGGTGACGCCGGGGTCGACGGTCACGTCGGCCGGTCGTGTTCGCGGGTGCCAGGTGCGGAACAGATAGTCCGCGTCGCCGCAGGCGAAGGCCGAATATCTCGATCGCATCAATTCCTCGGCCGATCGAGCCAGCGACTCGCCATCGTGCAGCGGCCCGCAACAAGCGCGATAGCTCTTGCCGGCGCCGCAGGGGCACGACGGTCCGGGGAGTTCGTCCACGTGGTTCGCTTTCTGACTTACGTCACGCGCGCGATGGATAGCTCGGCCAATGCACATCTTCCTAGCCTCAAAGTATGCGTGAAACGGCATCCTCGACCATCCGCGACGCGATCGCGATTGTGGAGAATTACCGGACCTGTGAGTTCACCACAGTGTCCCGTGATGGAACACCGCAGACGTGGCCAGTCAGCGCGCTACTCCTGCGCGATGGACGACTTCTGGTCTGCACCAGCATCGGGTTTCCACAAAAGGTTTTCAACATCCGCCGCAATCCCAAAGTGAGTCTGCTGTTCTCGGAGCCAACCGGTAGTGGGTTGTCCCGGCCGGGAGCCGTCTTGATCTGCGGCAGCGCGGTAGCCGAGGACAGGGTGATCGCCGACATGAGATCCTCACCAGAATTGGCAGCCTTGTGCCAAACGGTGATCGATCGACAACCGGCCAGCAAGTTCATGAGCTCGTTCCTCGGGCGCCGCCTATTTCCTTCTTATTACTGGCGGATAGCGATATACGTGACGCCAGCACATGGATTCCACTGGCGCAACAGGGATTTCACTGCAGCCCCAGAGCCGCTCGACCTGAAGGAGTTGCGCGATGTGGCAGCTGGCAAGTGAGTCGCTCAGCGAGTTTCCCGAGGTGGTTGTCACCGCGGTTGGCGTCGAGGGACATCCTGTCAGCGTGCGGCAGCATTCGTCGCGCTACGACGCGCAAACCGGTGAAATGCCAGTCCTGATACCAACATCCGTCGCGCCAGCGGCCGGGCCTGCGAACCTGCTGGCTCACTCCCACGACGAAGACCTCTGGAACCTACGAATCGTGCGGGTCACGGGGCGTCTGGAAAGCCGAGGCGAAGGCTGGGTCTTTGTCAGCACCGCCTTCACGCCGCCATCGCCGGACGGGTTCAAATCGAGGTGGCAGATGGCTAAGGCCATGCGGCGCAGTTCCCGTCGATACCTGGCGGCACGCGGAATGGCGCACCCAAAGGTCAATTGGCCGATCATCAACAGCATGCAACGGCAGGCGCATCTGAATCGACTCCGGGGCAAGTAGTTTCACACCAGCAGGATTCGCATGAATACCAAACCGCTGCGCTTTGGCGCGGTCCTGTGCACACGGGGCTCGGTCGCAGACCTGATTGATCAGGCCCGCCACGCCGCGGACAGCGGTTGTGACGTCGTGCTGTTGCCCGATCACCTCGGCTATAGCGCACCTCTTCCGTCCCTGGTAGCCGTTGCCGCCGCGGTGCCCTCGGTGCGCGTGGGCAGTTGTGTGCTCAACTGCGGTTTGTACCGGCCTGCCCTGTTGGCCCGCGACCTGGCGGCGGTGGACTCCGCAATCGACGGCCGCCTCGAGATCGGGTTGGGTGCCGGCTATGTTGCCGAGGAATTCGAGACGGCGGGCCTGCGCTTCCCGACGCCCGCAGAGCGCGTGCACCTGGTCGGAGAACATGTCGAGCAGATCCGCGCGACGTTCGCCAATCCGGACTATTCACCTACGCCGATCCAGCATGCGCCGCCGATCATGATTGGCGGTACGGGCGACAAGATGTTAGCGATGGCGGCCACGCATGCCGACATCGTCTCGATATTGACGTTCGGCACCGAAAGCGAACTGCTGCAACGTGTTCAGTACGTCAAGGAGCACGCGGGCGCACGCCTGGATCAGATCGAGCTTTCGTTCAGCTTCGGCCAGGTAGCCATCGACGATCCCAACGACCTGCTGATCCTCAAACGGGCGGCGCCCGAAATGCCTGAGTCGCAACTCCGCTCGATGGCGACATGTTTGGACGGTCCCATCGAAGCGGCGGCCGAGCGCATCTCGCGCATGCGGCAAGAGCTGGGCATCGGCTACTTCACCTTCTCCGTCGGTGAAGGCCGCGGCCTCAGCTGGCCTACCCTCGAGAAACTAATCGCCAGAGTCAAGGGATAAGTCAGCATGCATGCGACGACGGTCGCTGCGAATCACGTTGGAATATGCTGCGGCGCAAGGTATCACCTGGCGCCTCGCGGTAACGGTCGGCGTGCGCGGCCGCGAACCTGCCGAGATGGTTGAAGCCCCCAACGATGTGCCACCGCAGCAACGGTGGTCATCGATGGATCGGATTCCAGCAGCATTCGGTGTGCTCGGCGCAGCCGAACTTCGCGCAGATACGCCATCGGCGATGTGTCAAGGTGCCGCCGGAAACCTAGCTGTAGCGAACGGACACTGACGCAACTGCGGGCCGCGATCGAGGACAGCGTCATCGGCAGATGCGCTTCCTCCTCGATGATTTCGATGGCGGCGCGAATCGCGCGGGGTGCGGCCAGCCCTTCACCACCGGCAAGAGCATCGCGGAGCGAATGATCGGCGGCGAGTAGGAATCCGTGCACCAGACTGTCGACAAAGGGCAACCCGACGAGCGGATGATTGAGCAGGCTGTCGGGGGAGAAAAGCTGTCCGCTGAGCAGCGCCAACATCTTGATCCAGTTGCGCGCCGGCACTGACGTGGTCGCCATCACGGGCGTGAAGTCGACCTGCGGAGTCACCCGCCGACCGAGCGCGTCACTGAGAGCGTCGTTGACGACCCAACGGTCCATCAGCAACGTGAGCGTCCTGGCGCCGGCTCCCCATCGCGCCTCAGTCATACCGCCCGGCGCAGCGACGGCGGCATTGCCCGGGCCGGGACGCACCGACACTCCCCTGTGTACGCATTCCATGTGCCCCGAGATCAGCACCACTACCCGGAATGCATCGCAGAGCTCGGCGCGATCCATCGACACGTCGGCGTCGACGACGACTTCGGCGAGGGTGATCGGCCCGACGCGGGCCAGCCGGTGGGTGAGCCGGAATTCCTCCGGATCGGTCAGCAGATCAAGGTGCGGTTTCTGGCAGCAGGTAAGGGACCAGTCGTCGAAATTCTTGGACCGCGTCCAAGCGTGCAGATCCGATGCGTCTGTTGTCGATCGGTTTGTCACTCGACCTTGATCACCATCCCGCAGATACCCCTCAGCACGGGGTACTGACCACAGTAACTTTTCCGGCTTTGCTCTGCTAGACGGCTGGTGGTGACATGCGCTGAATGGACACATCGCCGCGCAATCCGGCCGGTCTGCGCGTCGGGGCATACGATCTGAGCGTGAAAGGCAGGCCAACGAAGGCCGACGTTGCGCGAATGGCCAACGTCTCGACCGCGACCGTCAGTTACGTGCTCAATAACTCAGTCGGGCGCACCATTTCGGCGCAGACGCGCGCCGCGGTGCACAGTGCGGCCACAGAACTGGGGTACCGGCCCAACCTGGCCGCTCGTAATCTGGCCCGCGGAAAGAGCGGCGTCATCTTGTACATCGTGCCGCAACTTGCCGGCGGCGAGATGCCCATGCAGGTGGGCACTCACATGACCACCGAGTTGACCCGCCGCGGAATCATGCAGGTTCAGCTCTTCGAGACCGAGCGCGACGACGCCGTCGCCGACGCCATCAACCAGTTGCAGCCGATCGCGGTGACGAGCTTGTTTCCCTTGGGCCGCAAGGCATCAAGCGCCGTGAAGGACGCGGCCATTCCCCACATCTGCGTCCACACGCTGCCGGGCCTCGGCGACCCGCAGTATTCGGTCGGACAGATGCGCGTGGACCATCTCGTCGCACGGGGACACCGCAACGTGGCGTTCGCATACTCGGGCGATCGCCGGTGGCGCGCACTGGGCGATTACTGGATCGACGGCGTCCGGCACGCAGCGCACCAGCATGGGCTGCCCGATGTGGTCGTGACGGCGTTCACGCCGGACGACAGCGCCGCGGTGGTGGGTGAACTGCACGCCGCCGGCGTCTCCGCGGTCTGTGCGCAGAGCGACGAGGTGGCCTTCGTGGTGCTCGACGGCGTGCGGCGCGCCGGACTACGTTGCCCCGACGATCTCGCGGTCATCGGCGTGGACGCCACGGCCCTGGCTCCCTTCAGCATCCCCGCGCTGACGACGGTGGCGTTCGACCGCACGGCGATCGCCGAAGTGGCACTAGCAGCGGTTTTAGCAGAACTGGAGCTTCCCGACGAAGCACGCCCGGCTGCCCGGGACATCGCGACGCTGGTCATCCGAGAGTCCACCTGAATCTTGCGCTCGCCTTCCGGCGGATACTGGACACTCATTAGTTACGCGCGTAACCTCTGACGAGCAGCGAACGCATTCTGCGTCTCGGAGCGGCTCGTCGAAAGGATGAAGGACATTGACTGACGCCATCGCGGTGTTCAACCCCTCCAACGAAGAGCTGATCATCGAGGTCCCCGATTCCGACCAGGCGGCCGTCGACGCGGCGGTGGCCCGCGCCCGTGAGACCTTCGAGTCGGGAGTGTGGCGCAAGGCGCCCGCGTCGCACCGAGCGAACGTCCTCTTCCGCGCCGCGCGCATCATCGAGGAACGCATCGACGAGCTCGCCGCGCTCGAGGGTCAAGACAACGGCATGAACCTGACCGCCGCACGCCACATCATCCCGGTGTCGGTCGACATGCTGAAGTACTACGCCGGCTGGGTCGGCAAGATCCACGGCGAGTCAGCCAATCTGGTGTCCGACGGCCTGCTCGGCACCTGGGAGACGTACCACACCTTCACCCAGCTCGAGCCGGTCGGCGTCGTCGGCCTCATCATCCCTTGGAACGGACCGTTTTTCGTGGCGATGCTCAAGGTCGCGCCCGCACTGGCCGCGGGTTGCAGCGCCGTTCTCAAGCCCGCCGAGGAAACACCGCTGACCGCGCTCAAGCTCGAGGAGATCTTCCGCGAGGCGGGTCTGCCCGACGGCGTCCTGAATGTCATCACCGGCTATGGCGAGACCACCGGTGCCGCGCTGACCGCACATCCTGACGTCGACAAGATTTCGTTCACCGGATCGACGGAGGTTGGACGGCTGATCGTCAAGGCGGCCGCGGGCAACCTCAAGCGGCTGACGCTCGAGCTCGGCGGCAAGTCGCCGCTGATCATGTTCGACGACGCCAACCTGGACAAGGCGATCATGGGGGCCGGCATGGGCTTGCTCGCCGGCTCGGGGCAGAACTGCTCGTGCACCTCGCGTATCTACGTTCAGCGCGGCATCTACGACCAGGTGGTCGAGAGCCTCGCCGGGTTCGCCCAGATGCTGCCGATGGGCGGCAGCGACGATCCTGATTCCGTCCTGGGGCCGCTGATCAGCGACAAGCAGCGCAAACGCGTCGAAGGCATCGTGAGCGACGGTGTGGCCGGCGGCGCGCAGGTGATCACCGGCGGCAAGCCGATGGACCGCAAGGGCTACTTCTACGAAGCGACGATCGTCACCAACACCACGCCCGACATGCGACTCATCAAGGAAGAGATCTTCGGGCCGGTCGGCTGTGTCGTTCCGTTCGACGACGAGGACGAGGTGCTCGCCCTCGCGAACGACACCCAGTACGGCCTCGCCGGATCCATCTGGACCGAGAACCTGTCCCGCGCCCACCGTGTCGTCAATGAGCTTCGCGCGGGCCAGGTTTGGGTGAACTCGTCGCTGGCGGCGGACCCGTCGATGCCGATCAGCGGCCACAAGCAGTCGGGCTGGGGCGGCGAGCGTGGCCGCAAGGGCATCGAGGCCTACTTCAACACCAAAGCCGTCTACATCGGGTTGTAGTCCGGCCTCGCGCGCTACTGCGGGTTGCCCGCCAGATAATCGGCGACTGGGATCGGCGACGTCGCGGCATAACCGATAGGTAGTAACACGTCGCCTGCGGTGGTCACGTAGTAGACGTCCCAGCGGTAGAAGGTGGCAAACGTCGCGGGATCGGCGGCGATCAACGCGGCATATTGGTCGACCGCCTGGACGTATTGGTGCGCGTGGTTGTAGCCGTAGATGGCGTGATCGCGGTCGTTGGCGAAGCCGTTCGCGGCGAGGTAGCGGCCCGCCGCCATGATGCTGTCGCGGGGCGAATTAACGTCTCCGCCTTGGCCGTAAGAGGCGAACGTCGACGGCAAGAACTGCATCGGACCTTGCGCGCCGGCGGTGCTCACGCCATGGATGCTGCCGAAGCGGGTCTCGACCAGGTTGATCGCGGCCAGGTAGTTCCAGCCGACACCGGAGTCCGCCTCCGCCGCGTGGTAGTAACCCATCAGCTCGTCGGCCGGAGTCGGGGGGTCGATGCGCCAGGCAGGCACGGTGTCGCGCACCTGTGCCATCGCCTGAAGCTGCCGGCGAGCGTCGACATTGCGGTCGTAGACATCGGTCAACGACGCCGGAATCCGCGGCCGGATGGTCGCATCCCATTCCGGATGCCGTCCAATGGCCCGGTAGGCCACTTGCTCGCGGTGCGCCGCCGCCGAAAGCGCCGCCTCCGGCGTACCCGAATTGCGCAGCGCCTGCTCGTCGGCGACGAGATCATCGGCTAGCTGCGCGGGGTCAGAAGCCAGCTGCGGCTGTGCGCCCAGCGGAATGCTCGGCGCGTCGGCGAATACCGTCGTGGCGGAAGGGAACTCCGCGGCGGCAGTTGCGGACGACTCTGCGCAGCCGACTACTGCGAGCACGGTCACGAGCAGCGCAAGCATGTGGTTACGGTTCATTGCGTCCACCAGTGTTTCTCATCGGCCGCAGCAGGGCAACGCCGCATGAATCATTGTCCCGTCAGGATGAGATATTGGGCCGCCATTTGTTGCTGCGCGTTGTCGAGCTGGCGGGCAATGGTTTTGATGGTGTAGCGGCCCGCGGCGGCCAGACACCAATATCTGGGTACCAGACCGTTAGCTCCGGCGACCCGGGTGCAGTGACTGTCCGGAAGACCGGGAACCGGCGAAGCCGGCTGTGCGGCAGGTGTTTTAGCGACAAGATCGCCGTAGTCTCGGGTAAGGGTTTGCGCGGCCGAGGGATCTCTTGTCCGGTAGACGGTGGGTAGGTTGACCGAAACGTCGTCGACGCCCGCCGCAGATAGCAGGGGCCCGATCTGGACGGGGTCGTCTTCGAGGTGGAGTGCACCCGCAAGCGGATAGGCAGCCCCGGACATTGACGTGGCTTGGCCGGCCGGTGGCGGCAAGGTGCGGGCGACAAGTCCGGTGGGATCCATTGCAAGCGTGGGGAATTGCACGGGGTCGGTGGGAGTAAACGTGTCGATCAGCGGGAGCTGACGATCGAGTGTGTGTCCGGCGAGTTGAGCTTCGCATTCCGGGCCCGCCGCACACCGCGCCACTTGCACAAGGACGTAGGAGCCGTGCGTCGTAAGCGCAGTCAGTTCACGCACGATCTGAGCACCCTCCTGGAAGGTCAGCACTGTGCCGCTGGCCTCGGGATGACCGGGAATAGCCAAAGGGCGTTCGGGTTCTGTCACGATCGGGATCGCGCTGGTGATGCGGGGCATGTTCCTGGCCGCCGTGGTCATGTTCTGGGCCGCCTGAGATGCTGCCGAGGGGTTGACGAATCGCAGCACGGTATTGCGCAGCGACATCTGAGGATCCGGGCCAGCGGCTTGTCGCTCGGAGACGAACCCGACCACCAACGGCAAGTTGTAGGCGCCACCGGCGATCGGCGGCCACACCGCGCTCGACAGCCCAAGGGGCTTGTCGATGACGTTCGCGCCGGCCGAGCTCGCGCCGACCAGTGTGGAATCGGTTTGCCAGGGCCCGACGACGTAGGCGGCCATACGCCGACCTTCGACCAGACGCCCCGCGTCTTGGGAGTCGGCGTTGCCCAGCGCCGGCTGCGGCGTGACCGGATAGTTCCTGGAGTCGAGCTGCGAAGCGTTCACCGTCGCCGCGGGGCTGGGCGACGCGTGGGTGGCTTCACCGGCGGTGGTGTGGCTACAAGCCACTAGCGCCACCGCGAGCAGTGCCGTCAGAATCGCCGAATTGACTTGCAATAGTTTGCTTTTCATCTTAGTCAGTAGCTGGTCTGGCAGATCTTCCAGCCGTCCTCGAGTTTCAGCGGCAAGCTGACGTTGTGAGAGCCCATGGTTTCGTTCTGGCCGACAAACTTGACGTCGGCGGTGCCACCCGTGATTGTGATCGAGGTGATGTCTTTGATCGTGGTGACGCCATTTTGGGCCCGGCCCTTCTTGACGTAGTTCATCGCGGTGCCGCTGAATTTATTTCGCATCGCAGTGCACATCAATTCCAAATAGGCATCCCAGTTTTGGGTGTTGTACGCGTCCTGAAACGCCATCAGGGTCTCGCGGATCTGGTCCTCGGCAGCAGGCTTTGCGGAGGGGGCCGGTGACGCCGAGGAGCCGGGCGGGGCCGCCGCCGTGGCCGAGGTGGAGGTGCCGGTCTGTTGGGGCAGCGCCGAGCCGCCGGTGACGGTCGTGCACGAGGTGGTCAGCGCGGCGGCCACACCGAGCGCGCACAGGCGATTGGCGACAGTCATCGGTCTCCCCGTCGTTGCGTCATTGTCGAGGCACCTTGTTGGCGGTGGCGGTGACCAACGAGGCGACATCGGTGCCACCGGCAGCGCGGCATTGTCGGATGTCGACTAAGACGTTGCCGCGCACCAACATTCCTCGCTGGCACGATCCGCCGCCGCGCAGGGTCACACGCAGGGTGAGCACACCGGCGGTGGTCAGGGGCTGGCCGAAGTTCCAGGTTTGAGCGGGGACGCCCGGTTGGTTCACGGTCACGGATTTGCCGCCGCATAATTCCAACTGCCCGCGCTGCGTGGTCAGCGATGAGCTGGCCTTATCGCCGGGAAAGGCGATGACCGCTTGGGTGACGCTGTCTTGCCAGGCCTGTTCGTTCATGCCGCGCAACGTTTGTGCGGCCACACCCGTATAGCCGCTTTGCCGGTACACGGATTGCTGCGCGGGCGCCCAGGCAGCCAAACATTGCGGGTTGTCGAGGATCCCGGAATCGTCGAGCAGGCTGGCACTGTCTTGCTCGAGAACCAGCGGATCTCCATTGGCCGCGACCGGAAGCTGGGCGGCGGACAGCAAAATGGAGCGCAGCGCAGCGGCGGCGACATTGGTTGCCGCCGGCCCCTGAGCCGATGCCGATGCCACCGGTGATCCGGAGCGTTGGCTGGTGTCAGCGCGAGGCCCAGCGGTGTCGGGCCAGGCCCACACGGTGACCGTGACAACCAACAGCACGACGCCGGCCAGCGCGGCGGCGATCAGGCCGCGCCGGCGCCGGCGCTGCGGCGGCGAGGGCAGTGGGGGGCCCGGCCAGGCCGACACCGTGGGCGGCTGTCGCTGCCAGGTGTGCGGGTAGGAGCTGACGTCGCCGCTGGGTATCGGCGGGAGCGGCGCGTACCGAGTGGGATCGCGCAACGCCGAGACGGCGGCGTCGGCGAGCGCGGTCGCAGACGCGAAGCGGGCACCGGGATCTTTTGCCATCGCGACCGCAATCACATGATCGAGGCCGCGAGGCAGCGACGGCACCATGTCGCTGGGTCGGGGCGGGGGCTGGAACAAGTGGGCCATCATCACGGCTGCGGCCCCGTTGCTCGCCGCAAAGGGCGTGTTGCCTGTCAGCAATCGATACAGCGTGCAGCCCAACGAGTAAATGTCGACCCGGCCGTCGATGCGTCCGTTGGAAAGCACCTCGGGCGCGGCGTAGCCGACGGTGGCCAGTACCGCCCCGGTGGCGGTCAGCCCCACGTCGTCAAGTGCGCGAGCAATCCCGAAGTCGCCGAGCAGGACTCGCTCATTTGGGCCGACCGCGCCGGAGAGCATGAAGTTGCCCGGTTTGACGTCGCGGTGGATGACGTGGTTGGCGTGGGCGAAATCGAGCGCCCTGGCCACGTGCGTGATGATGTGGACAGCACGGTGCGGGGTCATGGTTCCGTCGCAGAGCGCGTCCTCGGCGTCGGTGCCGTCGACAAACTGCATCGCGATCCACAGTTGGCCGTCGTCGGTTTGTCCGCGCGTGTACACCGACACGATCTGGGGGTGATCCAGGGCGGCCGCGGTGTCGGCTTCGCGGATAAAACGCGCCCGAAAATCCCGATCGCGTGACAGTTCGGCCGAAAGCACTTTGAGCGCCACTTGGCGAGGCAATGCCGGGTCGGCGGCCAGATACACAGTGCCCATGCCCCCGCTGCCCAGCACCGCCTGGATGCGGTAGCCGCATACCAGCGAACCGATTGCCAGCACCCGCTCAACCCTACGGTCCGGCGGACGACACCGACCCGTTTTCGTCCGCGCGATCGCTTCCAAGAACTCTTTGAGAATTCGAGAAGGCCGACATCCGAGTCTTTTCTTAGCTACTCCGCGGCTAGAGCGGGAGCAGAAAAGGACAAACCATGAAGGGCTTCACGAACGCCATCGCCAAGACCGCCTCCGTTGCTGTCGTCGCCAGCGCTGTTGCGCTGGGATTGGTCGGCCCGGCCTACGCGACCTCGGACACCATGTACGGCGATCCCGCGGGCGCCGCGAAGTACTGGCGCTACCAGCAATACTGGGATGACTGCGCCGTGGCGTCGACCGCTGATGTGATCGGTGAAGTGACCGGCGTGGCGCCCTCGGAGGACGAGATCATCGACAGGGCGCAGGCGACGCCTAGCACGCAAGGCCCAGGTCCGATCTACACCAGGCCCGCCCACCCCGACGATCCGGATTCGGGCGAGGGCATGTGGTTCAGGGACATCCCCGCGCTCCTGGCGCTGTACAACGTCGGCGCCACCATTAGCAACGGAAGCATTGAGGGGCTCGAGCAGCAACTTGGCGCCGGCCACAAGGTGCTCGTCACCGTCAACGGCGAACTCATCTGGCACCAGCCTGTCGACCAGACAGACAAAGACGGCAACCCGGCGCATGACCACACCGTGGTCGTGACGGGCGTCGACACCGGCAACAACGTCGTGCATCTCAACGACAGCGGTAGCCGCCAGGGTCGCGACGAGCAGATCCCCTTGGCGCTCTTCATTCAAGCCTGGGACGCCGGCCAACGGCTGATGGTCGTCACCACCTAGCGTGCCGGTCCGGCGCTGGCCCGCCAAGGTCGGACCGCCGCGATCGCGGTCTTGAGGCCGCGGCGGCGCCCCGTCGCTAGATCGGTCTTGGCGAGACCGGGCTGGAGTTCAGCGAACATCCGCTCACTGCGGGTCTCCGGTGCGTTGTCGGCCGTGTCGCGCAGATAGCTGTTCGGCAGCGACAGTTTGGCGATGGTACGCCACGTCTTGGCGTACTGCATCAGGAAAGAGCCTGTGGTGTAAGGCAAGTCGTATTTGTCACACAGCGCGCGCACCCGCACCGAGACCTCGTGTAGCCGGTTGCTTGGCAGATCGGGAAACAGATGATGCTCGATCTGGTGGCACAGGTTGCCGCTCATGAACCGCAGCATCTGGCCGGCCTCGAAGTTGGCGCTACCCAACATCTGGCGCAGGTACCACTCGCCCTTGGTTTCGCCGATCATGTCGGTCTTTGTGAATTTCTCTGCGCCATCGGGGAAATGCCCGCAGAAAATTACCGCGTTGGCCCAGATGTTGCGGATCACGTTGGCGGCAATGTTGGCTTTCAGCGTCGATTTGTAACTAGCCGCCGGTGATATCGACGTGAGTGCCGGGAACGCGACATAATCCTTGACCACCTGGCGTGCGGCCTTGACCGAGAACTCGCGTGTTTGCTCGAGCACTTTGTCGCGTTCCGGGCCAGCCTTTAAGAGTTTCTCCAAATCGACTGTCTGCAAGCCGATTCCCCACTCGAACCCAAGCGCGAGCAGGGCATTGAATAGTACGTTGCCGACGTTGAAGCGCTCCCAGGGCTGGTCACGGGTGACGCGCAGGATGAAGTAGCCGACATCGTCATCCATGCCGAGGATGTTGGTGTACTTGTGGTGCTGATGATTGTGGGCGGAAATCCAGTGCTTTGACGCCGCACTCATGTCCCATTCCCAGGTTGTGGAGTGAATCTCGGGATCGTTCATCCAGTTCCACTGACCGTGCATGACGTTGTGGCCGATCTCCATGTTCTCGATAATCTTCGCTACAGCCAGTGTCACGGTGCCTGCCCACCAGGCCGAACGTCGCGAACCGGCGGCCAGCATGAGCCGGCCGGATACGTCGAGGACACGTTGGGCACCGATGGTGCGGCGGATGTAGCGGGCGTCCCGCGCGCCCAGCGAATCCTCAATGTCCAGGCGGATCGCGTCCAGCTCGACGGCGAGACTCTCGATGTCGGCGTCAGTTAAGTGGGCGAACGCCGGAACATCAGAAATCGCCATAGGTTTCCTCCACTTGCAACTGCATGTCGGGATCTCATCGGCAACTGCCCAATCGGCGGCCGAGTGCCCTCCCCTTGATCGCCTAACGAGGCCAACGGTGGTGTGGTTCCGTCTGGATGGCGGACTTACGTGATGCACAGGTCCGACGCGGCGGCCCGCATGCGGGTCAGAACCGGTCGTCGCTCAGCGGTCGCGCAGGGTGATCATCGCGTCGATGTGGTGCCTCGACGTTTCGGCGTGCGGTGCGCCGCGAGCACATCGGCGTTTGCCAGAGTCTGTGCCGCGGCGGCCAGCGTCGAGGCCCCGTTGGCATGGCCAATTGCTTCGGGCTCGTTGCTTGCTTCCTTGCTGTGCGCCGCCGCTAAATGCCGTTTTGCCTCTTCGAGCCGGGTCCGAGCCTCGGCGCCGACGCTCGCGTGATGTTTGGCGACGTAGTCGGAGATTTGCCGCAATCTGGCTTCCGCGATGGACAATGCCTGGCCCAGCGAGTCAACCCGCTGGGCGCCGCTGGGGCTGACCTGCCGTGCGGCACGCCGGCGGCGGCGCAGGCGATAGAGCACGAGGACCACCACGACGATCGCCACCACGACGATGACACCGATCGCAATGATCAGCCAGATCCGCATTGACGAACCCGGCGAGTCGGTCAATCCGTCCGATTTGTCCAGCCCGTCAGCGGCAGCGACCGCGGCACCGGCCCAGTCTTTAGCGCCCACCGCGGGTTCAATTTTGTTAGTCCGCAAGCTGTTTAGCTCGGTTGCTGTGAGGTCATGGACCTTCGGCGGCACCACGAACGAGTACGCCTTGGTGTTGGTAGCCACGGCCAGCAGCACGTCGTTGTCGCCCATCCCGCTGGCGCTGCGGGTTCGGTCGGCCCAGTTGTCTGGTTTGAATCGGGAGAAGTTGTCGACGTAGACCACCCACAGTTGAACGCGCTGATCGTGGTAAAGCCCGTCGATTGCCGAGCTGATCGTCGCCCGATCGGAATCCGTCAGCACCCCGGAACTGTCGGTGATGTGATCGGTGAGCTTGGACGGCGGTTGTGCGCCGGAGTGGGTTGCCAGCAGCAGCCCTGCTGTGAGAACCGTCAGGACTGCACCTAACACGCGAACAATTCGCATAGGGGTAATCTAGCCCGCCGCCGGCCGCCGGCTAGGTGTGGACTTTCCAGCCCGCTAAGGGAGTGGGCGCCGCCGGGGCATTGGGGTCGTTGAATTCGATGTAAATGTCGCCTTGTTTCACGTTGCCGTCGTAACCGATGAATCCGTGCGCGGTTTGGCCGTTGGTGACGCTGCCCAGGCGCAGCGGCGGCGTCTTGTTGATCTGCCGGTAATTGACGGTGGATGAGCCGCCCTGGATATCCCGGTATGGATCTTGCCGCCACGGGGAAGAGGCAGCCGTCACGTACCTCTCGCTGTAGCTGAAGGGTGCATCGGATTTGCCGACGATGGTGAGCTCGATGACGTTGCAGCCCCCGCCTGCAGAGCAGCCGGACGAAACCCAGGTCGCGTTGTTGAGCGTGACGTCGGCGGTCGCGGTGCTGTACTCGGTGACATGGATTGTGGTTCCGGACTTTCCGGTCGGGAAGGGCGACTGTTGCGTTGTCGGATCGGCAATGCCGTGCGGCGCTGTTGTGCATGCGGCGATCGCCAGCAATGTCGCAAGCCCTGCGCTCACAGATGTAGATATGGCCACCTGCAGACGATAGCGCGTCCGCCCGAGCGCCCGTAAGCGCAGAAACAGTCTCTGAAGTGGGACTAGCCGAGGCTCTTCGCGAACCCGCTGAGATCGCGCACGCTGGCCGCGAAGACGTCGGGCATCGCGCCCGCGAATATCAGATCGCCCCCATGACAGGTGCCCGCGACTACCCTGCCCACAGTCGGGACACCCGCACGCACCAGGCGGCGGTAGTACTGCAGTCCTTCGTCACGCATCGGATCGAGTTCATTCACCGAGATCACATGCGGCGGTAGGCCATTCAGGTCCTCGTCGGTCGCGACGCCGGCGAAACAGGTGGGATCGTTCGAGTTCTGATTTTCGGGGTCGTAAATCGAACCCAGTAGCTCCGCCTGCTGAAGGCTGATGAAGTAGCCGTCGCATTCCCGCAGTGACGGCAACTCATCGGGAGCTTCATGCCACCGGTTCCAGATGTACGGGCACTGCGCGTAGAAGCCCGCGATTTCGTTCAGCCAGCCTTCGCGTTTCGCCTTGTGCGCCAGGGTCAGGGTGAGATTGCCTCCGCCGGACTCGCCGTTGACGATCAGATGGCTGACGCCCAGTTCTGCGCGATCCGCCGAAACCCAACGGGCGCCGGCCGCGCAGTCGTTCAATCCGGCGGGAAACGGGTGCGGGCCGAGCTTTCCTCCGGAATTGCGGAACTCGACGCCGATGACGACCAGGCCGGTGCCCGCCAGGTACTCGCGCAGCCGCGCGTAGGTGGCGTCGGCGGCACTGGCGATGGCCATGCCGCCACCGTGCAGATGCACCACGGCAGGCAGCGGACCACCGACATCGGGGCGGCTGATGTACAACGTGACGTCGTTTCCGTGTTCGCCGGTGACGGTTGTCGTCGTAGTTGTCACACCGTTCGCGTCGGGAATGCCCGCGGCGAATAGACCTAGAACTGCGCCCATCCCCTCCTCGCACATCGCGGCATAGGCGAGCCGTTCCGCGAACGGCGCATCGATTGTCAGCGGCACCGTTGGCGCATTGTTGTCGAGACCCACCGGCGCAAGAGCCATGACCATTCGTGGGTCCGACCGAGCGTCGGTTTTGAGGCAGCAATCCGGATCAGCGAGGCGACCGTTGGTCACTTCGAGACTGTACAACGGCCGGGGTGCACTGTCAGACGTCACATTTCGAAGGTGAATTCATGGCCACAGATGCAAATGCGGTCGCCGTCGGGTTGCGAGTGTGCCAGCCAATCGGGGCCTGGCGCCCCGCGCCTCTTGACGCGACGCGTGGGACCATGGGGTGATCCGTATAGCAACCACTAGCCCGCTCGAGTTGCGAAAAGGAGTAGTTGACTACGCGTGCCAGGTAGGCATAGCCGGCAGATGGTAGGACAGATCCTCCATGCATAGAGGTAGTGCCAACTTATCCGCCGCAACGAATCGGAGGCCGAGCGATGCAGAACGAGGCAGAACTTCGACTGGCTCTGGTTTGTTACGGAGGTGTCTCGTTAGCCGTCTACATGCATGGTGTGACCAAGGAACTGCACAAGCTGATTCGGGCGGCACGCGCATTCGATAGCGCAGACAACGCCAGCCATCCCAACCCATTTCGCACGGGCGCCGGCCCAGATGACACGGAGGCCGTCTACTACGACGCTCTGCAGCAACTAGCCGCTGCCGGACGGCCACTGCGCGTCACCATCGACATCATCGGCGGTACCTCGGCCGGTGGGATAAACGGCGTCGCACTGGCCAAGGCACTGGCGCGCGACGCGTCGCTCGATCCGCTGACGGACGTGTGGATCAACGAGGGTGATATGCGCAAATTGCTCAGGGCTCCTTCGTTCGCGGGCTTGCGCGCGCAGGCGTTGATGGCCGCAGTGCGTCAACTGGTCGGCGCGTTCAGTCCGGTATCACCGCTGCGGGGAGACCTGATGTCCCAGTTGCTCTTACGTGCGCTGAAAAAGATGGACGACGGGCCCACTGCCGCGAATCTGCTGCCGAGGAACGGCACGCTGACGCTGTATGTCACCACGACGGACTTGGAGGGCTTCGAGGTATTGGTTCCGTCCGGCGCGGGTGGTGCCAGCCAACGCAGTGATTACAACGCGCAGGTTCTCGAATTCGATGGCGAACGGGGTGACCTCCAGCAATTCGAATCCGATTTCACGCCGGAGATGGCTTTCGCCGGCCGAGCGACGGCGAGCTTCCCAGGTGCGTTCGCACCGGTCAGCTGGGAATCCTTCATGAAAGAGACCGGGGGCAAATCGAAGCTGCATACCTCGATCTTTCGCTACGCCTACTCCTCTCACGACGATGCAGAAAAAACGTACTTCGTCGATGGGGGCGTGCTGGACAACGCACCTTTCGACCTTGTCATCGATGCCATCAGTCGCCGGCGCGCCGAAACCGAGGTGTACCGACGCATCGCTTACATCGAGCCCGATCCCGTCAGGCCACTCGATGCGCCTACACCGCAACAGATTCCGAAAGGACGCCGCTGGCTGTTTGACTTGCTCACCGTCAACAAGGTGCGCGGCAGCCACCCGATTCTGCTCGATCTATTGAAGCTACGAGACCTCAACTGGAGAATCGACGAAGTGGGCGCCCTCGCCGAGCGCCAGATGGCTAACGTCCAAGATGAAATTGCCGCCGCGCGAATGTCGATCCTAGCCAAACATGGCAATCTCGTTGAGAATTGGACGAACTTCGAACAGCGCACGACTCCCGTGGCGATCAATGCCCTGACGAAACAACTGAGGGCACCTGACGACATCCAGGAACTCTCGGATGCCATGCATGCCCGGGCGGAGGGGGCGCTCGGACTGTCCTGGCAGACGTACCAACGACTCAAGTTCGATGCCGCGATTCGCCGACTGGCCGGCGAATTCCTCGAAGAGCTGTCATTTCCACAGAAATCCGCTCAGGGCAGTTTCATCTGCGCCGCATTCATGGCGTGGGTTCGTCGACACCCGGACTGGAAGACCGGCGAAAGAGGGCTCAGCACAGTGCTGCGGGCGATCGACGTGCCTTACCGCGAACGGCGGCTGATGTTCATCCTTGCCGGTATCAACGCGCTGTACCGCGGGGACGGCGCTACTCGGCAACCGCCGCCGCGCAGCGACCTCGACGAAATGAAGCAGACCGCGTGGTCGATACTCGACCGCCTCCGAGGCGATGTGCGCGCCGCCGTCCACGACCTCAGCGCTGCCAACGTCGACTTTCTTCGGCTAATCGACGACGAGACAATGCTGGCTCTTCCTGACACATTCGTGAAGAGTCACCTCGACGAGTTCAACGCGATCTTCGATGCCTACGTCGCGGGGTTGCAGCGCACGCTCCACAACGACAGCTTCGAGCTTTGGACGGTCTTCAACCGGGCGACGAAGAACTGGGATCCGGACGACAGGCAAGCTCTGCTGAGCCGCTATTTGGGTTTTCCGCTCTGGGACGGATTGCTCTTCCCAACGATTTCGCTCGCGGAGCTGCCGCAGCTGACCCCGATCGGCGTGGCACAGTTCAGCCCGCTCGCGGCGACCGCGCTCTATGCCGAGGAGAAGGGCAAGCGAACGACGAAACTCAAAGGCATCCCGCTCCACCATTTCGCGGCATTCATGAGTGCGGCGTCGCGCGAAAACGACTATCTGTGGGGCAGATTGGACGGTGCCGAGTTGATCCTTCGCAATCTGCAAGCCGTCGACGACACCCGCCGTGGAGTCGACGCTGGTCCCGCTGCCACACTGCCGCGGCTCGACGAGGCTTTCACCTGCGTCATGAACACGGAGAAAGGACTCAAGAGAATTCCCAAGGATCTGCGAGACAGCCTCAATCGACAGATTAAGAAGTTGGGTTCGTCGTCGGCGTAACTTCGACATCGTGGCCACCCGCGACCAACGAATTACCAGACTGTCCTGCAGGGTGATTCCCTAGAGTGCGGGAAGGAATCGTGAGCCCGTGCCCTTGCCCTGACTAGGCCGCAGGGGTTCCCCCGTCGTTGCTAGGATGCAGTTCACATCGCGGGCGGGCCTTGAGACCCCTATTATTCGGCTAGCGCGGTGCTACGAATGTTGTCACTGCCATGGCCAGTGGCGACAGGTACCGTCGTCGTCAAAGAGCTTCAAGGAGAAGGAATCCCAATATGAAGACGAGAGTATTGATGGCGACGGTCAGCGCTGCATCGGCAGCCTTGGCCGCTGGTGTGATGTGGACCGCACCATCGGCCTCGGCTGGCACCCCCTTTTGCGATTCGCTTGCCACCCCCCAGCAGGCTCATGAGTGCAACTGCGGCTTCGACTTCGCCCCGGGTAGTCCGGAATACAATGGCTGCCTGTATGGAAATGCGGGTTCGTCCGCTCCCCCGAAGCCTTAGTCCCAGCGCGCCGCGCAGGCCCAGCGCTTTGATGTAGTCGGCGAGGGTCGCTTGTGCGTCGTCCTCTGATGTAGACACCTGCATGTAGTACCCCCGTGCTTAGCGGCAACGTGGCGGAGGTGCCTTTCAGACACGTTGGAAGTAGCTGTGGCACACGTTTTCACCACGCTCAGCTTGGCTCGATCGAATTCCTCAATCTGAACCGCAGACTTCCCGCACGAGTGCGCTTACCCGGAACGGGCGGCGGCCGAAGCGCAGAATGCGCCGACAGCGCGTGGTGCCGCCGGGTCTTCGCTTAGGTCATGGTCGAACCGAACGCAACCGAGCATTGTTATGGGCTATATCAAGTCGTGCACATTGCAGCCTCTCATATCAGACAGGCCGCCTGCGCGGGCGAACACCATAGCGTCGCCCGTACCGGCTGGTAGATGAAGTTCCGGTGAGAATTGCCGCGAAATGCCCCATAGTTCGGCGACGCAATCGACGATAATATGTCCGTCTGCCCGTCGAAGGGATCGCCAATGAGCACCTATAAGGTCGGAAATATCATCGGCAGTTTGTCTTCTACCTCCGTCAACCGGACTTTGGCCAAAGTTCTGGTTCGCCTAGCGCCTAGCGACCTGTCGTTCCTGGAGATCCCCATCGCCAATCTACCGCTCTACAGCCCAGACTATGACGCAAACTACCCGCCCGAAGGTCAGGCGCTGAAAGAGGCGATCGCCGCGGCCGACGCGATCTTGTTCGTCACGCCGGAATACAACCGGTCGATCCCTGGCGTCTTGAAGAATGCGATCGATTGGGCCTCCCGGCCGTATGGACAGAATTCATTTAACCACATGCCCGCAGCCATTATCGGCGCCTCTCCGGGTGCGATTGGCACGGCGATGGGTCAGCAGAACCTCCGCGCGGTGCTGAATTACCTCAATGCGCGGCAGATGACGGCGCCCGAGGCCTACATCACGTTCAAGCCGGAAATCTTCGGTGCTGATGGGTCGGTCTCCAATGACTCAACCGAGCGATTCCTACGCGCCTACATGCAAGAATTCCGCGACCACATCCAGCGGGTGCTCACCGTACTGCCGCGTCCTTCGTGACCGGAAGATGACCACGGGCAAATTTACCAACGTCGCTGCTTCAGTTCCAAACCCCTGAAATGGGTACATCCAAACGGAGTCACATCATGAACCAGGTATCGCAAGACCTCTTTAATCGATTTCGTCCGGCCGAGGTCAAGTCATCAAAAAGACTCAAGGTCGCGGTGGCTGGCGGTGGCCCTTCTGGTTTGCTACTTGTATGGAAGCTTTTAAATGGTGGCGCCATAGTAAGTGTTTTCGAAAAGAGGGGAGTATATAAACTCGACCAGGCAACCGACGCACGCTCCTACAACGTTACAGCAGATGCGCTTGGACTCCGATCATTCGGTCGATTAGGTAATCTAATCTATGGTGCCGGAACCATCGTTGATGGAAGAGCAATCCACTCGTTGTCGGGTGCGTGCTGGACTCATCCTTACGGTCATCGCCCCTCAGATCTTCTCGTTTCTGTGCCGAGGGGAGACCTACTTGCACTCTTGACCGGGACAATTCTTGGTCATCCGCAATGCACATTGAATTTCGATTGCGAGGTCGTTGACGCAGATCCGACAACAGGAACTGTGAGGTGGAAAAGCATGGCAGATCAAAGCCAGCATGAGTTGACTGGCTTGGATCTCATCGTGTTTGCCGACGGAGTGCACGGCCTTGGCCAACGTAAAGCCAAGGGCCAGCCCGGAGTAAGCGCAACCAGTGAGAGTCGTACGCCCTACTTGAATTTGACGGTCAGCGAAGATGCGGTCAAGCGATCAAAATTAGAGCTAGATAAAATCCATTTTTTCCCAGCGCCAGACGATGAGAGCCTTGGCATCGGTTTGCCCAACTTCAACGGCACTATTTCATTGCTCATTGAGGCGCAAGTGCACACGAACCACAAAGGAGAAGAAATCTGGCTATTCACGGGCCAAACACCGTTTAGCCCATATAGTTCTGTCTTCACTAAGAGAGAGGATGCTGATAGATATCTGCAAGCTCAGAATCCTCAACTTGCAGACGTACTAAAGGACTTGCCTGACGAGCAAATCCTTAACAAGCGGCCTAATTATTTTTACGAATCTTTTATCAACAGTTGGCGCATTGGTCGGATGGGTGTCTTGGTAGGCGACGCGGGAAGTTGCGCCCCTCCCTGGGCTGGATTCGGTATGAACCTCGCGTGCTCACACGCAGCAGATCTCGCGGAACTAATCACCCAATCTACCGACTTGGAAGCTGCGCTAAAGCTGTACAACAAAAGGAGGCAGAAGTGCACGGACGTAGTTAAGCGGGTGATCCGCGAGCATGGCGCGCTCCTGAACAGCGGTATCGGGTCCCAACGCTGGCGTCGGGAGCAGGCGATACGAGATCAGCGAGAACGCACGTTGGGCGAACGTTCCGAGTACCAGATTGTTGCGTTCGACGAACAAGGGCTAGAGGAATTGGCCGGTCTGGCTTGATCAGCCTCAAAACATGTTTTCATCCCCCACCCCTACATGCCCGGGGGCAAGGCTTCATGTAGTGGTCGCGGACCTCATGGATCGCCCCATTGACGATGTATAAGCGATGGACTGGGCCAACACGATCAAGAAATAGCCTCTTAAGTGGGGCACAAAGAACGAGTGCCCCTCTAAAACTGACGGACATCGTTGACAGTCCGGGTCTCCGAGCACTAGGAGACCTGCATGAGCGAACCGCTGCTGCCCCGTGAAGTCCGTCGTCGGTTGGCGATCATCCAGCACGCCGAGG
>NZ_JACKVL010000002.1:0-199347 GCF_025823255.1 Mycobacterium montefiorense | reverse complement strand
GCGATGTTCATCGACGACGACCACATCTTGCGAGCCTCATCCGACACCGTCTGCGCGTGCATCTCAAAGCGGCCGGCCATCGCACGCATCGCGTGCGGGTCGGTCATAAAACGTGTTGCCATATTGGCTGTTCCTTAGCTATGCGGATTAACCCACAGACGTGCCGGACCGGTTGCCCGACCGTCCTTCACTCTTAACCAGCTGCTGGAGAATGCGGTACCACGCTGACTCGCGGCAGGAAGCGAGGTTCGACGTCGTCTTCCCACTTCCCCCATTCCTTCTTTTCACTCATGCCGTCGGCAGCCGCCTCTGAATCCGGCCCGTCGATCGCCATGTCATCGGTATCGGAGAGCTCTTCACGCTCCGGTGCCCAATGGTCATAGTCGTCCGGCGGTACGGCCACGCCCCAGCTGAGCGGAACCGTTAAGCGACCGAGCATGCCTGACTCACCCCGAACTGCCGACACCGAATCGTCCGGCAGAGGCGAACCAAGAGGCAAAAGCATGACGCCCCCTTCCACACCCGAAACTCTGTTCACACAGACCCCAACGGCGCACTAATGGCCGCCGAGTATTTTTCATACTAAAACAAACCTAAGGACATTTGTCGGAAATTTCTGGTTTTTGTCGGCGTTAAACACAAAATTCGTCCGCGCGGGAACGCGCGAACGCGATCGTCGGCGAGCCGGTCGATCCTGGCATGGACGAACGCCACCGCGTGGGGCGGTGCGCCTGACAGGACCGACCGCCCCGCCAAGAGCGAAAAATGTTGCTCGACAGCAATTCTGCGGGAAATCAGCGATTGCGTTCAGGAGGGTGTTCACCGCACTACCCCAGCGCGATGGCAATCGGTTCGAGGTTGCCGGACCACACAACGGGACCCGCGGCCAACGACGTCGCTACCCACGGTACGGGTGTTCGGGTGAGTATTGCGCGCGTCGATTCATTCGCCGCCGCAAACCGTACCTAATAGTTTGATTAAGCGTATAACCGATGAATATGCGTTGGCGGCATGTCGAAAAATGTGCGCGTCCCCCGATTTCAGTGGTTTGGGCGCTTCGGCAGTTGCGCCCTGCCCTCTCAGGCGCCCTTACGGGGCACCACCTTGGGCCGGGACTGCACCACATGGGGTGGGCTGGCCCCCGCGCGGCCCACCATGCCGGTCGGCTTGTTGTCACCGACCGCCGTCCGTGCCGCCACCGGCATGCCACTGGTGGATCCGGTCGGCGGGGCCGAGACACCGGCGCCTCCCGCCCCCGCCATTGCCGAGCTGACAATCGGTGCCGGCGTAGACCCCTGCCACACCGGGGGCACCGATATCGCCCCCACCAGCCGCGCCCTACCCAGACCAGCAGTAATTGAAGAGCCCCAACCCCCGCCGTTGCCGACCACGTTCATCGACGGGGCGGTCGAACTGATGTATTGCGACGCGCTGGCGGCGGCCACATTCGAGGCACCGGCCAGCGACGCGATGGGTGCCGCGCCTTGCGAGAGCGCCATCATCGGCGACATCAACGCGCTCGCCGGGTACACGCCGATCTGGGCCACCGACATCAACGACGACACCGGTGCCGACGAAACTATCGACCCGACCTGGGTCAGCGCGGACTGAATCGCGGTCACCGCCGACGAGAAGCCCGGGCCGAAAATTTGACCGCCCACCGACGACAACGCCCCGGCAAACTGCGACGCCAAGCTGCTCAGCGGCGTCGTCAGCAATCCCGCCAAACTCGACGGTGCCGAACTGATCGACGGCAACGCCGACACCACCGATTGCGCCCCGGCGTGATACCCGAACATGGCCGCCACATCCTGAATCCACATCTGGATGTATTCGAATTCGGTGGCCGCAATTGCTGCGGTGTTCTGGCCCAGAATGTTCGTCGCGATCAACATCATCAGCTGAATGCGATTGGCCGCTATCGCCGCGGGCGGCACCGTCGCCGCGAATGCCGACTCGTACGACGTCGCCGCCACCCGCGCCTGCACGGCTGACATGGAGGCGTGCGCCGCCGCGCCGTGCAACCACTGCAGATACGGCGCCGCCGCCTGTGTCATCGACTCAGCCGACGGACCCGTCCACTCCCCATTCGACGCCAGGCCCGAGACCACGGAGTCGAATGACGACGCCGACGCCCACATGTCCGCGGCCAACCCGTCCCACGCCGCGGCAGCCGCCAGTAGCGGCCCAGAGCCGGCACCGGCGTACATCAGAGCCGAATTGATCTCCGGCGGCAAAAACGCAAAATCCAGAACCATCCGCACCTCGATACGCCCCGCCGCTTCTACGGCCTAACAACTGCACCCCGACAGTCATCACTGCGACTGGACACTGCGTATAAGACTAAGGCCGGAGCGTGGGCAGCACTACTCCAAAATTGGCCCATTTGTCGAAATGGCTGGATTGCGGGCTCCTAGGCGCCCTTGAGCCGAACCGCCAGGTAGTCGGCGACGGCATCCATCGACACCCGTTCCTGCGTCATCGCGTCACGGTCACGCACGGTTGCGGCATTGTCTTCCAGCGAGTCGAAATCGACCGTCACACAGAACGGCGTCCCGACCTCGTCCTGGCGCCGATAACGGCGTCCGATCGCGCCGGCGTCGTCGAAATCGATGTTCCAGGACTTCCGCAGTTCGGCGGCCAGGTCTTTGGCCTTGGGGCTCAGGTCGGCGTGCCGGGACAACGGCAGCACGGCCGCCTTGACCGGCGCCAGCCGCGGGTCGAGGCGAAGCACCGTGCGCTTGTCCAGACCGCCCTTGGCGTTCGGGGCCTCGTCTTCGGCGTACGCATCGATCAAAAACGCCATGAACGACCGAGTCAGGCCGGCCGCGGGCTCGATCACGTAAGGCGTGTACCGGGTGTCGCTGACCTGATCGAAGAAGGACAGGTCGACACCGGAATGCTTTGCGTGCGTTGACAAGTCGAAGTCAGTGCGGTTTGCGACACCTTCCAGCTCACCCCACGGATTGCCTTGGAAACCAAACTTGTATTCGATGTCGACGGTGCGGTCGGAATAGTGCGACAGCTTGTCTGCCGCGTGTTCGTACAGGCGCAGGTTCTCCGGGTTGATGCCGAGGTCGATGTACCACTGCTGCCGGGTGTCGATCCAGTACTGGTGCCATTCCTTGGCGGTGGACGGCTCGACGAAGAACTCCATCTCCATCTGCTCGAACTCGCGGGTCCGGAAGATGAAGTTGCCCGGGGTGATCTCGTTGCGAAAACTCTTGCCGATCTGGCCTATGCCGAATGGCGGCTTGCGCCGCGCGGTCGTGACCACGTTGGCGAAGTTGACGAAGATGCCCTGCGCGGTCTCGGGCCGCAGGTAGTGCAGCCCCTCCTCGGTCTCGATCGGCCCGAGGTAGGTCTTGAGCATCATGTTGAATTCGCGCGGCTCGGTCCACCGACCAGGCTCCCCGGTCTCCGGGTCGCGGATATCGGCGAGTCCGTTCGGCGGCGGATGCCCGTGCTTGGCTTCGTAGGCCTCGATCAGGTGGTCGGCGCGGTAGCGCTTGTGGGTGATCAGCGACTCCACCAGCGGGTCGTGGAACACCTCCACATGGCCCGAAGCCACCCAGACCTGCCGCGGCAGGATGATCGACGAATCGAGTCCCACGACGTCGTCGCGGCCGGTGACCACCGCGCGCCACCACTGCCGCTTGATGTTCTCTTTGAGTTCCACGCCCAGCGGCCCGTAGTCCCACGCCGACTTGGTGCCGCCGTAGATCTCACCCGCGGGAAAGACGAATCCCCGCCGTTTGGCCAGGTTAACGACGGTGTCGATGACGGACGCCACGGGGTGGTCCACTCCCTTTCTCCGATTATTGCGAGGCGCGGGGCGGTGAATCGTCGCCCCGCGAAACATCAGCAATGGTATAGACCGAGCCGGGGTCTTTGACATGCGTCATCATGCATGTCAAAGTGGATGTCGTTCCCTGCAGTATGCGCAGCCGAGTACCCGCACTTCCCAAGGTGATGACTCTCGCATAGTGATGCCCTCCTCAACGCCGACCGCCGACCCTGGCCCCGCGTCGAATCTGGGCGCCCACCGGCACGCCGGCGCGCCACCCGGCGAGCACTCCCCATTTGTCGACTATCCGGTGCCGCCGTCGCGCGAAATTCTCGATGCCGCCGGTGAGCTGCTGCGCGCGCTCGCCGCACCTGTGCGCATCGCCATCGTGCTGCAACTGCGCGAATCACAGCGCTGCGTGCACGAGCTGGTCGACGCGCTGGGCGTGCCCCAACCGCTGGTCAGCCAGCATCTGAAGATTCTCAAAGCCGCAGGGGTGGTCGCCGGGGAGCGATCGGGCCGCGAGGTGCTGTATCGGCTGGCCGACCACCACCTGGCGCACATCGTCGTCGACGCCGTTGCCCACGCCAGCGAGGAAACACCATGACAGGACCCAGCGTCCGCTCCACCCGGCAACGGGCGGCGATTTCCACGCTGTTGGAGACCCTCGACGAATTCCGCTCCGCCCAGGAGCTGCACGACGAGCTGCGCCGCCGCGGCGAGAACATCGGGCTGACCACGGTCTACCGAACGCTGCAATCGATGGCAACGGCGGGAATGGTCGACACGCTGCGCACCGACACCGGCGAGTCGGTCTACCGGCGCTGCTCGGAGCACCATCACCACCACCTGGTGTGTCGCCGCTGCGGGTCCACCATCGAGGTCGGCGACCACGAAGTCGAGGAGTGGGCCGAGCAAGTGGCCACCAAGCACGGCTATTCCGAGGTGAGCCACACCATCGAGATCTTCGGCACCTGCTCGGACTGCGGGCGCTGATCGCGAGTGTGCGGCTGCCCGCACCCTCGGCGGCAGCGGGCTCAGTCGGTCGGAGCCGCATCTGGGCACCCCTTCGGTCGGGAAGCGGTATTCGTCCTTTTTGCCCTGGCGGCTGCATTTTACCGCCGGCTGCTATGGGGCGTGCCCTAACCAGAAGCCCTGCGTGTCCGATTCCAGGACGGAACGCAAGAACGGCTTGTCGTTGGCGATGTAGAGGTTCGCGTCGAGGTGCGGCAGCCGCATGTCGCGGATGCATTGCTCGGCGAAGTCGCTTCGAATGAGCCCTTTGTCTTGGATATTCGATTGGAATGCCTTCTGCTTTTCGAAGGCATGGCTTTGATGCTGCAGCCACGAATGGTGGAAACCCATGAAGCCCTCGGGGCAGTGCACAGTGCGAGCGAGGCCCCCGGATACTCCCTTCTTACGCAGATAGTCGGAGGTGAAGGGCATCTTCCGAAAATACCTACCGGTCATCACATATGTGCGGTAGCTGAAGTCGTCTGGACCATGGCTCTTGTCGCAGAATAGATCCAAGTAGAACACCGAGAAATGGAGCCGCACTGTGATTACTTGGTGCCATTTTACGGTATTGATGATACGGTCAGCCAAGCGACTGTCAAGGAATTCGTCAACATCAGAAAGAATCACAATATCGTCGTCGTTGACGACATCATTGAGCAGCGTGCAATGATTGCGCTGCACGGCCTCGTTGAAATATCCATAGTTATGCGAGAGTAAGTGCCAATACCACTCGTCGAAAAACTCGGTACCGCATGTATCTAGGTTATAGTACGAAACATCCGGCTGAACAGGATCGAAGCATTCTTCGGCGTTGAGCCGATGGTATTTGACCCGGGAACTCACGAGTGCAGTGTCAAAATTCAAGGGCTTGTCATTGTAACTGAACGTCTTACCCGCTTCGCAGAAATGCAGTTCGTCTATCCAGTAGCTAGCCTCTTTGATCTTGAGCTCTGCTATCTTCCGTTCGTTGAAGTATGGGCAAAATTCGAATATCTTCACGGTGCGACTCCCGGATCACCATCTGCCAGAATGACATGTTTGAGGTGTTGTTCGAAGGACCGGGCAAGCTGCCGGATGGTAGCGGCGCGGAAGTGGACTCGGCTGTAATAAATGGTCAGATCCAGGCCCGTTGAATCTAGGACTGCGGTTACATTCATGAGGTACGCCGAAGGGTTTTTCAGTGAGTGCGTCAAGCCAATCGGTAGCGTTAACGGCGTGGAGAAACCGTGCGGAGTGGCATCGCGATCATTCGCGTAGTGAAATAGCATCGGGTACGGGTGGTCCAATCCGTCGTACCGTCGCTGAAGCGAGGGCATGTATCTCAACATCAAATAGTCAAGGCCGCCGCTGGGGGTGCTAAAGACGGCTTCCTTTACATTCTCGACAGTTTTCGGAATGCTTCCGTCGGCCGATATGTCGATGCGAAGCGGATAGGCGCCCGCGAAGAACCCCACCGATCGCGTGATGTCCGCATCCGCGAGAAACGATTCACGCTGGGCGCTTATCAAGTAGAGCGGCAACGACGTGCGCGGCTGCAGATCGTGGCAGGCGTGACTAAACGCGGCCAGTACCAAATGAAAGGCGTTGGCCTGGTAGGTCTGTACGGCACGGTCCAGGCTCGACACATGGTCAGCGCTGCAAAGTGGGCGCGTGGTGTGATGGACCATTTCCTTCTGTAGCGCATACGAGCGTGGCCTTTTGTCCGGCAAGAACGGCTCGCCGCGCGCCACCACCGTCTGCCAGTGAGTGACGGCGTCGGTGAATGACCCGTCGTTTGCGTAGCGCTCCAAACGCAGGCACCAGTCGTCATAGGAAATGCTGCGATTGGGAGATATCCGTTCGCCCACGCAGTGTCGTCGAAACTCGTCGAGAAAGACCTCCCATGACGTGCGGTCGAACACCAAGTGATGAAACAGGAAGAAGAGCACTTGCCGGCGCCGATGTTGGTAATCCTCGAACAGAACTACCCGGTAGAGATGACCTGTGCTCAAGTCAAATTCGTGCTGCAGTGCGGCGCAACGCGCCGAGATGGTGGATTCGTGTTCCGATAGCGGGATGCTGCCGAGGTCGACGCGGGCAATGGATCGCTCTGTCCGGGGCTCTTGGTAACACTGTCGCCATTCGCCAGGAGCCTGCTCCTGGAACCGCGCGGTGAGGATGCGATGCGTTTGCACGACTTTGCGCACGGCCTCCTCGATGACATCGGGATCGACGCGTTCGTTCAGCGCGATGAGGTACGGGCTATTGAAGATGTTGCGATCAAAGAGATCTCGTTGAAAGAACCGATGCTGCACGGGCGATAAAGCGAAGCCTTCATCGGGGTCTGGCCGGGTAGACACGCCGGGGCTGGTCACCACTGGCCGGACGGCATGCGCCGACTCCCGTATGGTCGGATGTCGGAACAAATCGTTGGCGGAGATAGTGTATCCATCCCTTTGTAGCAGGCCGACAATCTCCAATGCCTTCAGCGAGTGTCCGCCCAATGCGTAGAAATTGTCCTCTACGCCGACCACATCACGCTCAAAAGCCTTGCGCCACGCGGCAACCAGCAGCTGCTCCACTGAGTTCTCGGGTGGGGTTTGGGTTTGGGTTTGGGTGGGAGGTTGGGTGGGAGGTTGGGGTGGTGTTGGTGTGGGGGTGTGTGTGGTGAGTTGGTGGCGGTCGATTTTTCCGTTGCGAGTCAGTGGTAGCTGCTCGATGAAGACCAGGTGATCGGGGACCATGTAATGCGGCAGCGTGGCACGCAGGTGAGCCTTAAGTGCCGTGTCATCCACAGGTTCACGCGACGTGTAATACGCGACCAGACGATCACCGGACACCACCACAGCGCACTGCCCAACAAGTGAGTGCTCCAGCAGTCGTGCTTCGATCTCACCGGGCTCGATACGAAATCCCCTGAGCTTGATCTGCTCATCAACACGCCCGACGTAGACCAGGTCTCCGCTTTCCTGCCACTTCACCAGATCCCCGGACTTGTACATGACAGCACCAGCAACCCACGGGTCGGGCACAAACCGCTGACAAGTAAGCCGGGGATCTCCCCAATACCCCAGCCCCACTCCCTCCCCCCCGATATAAAGCTCACCAACAACACCGACGGGAACACGTCGACGATCAGCGTCAAGAACATAGAGGCTGGTGTTAGACAACGGTTTCCCGATCGGAACAACATCATCGACAACAACATCAACCGGATGAGTACTGCTCATCACGGTGGCCTCGGTCGGACCGTAAACGTGAACGAGTTTGCCTGCACCCAGCTGAGCCAAGGCCTTCTTCACATGCCAAACCGACGCACGTTCACCACCAAAGAACACCTTGCGCAACGGCGCGAACATCATCGGATCGTGATCGACATAAGCGCTAAGCAGCGCAACCGGGATCGCCAATATGCTGATGCCGGCCTCGTGGATGATCGCCGCCAAACGCTCGGGATCGGTAATGTCGTCGTATTCGGGCACCACCAGCGTGGCACCGTTGAGCAACGCACCGAAAATATCGAACACCGACGCGTCAAACGCATAATTGACCAGCGCAAGAACATTATCGTCGGGCTCAATGTCAAAGTAGTTCGCCCCCATCACCGTGCGCGTCACACTGTGATGGGCAACCGCAATCCCCTTCGGAACACCCGTCGAACCAGAGGTGTACATAATGTAAGCCGGCGCCACCGGCGGCCCCACCGGCGGAAGAACAGACCTGTCTGCATCCACACCCTGGCCCACACGAATCATCGCAACCGTCAAACACACCTGCGCCCCACTATCACGCAGAATCGATTGAACCCGCTTCTGCGGATACCCCGGGTCAATCGGAACATACGTAGCGCCCACCCGCAGAATCGCCCAAATACCCACCACCATCTCCACCGAACGCGCCGTCATCAACGCCACCGGTTCCCCCGGCCTCACACCCAAATCCAGCAATCGCACCGCCATCGACTCCGCACGCGCATGCAACTGCGCATACGTCAACACCTCATCCCGAAACCGCACCGCCACCCGCTGCGCAAACCTCCCCACACACCCCTCAAACAGCCCAAACAACGAACCATCCCTCGGATACACCGACAACTCAAAAACACCAACGCCGTGAACCTGGCACATGCCGTTATCGTAGAAGGCGGGATACATTTTCTGGTGCTTTTCTGTTGATTTAGTCGGCGTTTTCCCAGCAGCGCCAAGCGCTAATGCCTTATCGCCCATCAAATTTCGACGTGGCAGTGTTCAATGCGGCGTGCCATCGATAGTGACTAATCAATTAATTAAAGTGCGGTATGCCGAGATGGCCAGCAAAGAACTGCGCGTTGATCCCGAAGGAGGTGCCTTGCCTGCGTGGCGATTGCGCCCCGCTTTCAGTCGCTGTCGGCAACGGCTGCGAGATCGACGCGAGTGTCGACCTACCAATCGCATATAGGGCGCCCGATCAAGTGGATGGATCGGTAATACGTTGGTGCACAAACGATTTAACAAGCCGTAAACGCTTCGTTTGCGAATGCGCTGCGTAACGGGATCAGGCGCGCTACCGAGCGCACCCCGCATGGGCGCGAAGTGTAATCGTGGTGTGCCGCACCCGCGGCGGTCTAGTCACGCAGCTCAATGGGATCAGCAGTCATTTCCACCAATACCCGCTCGAATCGCTCCATCAGCGCATCGATGCTGGCGGTGTCGAACACGTCGGCGTTGTATTCGATACGTAGGCCCAGTTGGTCTCCCGGTTGAGCTTGCACCGAAAGCGGGTAGTGGTTGGATTCCCACGCGGTAAACCCCGTGATCGTAAGGTCGTGCTCGCCGGCCAATGCGGTGGTGTCGATCGGGTAGTTTTAGTAGACGAAAAGGGTGTCGAACAACCGCTCATGGCCAGTGATGGAGTGGATCTCGGACAGTGCCAGATGCTGGTGCTCAAGGGTATGAGTGTGTGCGCCCTGCAGTTGTTCGAGCAGCTCCGCGGTGGAAGTGGTAGCTGTAATGGTTGCCCGCACCGGCACGGTGTTGATCAACAAGCCCATAAGCGATTCGGCGCCGGCCAGCTCGGCCGGCCGCCCTGAGACGAGGGTGCCGAAGACAACATCGTGCTGGCCGGTCAGCCAGTGCAGCAGCTGCGCGAAGGCACCGTGCAGCACGAGGTTGACGGTGGTTTGACAGGAGCGCGCGAGTTCGCTCACCGCCCGGGTGGTCTGCTCGGTTAGCCGAATCGACGCAACTCCTCGCCGCCCCAACCTCCCCCGGCCCGGCGGACCCACCAAGGTGGGTGTGTCGAAACCGGCCAGCACCGTGCTCCACGCCGCGTGCGCACCATCGAGGTCCTGATCCGCCAGCCAGCTAACAAATCTGCGATACGGCATCGCCGCAGCCAGTCGCTGCCCGTAGTAGCGGGCGAATATTTCCTTCAGCAAAATCGGCGTCGACCACCCATCGAGCACGATGTGGTGATTCGTGACCACAAACCGGTACCGGTTGTATCCGGTGCGGATCAGCGCCGCCCGAAAGGCCGGTCCGTCGGACAGGTCACAGACGGCGCCACGTTCAGCAGCGCACACCAGTTGCACCTGCCCATCGACTTCCACGTCGTCGGCGTCCAACTCGACATAGCGCCAGGGCACCACCGGATCGGCCGGGATGATCTGCACTGGCTCGTCGAACTGGTCGCTGAACCGTGCCGCCAGATTCGGATGCCGGGCCGCTACTGTGTGCACTGCCTCACGGAGCCGCTCCCGATCAAGCAGACCGGTCATGGTGATATCCAGCTGCACCGCATACGCAGTGTCGTCGCTAGATAACTTGGTGCAGGCGTGGAAGAACAGCCCCTGCTGCAGGGGTGTCAGCGGCAGCACGTCAGCGATCCGGTATTGCTGCGCAAGCTCGTCGAGCTCCTGCTGGCTCAGTCGGGCCGGCGCGATATCCGAGGGGGTCAATCCGCCCCCGCCACTGCGCACATGTGCGCAAATCCCGGCGAGGGCCTCAAACCACAACCGGCTCAGCCGGGCGACCTGCTCTCGATTCAGCGCGGACGGTGCCCACGTCCAGTCGGCGTGCAGCCGCGGACCAATCTCAGTGTCGACTGTGCCGGCATTGAGCTCCACAGTGTGCGCCAGCGGAATCGGTATCGCGGCGGCGGCACCAGTCAACGACAAGCCCTCTCGGCTGATCCGCCAGACATCATCGGAGATCTCCGCCGCCGCCGCGCCCAGCCGTCCCAGATAGTTGAATCCGATCCTCAGGTCCGGGCCGGCGAGCTCAGCATCGGCGTTCAGATAGCGCAACAGACCGTAGGTCAACGGCTCCGGGAGGGCGCGCAATTGTTCTTTCGCGTCCTTCACTACCGCTCCTAGCGCCGCCTCACCGGCCACCACATCGGACCAGTCCAGGCCACCAACGGCCAACGCCACCGGATAAATCGCGGTGAACCACCCCACCGTGCGTGACAGATCCACATCGACTGCCAGCTCCTCTTGGCGCCCATGGCTCTCGACGGCGATACCGATCGGCGTCTCGCCAATCCCCGAGAATTCCGCAAAAGCCAACCCGAACGCGATCAATAAGATGTCTTGCACCCCAGCGTGAAACGCCGTAGGCGCCTCACCGAGCAGCATCCGCGTGGTTTCGATGTCCAGCGACACTGACAAGTGCCCGGCAGTTTGGTGCGTGTCGACCGCGGGTTGCACTGCCTGCATTATCGCCGGTGTCGCCTGGACCTGACGCCACTCCAGCGCTCGCTCGGTCACTTCGGCAGCGCACGCATGCTCGGCCAACAACGCCGACCACCGAACAAACGACGTGCCCTGCACCGGCAACATCACCGGTTGCCCGCTACTGTGCTGGATCCAGGCAATGTTGAGGTCCTCCAACAGAATCCGCCATGACACCCCGTCGACGGCAAGATGGTGAACGATCAGCACCAACTGACCATTAGGGGGCACCCACAACGCACTCAACATCATCCCCGCGGCCGGATCCAACCGCGACCGCGCGGCAGCCACCGTCTCATCCGACAACCCGTTCACCACCTGAACGCACCGGCACGCTTCGGTCGCCCCCACCGCGGGCACCTCTAAGATCCAATCCCCGGCGTCATCGGACTCGACGCGCAGCCGCAACATGGCGTGGTGATCCAGCAGTGCCTGCAATACCACCACCACGTCGGCCTCGGTCACGCCAGCCGGGGCCTGCAGCACCACCGTCTGATTGAACTGACCGACACTTGGAGAATCCAAACCCTTCAACCAAAGGATGATTGGGGTGGCCAACAGCGCGCCGATACCCTCATCGACAATCGCAGCCTTACCGCCCACCACCTTGGTTGCCGAAGCCAGCCGAGCCACCGTCTGCTCCACGAAGATATCGCGCGGCCGACAGAGCAATCCGGCAGCACGCGCCCGCGCCACCACCTGCATCGACAGAATGCTGTCCCCGCCCAATTCAAAGAAGGAGTCATCGACTCCGACTCGTGGCACACCGAGGACTTGGGCGTAGATGCCGGCCAGTGTCTCCTCGGCGATCGTGCTCGGAGCCCGATACTCACCGCAGGTGTACTCCGGCGCCGGCAGCGCCCGTACGTCGAGTTTGCCGTTCACCGTCAACGGCAATGCGTCGAGCACCACCACCGCAGCCGGAACCATATACCGCGGCAACCGATCAGCCAGCGCGTCGCGGATCGCAGCAGACTCCGCGGTACCGGTGACGTAACCCACCAGACGCTTATCGCCCGGACGGTCCTCACGGGCAACCACCACCGCCTGCTCAACACCCTCCAATTCGTGGAGTACCGCCTGTATTTCGCCGAGCTCGATGCGATACCCACGGACCGTGACCTGCTCATCCGCCCGACCCAGATAGTCAAGCTGCCCATCCTCGCCCCAACGCACCAGATCACCAGTCCGATACATCCGCGCCCCCGACGCGCCAAACGGACACGCCACAAAACGCGACCCCGTCAACCCCGCCCGCCCGACATACCCGACACCCACCCCGGCACCAGCCACGTATAACTCCCCCACCACACCCACCGGCACCCGAGACAACCACGGATCCAACACAAACAGGCTGAGCTGAGTCAGCGGCATCCCGATCGGGCTCACCGAACCATCGACATCGCTCGCCCCGATCTCTCGGAATGACGCGTGCACCGTCGTCTCGGTAATGCCATACATATTGATCAGACGTGGTGACCCCGGATGGTTCTGCAGCCATCTCCGGAGTCGCTGCGGCTCCAGAGCTTCTCCACCGAACACCACTGTCTGCAGACTCAAACAACGCTCGGATTCGGCGGACGCCGCATCCACGGTTTGCAACGCATAAAACGCCGATGGAGTTTGGCTCAACACCGTGACCTGCTCGGCGATCAGCAGTGCCTGGAACTCCTCGGGCGCACGCGCCACCTCGTCAGGCACCACCACCAATCGCCCACCACCGAGCAACGCACCAAAAATCTCCCACACCGAAAAGTCGAACGCTAACGAATGGAACTGCGACCACACCCCCGCGCACCCGACCTCCTGCTGCAGGGACTTCACCAACTCGGTGACGTTGCGATGAGTAACCGCAACCCCTTTGGGGGTGCCAGTGGTACCCGACGTGTAAATCAAATAGGCGATGTCGTCGGGATACGGGTATGGCAGTGCGGTACTGGGCTGGGCGTCAATGCGGGGATCGCCGACATCGATAACTTGATCGTGGCCATCCAGCCGGTCAACCAGTCCCGGGGTGGTGAGCACTGCGATCGGCGCGGCATCAGTGACCAAGAGCTCGACCCGCGCATCAGGCAAAGCCGGGTCGATGGGCAGATATGCCGCCCCAGACTTCAGCACAGCCAGAACCGCCACAACCGCCTCCGCCGAGCGCAGCAACAGCAACCCAACGCATTCACCCGGGCCCGCGCCGCGCTCGACCAACAAGTGCGCCAACCGGCACGACGTCTCATCCACCTCCCGGTACGTCATCGACCGACCCTCGAAGCTGACCGCCACCGCCTCCGGAGCAACCGCAGCCTGAGCACCGAATGACTGCGGGATCGACTCCGCCACCGGTACCGGCAGGGTCAATGCAGCTCCGTTGCTGAACTCAGCCAGCCGGACACGCTCAACCTCATCAAGCACATCAACCGACGAAAGCGGCCGGGCCGGATCGGCACTCATCGCCAACAACACCCGCTCCAACCGTCTGGCGACATTCCAAACATCAACATTCGGGAAGGTCGCCCTAGGGCCCGCGGTCAGGAGAAAAAGCTGATCGCCGGTGCCGAGAAATAACAGCACAAAGTCGCCGACAGGAGCCAGATTGGTATACGTCGCCGTCGCCGGAGCATCGCCTAGGTTCACCGTCAGCCTCGAGGGAATGAAGTTGACAACAGCGCGATTCGAGTTCTGGCCAAGCTCGCGTAGACCATTACCACGCTCAAGATCGAGCACCGGATACCGCTGATGCTTCATCAGTTCCCGAAGTCGCCTATCAACATGCCGACTGAAATCGGCAACCGAAGCCTTTGGCGGCGAAGCCAATACCAACGGCACCACCCCGGCGAACATCCCCGGCAGCATCTTTGACTCCGGACGGGTTCGCCTGCTGACCGGGAAGTCAAGCACCACCTCAGATCCTCTACCGCTCAACCCACGCACCATTAATGCGCACACCGCAGTGATCACCGAGATTCGACGAACTCCTAAAGACTTGGACAACTCGTTGATCCGGCGTACCACCGACGGGTCTAACTGAACCGCTGCGGAGGGCGAGTACGGATCCTGTTCACTGGCGGCCCGAGGCGACCAATAATGCGGTTCGGTCTTCGAGGGAAGGTTGCCCCGCCAATAGGCGTGATCATCGAGACAGTCGGTGGAGGCCTTGTAATCCGATTCGTAATCGACCAAATCCTGCAATGATCCAAAATATGGTGCGGGGACCGGCTTTTCAAAGAAAAGCGCAGAGTAGATGGTGGCGATTCGGCGGCTCACCAGCGCCATGCCCATCCCATCGCTCACGATGTGGTGCCAGCACGCGAACAGATAGAATTCATCGGGTCGCGCCCGAAACAACGCAAACTTGAACAGCGGGCCGGTAAACGGCATCGGCCTGCGTCGAATCGACGATGCGAGCTCTTCAGCCTTGCGCTTCGGGTCAGGGGAGCTGCTCAAGTCATGAAATTCGAGCTCCACATCGGGGTAATCGATTGCACGTTGAAAAACCTGACCGTCAAGTTCAAAGAAAGCGGCCCTGCTGGGTTCGTCCTCAGCCACTGCTTGGCGGATAGCCCGCCTAAGAAGGTCTGGTCGAATCGTTCCCTCGATTCGCACGAACAGGCCCAATTGCCACTCCGTACCGGCGTGCCCCGTTTCCTGCGAAAGCCATATCCCCTGCTGTCCGCGTGTCAGCGGCAAAGCCCGGTGGTCAAGTTCCATCCGAATCCCTAACTCGTCTCGATTACGCATACAAGGTCAGTCGTCCGCGAGCCTTTGCGCGCCATGTCCGTTCGGGCCGCTCTTCTATGCGATTTAGACGCACAGTGGTCCGCCCCAGCAAGGCGGGGATTGCGTACTTAACCACAGCTAGACGATAGGGGTGAATATCGATGACCGTCGGCGAATCAGCCGCAGCGCACAGCAAACTACTGTCGACCAACATGCTCCCGCGATGCACACACCAGGAATTCGTCGTGGAAGCGCGCTATCGCTTTTCTCAACGCCACCGCCTTCTGGTGGCCCGAGTTTCCGTATCCGCCAAGCGAGGCTGTCCAAAACCGAAGCCGCCGCACAGGCAAGCCGGCAACACTGCGCGAGAGCGTCAGGCCGTTAGTGCGCGCCGCATCTGGGCGCCCGTATCGAGCACCAGCAGGATCAGGGTGCGCAGGGCGTCGTCGGTTAACGCCGCACCGGGAAAGTTGTAGCGCAGCATCACGTCCGCGGTTTTGGATCCGCTCTTGCCGGAGTTGCGCTGCGCGGCCTTGTCGCCGAGCTTCTCGACCAGCGTCACATTGCCGAAGTTACTGTCGTGCGCCTGCTTGGCGACCTGATCGCTGAGCCTTTTGGTCAGCGGCAGATCCCACGCCACGATCTGGGTGAGCGACACCAGGTCGAGTCCCTCGGCGATGTTCACCACCCGCAACGACGCGAACGTGGCGTCGTGGTGCACCGTCAGCCCACCATCGGGCTCGTCGTCGACGGGCAGCACTTCGCGAAGGATCGATCCCAGACGCTCCTGCAGTGATGACATCAGGCACTCCCAAACCGTCGGTTGCGATCCGCATATTCCTCGCAGGCCGCCCACAGGTCGCGACGGTCGTAGTCGGGCCACAGCTTGTCCTGAAAGATGTATTCGGCATACGCCGCTTGCCACAGCATGAAATTACTGGAGCGCTGCTCCCCCGAGGTCCGCAGAAAAAGATCCACGTCGGGGATGTCGGGCCGCTGCAGGTGATGTGCCACCGTCGACTCGGTGATGCGCTCCGGGTTGAGCCGCCCCGCGGCAGCCAAGCGAGCGATTTCCTTTGTGGCTTCGGCGATTTCGGCGCGGCCTCCGTAGTTGACGCAGTAGTTGACGGTGATGACATCGTTGCCCTTCGTCATCTCCTCGGCGATCGCCAATTCATTGATCACGCTGCGCCACAGGCGTGGCCGCGAACCCACCCAGCGGATCTTGACGCCCATCGCCTTGAGGTTGACCCGCCGCATGCGCACCACGTCGCGGTTGAAGCCCATCAGGAAGCGGACCTCCTCGGGGGACCGCTTCCAGTTTTCGGTGGAGAAGGCGTACAGGCTGAGCCACTTGATCCCGATTTCGATTGCCCCGCAGACGACATCGATGACGACCGCCTCGCCCGCCCGGTGGCCGTCGGTGCGGGTCAGTCCCTGCTGGGTAGCCCAGCGGCCATTGCCGTCCATCACGATCGCCACGTGGTTGGGCATCCGATCCGCCGGAATCCGCGGCGCCACCGCCTTCGAAACGTGCTGCGGTGGCCGGCTTGGGCCGCCGTCGGGCGAGGGCGGTAGTTCGGGAAACGCCACCGGCCACGTCGACCTGTCGGGAAAAGCCGGATAGTTGTCGGGCGCAGCGGGCAATTGTGGGAAGTCGGTGGACTTCAGCTTGCGCTCGTGGTTCTTAGCCACAAGCCTCATCCTGCCCGATCAGCGCTGCGCGCCGGTCGGCGATTGTCCGGTCCACCAGATAATTACGCTCCACCAGCGGCAACGTCTTGAGCTGGCGTTCCAGATGCCATTGCAGGTGGGCGGCCACCAATCCGCTGACATGGTTGCGGTGGGACTGCGGCGTCGCCTCGGCGGCTTCCCAATCGCCATCGTGCAACGCGGACATCAATTCCAGCACGCCCAGCGGCGGCGTGGTCGAACCAGCGGGCCGGCAGTGGCCGCAGACGCTGCCCCCGGCGGCGATGTGAAATGCCCGATGCGGACCGGGCGTGGCGCAGCGGGCGCACTCGGTCAGCGCCGGTGCCCAGCCGGCGATGCCCATGGCACGCAGCAGGTAGGCGTCCAGGAGCAGCTCACGGGGCCGGTGGCCGTCGGCCACCGCCCGCAGTGCGCCCACGGTGAGCTGGTGCAGCGACGGGGCGGGCGCCCGCTCCTCACCGGCGAGGCGTTCGGCGGTTTCCAGCATCGCGCACCCGCAGGTGTACCGGCCGTAGTCGCTGACGATGTCGGTGGCGAACGCATCGATCGAGACGACCTGGGTGACGATGTCGAGATTGCGGCCGGGATGCAGCTGCACGTCGATGTGCGCGAACGGCTCCAGCCGAGCGCCGAATTTGCTGCGGGTACGACGCACCCCTTTGGCCACCGCGCGGACCAGCCCGTGGTCGCGAGTCAGCAGGGTGACGATCCGGTCGGCTTCGCCGAGCTTGTGCTGGCGCAGCACTACTGCTCGGTCTCGATACAGCCGCATCTCAACAGTTTTGCACCCCGCCGCGACATCGCGGGTATCCGCGCCGATAGTCTCGTACCCCGTGATTGGCGCTTCTGGTCCCGTTTCTGGGTCCGCTTACGGATTCCGTGGCACGCGCCTGCCCACGCTCACTGACCTGCTCTATCAGCTGGCCAGCCGCTCGGTGACGTCCGACACATTGGTACGCCGTTCGCTGCACGCGATCGACGCCAGCCAATCCACGCTGAACGCATTCCGGGTGGTGCTGACCGAGTCGGCGCTGGCCGACGCGGCCGAGGCCGACCGGCGCCGCGCCGCCGGTGACACCGCGCCATTGCTGGGCGTCCCAATCGCGGTGAAGGACGACGTCGATGTTGCCGGCGTGCCTACCGCCTTCGGCGCCGACGGCTACGTGCGGCCCGCCGCCCAGGACGCCGAGGTGGTTTGTCGTCTCAAGGCCGCCGGGGCCGTCATCGTCGGCAAGACCAACGCCTGCGAACTGGGTCAGTGGCCGTTCACCAGTGGACCCGGGTTCGGCCACACCCGCAACCCGTGGTCGCGGCGGCACACCCCAGGCGGGTCGTCGGGCGGCAGCGCGGCCGCGGTGGCCGCCGGTCTGGTCACCGCCGCGATCGGCTCCGACGGCGCCGGCAGCGTCCGGATTCCGGCGGCCTGGACACACCTGGTCGGCATCAAGCCTCAGCGCGGCCGCATCTCCACCTGGCCGCTGCCGGAGTCGTTCAACGGGATCACCGTCAATGGCGTGCTGGCCCGCACGGTGGCCGACGCGGCGCTGGTGCTCGACGCCGCGTCCGGAAACGTCGCGGGCGACCGGCACAAGCCGCCCCCGATCACGGCATCCGACTACGTCAGCATCGCGCCCGGGCCGCTGAACATCGCGCTGTCAACCCGGTTCCCGTACACCTTCTTTCGGGCCAAGCTGCATCCCGAGATTCTGGCCGCGACCCGCGCAGTGGGCAAGCAGCTCCAATTGCTGGGCCACACAGTCGTTTCCGGCAATCCGGACTACGGCGTGCGGATGGGATGGGATTTTCTGGCCCGCTCGACCGCGGGACTGCGGGAATGGGAGGAGCGGCTGGGCGACGGTGTCGCACTGGACCCCCGCACCCTGTCCAACCTGCGAATGGGACATGTTCTGGGACAGGCGATCCTGCGCAACGCACGCCTGCATGAGGGTGCGCTGCAGCGCCGGGTGGGCTCGATCTTCGACATCGTCGACGTGGTGGTGGCTCCGACCACTGCGCAGCCGCCGCCGCTGGCGCGGTCCTTCGACCGGTTGGGCGGCTTGAGCACCGACCGCGCGATGATCAAGGCGTGCCCGGTGGCGTGGCCGTGGAATCTGTTGGGCTGGCCGTCGATCAACGTGCCGGCGGGGTTCACCGCGGACGGCTTGCCGATCGGTGTGCAGCTGATGGGACCGGCCAACAGCGAGGGCATGCTGATCTCACTGGCCGCCGAGCTGGAGGCCGTCTGCGGCTGGGTGTCCAAGCAGCCGAAGGCGTGGTGGGAGCATGAGCACGGCCAACCACAGGATTGAGACGCGCTAAAAGCCTAGCCGTCCAAGCTGTTTGGGATCACTCTGCCAGTTCTTGGCGACCTTGACCCGCAGGTCGAGATAGACCTTGGTGCCCAGCAACTTCTCGATCTGGCCGCGCGCCACGGTGCCTACTTCGCGCAATCGGGCCCCACCCTTGCCGATGATGATGCCCTTCTGGCTGTCCCGCTCGACATAGAGCAGGGCATACACGTCGATCAGGTCGTCGCGGTCCCCGCGCGGATTGACTTCGTCGATCACCACCGCCAGCGAGTGCGGAAGTTCGTCGCGCACTCCCTCCAGGGCAGCCTCGCGGATCAGTTCGGCCATCAAAATCTCTTCGGGTTCGTCGGTCAGCTCGCCGTCGGGGTAATACGCCGGGCCGAGGGGCAGGGTGGCGGCCAGCACGTCGGTCAGCAGGTCGACCTGGGTGCCGGCGACCGCTGACACCGGGACGATTTCGGCCGAACCATCGACGAGTTCACTGACCGCGACCAACTGCGCGGCCACGCGGTCTTTGGGCACTTTGTCGATCTTGGTGACGATGACGACGAGGGTGGTCTTGGGTGCGACGGAACGGATCTGCTCGACGATCCAGCGGTCTCCAGGGCCGATCGCCTCGTCGGCCGGGATGCACAGCCCGATGACGTCGACTTCCGAGTAGGTGTCACGGACCAAGTCGTTCAACCGCTTGCCCAGCAGGGTGCGCGGCCGGTGCAACCCCGGAGTGTCGACCAGGATGATCTGAAAATTCTCTCGGTGCACGATGCCGCGGATGGTGTGCCGAGTGGTCTGCGGGCGCTTCGAGGTGATCGCCACCTTGCTGCCGACCAGCGCGTTGGTCAGCGTCGACTTGCCGGTATTCGGCCGGCCGACCAGACACACGAAGCCCGAACGGAATTCACTCATAACGGCTTGCCGGCGCGGTCGGTGAGGATGATCGCGGCGGTCGGACTGAGCTCGCGGACCGCGGCAATGCCGGCGTCGTCAGCCGATCCTGCCACCAGCGCGGCGGCCTCCAGGCCCGTCGCCCCGCTGCAGACGGCTGCGGCCACCGCCGCTTGCAGTCCGGTCAGCCGCAGCGCCGACAAGTCCACTGGCCCAGCCGCATACGTGCGGCCGTCGACGTCTCGCACCGAGGCCCCGCTGCCGGCCTCCGCACGCGCCATCGCGGCGCGCGCCAGCACCACCAGCTTCTCGTCCTCGGGAGCCAGCTGCTCAGCCATGATGCGTGTCTTCAAACTCGTGGTCCTCTGGTTCGACCGGGCTGAGCAGCACGGTGCCGATCCGCAGCCGGCCGCGATGGTCGGGGCCGCCCTCGGCGCGTAGCCGCAAGCCGTGCGAGACCACCTCGGCGCCGGGCAGCGGAACGCGGCCCAATTCCAGCGCCAGCAGGCCACCCACCGTATCGACGTCGAGGTCGTCGTCGAATTCTACGCCGTAGAGTTCGCCGACGTCTTCGATGGCCAACCGCGAGGACACCCGAAAATGCTTGTCGCCCAGGTCCTCTATCGGGGCCGTCTCTTCCTGGTCGTACTCGTCGGCGATCTCACCGACGATCTCCTCCAGCACGTCTTCGATGCTGACCAGGCCGGCAATCGCGCCGTATTCGTCGACTAGCAGCGCCATGTGATTGCGATCGCGCTGCATTTCCCGCAGCAGCGCATCCAACGGCTTGGAGTCCGGCACGAATACGGCCGGGCGCATCACCTGCGACACTTTGGTGTCGCGACCACCGTCGGCCGACAAGAACGCCTGCTGGACAAGGTCTTTGAGATACACCACGCCGACGATGTCGTCGACGTTCTCGCCGATCACCGGAAGGCGGGAGTGCCCGCTGCGCACAGCCAAGTTCGTCGCTTGGCTAGCGAATTTGTCACTCTCGATCCAGATCATCTCGGTCCGCGGCACCATCACCTCACGCGCCGGGGTGTCGCCGAGTTCGAACACCGACTCGATCATCCGGCGCTCGTCGGCGGCCACCACGCCGCGCTGCTGGGCCAGGTCGACAACCTCGCGCAGCTCGATTTCGGATGCGAACGGGCCATTGCGCAAGCCGCGACCCGGCGTGAGCGCATTACCCAGCAGCACCAGCAGCCGGCTGATCGGCATCAACAGCGACGAAATCACCTGCAGCGGAAGGGCTGTCACCAGCGAGATGGAGTACGCGTGCTGGCGCCCGAGGGTCCGCGGGCCGACCCCGATGACGACGAAGCTGGTCAGCACCATGATGGTGGCGGCGCCGAAGACCGCCCAGTTCAGACCGAAGTTGTCGTACAGGAACACCACCAGCAGCACGGTCGCGGTGACCTCGCAGATCATCCGCAACAGCACCACCAGGTTGATGTAGCGCGGTCGGTCGGCCATCACCTTCGACAGGGCCCGAGCCCCGGGCCGTTCATCGCGCATCAGCTCGGCCACCCGAGCCACCGAGACCGTGCTAATCGCAGCGTCGATCGCCGCGAAAGCTCCGCCCAGACCGATCAACGCGATCGCGAGGAGCAGCTGGAACAAGCCGCTCAATGGTGGGTATGCCTTGGCTCGGCCACGGGCTTGTCTGTTACGTCGCCGCTCTTATTCCGACGATTGAGCAACCCCGCGATGACGACAACCGCCATCACCAACAGCCCGTACCGCACTCCCCACGGCCACCAAGGCTGGGCAGCCGGCGCAGGCTGAGCGGCGGGCTGGCCTTGATCGCCGTGAACTGCCAGCGTCACCAAGAAGTCGCCATTGTCGGTCGGCCCGAAGCTGGGCAGCGACTGGGTCTTGGTCACCCGGATCTGCACGCCGTCGGCGGGATCGGTGACCTGACCCCAGGCCAAGGTCGAGTCGTCGAGCAGGAAGGAGTCCTGGCTACCCGCGGGCTCGCTATCGTCGTGCCCCACCACCGCCACCTGGCCGATTTGCACGCTCTGGTTGACGGCGGGGATATCGGCCATGACGCTCTGGTACAGCGTCGGAGGCGTCGGCGCCACGTAGTCCGGCGGCGGGGGGCCCGTGAAGTTGTCAGGCGGCACGAAGGCGCCGCCGTAGAAGCTGCCCGATGCCAGATAGCTCTCGCCGACCGCGGTGAACGCGACCAAGCCAACGGTGCCGGCATCGAGCACGATGCGGCCACCGGCCGGCAGGTACGCCTCACGGGACCCACCGTCGTAGGTGTAGCGGAAGGTCATCGCCTGACCGAGCGGGTTGTACAGGATCGGACGGTGATACTCGTCGTAGTCGACGTAGTCCCAGTGCCGGGGACGGACCAGCGCCTTGTTATCGGCCTTGACCAGCTCGATGTTGTCGCTGTGGAGGCTGACGACGTTCTGCACCTGCTGGTTGAAGTCCGCCTGGGTCGGCGGCTTCGGTGGATCGGCGGGATTGAGCCGGGCGGCCGGTGCGACCTTGGCGGCCGCGATCGCCTGCGGTGGCGCCTCGAGCTTCTTCGGCGGTGACAACACGGCGACGTTTCTTGGTGCCCCCGGGGACGGCGGACTGATCTTCGGGGTTTGCACCGGCACCGGCGCCGGACGTGTAGAAGTCGGCGGCGGCAAGGGCGGGGGCTCCGGAATGTAGACCGGGACGGTGCTCGAGGGCGCCGGGGCCGGCCGGGGCGCGGGCGCGTTGCACACGTTCGCGGTGTGATAGGCCTGCACATAAAACAGACAGTGCTGGCAGGACACGGGGTTTGACCCCTCGCCGGCGCACGGAGACGCCTGTGCCAGACCAGGCATACTGACCAGCAGCGCCGACGGCGCCAAAACCATGGCGGCCGAGACCGCGATCCAGAGTGCTCTCTTCAAAATGCTCAATTGTCGAAATACCTTGACTTGTCCAGCAACCGGCGGTCTTTCTCGTCTTGCCGGTCGTAGTGGTACGCCTCGACCTGTTCGGCTACCCACTCTTCGAGAAGTCGCTCCTGTAGAGCGAACATCTCCTTCTCCTCATCGTGCTCGGCGTGGTCATAGCCGAGCAGGTGCAGCACGCCGTGAATTGTCAGCAGCGCCAACTCATGTCCGAGGCTGTGACCTGCCGCGGCAGCCTGCTCGGCCGCGAACTCCGGACATAACACAATGTCACCCAGCATCGACGGCCCTGGCTCGGGGGCGTCCGGACGGCCACCGGGCTCGAGCTCGTCCATCGGGAAACTCATCACGTCGGTCGGGCCCGGCAGGTCCATCCAGCGCATGTGCAGGTCGGCCATCGCCGCGGTGTCCAACAGCACCATCGACAGCTCGGCGCCCGGATTGACGTCCATTTTCGCGATGACGAACCGCCCGACGCTCACCAATTCCGCTTCCGAGACGTCGATGCCCGATTCGTTGCTCACTTCAATACTCATGGGCTGCTCACCGCACCATCATCGGTGGCTCCGGGTTCCGGATGCCCGCCGAGCAGCGCGATTCATCCCGGAGTCCGAGTCCTCGTGGCGGGCGTAGGCATCCACGATCTCGGAGACCAGCCGGTGGCGGACTACATCCGCGCTGGTCAACTCCGCAACGTGGATGTCGTCGATGTTGTCCAAGATGTCAACTGCGGCCCGCAGTCCCGACCGTGCGCCGCCCGGCAGGTCGATCTGGGTGATATCGCCGGTGACGACGATCTTCGACCCGAAGCCCAGCCGGGTGAGGAACATCTTCATCTGCTCGGGCGTGGTGTTCTGCGCCTCGTCCAGGACGATGAAGGCGTCGTTAAGCGTCCTACCCCGCATATATGCGAGCGGCGCCACCTCGATCACCCCAGCCGACATCAGCTTGGGGATCAGTTCGGGGTCCATCATGTCGTAGAGCGCGTCATACAGCGGCCGCAGATACGGGTCGATCTTCTCGCTCAACGTGCCCGGCAGAAAACCAAGACGCTCACCGGCTTCCACGGCCGGACGGGTCAAGATGATGCGAGTGACCTTTTTGGACTGCAACGCGTTGACCGCCTTGGCCATGGCGAGATAGGTCTTGCCGGTGCCGGCGGGCCCGATGCCGAACACGACGGTGTGGGCGTCGATGGCGTCAACGTAGCGCTTCTGGTTCAGCGTCTTGGGCCGGATCGTCTTGCCGCGGCGCGACAGGATATCCAGCGTGAGCACCTCGGCCGGTGACTCGTTGCCGGTACCGACCAGCATGGCGACGCTGTGGCGCACCACCTCGGGCGTCAACGGCTGGCCGTTGGCCACGATTGCGACCAGCTCGGAGAGCACCCGCTCAGCCAGCGCGACGTCGGCCGGTTCGCCCGACAGCGTGACGGCGTTGCCGCGAACATGCAGGTCGGCGGCGAGTATTCGTTCGAGGGCGCGCAAATTCTCGTCTGCCGAACCCAGCAAGCCCACGACGAGATCAGGAGGAATGTCGATGCTGCTGCGAACCTGAGCGTCGGCCTGCAGGGCCCTAGCTGCGTCAACAGCGTTGGTCTCGCGTGGCGTCACGTGGTTTCCGGTGCCTGCCTTCTCGGCTCGTCAGGGTAGTTCGGGATGCCTTAGTCTACGCCGAGGGCTCCGCCTGGTCAGCCGCGAGCGGTCCGGGCGGCCCGACCTCGGCGGTTTGCTCCCATCGCGGGGTCAACACGCCGAGGGCGCCCAGGGCCACCGCGGCGGCCGTCGAGGTCCGCAGTACCTGCGGGCCCAGCCGTACCGCGACCGCTCCCGCGTCGGTCAACTCGGCCAGCTCATCGGGCGCTATGCCTCCCTCCGGACCGACCACCAGGAACAGCGCGCTCACCTGCGCCACCGCAACATGCGCGATCCGATCGCTCGCCGATTCGTGCAACACCAAGACCGCGGCGCCGGCGGCCACTTCGTCGCGGATCCGCTGGGTGAGCGCCGAAGTGGACAACACGGCGTCCACCGGCGGGATGTGCGCCCGCCGCGATTGCCGGGCCGCCGAGCGGACCACGGCACGCCAGCGGCGCAGACCCTTCTCGGCGCGGGCACCCTGCCAGCTGGCCACGCATCGGGCCGCCTGCCAGGGCACAAACGCGTTGGCCCCGGCCTCGGTGGCTAATTCGATCGCCAACTCCGAACGCTCCGACTTGGGCAGCGCCTGCACCACCGTCACCGGCGGCTTGCCAGGATCGACGCTCCAGCGGTTCAGCACCCGGGCTCGTAATCCGTCCCGGCCGGACTGCTCGACCACGCAGCGGGCCAGGCCGCCGACGCCGTCGCCGAGCACCAATTCCTCGCCGGACCGGATCCGGCGCACCGTCGCGGCGTGAAATCCCTCCTCGCCGTCGACGACGGCCAGTCCACCGGTGTCGGGCAGTGCTTTGACGTAGAACAGCGTCGCCACCATGTGCAGGGGCCCCTCAGGAGTTGCGTCAGCGCCCGGTGAAGGTCTCGCGCAGCCGGCTGAACAGCCCACCACCGCTGTGCGTCGAGCGCACCTCGGGCACGTCGCGGGTGCGGCGATTCTTCAGCTCGCGCAACAGGTCGCTGTCGTGGTTGTCCAGCCGGGTGGGAACCACCACCTCGACGTGGACATGCAGGTTGCCGCGGGTGGCCGCGCGCAGCTGCGGCATGCCGTGGCCGCGTAGCGCGATGATCGCACCCGGTTGCGTGCCAGGCGGAATGACGATCTCGCTCATGCCGTCGAGGATGGCCTCGATGCTGAGCGTGGCGCCCAGCGCCGCGTCGACCATCGGTACCGACACCGTGCAGTGCAGGTCGTCGCCGTCGCGGACGAAGATGTCATGGGCCTGCTCATGGACCTCGACGTACAGGTCGCCGGCCGGCCCTCCCCCGGGCCCGACCTCACCCTGAGCGGCCAGCCGGACCCGCATGCCGTCGCCGACACCGGCGGGAATCTTGACGCTGATCTCCCGGCGAGCCCGCACCCGGCCGTCGCCCACGCACTGATGGCAGGGGTCCGGGATGACCACGCCGACGCCGCGGCAGGTGGGGCACGGCCGCGACGTCACCATCTGGCCCAGCAGCGAGCGCTGCACCGTCTGCACCTCACCGCGGCCGCCGCAGGTGTCGCACGGAATCGGCGCGGAATCGCCGTTGGTGCCCTTGCCCTGGCAGCGGTCGCACAACACCGCGGTGTCGACGGTGACCTGCTTGGTCACCCCGGTCGCGCACTCCTCGAGATCCAGCCGCATCCGCAGCAACGAGTCCGAGCCAGGCCGAACCCGGCCGATCGGACCGCGGGATGTCCCGCCACCGCTGAAGCCGCCGCCGAAGAAGGCCTCGAACACATCACCGAGACCGCCGAACCCGCCGAATCCGCCGGCCCCGGCGGCCGCGTTTTCCAGTGGGTCGCCACCCAGGTCGACGATCCGGCGTTTCTCGGGATCGCTCAGCACCTCGTAGGCCGCGCTGATCTCCTTGAACTTCGCCTGCGCGGCCTCATCGGGGTTGATGTCGGGGTGCAGTTCGCGCGCTAGCTTCCGGTACGCGCGCTTGATCTCCGCATCGCCGGCGTTTCTGCTCACGCCAAGCAGCCCGTAATAATCGCGTGCCACGCCTGACCTTTCTGGGCCCTTTTAAGGCCGCGTTACTACGTGTGTCCACAAACCCTAAGGGTGCACGTTCATCGAGCACCCAGGACTTCGCCAATATAAAGAGCAACCGCGGCCACGCTGGCGATAGTTCCCGGATAGTCCATGCGGGTGGGTCCCAACACACCCATACCGCCGTACACGGTGTCCATCGTGCCGTACACGGTAGACACCATCGAGGTGCCCGCCATTTGCTCGGCCTCCGTCTCATGGCCGATGCGCACCGTCACCTTGCCGGATTCCTGCTGATGCGCCAGCAATCGCAGCACCACCACCTGCTCCTCGAGCGCCTCCAGGATGGAGCGCAGCGAACCGCCGAAGTCCGCCGCATTGCGGGTCAGGTTCGCGGTACCGCCCATCACCAGCCGCTCCTCGGTGTGTTCGACCAGCGACTCCAGCAGCACCGTGGCCGAACGGCCGACCGCGTCGCCCAGCCCGCCGGTGCCGCCCAGCTGCTGAGCCAGCTCGGCCACCGCGACCGAGGCCGCCGAAAGCTTCTTGCCTTCCAGGGCCTGGCCGAGGATCTCCCGCAGCTGGGAGAGCTGATGATCGTCGACGACGTCGCCGAGCTCGACGATGCGCTGATCCACCCGCCCGGACGACGTGATGATCACCATCAGCAGCCGCGCCGGCGTCAGCGCGATCACTTCCAGGTGGCGAACCGTCGACGTCGACAACGTCGGGTACTGCACCACTGCCACCTGACGGGTCAGCTGAGCCAGCAGCCGCACCGCCCGCCGCAACACGTCGTCGAGGTCCACGCCGGATTCCAGGAAGCTTTGGATCGCCCGTCGCTCGGCCGACGACAGCGGCTTGACGTCGTCGATCCGGTCCACGAACTCGCGGTAGCCCTTCTCGGTGGGTACTCGCCCGGAGCTGGTGTGCGGCTGGGTGATGTAGCCCTCGGCCTCCAGTACCGCCATGTCGTTGCGGATGGTGGCGCTGGACACCCCGAGGTTGTGCCGCTCGACGAGCGACTTCGAACCGATGGGCTCCTTACTGGAGACGAAGTCGGCGACGATGGCGCGCAGCACCTCGAAGCGACGGTCGTCGGCACTGCCCATCGGTTGCCACCTCCTTGACTGCGTTCATTTTACGGTCTCACGGCGCGCTGACCTCCGTGCGCGAGCGTCCGCCGCGCGCTGCCGATAAGTTTGCGGCTAGCCTGTCCAGCATGTATCCGTCGGGCCTCGACGACGCATCGGAGACGATCCGCCAATGATTTTCAAGGGCGTACGAGACGGCAAGCCCTATCCGGAACATGGGCTGTCCTACCGGGACTGGTCCCAGATACCGCCGCAGCAGATCCGGCTCGATGAGTTGGTCACCACGACCACGGTGCTGGCCCTGGACCGGCTGCTCTCGGAAGACTCCACCTTCTACGGCGATCTTTTCCCGCACGCGGTCCGATGGCGGGGCATCATCTACCTCGAGGACGGCCTGCACCGCGCGGTGCGCGCCGCGCTGCGAAATCGCACCGTGTTCCATGCCCGGGTTTACGACATGGATATACCGCTGAGCCAGCAGACCCAGGGATCCGGTTCGACTTTCGGGCATTAGCCGGTCACGTTTGCGCGTTGCGGGGTGTCGACGTAGTGAGGGCCAACAAGGGTCCGCACCGCGACTATTCGGGAGGTTCGCCATGTCCCGGCTTCAGGGAGTCTCTGACCACGACGCCAGCCTGGGCGCCAGGATCGCGTTCTTCTTCACCAAACGCAAGCTCGCACAGATGGCCGGCCTCGAAACGGCCGGGATGCTCGAACCGCTGCGGATGTATGCCCACGTCCCCAAGTTGCTCAGCGCCTACGGCAGGCTCGAGCAGGCCGAATCGAAACTGGACATGCTGCGCCCGCGGCACCGCGCGCTGGCCGAGCTGAAGGCGGCGACGACGGTGCGCTGCGAGTACTGCATCGATCTCGGCTCGCAGATCGCGCGGCAATGGGGAATCACCGACGAAGAACTGCTGGCCATGTCTGGACCCGACTACTGCAATGCCCCGTGCTTTTCCGACGTCGACAAGCTGATCCTGGAGTACGCCACCGCGATCAGCCGCACCCCGGTCGAGGTGACCGACCAGCTGTTCGACGCGCTGCGCGCCCACTTCGACACGCCGCAGCTGGTCGCCCTCACCCACGTCATCAACCTGGGCAACATGCGCGCCCGATTCAACCTCGCGCTCGGCATCGGGTCGTCCGGCTTCTCCGGTGACCGGGTGTGCGCCCTCCCCGACACCGGCCGCGCGTGACAGTGCAGGCGTCTTTGACGACCCGGTTCGAGGCGGCCCGGCCACAGCTGGGCGCCATCGCCTATCGCATGCTGGGCTCGATTGACGACGCGCAGGACGCCGTGCAGGAAGCCTGGCTGCGGCTGAACCGCAACTCCGGCGAGGGCATCGTCAACCTCGACGCCTGGCTGACCACGGTGGTGGCCCGCACCTGCCTGAACACCTTGCGCGACCGCCACGCCCGTCATCGCGAGGAACCGGTCGCCCAGCTGCCCGATCCGATCGTGGACACCCTCGGCGAGTTCGACCCCGAACACCGCGCGATGCTCGCCGACGCGGTAGGGCTGGCGCTGTTCGTGGTGCTGGACACCTTGCCGCCGGCGGAGCGGCTGGCATTCGTCCTGCACGACGTGTTCACCGTCCCGTTCGACCAGATCGCGCCCATCGTCGAACGGAGCCCCGAAGCGACCCGCAAGCTGGCCAGCCGCGCGCGCCGACGCATCCAGCAGGCGGACCCGCTGCCCGATGCCGACATCGCCGCGCAGCGCGAGGCCGTCGACGCGTTCTTCGCCGCCGGACGCTCCGGTGACTTCGACCGGCTGGTGTCGGTGTTGCATCCCGGCGTGGTGTTGCGCGGCGACTTCGGCTCCGGCGCAGGGCTATTCCGCGCCGAGGGTGCGCCATCGGTGGCCAAGCTGGCCCGCGGCTACGCAGACCCCGAGCGTGAAGTCCGCGCCGCGATCGTCAACGGCGCGGCGGGCGCGGTTGTGTTCGTCGCCGGCCAACCCGTCTCGATCATGGCGTTCGTGGTGCGCGACGGCCGAGTCGCCGCGATCGACGTCCTGGCCGACCCGGAGCGAATCGCCAAGCTCGACCTAAGAGCCGTGTCCGGCTAGTTCGTCGCGGACGCTGCCTGCAGCAACGCCAGCGCGGCGTCGTGTTGCAGCACCCAGTTGCCGCCCTGTTGGACGAACACCAGTTGCTTGTTGACCGGCCCGGCGAACTTCGGACCCGCGATGGCCACCTGGGCGGCGGCCACATTCGGCCCGTTCGGCACGATGTTCGTCACCGTGAAGGTCTCCGGGAAGTTGCCGTTCCGGTAGGCCTTACGCAGGTCGTGGTCGGCAACGTGGCCCTCGTCGGGATTGATGCCGTTTTCGACCAGGCCGACCTTGGTGGAGTAGCCCACGCCTGGGTCGGTGGCCTGGATGCACAGGTTGCTCAACTGTTCCGCCGTCGGCAGGCCCGGCCCCACCGGCGCAGGCGCGGGAGGCGGCGGCGGATCCTGCGGCAACGGCGCGCCGACCGTGGTCAGCTGCACCGCAGACCCCGGCGGCGCGACGGATGCGATGCCGGCGGCCGCGCCGCCGATGACGGCCAGCGCCGCCACGCTCATAGCTACGGATTTCACGATTCCCCCTTCAGAGGCCCGTTGAGGCCAACCTGCCAACGTGACGGATGTTACTTACTGTCCAGCCGCTTGCAGCAGCTCCATCGCCGAGGCGCGCGACAACATCCAGCTGCCCTGGTTGACGAACGTGACATTCTGCGTGACCGGGTTCGGCAGCTTCGGGCCCGACACCGCGACGTCCGCCGTTACCGAACCTGCGGCGCTTGGCTGGATATTGGTGATGTTGAACGACAACGGCAGGTCGCCGTTCTTGGCCGCCTTCTGCAACTTGTGGTCCGCGATGTGTGCCGCGGTCCCGCTGATCCCGCCTTCGACCAAATTGCCCTTGCTGGTGAACGACACGTTGGGGTCGGCGAGGCTGTTGAGCAGCCCGGTCAGCTGGTCCGCCGTCGGAACGCCGGCATCGAGAGCCGGGGCGGGCGGCGCCGGATCCTGCGGCAACGGTGCGCCAACCGCGGCCAGCTGCACCTGGGCGGCACTGCCGGCCGGGATGGACGCGATTGAGGTGACGCCGATAGCTGCAGCGCCGAGAGCGCCCAGCGCTGCCACACCGGTGGCAATAGCTTTCACGGATTTCATGATTCCCCCTTCGAAGTGCAGCGTCGTGACGGAATGTCACCCACACCAGCACCTGGTGTAGATGGTGTGGTTGTGCACCTTGGGACAGATGCTACGCGGGATCGCACTGACTAATCTGTGCGCAACCTGTGTAGCAGCCCAGAGTTTCGGCTTTGCTGGCTAACCAGCTGACCGGTTCCCGGCGACGGAATCACGCAGGCTCTTCGTCCGGATATCGGGCCAGTTTTGCTCGACATAGTCCAGGCACGCCGCCCGGGTCGCTTCGCCGTGCACCACGCGCCAGCCCGCCGGAACGTCGCTGAAGACAGGCCACAGACTGTGCTGCTCCTCGTCATTGACCAGCACGAAAAAGGTGCCGTTGTCATCGTCGAAAGGGTTGGTACTCATCGCTTCTCCACCATCGTTTGGTATCTGGACGAACCCGCGGGACCGACCCAGGACCCCAGCACTCGGTCCGACAGCAGCCCCAGGCAGCTCAGGTTGGGAAATCCGGGCCCCTGGGTGAGGCCGGACAGGTTGGGCAGGAACAGCCTAGGCGTGACGTCGCTGACGGACAGGTCGTAGCCGATCGCCTCCTGCAGGCGCTCGGAGGCCAGCGGTCCGCCCAAACCCAGCTCGAGCAGGTCGAGGGCATCCTGACTGAACAGCGAGGTAAACCACAGCGCATCGGCGCCCGACCCGTCGATCACGAGGTCGAATCCGTGCACCGTCTCCAGGTTCTCGCTGAACCGGTTGGTGGAGAGCGTCAGCCGGATCTGCCCGTCGCGACCTACCGCGTGCGCCACCCGGCCGCGCAGGTGGCGGATGCGGTCGTCGGCCAGCAGCGCCTCTTGCACGTTTGCCGAGAAGACGCCACGATCCGTGCGGGCCAGCGCGTCGCGACGTTCGGCCAACGTCAACGCGGTCCAGTCGGTGGGGTCCGAGAACAGCGAGTTCTCGAAGAAACTCTCGCCACGGGTAAACAACGTCACCTGCGGTGAGATGACGGTGATCGTCGAAACCCGGTGCCGGAAAAGCTCATTCAGCATCGAGGCGGCCGTTTCACCGCCGCCGATCACCGCGACCCGCTCGGCACTGATGCGGTCGTGGCCAGCGGCGCGATCCCAGAACTGGGCGATCGACATCATGCGCGGGTTGCCGGGCAGCAGAGATTTCTCCGCCTGGCCCGGCCCGGTGATCATCAACGCGTCCGCGTGCACGGTGGTCTCGTGGGTGCGCAGCGCCCAGCGGTCACCGGCGACACCCAGCCCGTCGACCTCGCCGCGCATCACTAACATCTCGACCTGATCGGCGACCCAGCCCAGGTACTTGCTCCACTTGCGATGCGGCGGGGCCGGCCTGCCCCGGTCGATCCACTCGGCGAAGGATGCGGTCGCGATCAGATAGGAGTGCCAGCTGTAGCGGGTCATCAGCTCGTCGACCTCGCCGTTGCGGCGTGGCACCAGCGCCGATCGGTAGGGGAAGCCGACATCTTTTTCCGGGCTGGTACCCAACCGGTGCGCACCATCGGTCCAGCCGCCGCTCGCCTGCCAGTTCGCCCCGACCCCGGTGCGTTCCACGGCGACCACGTCGGGGACCTCGACGCCCATGTCGCGCAGCGCCTTCGCCTTGGCGGCTACAGCCACCGCCTTCGCGCCGGCGCCGAGGATCGCTAACGTGCTCACGTCACCACCTCCCGCAGTGATTCAATCCAAAGTTGTTGCAAAGCAGCGATATCCGCGTCATCGAGAATGTCTGGCAGTGCACGCCACTGCGCGGCCAAGACGCGCTGCCCTTCGAACGGCAGCACGGTGGCCATGATCGTGAGTTCGTGGCGCACCGCCAGATCCGGTTCCGGTTGCGGAGATACCCCCGCGAGCAGCCCGCGCTCCATCGTCAGCACGGACCCGCCGCCGGTGTGTGCTGCGCCCAGGTAGTTCAGCAGTACCTGCGGGCCAGGCAACGAGGCCAGACGCCCGGCGGTATCGGTCCGCAGATAGCGCAGCAAGCCGTAATCGAGTCCGTCACCCGGGATGGCCGCTAACCACTCGCCGACGTCTTGCGGGTCGGTCGAGTCCACCCGCACCGGATAGATGGAGCTCAGCAGTCCGATCGTGTCGCCGGTGTCGATGGTGTGCGAGCCGGGCTCGTCGACCAGACTGTCTGCGCGGCCGTGGGTTTCCAGCGCCAGCAGCGGCGGCGGCGTGGCCTGGTTTCGTCGCTGCCGCCAGCGCGTCACCGTCGCCGCGGTGGCGGCGACCAGCAAGTGGGGCAATGGCAGGCCGGAATCCAACAGCCGGTGGGTGGTGTCCGCGTCGGCGACGACCATGCGGACGATCAGATCGCCGGCCCGGTCGCGGCCCGAATCAACCCGCCGGGCGCCAAGGTTGGGATCATCGCCTTCGAGCTGGGCTGCCCAGAACTGCACGGTGTCCAACCGGTCGGCGCGGTCGGCGAGGGCCGCGGCCCAGCGCCGGTAACTGGTGTGCTCCCGCACCGGTGCGGGCGAGTGGCCGGTAGTCAACGCCTGCAGGGCAGCATCCAGCTCGCCGAGAACCACCCGCCAGGATGCCGGATCCATCGCCAGCACGTGGGCGGCCAGCAGCAGCACGCTTCGTCCGGTCGGCGGCCGAAGCCACACGGCGGCCAGCAGCGCTCCCCGCTCGGGGTCGAGACGGTCGACAGCTTCTGTGACGTATTCGGGAACCACCGCTTGCAGGTCGTCGGAGACCGCAACCTCGTTGACGAGTTCACCGAGGGTTTCGGTGGCCGGCGCCGGAACCAGGGTCATCGTGGCGCGGTCCAGTCGCGCGCGGAGCACTTCGTGCCCGGCGACGATGCTCGCCAGCGCGGCGTCTAGTTGCTCGCGGGTGATGTCGTCGGGCAGCCGGATGGCTTCGGTCTGGGCCAGCCGTCGAGCCACGCCGTATTCATAGAGCCAGCGGCCATTGGGCAACACCGGCATGGGCTCCGCGCCGTCTTCGACATCAGTTGTAGCAGTAGCGGTTTCGGAGTCGATTGCCTCTGCCAATTCCCGGACGTTGGCGCACTCGAGGATCAGCCTGGCGCGCAACGCCAGACCCCGCGCCCGCGCGGCCTGCACCACCGACAACGCCATGATGCTGTCCAGGCCCAGCTGCAGGAAGTCCGCGGCCACGTCGACGCAGGGCAGGCGCAGAAGTTCCGAAAGTACTTCGGCCAGTGCGACTTCGGTGGGCGTTTCGGGCTCAGAACCGGCGCAGTCCGCAGTCGCGGCCGCATCGAACGCGCGCAGCGCGGCTTCGTCCAGCTTACCGTTGGCGGTCAGTGGAATCTCGTCGAGCCTGACGATCCGCTGCGGAATCATGTAGCGCGGCAACCGGGTACCTAGCATGGCGCGCAGTTCGGCTGCCGGTGGTTTGTGCGCCGCCGTGTCGGAAATCACCACGTAGGCGGTGAGCCGCGCTCCGGTGTCCTGCTGACGCACCAGAACGCCGGCGTGCTGCACGGCGGGGTGTGATTCGAGCGCTGCGGCGATCTCGCCCGGTTCCACCCGGTAGCCGCGAATCTTGACCTGCGCATCGGCGCGCCCCACGTATTGCAATGAGCCATCCGGCCCCCGGCGCACCAGATCGCCGGTGCGGTACATCCGCTCACCGGCGGCGAACGGATCGGCGACGAATCGATGGCTCGTCTCCCCCGGGCGGCCGAGATAGCCGCGGGCCAGTTGGGATCCGGCCAGGTAGAGCTCGCCGGTCGCCCCGATGGGCACCGGACGCATCGCCGAGTCGAGCACGTAACCGCGGGAGTGCCGGGTCGGGCGCCCGATCGACGGATCGTCGTACTCGGTAATGGCTCCCACCACGGCTTCGACGGTGGTTTCGGTTGGGCCGTAACAGTTGTAGGCGCACAATCCGGTTCGCACACATTCGCCACGGATCAGGGCCCACGCGGAGCTGCCGAGCGCTTCACCGCCCAACGCCAGCACCGCCAACGGCACCGTGGTGAGCAATCCACATGCGGTGAGTTGGGCGAACATCGACGGCGTGGTGTCGATCATGTCGACGCCGTATTCGGCGATCGCACCGACGAGTGCCTCGGCGTCGGTCTGGGTCAGCTCGTCGACGACGTGCACACCATGGCCGTCCAGTAACGCAACCAAAGGCTGCCAGGCAGCGTCGAACGCGAACGACCACGCGTGCGCGATGCGCAGCGGGCGACCCAGCCGCGCCGCCGCGGGTCGCAACACGCTGTCCAGATGATCGTCGGCGTAGGCGCCGACTGCCGCGTGAGTTCCTATGACGCCCTTGGGTTCTCCCGTCGTCCCCGATGTGAAGACCACATAAGCGGCCTGCTCGGGCCACACCTGGACCGGGCGGAAATCGGCGCCGGCCTCGCCGCGGGCTTCCAGCAGCTCCTCGTCGACGATGATTGACGCACCGGTCTGACGCAGAATCGACTCCACCCGTTCGGGGGGCAGCCCCGGCTCCATCGGCACACACATGCCGCCGGTCTTGAGTACCGCGAGCATCGCGACGATGTACTCCGGCCCGCGGAAAAGCCGGATGGCCACCGGGGTTTCGGTCTTTACCCCGCGAGCCGCGAGCCGGGCGGCCAGTGCGTTGGCACGATCGTCGAGCTCGCGGTAACTCAGCGAGCCGCCCGTCCAGCTGATCGCGACGGTGTCGGGCGTCTTGACGGCGACCTCGGCGAAGCGAGTGTGGATGCCAAGCGCCTGCGGGGCCGCTGCGTCCGCAACGTCCGGGACACCCTCGTCCTCGAACAGGACGCTGACCTCACGCAAGGGTCGCTCCCAGTCCCGCAGCAGCCGCTCGGCAGCGGTCAGCACTCGACGGCCCAGCCGCTCGGCGCTAGTGGTACCCAGCGCGCCGTCCAGCACTTCGATTAGCACCACCAGCTCGCCGCCGGCCATGTGGGCAGCGATCGCGACCGGGAAGTGGGACAGGGTCTGCAGCGCGGACGGGCGGAATGTCGCACCGGCAGCGTTGAATTCGCCGGAGGCGGCCAATCCGTCCAGGGGAAAGTTCTCATAGACCAGCAAGGTGTCGAACATCTCCCCGACCCCACCGAGGGTCCGCAGTTGCGAATGCCCGAGGAAACCGTGCTCACGTAGCAGTGCGGCATTGCGCTGCACCGCACGACACTGGTCACCGACGCTCGCGATCGGGTCGAGCTGCACCCGCATCGGGACGGTGTTGATGAAGAGGCCGATCATCGTCTCGACGCCCGCAAGTTCGGGCGGCCGGCCGGAGACGGTGACCCCGAATACCACGTCATGGGTGTCGGTCAGCCGCGACAACACCAGCGCCCACGCCATTTGTATCAGGGTGTTGACGGTGATGCCGCGCGAACGAGTGCCTTCGACCAGCCGCTCTGCGGCCTCGGGTGGCAGCCGCAGTTCGGTGGTGCGCGGCAATCCGGTCTGCCGCCCGTCGGCCGCTTCCGCCGAGCCGAACGCGGCCGACAGCATGGTCGGACCGGGCAAGCCGGCCAGATGCTGACGCCAAACCTGTTGACTGGCTTCAGGATCGCGGCTTGCCAACCACCCGATGTAGTCGCGGTAGGGGCGCGGGGCAACGGGCAGCGCCGCAATGTCTCCCCCGGCGCCGTACAAGATCATCAGCTCGTTGACGAACACCGGCAACGACCAGCCGTCGATCACGATGTGGTGGGCGGTGATCACCAACCGCCATTGCGCGCCGGGCAATTCGATCAGCAGGAAGCGAATAACCGGCCCACGTTCCAGATTGAACGGTCGGCGTCGCTCACCGACCTCCAACGCCTGCACCTCTTCGGGCGAGGCCGTGACGACTCGCCAGGGCAGCTCGACGCGGGACGGCACGATCTGCACCGGACGCGGGATTCCCCGGCTGAAGAAGCTGGCCCGCAGGTTTGGATGCCGTACCAACATGTTCGTCGCGCAGTCGTGCAGCAGCTCGGCGTCAAGCGCGCCGGAGATGTCCGCGGCCATGCCGATCATGTACGGATCGTCGGCCGCTTCGCCTTCGACGAATTCGGTAAGCGTGCTCAACGAATACAAGCCCTCTTGCAGCGGGCTCAACGCCATCACGTCCTCGATGTCCGGTACGACATCGGCTTTGGTCGCGGTCATGGCGTACCGTCACGTGAGGATGACCAAAGCTGTGTCACCGCAGCCAGATCGTCGGCTGACAGTCCGGACGCGGCCATCGGCTCGAAGCGGGCATCCGCCGGCTCGTCGGCCTGCTCGGTGTCGGTCTGTCCGTCGCCGAGGGCGTCCAGGACGCCGGCCAACTGCGCAGGCGTCGGGTGCTCGAAGACCATCCGCGGACTGACCGCCAGGCCCGCCGCGCGGGCCCGCGATGCCAGCTGCACCGAAAGGATGCTGTCGCCGCCGAGCGCGAAGAAGTCATCGAATCGGCCGACCTCGGGCGTCGACAGCAGCTCGGCGAACACCTTAGCCAGCGCCCGTTCGGTGTCGGTGCGCGATGGTTCGATCTGGCCGCTGGTGCTGACGGCCGGCTTCGGTAGCCCGGGCCGGTTCAGCTTGCCCGAATCGGTCTTGGGCAGCGCGTCGAGAACCGTCAGCGACGAGGGCATCATGTATCCGGGCAGCGTCGTCGCGATTGCGGCACGCACCGCGCCCGCGAAGGTTGCTTTCTCCGCGTCATCGACGATTGCTCGTTGCGGCACAACATATCCGGCCAGCGATGTACCGCCGCGCACCTCCCAGGTACGCGCGGCCGCCGCCGCGACGCCGTCAGCCGCCGAAAGCGCGGCCTCGACCTCCGCCAGCTCGACCCGGAATCCGCGCACCTGTACCTGGTGGTCAGCACGGCCGGTGAACTCCAGCTGGCCGTCCTCGGTCCACCGGGCCAGGTCGCCACTGCGGTACAGCCGCGACCCCGGTTCCAGCGCATACGGATTGGCCACGAACCGCGTTGCGGTCAACGCGGACCGCTTCCAGTAGCCCCGGGCCAACTGGTCACCGGCGTAATACAGTTCGCCCACCACGCCGACCGGCACGGGGCGCAGGCTGTCATCGAGCAGGTAGGCATCCGCCCCCGGCACCGGCTTGCCGACAAGCGGATTCGGCAGACCGAGCCGCCCGCGCGACACCGCGCCAGAGGTTTCGGTGGAGCCGATATTGTTCAGCAGCTGGGTGTCCGCATCATCGGCACATGCGGCCACGAGCCGCTCCAGCAGTGACGCGCTCACCGGCTCCCCACCACAGACCAGCCTCGACAGGGATCGCACCACATCGGGCCGGGTGTCCACCAGCGCGGAGACCAGGCTGGGCACCGCGGTAACCTGCGCCACTGAATGCCGGTCCATCAAGTCCCCGAGCGCTTCGGCGTCGCGGTGCTCGGCGTCGTCGGCGAGGATCATCGTGGCACCGGCCGCCAGGCCGGCCAGCATCTCCATACCGCCCTCGAGGAAGGTGATCGAAGCCTGCGCCAATCGAATGTCATTGGCGCAGGGCGGGTAATGCCGCAACTGCCAATCCAACCTGGCCGACATGGACCGATGCGTGCCCACCGCACCCTTGGGCTTGCCGGTGGAACCGGACGTGAACACCAAATACATCGGGTCGTCGGGGTGCGGCGCGGGCAACTCCGTGCGTGCCGCGTCGCTGTTCTCCATCGCGGCACCAACCTGCGGGTCGTCCAGGGAAATCACCGTAACCCCAGGCACTTTCGGCGTGCTGTCCACGGCGTCGGCCGTCGCCAAGACCACCGGCGGCGCGACGTCGTCGAGCATGAACTGCTTGCGCGCCAGCGGATAACCGGGATCGATCGGGAAGTAGCCGCCGCCGGCTTTCATGATGGCCACCAGCGCCACCACCATGTCGATGCCGCGCCGCGTCGAGAGTCCGACCAGCGACCCCGGCTGCACACCGTGTTCGGCGAGCAGCACCGCGAGATTGTCCGAACGCCGGTGCAGCGATGGGTAATCGATCTGCTCGCTGCCGCAGCGCACCGCGATCCGGTCCGGACCCCAATTCCGGCTGGGCGCAAGCAATTCCGGAATGGTACGCGGTCGGTCCTGTGGCGCTTGCACGCCGCGGCTCCACTCCTGCAGGATGCGGTGCTGCTCGTCGTCGTCGATCACCGCAACGTCGCGCAACGTCTGATCGACGTCGTTGGCGAACGCGGTGATGATCCGGGCCAGCCAGCCGGCCAGCCGCTCGATGGTGGACCGGCTATACAGCTCGGTACGGAAAATCACGTTGCAGTTGTACCCGGCGCCGTCCGTGTCGTCGGCGCCCAGGAAGTTGACGCTCAGGTCGGCGTGCGCCATGTCGAAGATCGGATCCAACGAGGTGCACACCGTGTCCTCGCCACCGCGGCCGTCGGACGTCGAATCGATCACCCGGGTGGCGGGCAGGTGGTCGCGGACGTGCACCACGACCTGGAACAGCGGGTTGCGTGATAGCGAGCGCACCGGGCTGACGCTGTCGACAACCCGGTCGAACGGCAGATCCTGGTGAGCGTAGGCAGCCAAGGCCGTCTCCCGGGCCCGACGCAGCGCTTCTCGCAGCGTCGGATTACCGTCCAGATCGTTGCGCAGCACCAGAATGTTGACGAAAAAGCCGATCAGTTGGTCCAATTCGGCTTCGGTGCGTCCGGCAACCGGCGTGCCCAGCGGAATGTCCACGCCGCTGCCGGCCTTGTGCAGGACCACGGCGACGGCGGTTTGCAGCAGCATGAATTCGGTGATGCCCAACTCGCGGCACAATTCGGCGAGCTTGCCGCGGGTGGCCGCGTCGATGCGGAAGTCGACCGACTCACCCGCGCCGCTGGGTACCGGTTGACGAGGGAAGTCCGGCCGCAGCCCGGTGTCCTCCGACATCCCGGCCAGCTGCCGGGTCCAGTACTCCCGCTGCTCGGCGGCGATCGCTGATTCCTGACCACTGGAGTCACCCAGGAACTCGCTTTGCCAGGCCGCGTAATCGGCGTACTGCACGCGAAGTGGCGCCCAGGACGGCACCTCTCCCGAACGCCGGGCCCGATAGGCGGTGAGCACATCGGAGAACAGCACGCCTGCTGACCAATGGTCGGAAGCGATGTGGTGGACCACGAAGGACATCACGTGTTCGCCTGCGTCGACGCCGGTGCGCAGCAACGCGATCCGAATCGGTCGCTCCTCGTCCAATTCGAAGCAGTGCTGGCGTTCGGCGTCAAGCTGTTCCTGCAGCCAGCCGTCGCTATCAGTGGCGGCGCCGTCAAAGGCCGCCAGGCGAATCGGCAGATCACCGGCTGGATTGACTACTTGGTAAGGGACACCGTCTATTTCGACATAGCTGGTGCGCAGAATTTCGTGACGAGCCACGACGTCGCCGATGCCGGCGATCAACGCATCGATGTCCCACGGCCCGGTCAGCTTCGCAGCGAACGGGACGTTGTTGACCCAGCTGGGCCCGTCGATGCGGTACGCGAACCAGCTGCGCAGTTGCGACGCCGACAGTGGCAGCGGCTCGTCGTGGGCGGTCGCGATCAGCTTGGGCCGCGCCTGGTCGAATGTGCCGGAGCCCAGCTCGTCTACCCGCTCGGCCAGCAGGCCCACCGTGCCCAGCTCGAACACGTCGCGGATGCCGAGCTCCACACCGCAATCCGAGCGGATCGCGGTGACAAGTTTGGTGGCCACCAGAGAGTGACCGCCTAAATCGAAGAACGAGTCGTCGACACCCACCCGGTCGTGGCCCAGCAGTGTGGAAAACAGTGCGGCGATACGGCGTTCCGTGGCGGTCGTCGGGTCGCGGTATTCGGCCCCGGCGGCGATCTCCGGTTGCGGCAACGCGGCACGATCGATCTTTTGGTGCGCGGTCATCGGGATCTCGTCGAGCACGACGTAGCCGGCCGGAGTCATGTAGTCCGGCAGCGCCGCGGCCACCCGGGCTCGGATACGTTCAACGTCAACGGTTTCGGTGCCGCAGTCCGGGGCGGGAGTCACGTACCCGACCAGGCTCTTGCCCAGCCGGGGCAGGTCCACCGCAAGCACCACCGCTTGTCCGACGCTGGGGTCGACCGAGATGGCGGCGGCGATCTCACCGAGCTCGATGCGGAAGCCGCGGATCTTCACCTGTTCGTCGGCGCGGCCGACGAACTCGATGTCTCCGTCACCGTTACGGCGGGCCAGGTCGCCCGAACGGTACATCCGGCCGCCCGCGGTGAACGGATCGGCGACGAAACGTTCGGCCGTCAGTCCCGGCCGACGGTGATACCCCTGCGCGACATGCGTTCCGGCGATGTAGATCTCGCCGATCACACCCACCGGTACCGGCTGCAGCGTATCGTCGAGCAGATACACTTGCGTGTTGATCTTGGGCTTACCGATAGGCACGATCCGGGTGCCCTGGGTGCCCTGCACCGGATAGCTGGTGCAGTTGACGACGGTCTCGGTCGGTCCATAGAAGTTGTACAGCAGCGCGTCGAAGGTGGCGTGGAATTTGTCGGCGATCTCGCCGGGCAGCGCCTCCCCGCCGATCGGGACCCGGCGCAGGCTGCGCCACTGGTTGACGCCGGGCAGCGACAGGAAGAGCCCCAGCAGCGACGGCACGAAGTGCATCGAGGTGATGCCTTCGCGGCCGAGCAGGTCGGTCAGGTAGCCGATATCGCGCAGCCCGTCGGGCCGCGGAATCACCAACCGCGCACCCATGATCAGCGTTCCGAAGATCTCCCCCATCGACACGTCGAAGCTGGGTGAAGCGACCTGAAGCAGCGATTCGGTTGCGGCGATCTGGTATTCGTCGCCGAACCAGACGAAGTACTCGGCGATCGGCGCATGCGGCACCGGGACGCCCTTGGGCAGCCCGGTCGAACCCGAGGTGTAGATCAGGTAGGCGGTGTTGTACGGGGTCAGTGGGCGAATCAGCTCGGGTGCGCTCGCCGGGTAGTTCGACAGGCTGGTAACTGGTTCGTGCAGAACCAGTTTGGCGTCCGCATCGCCCAGGATGAAGGAGATTCGATCCTGCGGGTAAGTGGGGTCCACTGGCATGTATACCGCGCCCGCTTTGAGGATGCCCAGCGCGGTGATGACGAGTTCGGGCGACTTGTCCAGCAATAGCGCGACCCGGTCCTCGGTGCCGATGCCCTGCTCGATTAGCCAGTGCGCCACCCGGTTCGACTCTTCGTCGATCTCGCGGTAGGTGTAGTCGCGGCCTTCGTAGCCGACGGCGACGGCATCGGGCGCCTGGGCCGCGCGGCGGCTGACCAACTCCGGCAACGTGGCAGCCGGGGTGGTGAACTCTTCGCCCGTCGATACCTGGCGGAGCCACTCCGCGTCTTCGCCGCTCATCAGCGCGCATGCGAACAGCGGCGCGTCGGGGTTGCTCAGCGCATTGTCGAGCAAGACGACATAGTGCCGCAGCAGCTGTTCGACCAGCGGACGATCCAGCACCTCGACCAGATACTCAGCCTCAACTAATCCGCCGCCGTCCTTCGAGCGCGCCAGCTCCACCATGAAACTCAGTGGCAGCTGGTTGAAGTGACCACGCAACTCACCGCGCTCGCAGTTGATGCCCGGCGGGCAGAAGCCGGCACCATCGGCATCTCGCTGTCCGAAGCTCACCCGCGTCATCCGGTCCGCGCCGTGTCGGCGATCGGGGTTGGATTCGCGCACCAGCCAGTCCAGGTCGGCACGTGAATGCGCAAAGGCGCCCACGGCGCTGTCCCGAGTTTGGGTCAGCAGTTCGCGGAATGTCTGGTGGGAGTGCGGTTGCAGCCGAATCACCACGGTGTTGCCGTAATAGCCAATGGCGTCCTCGGTCCCGACGCCGCGATTGAGCACGGGGACGGCGACCAGGAAGTCGCTCGACTGTGTGTAGCGCTGGACCAACGCGGCGAACGCGGACATCAACACCATGTAGGGCGTGGCGCCGCTTTCCCGAGCCAGCGCCGCCGCCCGGTCGATAAGGGCCGGCGGCAACTGCGCGGTGGCGCGCTGCGCACGCCAGCTGCTCGGCACCACGGAACCGTTGGCGCCCGGAAGCTCCAGCGGCTCCGGCAGATTCGTGATGAGTGGCCGCCAGTAGTCCGCATCCTCGTCATGACTCGGGGCGTCGGCGAAAGCCGGCTCGACCGCGGGGGCACTGGCCGCCGGCGCGGCGGCGAAACCATCCGGGTCGGTATACGCCCGGGTCAGATCGGCGAAGAAGGGCGACCATGAGCCGTCGTCCCAGGCGATGTGGTGGGCGGTGATCAGCAGCATCAGTTCGTCGGTCGACAACCGCGCCACCGTGACCCGCAGGGGCGAATCCTTGGCCAGGTCGAAGGGCCGGCAGAACTCCCGCTGAGCCAGCACATCGAGCCGCAACCGCCGGGACTGATCGGTCAGGACGGACAGGTCGTGTTCGGCCCAGTCCGGTCGCAGATCATCGCGGATCACCGGATACGGGAAGCCGTCGGTGTCGGTCTCGTAGGTGGTGTGCAGCACCGGATGGCGCTCGGCCACGGCCTCGATCGCTGCGCGCAGCCGGGCAACATCGACGGTGCCGGTGATGCGATAAGAGACGCAGATGTTGAGCAGCGCGCTGTCGGGATCGACCGATTGCACGAACCACATCCGGTGCTGACCGTCCGACATGCGTGGCTCGTCGTAAGTCGCCACGGGCCCCTGCGCCGGGGGCCTGTCGAGGCCACGCTCAGCGATCTTGCGGCGCAATAGTTCCAGCCGCTTTTCGTCGAGCCGGGCGCTGGCACCGGAGGTTTCAGTCACGCTAGGAGTCCAACCTTTCTAGCATCGCGAGCGTCGAATGTTGCGCCCCGATCGGGGCGGCGGTGGTTTCCAACCTCGGCGGAGCCGTCGGCCCGCCGGTTGAGCCAACGCCCAACGCATCGATCAATTCGTGCACGGTGATCCCGCCGAGCATCCGGGCCACCGGAACCGAGCTGCCCACCGTTCGGCGTAACCGCTTGCGCAGATCGAGCGCGAGCAGCGAGTCCACACCGAGGTCGATGAGTGACGAACCCGGGTCAATCGATGACGAATCACCCAAGTGCAATGTTGCGGCCAGCTCGGCGCGGACCACGTCGGCGAGCGGTTTCGCCGCCGACCCGTTGTCGCTCTCGGAGCTGCCGCTGCTGCCTGGCCCGCTGAACGGCATTGGCATTCCCTGACTTTCGAAGAAGACCGCGAGCCGCTCGAAGTCTGCTTCGAAAATCAAAGGATCGCCGTCGTAGCGGTAGAGGCTAGCTTCTATCGCCAGTTCGGGGTCCATGGCAATCAGACCGGAACGCTCGGTGCGAGTGATCTCGTTGGCCGCCACTACCCCGGCGGCCTGCCACAGTCCCCATCGAACGGCCATGCAGTCCCGGCCGCTGGCACGCAACTGCGCGGCCAGCACGTCGAGCATCCGGTTGGATGCCGCATACGCCGCGTGGTTGTAGCCGCCCCATACGCCAAACACGGACGAGCAGGCCAGTATTCGGCTGTCAGGCTGCGCCGGCCACACCTCGGCCAGCAGCGCCAGCCCGCGGACCTTCGCGTCACAGACCTCCGCTACATCCGTTCCGTTGAGGTCAGCGCGCGCAACGGCTTTAGCGATCCCGGCGGTGTGGATCAGCAATGATGCACCGGCACCGGCATACTCGGCGGCCACAGCGGACAACGCGGCACGGTCGGTGATATCGCACAGCGGTGCCTGAACCACCGCGTCATGGTTCTCGGAGAGCCGTGCCAGCGCGTCAGGAGCGACACCGTTGCGGCTCAACAGGGTGACCGTGCGCGCCCCGTGCTCGATGCAGTACCGGGCGTACTGCAGACCGATCGCGCCGCTGCCACCGGTGATCACCACGTTGTCCAGTGCTGCGGCATCCAAGGGCCGGTTGGTTGCCGATTCGCCGCACTCCCCGAAGGTCCGGACATAACGTCGCGGTGATTCGGTGCCCCGCAACGCAATCTCGGCGCCGTCGCGAAGCAGCACGTCGACGATCGCGAGCGCGGTCTCGGGGTTGACGGCGCGGCTGAGCAGATCCAGGTGGCCGAAGGTCTGGTCGGGGAATTCGAAGCCGAAGCTGCGATGCATCGCGGCCAGCGCCGCCTGCGCCGGTGAGACGTTCGGCTCGTCGGACTCGACCTGTTCGGCACCGACAGTGAGCAGCCAGACTGCACGGCATCGTGGGCCGATGACCGCGGCGTAGTCGGGCAGGCCCGCATCGGCGCGACCCTCGATCTGCTCAATTGCGGCAAGCGCATCCAGCTGGTCGAGCTCTGGGGCGATCACCGCGACGATCTCCGCCTCGCCCAGCGGCACTGCCTGGCAACCGCCGTGCGCGGCAACGGCGTCGATCAGCTGCTGGGTCAATGCGCCCGCGGCGGCCTCGCCGAAAAATCCGATGCCGCAAACCGTTGCGTTGGCCGGGCTGGGTGAGGTCAGCTGCTGCCATTCCTCGACTGCGGCGGTCAACGCCGCAACCGGCACCGTGTCGGTCAGCGGTTCGGGTGTGGCCCACAGATGCACCGCCCGCATCGGCGCATTCGGGAATCTGCGCAGTGGCGCCTCGATATCGCCCGGTATGGCGTTGGCCCACGGGCTGGCGGGGTGAGCGGTCGCGACGGCGGCGATGCTCGCCGACAGCGAGTCGGTGATGGGTTTTTCGCGGTGCCCCGATCCGACGATCACGGCCGACTCGTCATCGACGATGTCGGTGAGCGGATACAGCAGCGACGGATGCGCGGACAGCTCGACAAACGTGTCGATTCCGCCCTTTTGGGCATGTCGCACGGCTCGGTCGAACCGCACCGTGCCGCAGAGGTTCTCATACCAGTACTCGGAGAAGTCGGCATCGACGTCCACCTCGGCGCCGAACGTGGACCCAATGAAGCGCGCCTCGCCGCGCCGGAACGCCGACTCGGGGATCAGCTCGATCAGCGGGGTACGCAACGGCCGTAGCGCACTGGTGTGGCCCGGATAGTCCACGGATAGTTGATGATTGAAGATGCCTCGCCGCCCCGCCAGCTGCACTGCGGCGGCCACGGCGTCGTGATCACCAGACACCACCGTCGACGACGGCCCGTTCACCGCCGAAACTTCCAGCCAGCCGGGCGCATCGGCCAGCACGGACTCCGCCTCCTCGACCCCGACTCCCAGCACCGCCATCGCGTATCGGCCCGTCAGCCGGTCGACGACCGTCGCGCGGGCACCCACCAGGGTGACCGCGTCCGGCAGCGTGATCGTTGCGGCCACGAAAGCTGCCGCTACCTCGCCAAGGCTGTGTCCGATGGTGACTTCGGGAACCACACCGCAGTCTCGCCACGCCGCGGCCAGCGAGACCGCATGCGTGAACTGAGCACCCTGAATCTCGGTCCGCGACCAGCTCTGCTCCACCTCGCCCACCAGATAAGGCAGCGGAGACGGCAACCCGGCGGCGGCGAACGCCTGCACGCACTCGTCCGCGGACTTTCGGTAGGCCGGCAGGCGCCGGTAGGCGTCGGCTCCCATCGCCTGCCATTGATTGCCTTGGCCCGGAAACACGAATGCGATACGCGGCGCCGAGCTCTTCGCCGACCAGCTGATCAGGGGGTGCTCCTCGGCACGGGCAAGCGCGGACAACCCGTCGACGAGCTCGGTACCATCGGCGGCCCGCAGCACGACGCGGTGCCGGCGTACCCGCCGCAGCCGCAGCAGGGTCGACGCGACCGCCGCCGCCACATCCGGTGCAGTGGACCCGGTGCGATCGAGGTAGTCCAGGATGGCCGCCGCATCCTGGTGGATAAGTTCTTTGTCGTGCGAGGTGAGCAACACCGGGACACGACCATCGGGCAACGCGTGATCGAGCACTATGCGACCTCTGGCACTGAGACGATCAGATGTGCGTTGGTGCCCGCGATCCCGAAGGCCGACGCCGCAGCAGTGCGCTGTCCGGCGATCGCCGGCCACGGCGTCAAGCTCTGTGCGAGCCGCAACCCTTGGCTCTCCCAGTCGATTTCGGGGCTCGCTTCGGCGGCGTGCAGGGTGGCCGGGACGGCGCCGTGTTCGGCCGAGACGAGGACTTTGGCCAAGCCGAGTGCGCCGGCAGCTGCCAGCGAGTGGCCTACATTGGATTTCACCGAACCCAGCAGAGCTCCGGCGCCGGGCTCGGTATCGCCGTAAGTCGCTGCCAACGAGCGCAGTTCGGTGCGGTCGCCGAGCCGGGTACCGGTGCCATGCCCCTCGATCATTCCCACTTCCTCGGGCTTGATTCCGGCCCGGGTGATCGCCCGGCGGAACAGCCGGGCTTGCGCGTCCTCGCTGGGGGCGGACAGGCCGGCGCTGCGGCCGTCCTGATTGACCCCGGTAGCGCGGACCTCGGCCATGATCTGCCGGCCAGCCCGCAGCGCGGCCGATTTGCGTTGCAGCACAAACATTGCCGACCCTTCGGCCCACACCGTTCCACTGGCCTGGGTGCTGTACGGACGGCAGCAGCCGTCGTCGGAGAGGGCATGTTGCTTGGAGAATTCGACGAAGAAGCCGGGTGAGCCCAGCACATTGACTCCGCCGGCCAACGCCAGGTCGCAGTCGCCGTCCCTCAGAGCACGCACGGCAACGTGAAAGGCCACCAGCGCGGACGCGCATGACGAGTCGAGGGTGAGCGCCGGGCCGGTCAATCCCAGCGTGTACGCCACCCGTCCGGAGATCACACTCAGCGCCGTCCCGGCAAGCAGATGGCCGCTGTGCCGAGAGAACTCGGCCATCTCAGGGCCATACCCGGTCATGGATGCGCCGACATAACAACCCACGTCATGTCCGGCAAGGTCGTCGGGATTGATGCCGCTGTTCTCCAGCGCGCGCCACGAAACCCGCAGTGTCACCCGCTGCTGCGGGTCCATCGAGACCGCCTCGCGCGGCGAGATCCCGAAGAATTCCGGGTCGAATGTGGCTGCCTCGCGCAGGAATCCACCGCGGTCATGGATCTGCTTGAAGCCACTGCGACGTGATCCGGCAAGCAGTTCTGCAACCGGCCAACCGCGGTCGGCCGGGAACGGACCCAGCGCCTCACGGCCGTTCGCCAACAGGTCCCAGTAGCGGTCGGCGGTGTCAATGCCGCCGGGCGCTTCGACGGCCATCCCGACGATCACCACCGGGTCGACGCCTTCAGAATCCAATCCGTTGTCAGACATCCTCGTTCACCTGCGCAGCGATCGCATCGACGTGGTCATAAACGTAGAAGTGTCCGCCGTCGTAGAGCGAGAGCGAAAACGTCCCGGCGGTGTGTCTTTCCCACTGCCGCAGCACATCGAGACCGATGCGGTGATCGTCACGGCCGCCGAGGACATGAATGTCGGCACCAATGCGGATGCCGGGACTGGGGTCATAGCGATTGAAGGCCTGGTAGTCGGCGCGCATCGCGGTGGTGAGCAGTTCGGAGAACTCCTCGTCGGCAAGCAGTTCGGGGTCGGTACCGCCAAGGTCGGCGATGTCGGCAAGCACTCCATCATCGCTGGTCGGCAGCTCGGGCATGTCGGCCACGACGCACGGCGGCGGACCCGCGGATGCCCACAGCATCTGCACGGCGACGTCGTTCTCTTCGGCCACCCGGGCGAATTCGAATGCCACCACGGCGCCCATGCTGTGGCCGAACAACCGCAGCGGTGCCACGCCCCGCCATGGCCCGGCCGCAAAGAGCCCGAGGGCAAGGTCGTGCACAGTTTCGTGGGCAGGTTCGGTGAGCCGGTCGGCCCGCTGCGGGTACTGCACGATGTAGGTATCGCCGCCGCCGGCCAGTGCGGCGGCCAGCACCCGGTAGCTTGCGGCGGCGGCCCCGGCGTGCGGGAACACCACAGTGGCGCCCGTGGCCGGTATCTCGTTGCGCCCCGGCACCAGCTTGATCCAGGACGGAAATGTGGACGGCATGCTAATCAGGTCACGGAATGTCATTGTGCTGCTTCATGGTTCGCGGGTTGCCCAGATGCGTCCAGGACCGACTCAGCGTCCATGCCGATAACCTCCAGATACAACTCGGCGACCTGGTCGAGTCGGCCAGGGTCGCGCTCGCGGCGGCCCAGCAAGCCCGCAAGCGCCGAAACGGTTCTGTTGGCGAAGATGTCGGCGACCATCACATCCGGGCTGTCCAGCCAGGAGCGAATTCGCGCCACCGCCTGGGTGGCCAGCACCGAATCACCACCGAGGGCGAAGAAGTCGTCGTCGAGACCGACCCTATCCAGGCTGAGCAACTCCGCAATGATGCCGGCAAGCGCGGATTCCAGCGCCGTCGACGGCGCCCGGTAATCGGGTTTGTCGGTGTCCGAGCCACAGACCGCGGCGGCGAGTTGCCCGGCCACTACGCGACGGTCGATCTTGCCGGCGTCGGTGAACGGGATGTTGTCGACCAGTAGTACGTGACGCGGAATCATGTGCGCGGGAAGAACATCGACGAGAGCGTCGCGAATCTGCTCAGCAGTGAGCTCGGGGCCACCGGGGGTTGCCTCCGTGCAGACCGCCGCGGCCAGCACCTCAGATCCACCAGACCCGGAAAGCAAGGCCGCCACCGCAATTCGCACTCCTGGCAGCCGCCGTATCGCGGCTTCGACCTCGCCGAGTTCGACGCGGTACCCGCTGATCTTGATCCGGTGGTCGGCGCGGCCGACGAACTCCAACGTGCCGTCCGGCCAATACCTGGCTAAATCACCAGTGCGATACCACCGTCGGCCGTCGTGCTCGACGAAGCGCTCCGCGGTGAGATCGGCACGACCGCGATAGCCGCGCGCGATGCCGCGGCCCGTCACCCAGAACTCACCGGGCACCCAGTCGGGGCAGTCGTCGCCGGTGTCGCTGACGACGCGGCACGCATTGTTGACAAGCGGCGTGCCGAACGGCAGGGTGGTCCAGTCCGCCGGCAACTCGGCGGCGTCGAGCACCTCGAAAATTGTGTTGTGGACCGGGGTTTCGGTCGCTCCACCCAGGCCGGCGAATCGCACGTTGGGGGCCTCGGCTGCAAAGCGGCGAGCCACCTCGGGCCGCACCCAGTCGCCGCCGGTGGGAATCACCCGCACCGACGACAGCCGCCCACGGCCGACCTCGATCAGCATCTCGAGCCAACCCGGCATGAAGTGCAGCACGGTGACTTTGTGTAGGTCGATGAGCCGGGCCCACGCGTCGGGATCACGGCGTTGCGCTTCGTCGACCACGACGATCGATCCGCCCGTCCGCAAGGTGACGAAAAGGTCCATCACCGAAATGTCGCCTTCCAGCGTCGACAGGGCCAGGCATCGATCTGCTGCACCGATCTCGAAGTGATGGCCGATGAATTCCACCGTGTTCATAACGGCGTCGTGCGTCACCTCGACGCCCTTGGGTTCACCGGTCGAGCCCGAAGTAAACAAGACGTAGGCGAGGTCGCAAGGATCAACTCTGGCGAAATGAATCTCGGCATCGGCCGTCACGTCGTCGAGGATGTCGGCAAGCGTCAGTGTGGGCACCGGCAACGACGGCTGCTGTCCGCCGCACACCAGGGCCAGCCGCACGCCTCCGGTTTCCAGGATGCGCTCCGCGCGCTCGCGGGGCTGGTCGACGCCGATCGGCAGATAGGCGGCGCCGGCCGCCAGGATGCCCAGCACCGCGGGCACCTGCTCGGCCGTCTTCGGGCCGACGACCGCGACGGTGTCCGCGGCCTCGACCCCGGCCGCGCGCAGCGCAGCCACCACCGCCAGCACCTGATCACGCAGCTGCGCATAAGTCAGGTCACCGGAACTGGAAAACACCGCGGGAGCGTCGGGCCGCTGCTCGGCCTGCCGGAAGAACCCGTCGTGCAACGCCTCTCCGCTGGGCTCGGCCGTGCGGCTGTTAACCGCGTCCCGCACCACGCGCTGGTCGGCGGGCAACGCCGACGGGCCCGCGAGTTCCCAGGGTTCGTCGCCGGACGCCAATCGAATTAGCTCATCGATCTGGTCAGAGAACATCGCGTCGATGACGCCCGGCGCGAAAACGCCGTCGCGCACATCCCAATTCACCAGCACTCCGCCGTCGAACTCGGTGACCTGAGCGTCGAGCAGCACCTGCGGGCCCTGGGAGATGATCCATTCGGGTGTGCCGAATTGCTCTGTGACGTCGGCACCGAACAGTTCACCAAGCCCCAGCGCGCTGGTGAAGACGACCGGCGCGAGCACTTGGGTGCCGCGGTGACGGCTCAGATCGCGCAGCACCGACAGCCCGGAATAGGCGGAGTGTGCCGCGGCGGTTTGCATGGCGTCCTGCACCGCCCGCGCGCGTGCCGCGGGCGTTGCTGAGCCCGTCAGATCGACGTCGAGTAACAGCGACGAAGTGAAGTCGCCCACCAGCAAGTCGACGTCGGCGTGCAATGCCTGACGCCCGAACAGCGGGACGTTCAGCAAAAAACGGGATGTGGCCGACCAGCGGGCCAGGGCGGTCGCGAACGATCCGGCCAACGCCATCGCCGGGGTGATCCCGCGGGCCCTCGCGCGGGAGAACAGGGCGTCGCGGGTTGCCCCGTCCAGCCAGTGCCAGCGACGTGTTCCGCGCTGCGAGTCCCGGCCTCCGAGCGTGGGCGGCATCGGCGGGTCGGGCAGCTGCGGGATGCGTTGCGCCCACCACTCGCGGGCGGCGTCGCGAGCCGGCTGGGGGCGCTCCTCATCGCGCACCATGGCCTGACGGTATTCCCGGTAGGTGTAAGCCAATTCAGGTAGGTCACGACCGACGTAGAGGGCCGCAAGGTCGGACATCAGCGTGCGGTAGCTCATCGCGTCGGCGGCTTGCATGTCCAGATCGACGTGCAGCCGCGAGCGCTCAGCGGGCAGCAGTGTCAGCGCGAGTTCGAACACCGCGCCGTCGAGCTGCTGATGCGATTTGTCCTCCCGGATCTCGTCGAGCCAGTCAGCCACCCGACCCGCGTCCAGGTGCCGCAGATCCTCGATGACCAGGGGGAACTCGCCGCATTCGTCCGTCGCGGCAATGCGCTGCGTGCCGTCGGGCCCGAACCGCACCCGCAACATGGGGTGACGAAGCGACAGCCGGGTCGCCGCGGCGCGCAGTCGCTCCGGATCGATCGAGCCGCCGTCGAATTCGACGTAGAGGTGTCCGGCGACGCCGCCGAACTGTTGGTGGTCGTGGCGGCCCACCCACATCGCGTGCTGCATCGGGGCGAGCGGGAACGGCTCACCGGACGCGTCGGTGCCGTCGGCCTCCCGGGTATGCGCATCGGGGGTCTCATCGGCTTCGGACGCTTGTGAGCCTGCGGCTACTACAAGCTCCGACCAGGCCTCGATGGTCGGCGTGGCAGACAGTGTGGCGAAGTCGACGTCGATGCCCTGGCGGCGCCAACGACCGGCCAGCGACATCATCCGAATCGAGTCCAGACCTTGGCTGATCAGATTGTCAGCTGGCTGAACAGCGGCAACATCGACGCCGAGCAGTTCGGCTACCTCCGCACGGATGTCCTCCGAGCCCGCGGGGGCACGCACCACGAATCCTCCTGAATTAGCACAGGCTGCCCTAATTTTGTTTGGCTACCCTATCCTCTATCCCGGCGCCTTTGCTACCAAGCCCCTCTAAGGAGCCCCGGTGATCCCGAACACAGCGCAACCGATCGACGGTTTTGTGCCCTTCCCGGCCGACCGCGCCGACGCCTACCGCGCGGCCGGTTATTGGGCGAGCCGACCCCTGGACTCCGTCCTGACCGAGGCGGCTGCGCGCTGGCCGAGCAAACTCGCGGTAGTCGAAGCCTCCGGCGAACAAGAGATGACGTTCGCCGAACTCGACGAGCGGGCTCACCGCGCCGCGGTGGGGCTGCGCGCTGTGGGCATCGCGCCGGGCGACCGGGTATTGCTGCAGCTGCCCAACGGCTCGCAGTTCGCGGTGGCGCTGTTCGGGCTGTTGCGGGCCGGGGCAACCCCGGTCATGTGTCTGCCGGGCCATCGCGCGGCGGAGTTGAGTCACTTCGCCTCGGTCAGCGAGGCCACCAGTTTACTGATCGCCGATACCGCCAACGGTTTCGACTACCGGGAGATGGCGCGCAAGCTTGTCCGGGCACACCCGCACCTGCGGCACGTCATCGTCGACGGTGATCCCCAGTCGTTCGTCTCGTGGACGCAGCTGTGCGAGTCGGCCACCCGCACCGAGGCCCTGCCGCCGGCGGACACGGAATCGCCTGCGCTGCTGCTGGTTTCCGGCGGCACCACCGGCCTGCCCAAGCTGATCCCCCGCACGCACGACGACTATGTGTTCAACGCGTCCGCCAGCGCCGAGCTGTGCGGCCTGCGCTCCGACGACGTCTATCTGGTGCTGTTGTCGGCGGGCCACAACTTCCCGCTGGCCTGTCCGGGCCTGCTCGGCGCGATGACGGTCGGCGCTTGCACGGTGTTCGGCACCGATCCCAGCCCCGAAGCCGCCTTCGACACGATCGCGCGTCATGGCGTCACGGTCACCGCCCTGGTCCCCGCCTTGGCCAAGCTGTGGGCGCAAGCCTGCGACTGGGAGCCGGTGACACCAAAGACATTGCGGCTCTTGCAGGTCGGCGGAGCGCGGCTGGAACCCGACGACGCCCGCCGGATCCGCGAGACGCTGACTCCCGGGCTGCAACAGGTGTTCGGGATGGCCGAGGGGCTGCTGAACTACACCCGCCTCGACGACCCGGCGGACGTGGTTGACAACACTGTCGGCCGCCCACTGTGCGCAGCCGACGAACTTCGGATCGTGGACGGCGCGGGTGAGCCGGTGCCGCCGGGCGAAGAGGGTGAGCTGCTGGTGCGCGGCCCTTACACCCTTAACGGCTACTTCCGCGCCGAGCGCGACAATCAACGCAGCTTCGACCCCAACGGCTTCTATCGCAGCGGCGACCTGGTCCGTCGGCGACAAGACGGCTACCTGGTGGTGACCGGCCGGGTTAAGGACGTCATCACCCGCGCGGGTGAAACGATCGCCGCCGGGGACCTCGAAGAGCAGATGCTAAGTCACCCGACGATCTTCTCGGCCGCCGCGGTGCCGCTGCCGGATCCCTATCTCGGTGAAAAAATCTGCGCCGCAGTTGTTTTCACCGGTAAGCCGATCGGCCTGGCCGAGCTGAACGCATATCTCGATCAGCGTGGGGTCGCCGCGCATTCGCGGCCCGACATGTTGGTTGCGATGCCGGCGCTGCCCACCACACCGATCGGGAAGATCGACAAGAAGGCGATCGTCCGTCAGGTCGGCGCCGCGTAGTCGAGCTCTGGGGACATCGAGTGCACACTCGGCGCCGTCAGTGCACACTCAACGACGGCGGAGCGCCCCGGGCGGCTAGTAGTTCAGGCCGGAGAACATGACCCGGCCGGGGTCGACCTTCTGTCGTACCGCCGACAGCCGGGAGAGGTTCTGGCCGAAGTAGCGCGCGGGCGGCTGGTTCGGCTCGATGTAGTTTACATAGCCGCCAGCCGAATACGCTTGCACCGCTTGGTCAGCCGTGCTGAGCCAATTGGCCGCCGCCGCCGGGTCACCGGTCTCGACATACCACTGCACCAGCGCGGCCTGGCGGCGCCAGGGAAACGCGGTGGCTCCCGGCGCCACGGTGGCCAACGCTCCGTCGAGGGCGTGCATGATGGCCAGCATCCGGCCCGCGCCGCGCGGAAATGCGTTGACCGCGGCGGCGATTCCCTGCGCGGCGGCCGGGGTGAGACTCGGAAAGACGTCCGATCCGCCGACATACCCGAGCGGGGCCGGGTTGAGGTTGTTGACGGCCAGATACCTCACCAAATCCATGCGATTGAACGTGTGGTTGTCGGTCCCGCTCGGTTGCAACCCGACCGCGGCGACGATCGCCTTCGCCACGCTGGGGCCCGACCCAGCCGGGCAGGTGGCGAGAATGCGACACTGCGTGCCCATCCCGTCGGTGGTGCTGTCCGCCAATGCCCAACTGTTGGGGTCGGCGGTACGCAGCCAGTTGGCCCAACCGACGAGAACCTGCGCGAACGACTGCGCCGGAAAGTTGAGGTTCACGGCGTCGACGTCGTGGGTGGCGAACGTGTTGAAGGTCATCGAGGTGGTCACCCCGAAGTTGCCGCCACCGCCGCCGCGCAGCGCCCAGAACAGGTCGGGGTTGCTGTTGGCGGACGCGGTAACCGCCTGGCCGCCGGGCACCACCACCGTGGCCGACGTCAACTGGTCACAGAGCAGGCCGGCATGCCGGGAATCGGCGCCCATCCCGCCGCCCAGGGCGTGTCCGGCCGCACCGACCGACGGGCAGGTACCCGTGGGCAGGCCACGGCCGGCGCCTGCGAGCGCCTCGTGCATCGCGTACAGACTCGTCGCCGGCGTCACCGTGATCTGGCCGGTGGCGGCGTCGTAGTTGATTCCGCCGGGTAGCTGGCGCAGGTCAAACACCATGGCGCCGTTCGCCGTCGACGCGCCGATGTAGGAGTGCCCACCACTGCGCGGAGCGACCTTGAGGTGGTTGGCGGTCGCGAAGGCCATCGCCTTCTGCACATCCGCCGCCGATGTGGGGGTGACGATCGCCGCCGGAGTGAAGCCGTTGTAGTTGGTGTTGAACACCTGCTTGGCCGCCCCGAATTGCGGGCTGTCCGGGAGCAGCACTTTCCCGCCGAGAGCGGTCGAAAGTCCGTCCCAGCCCGTGGCATTCGGCGCGGCGGCAGCGGGGGCCGAGCCGAGCCGGCCGGTGCCGAAAACAGCACCGGCCGCTAACGCTCCGGCCGCACCACGCAGAAACGTCTGCCGCGAGATCTCACGCGCCATCGTCGGACTTCCGCGATTGCGTCATGTCCCGAATTGTTCAACCGCGGGATCGGCGGCAGCGCCCGACGTGCGCAGGCATAACCGAAACGAGCCCGAACCGTTACCGTCGCCTGACCCAACGCTGGCAGCGATTCCCACGGCACCGGCCCCGGGCCTAAGCTAGTGATCGCTCGCGTCCACAACACCGCGGAGCAAAGGAGCGACAGCATGGCGCAGGGTTTGTATGGACTGATGACCGTCCTCACCTTGGCGCTGGCGCTGGTGTTCGCCGCCGTTGCTGCCGTCCACGTGAAACGCCTGGGCGACCGGCCTGCCACTCCGATCAGCAACGAGATTGGAATCGCCAAAGCGATTACCAAAAAGGTGCGTAAACGCGAACCGATGTCGGAGGACGAGCTGAATTATGCGAAGCAAATCGTTGCCGACCGTAGTTCCCTGATGACGTTCTGCATCCCCGGCGCTTTATTCATGGTGGGATGCTTTTACGTGTTTGGCAGCCTTTACCACTTGCACGGAGCGACGCCCTCCGAACGGACCTTCCTCGGGGTGTTCCCGATGCTGGCCTCCATCAATTTCACGACGCAGATTCTCCGCCACGTGCGGCTGAAACGGCGCCTCCGGGAATTGCCCTGAGCAACGGTATGTGCGTCGTCGTCACGTGATCTAACGCGCCTTTTCACGCCGCCGGCAGCGCCATCAGCAAAACGGATTGTCGCGTCAATTGGTGATGCCGTCGGCCCGACGGAGCGCGCCCGTCTTGCCGTGAGCTCCGGCGGGTGGCAACGTCCGTGGTCATCGTGTTCTCGTTTTGGCGCAAAGCCGCTACTCTTGACGATCAGTCCATGGAATTGGGCACATGACCGTCTACTATCTGGGCGGCGCGAGGGCGGAGTCGGATGCGAGCGCAAGGTCTGAACCGGAGATCGAGAAGGTGATCGAATGAGCCCTCGTTCGGTCGGCAGAACTGTGTTGGCGCGAGTCTGGATGCCGTTGGTAACCGTCGTAGCGGTCGCCGTGGGGGCTGTCTGCATGTGGAAGGTGCACGAGTCCTCCAATCCCGAACCCGTCATCACCGTCAATCAGCCGGCAGCACCGCCGGAGTTCAGCATCAAGCGGCTCACCTACGAGTTGTTCGGATCCGTCGGGCAAGGCGGGATGCTCGTTTGGGTCGACGTCAGCGGGCATCCGCATCGGGTTGATCTGACGACCTTGCCGTGGTCGCACACGGAGGCGACCACACTCACGGTGGTGTCGGGCAGCATCTCGGCGCAGGTTCAAGGTGGTCAAGTCGGCTGCCGGCTGCGGGTGAATGGCGTCATCCGTGCTGAACAGTCCGATATCAATCAGGATGCACACGTCTTTTGCCTGGTGAAATCCGCGTGAGCGAGCACCAGGCGGAGCCTCGGGTAAAACGACCCGTGGTGCCAAGAATGGTTCGCGCCCTAGCGATACCGATCATCGCCTTTTGGGCCCTCCTCGCGGTGTCGACGAATACCTTCATGCCCCAGGTAGAGCGGGTCGCAGAAGAACTCGCGGGGCCGGTGGTCCCGCACTACGCGCCGTCGCAACGGGCGTTGCTGTCCATCGGTGCGAAGTTCCGCGAGTCCAACTCGACCAGCTTGGCCATGATCGTGCTGGAAGCCAACCGGCCGTTGGGCGACGCGGATCACCACTACTACGACGATTTGATGCGGCGGTTCAAGCAAGACCCCAAGCACGTGCAGTACGCGATGGATCTGTGGGGCAAGCCGATCACCGCGGCCGGGGCGCAGAGCCTCGACGGCAAGTGCGCATACGTACTGTTGCGTCTCGCCGGCGATATCGGCCAGATGCAAGCCAACGAATCCGTTGCCGCCGTTCGGGATACCGTCGCGAAGGACACGCCGCCGCCCGGGCTCAAGGTCTACGTCAGCGGCGCGGCGCCACTTGCCTCCGACACGGTGGCTATTGCGAATTCAAGCCTGAACGACATCACGATCGTGACGATCTTCCTCATCATCGGAATGCTGCTGCTGGTGTACCGCTCCATCGTCACCCTGTTCGTGCCGTTGGCCGGAGTGCTGTTCGAGATGCTGATCGCGAAGGGGGTTATCTCAACTCTGGGGCACCTCGGGTACATCGAGCTCTCGTCGTTCGCCGTGAACATCGTCGTCGCGCTCACCCTGGGAGCGGGGACCGATTACGGCATCTTCCTGATCGGCCGCTATCACGAGGCGCGGCACGACGGCGAAGGCCGGGAGGAGGCGTTTTACACCGCATACAAGAGCGTCACGCCCGTCATCCTTGGCTCGGGGCTGACGATAGCGGGGGCGTGTTACTGCCTGACGTTCGCGCGACTCAACTACTTCCACACCATGGGGCCGGCTGTTGCGATCAGCATGCTGTTCACTATCGCGGCGGCGCTGACGCTCGGCCCGGCCTTCTTGACCGTGGGCAGCCTTTTCGGGCTTTTCGACCCGAAAAGCAAGGCCAAGGCACACCTGTATCGGCGGATCGGGACAAGCGTGGTCCGGTGGCCGGTGCCGGTCCTGTTCGCCAGTACCGCTGCCGTGCTGCTCGGAGCGATCTTCGTGCCGACGTACCGGCAGAACTACGACGACCGTCAGTACCAGCCGCACAACGCGCCCGCCAATCTGGGTTTCCAGGCGGCCGATCGGCACTTCCCGAAGAGCAAGCTGTTCTCCGAGATGCTGATGATCGAAACGGATCACGACATGCGGAACTCGGGTGACTTCATCTCATTGGACCGCGCGGCCAAGGCCCTCGAACGTCTTCCCGGTGTTGCGATGGTGCAAAGCATCACCAGACCCATGGGCCGAGCTTTGGAACACGCCACCATTCCCTACTTGTTCACCACACAAGGCAGCGGGAGTGGCCAACAGCTCCCGTTCAACCAGCAGCAAAACGCCAATACCGACCAGCAGGCGCAGATCACGCAGCACACGGTCGCGGTGTTGCGCAAGGAAATCGGCTTCTTCCAGACGATGTCGGATGAGATGCACAAAACGGTGCTCACGATGGAGGACATGCAGCAGGTCACCGACGAGTTGCGGTCGAACCTCGCCAACCTCGAAGATTTCTTCCGGCCGATGCGCAGCTATTTCTATTGGGAGAGGCACTGTTTCGACATTCCGGTCTGCTACGCATTCAGGTCGCTGTTCGAGTCGATCGACGGCCTGGACAAGATGGCCGACGACATCAAGGACGCCGTAACCTCGCTCGAGGTCATCGACCAGACCTTGCCGCAAATCATCACGCAGCTAAAGCTCACGGCTGACGACTCGGAGGCTTTGGCCTCGTTGTTGGTCAGCACCTACGGCCAGTCATCGCTACAGTCCACCCAGACCTCGCAGACCTTCGACGACCAGATCAACGTGGGGCTCGACTTCGACCAATCCCGCAGCGACGACTTCTTCTACATCCCGCACGAGGGTTTCGACAACGAGGACGTCAAGACCGGTATGCAGCTGCTGATGTCGCCGGACGGCCAGGCCGCCCGGATCATCGTCACCCACGAGGGGGACGCCATTGGACCCGAAGGCGTACAGCATGTGCAACAGTTCCCCAACGCAATAACCGTGGCGCTCAAAGAGACCTCGCTGGCCGGCTCGAAAGTTTATATCGGCGGTTCCGGAGCAACCAACAAGGACATCAAGCAATACGCCGCGTCCGATCTGCTGATCGTGGCGATCGCCGCCTTCGTGCTGATCTTCTTAATTATGTTGTTCCTCACCCGAAGTCTGATGGCCGCCTTGGTCATTCCCAGCACGGTGGCCTTCTCCTACGCCGGAGCGTTCGGGCTCTCAATACTGGTCTGGCAGCACCTGATTGGCTTGCCCCTGCATTGGTTGATATTGCCGCTCACGTTCATCATCTTGGTGGCGGTGGGATCGGACTACAACCTACTGCTGATCCTTCGTGTCAAGGAGGAGCTGCACGCCGGAATCCACACCGGTCTCATCCGCGCGCTGGGCAGCACCGGTGGCGTGGTGACGTCTGCGGGGTTGGTGTTCGCGTTCACGATGCTGGCAATGCTGACAAGCGATCTGCGAACAATCGGTCAGGTGGGTTCCACCGTCTGTATTGGTTTGCTGCTCGACACTTTGATCGTGCGTTCGTTCGTCGTGCCGTGCATCCTGCGAATCCTCGGGCCGTGGTTCTGGTGGCCGACGCTGGTGCGTAGTCGCCCACTGCCGCAGCACTAGGCATCGTCAAAGCCTGTTGTCCGGGCTGACCAGTTCCCAGTCCTTGATGGAGGCCACGGGGCCGAACAGGTCGGCGGGCAGATCTCCGGCAAGCTTTTGTCCGGTACGCACCAGGTGCGGCCAATTACGGTTAGCCAGAGCAGGTTTAGCCAGGGCGACCACGTCAGCAGATCCGGATCCGATGATGGCAGCGGCGTCGCGGGGATCGTCGAGATGCCCGTTGGCAATGACGGTCAGGCCGCTGTGTTGTTTGGCGAGTTCGGCCAAGGTCTCCGGCCCGCTATCGAACGCCGGTGCCAGAGCCCGATATTCGGTGGTGTGGATGTAGTCGATGCCGGTGTCTGCCAACGCGGAGAAAATGACGGCAGCATCGTCTTGCGCACCAGCCCAGCGGTGGCGATTGTCGGACACTTTGCCTTGGGAGATGCGGATTCCGGTGGTGATCTCCGAGCCCACTGCGGCCGCGACGTCGCGGCTGATCTCGGCGGCCAGTCGAACGCGGTTCGCGACACCGCCGCCGTATTGGTCGGTGCGGACATTCAGGTAGTCGGTGAGGAACTCGTCGATTAAATATCCATTGGCGCCATGGATTTCGACACCGTCGAAGCCGGCATCTCGGGCCAGCGTCGCGGCGGTCACGAACGCCCGGCGCACCTCGCGGATTTGCTCAAGGGTCATTTCTTCAGGGATCAGGTAGGGTCCTGACCCGCGGTACATCGCCAGCTGTTCGCCCCTGGGACGCACCGCAGACGGGGCCAGAGTCGTGGCGGTGTGGGGATTGCCCTGCGATTGACTGCCGGCGTGCATCAACTGGGCGAAGATCTTGGCGCCTGCCCCGTGGACGCGCTCAACCACCGGTTGCCATGCTTGCGCGTGAGCGGCCGTGGCAATGCCAGGCTGGAAGAAGTAGCCCTGGCTGGCCTGCTCGTCGAGGTAGAGACCTTCGGTGAGTAGAAGCCCGAAGCCGCCGTCGGCGTAGACACCGTAATAAGACTCATTCCGTTCAGTGACCAGACCCTCGGCGGTGGCGCTTATCCGGGTCATCGGAGCCACGGCGACACGGTTCTTCAGATCCACTCGCCCGACCACCGCGGGCGTGAACAGCGGCTCATACGATTCCTGAGCTTGCATCGTCATTTGACGGCCTTCTTCCTTCGTGCTGGCGCCAACCCAGAACATTTCGGGCATCGACAATGTTCCCGGCCGGCAACTGCAAAGGTCAGGGCCCCAGAGCCGCATTGTCTGAAAGCCTATCGATTCCCAGTAGCTGACAACGTTGGTTTTTAGTCGGTTGCTGAGCCCATGCACGGTGCGAGGCGCTCTAGCCTGACGAGGATGCAAGAGTTTGACCCCGAACGATTCCGCACCGATACGGCCGCGCTGAATACTTTCAACGAGCAGATCATTCGCGAGTTTCGGGAAAACGACGGCAAAGTCGGTGGCGTCTTCGAAAACATCGGCATGTTGTTGCTGACCACGACCGGCGCCAAGTCTGGTCTGTCGCGCCTAACGGTTCTGGCGTACTTCACCATCGATGGCTCAATGGTGGTCATCGGTTCTCGTGGGGGCGCACCGAAGGATCCGGCATGGGTGCACAACTTGCGCGCCACTGCGCAAGTTCGCCTGGAGGTGGGTACCGAAACGTTCAAGGCCACCGCTCGCGAAGCCCTCGGCGCAGAGCGCAATTCGCTGTTCGACGCGGTGGTGTCCATCTCCCCGAATTTCGCGGTGTACCAGAACAAGACCACGCGCACCATCCCGGTGTTCACGCTGCAGCGTCGGAATTGACTTCGGGCGGCCATGTCAGTCGACAACACTTCACGCCCCGCGCTTAAACCGAGCTCCGACAGCGATGCTCCGGTGCTTTCGGTAGAACAACTCGGGCACATTCGGCATTTCGACAACCTTTCGCGACAACTGCCCAACGACTGGTCTTTGATGTTGGGCAAAGGACTTGGCCAGTTCGATTTCGGTGGCCTGCGATTCCAATTGGCTTACATGGCGTACGCGTTGGCGTTGACCCATATGCACCGACTGCCAAACGCACCGGGAGCATTCAAGCCGATCTTTGAACGCCTCATTGAAAAGATCACCCTGCCTGAAGTGTGGTTGTATTGGCGTGATGTCAGCCGCGGCGGTGCCGTGTTCAACGCCCACCTGTCCGAGAGTTACCACGAGGAGTGGGATCCGGTCGCCCGTGACAACATCATGTACAGCGCCTATGTCCAATCCATGACATTGATGTACAACTACCTGTCCGGCGATGCCCGTTATGCGGAGCCCGATGCCATCACGTTCGAGCATTGGACCTACTTCTGGGGTGGAGAGCCCAAACGTTTTACCTACGACCAGAACTCACTCAACGAGCACATCTACTGGCAGATGGTCCAGAGCGGTTATCTCGGCGTCGCCTGCGAGCCGAATTGCGCCTTTCAAATATGCAACCAGCCGGCGATCCTTGGCTTTCGCTTGCACGATCTGGTGACCGGCGAAAGCGTGGCGGCAGAGGTAACGCGCAGCTACGAGCGGGCGTGGTCGACGTTCGGCCGACTCGACTCCACTGGGCACTACAACATGTACCTCGCCCAGGACTCCCGCACCACGGTCCCCAACAGGCCGATGTCGGCATGGGTCGACGCATGGTGCGGGACGCTGATGAACATGTGGAACCGAGACTTCGTGCGCGCCAACTATCCCCGTCAAGTCAAGGACTTGCTGGTTGACGGGCCCGACCAGACGAAGTTCGTACACCCCGAGCCAAAAGTCGAGGTTATGGGGCAACAACTGATCACCGATTCGTGCAATTTCGGCTGGGTCGCGACGTGGGCATCCGAGATGGGTGATGCTGCGACGTTAGACGGGCTGCTTTCGCACGCCAACCGATACATGTCTCCCACTTGGCGCGACGGCGGCTTGTACTACCCGAGAAACGACGCCGACTGCGACGCGCACGGCAACCGCACCCTGATGGAGCCACTCACCGGCAACGTCCTGCTCGGATACGCACGACTCAATGTGTCGGACGGCATCTGGAAGTTATACAACCAGCCTTGGGGCACAGCGCATTTCGCCGAGCCGGCGCTGACCGTTGTCGCCGGGGACATCTCGGTAAGCCAGGCACGGTTCACGCCGGCTTCCGGGATTCTGAAGTTCCGCATCCAACGACACGGCGAACGACGCGGTGATGGCTTTGTCGTCCTCGGTAACGTCGCCGACCAAGCCCCTTGGTCGCTGCGCGAAAACGGAGCCGACGTCACCGGCGGTGCGGCGGATATTCAAATCAGTAGAACCGAGGCGGGCATCCGAGTCGAGATATCCCCAGGCCCGCCAAGGGCTTTCGAGCTTCAGATACCGGCGACAAGTAGGTCCAACGATGAATGAGCCCTCCCCCACGCTTGCCGCGCCCCCGGTTCGCGGAACATTCGATCTCATCGACCACAACGGGCACGAAGTCAACGGACGGACCTACCGGGGTAAGTACGCCATCATCTTTTTCGGCTTCACTCACTGCAAAGCGATATGCCCGCGGGCTCTGTCCCGACTGTCGGTGGTGCTCGATCGCCTGGGTCCGCGTGCCGAGCGCATACAGCCGCTTTACGTCACGGTGGACCCGCGACGCGACACCCCTGCGGTGATGAAAGAGTTTCTCGCGTCGTCGTATCCGCGCTTCACCGGTCTCACCGGCTCGACGCAGCAGATCGAGTGGGCCAAGAGATCGTTTCGGGTGTTTTCCACCGAGGTCTCCGACCAGGGGGAACCCGACGGGTACCGGATGCCGCATTCGGCGTTCACCTACGTCCTTGGACCCAACGGCTGCTACCTGACGCACTTCACCGATGCGGTCGAGGAGGACGAGCTGACCACGGCCTTGTTGTCGATTGTTGAGTGAGCGCCGCGCATTGGGCTGACCCGCTGACCGCGGCGCTGCGCGTTTCCTGAAGCTGCCATTGACGAATGTCACCATTTACGGTTGACTCCGTTGCATGGCGGACATTGTCGTCCCGGCCCGGGGGTCACTGCGGTCTCGCGGCGCGGCAGCGGTAAGCACCTACACATTGCGGCCGTTCAGCGGGCTGGTGCCGCCCGAGCGCGGGTGGGGAATTTGGCTGTCCCGCCGGATGATCTCGCGGGTCATGGCCACCTTCGGCCCGTCGCTGGCGGGCACCCGCGTCGAGCAGGTCGACACCAGGTTGCCCGACGGCCGCCGGGTCAAGGGCGAATGGGTGTACGGGCCACGCACTCCGACGAGCGAAGCTGCGCGCTCGTCGACAAACGCGGGTGCGATCTACTACGTGCACGGCAGCGGCTACGCCGTGTGTTCGCCAAAGACCCACCGGCGGTTGACATCCTGGCTGTCGTCGCTGACCGGCTTGCCGGTCTTCAGCGTCGACTACCGGCTGGCGCCGCGCCATCGCTTCCCCACCGCTGCCGACGACGTCCGTGCGGGCTGGGACTGGCTGGTCGACACCTGCGGCGTGCCCGCGAAACAGATTGTGGTAGCCGGTGATTCGGCGGGCGGTCACCTGACGGTCGACATGCTGTTGCAGCCCGACGTCGCCGCGAACTCGCCGGCCGCGCTGGTGTTGTTCTCACCGCTGATCGATATGACCTTCGCGCTGTCACTCGCGCGCGAGCGGATACGCCGTGATCCCGCCATCCGGGTGCGCGACGCGGCGCGGCTGGTCGCGCTCTATCACCCGGGCATCGATCTCACCCACCCCCGTCTGACGCTCGACGTCGCCGGCGGAGCGATGCTGCCCCCGACCCTGGTTCAGGCCGGTGGCGCCGAAATGCTGCAGGACGACGCGCGACAGCTGGCCGCCGATATCTTGGCGGCCGGCGGGCGCTGCGAGCTGCAGGTGTGGCCGCACCAAGTCCATGTGTTCCAGGCACTTCCGCGAATGGCGCCGGAAGCCGCCAAGGCCATGGCCTATGTGGCACGGTTCATCGCCCACGCGCTGCAGGATGCGCATGCCCGCGCCGACGAGGTGGGCTGACCATGTTGGGTCCACTGGACAAGCTGCTCGGCAATTCGACAAGCACCAGCCGCGACGCGCTGGCGGTGGTGACCGGGGCAGGCAGCGGCATCGGCGCCGCGTTCGCCGTCGAGCTCGCGCGCCGCGGCGGCACGGTGGTCTGCAGCGACATCGACGAAGTCGCCGCGCAGCAGACCGTCGACGCGATCGCCGAGCACGGCGCGAAAGCGGTGGCGATCGGATGCGACGTCTCGCGATTCGAGGACGTGAGCACGCTGGCCGACCAAGCGCAGTCCTTCTTCGGGGCCGCCCCAACCCTGGTCGTCAACAATGCCGGCGTCGGCGCCGGCGGTTCGGCGATCGGCGATGTGCCCCTGGATGATTGGGCATGGGCCCTGGGCATCAACTTGTGAGGACCGATACACGGCTGCCATGTGTTCACCCCGATCCTGCGCGAGGCAGGGCCATCGGTTGCCCCACGCGGCATCATCAACGTCGCCTCGGCCGCCGCGTTCGGCGCGGCACCCGGCATGGCCGCCTATAACGTCAGCAAGGCCGGTGTGCTTTCGCTTTCCGAAACGCTGGCCGCCGAATTGTCCGGCACCGCGGTCCGGGTCACCGTGCTGTGCCCAACGTTCGTCAAAACCAACATCGTCGAAGCGGGACGGATCACCCAGGAATCCGGCGAGCTCGCCGCCAAGCTGATGCGCTGGACCGGCCTGTCGGCGCAGAAAGTGGCACGAACCTGTCTGGACGCACATGACCGCGGCGAGCTCTACTGCATGCCACAACTCGATGCCAAGATCGGCTGGAACATCAAACGCATTGCCCCACAGTCATATACCCGCGCGGTTGGGTTGCTATCCCGCGCGAACATGCACTGATAAACCGGAGGGGAAGGAAACTGTTATGGCCATGGATATGGAAGCCATGCTCGCCAAAATCAAGGATCGGCAGTGGGCGCTCGCCGACATCGACTGGGACGCACCGGGCGCCGACACCATTCGGCCCGAGTTCCGGCCCATGCTCAAGGCCTTCATGGCTGACCTGTGTTGGATCGAGAACATCGGAGCCCGGGGCTTCGCGGCGCTCGCCAAGAAGGCGCCCAACGCGACAATCGCGGAAATCTACCGGTATTTCCACGCCGAGGAGCAGCGTCACGCCAATGCGGAACTGGCGCTGATGAAGCGCTGGGGCATGCTCGAGGACGGCGAGATTCCCACGCCCAACGTCAACATCCGGTTGGCCATCGAGTGGCTGGACACGTTCGCCGACGACATGCCGCTGTCGGTGCTGGGCACCGTGATCCCGATGCTGGAGGTGGCGCTCGACGGTGCGTTGCTGAAATTCCTGCTGGAATCCGTGCAGGACCCGGTCTGCCACCAGGTTTTCGAGAAAATCAACAATGACGAATCACGGCATATCGCGGTTGATTTCGAGGTGCTCGAGATGATCGGCAACGCAAAGGCCCGCCGGCTGGCCATCGACTTCGTCGGCCGCTTCGCATCACCGGGGCTGATTCTCGGGATGGTCATGTACGTACCGCTGCTCAACCGCGTCCGCAACGAGATGGCCGGCATGGGCATGGATTCGGAGCGATTGTTCAACGCGGTCAACCGTTTCAAGCAACTAGGCGATCGGGGTGAACGTACCCGGCGGGTGCCTACCTACAAGTTGCTCAAGCGGCACGGCATGTGGGTGGTCAACCCGCGCCACCCCTATCAACTCCTGGCCAATTCGATGGTGTGGCTGTCGGATTTCTATCCCAAGCCACTGCTGCGGCCGATGCCCAGCTGGTCCAGGGAACTCACCCACGAGCCGGCGGCCTGACCATGGCAAACGATCACACCTACGCGACACTGATCATCGGTGCCGGCTTCACCGGACTCGGGACCGCAATCCGGTTGGCCGAGGCCGGTATTAGCGACATCGTCATCCTGGAGCGCGCCGACCGGGTGGGCGGAACCTGGCGCGACACCACCTATCCGGGGGCCAGCTGCGACGTCCCGTCCTTGCTCTACTCGTACTCGTTCGTGAAGAACCCGACGTGGTCGCGGACGTACTCACCCGCCCCGGAAATCTGTCGCCACCTCGAGGACATGGCGACCAAATTCGACATCCGCCGTCACATCCGGTTCAAACACGAGGTCAGTGACTTGACCTTCGATGAGGCTGCCGGCGTGTGGACGGCCAAGACCAGGAACCGCAAGCGCTTTCGGGCTCGCACCGTCGTCTTGGCATCCGGCCCGCTGTCGGACGTCAGCTTCCCCAAAATCCGCGGCCTGGACACCTACCGGGGACACAAGATCCACAGTGCCCGCTGGGATCACGACTACGACTTCACCGACAAGCGCGTCGCCGTCATCGGCACCGGCGCCAGCGCCATCCAGATCATTCCCGAACTGGTCAAGCAGGCCGGGTTCGTCAAGGTGTTCCAGCGCACCCCCGGCTGGGTGCTGCCGCGCCTGGACGTGGCGACGCCGCCAGCGGTGCAAGCGCTGTTCGCCAAAGTTCCTGCCATCCAGCAACTTGCCCGCCAGGCGCTGTTCTGGGGCCATGAAGCCAGTGCCACCGCGCTAGTGTGGGACACCCCGCTCACCTCGCTGGTGGCGCGACTGGGCCGGGTCAATCTGCGCGCTCAGGTCAAAGACCCGTGGTTACGCCGGCAGCTGACGCCCGACTTCGCTCCCGGATGCAAGCGCATGCTGGTCTCCAGCGACTACTACCCCGCGCTGCAGCGCGACAACTGCAAGCTGGTCTGCTGGCCGATCGCGACGCTGAGCCCCGCAGGTATCCGCACCAGCGACGGCATCGAACACCACCTCGACTGCATCGTGTTCGCAACGGGCTACGACGTCCACCTCACCGGCCCACCGTTCGCCGTCACCGGTCTGCACGGCCGATCGCTGGCCGACGAATGGGCGGCCGGCGCACAGGCTTACAAGAGCATCAATGCGCACGGCTATCCGAACCTGTTCTTCATGACCGGCCCCAATTCGGGGCCGGGTCACAACTCGCTGCTGGTCTACATCGAAGGCCAGCTCGACTACGCGGTGCGCGGCATCCGCACCATCCTCGACGACGACCTGCGCTATCTCGATGTGCGCGAAGACGTCCAACTGCGCCACAACGAGAACATCCAGCGCCGGCTCACCAAGACGACCTGGATGTCAGGTTGCCGCAGTTGGTATCTCACCAAGGACGGGTTCAATGGGTCCATGTACCCGGGCTTCGCGACGCAGTATCTTCGCCAGATGAGTGATTTCCGCTACGCGGACTACCAAGCGGTGGCACGCCGGGCCACGGCGCGCGTCACCTCCTCGGCCTGAGGCGCAGATGGCGCAGAACCGACCGGAACCCGGCACCATCGCCAGCGTCCTGTACAACGTGCGGCGGGCACCCAAACGTGTTCGGCGCCAATCGCGAGACTTTATCGAGAACGCGGTCTCACAGCTTTTCGACGCGGCCGCACGCCAGCCGCACGGCGTCGCGGCGTCCGGGGAATACCGGATCGACGACCTGGCCCGGCTGGCCGGCACCACCACCCGCAACATCCGCGTCTATCGCGACCGCGGACTGCTTCCCGGACCACTGCGGGTCGGCCGCATCGCGCTGTTCAACGACACGCATCTGACCCGGCTGCGACTGATCACCTCGATGCTCGAACGCGGCTACAACATCTCGCACGTGCGGGAGATGCTCAGCGCGTGGGAGGAAGGCAAGAACCTCGGCGACGTGTTGGGCCTGGAGACGGCCATAGTGGGTAGCTGGACCACCGAGAAGCCGGAAACCATGGCACTCGCCGACGCCGAGGCGCTCGTCGACGACCCGACCGCATTCAAGCGGCTGGTCGCGCTGCAGGTTATCCGGGTAGACGGCGAGCGTGCCACCGTGACCCGACCCAAACTGATCGAAGCTTTCAACGAAATTCGGGGCTACGGCGTCGAATTGGAGAAGCTCGTCGACCTGCACGAGCAGATCGTGCCCGAGATCGACAAGATCAGCGACTTGCTGGTGCGTGCCGGCGCCGAACACGTCATCGACAAGATCAAACCGGGCCAGGCGCTGCCCGCGGATGCCGAGATCGCCGAACTGATCACGATGCTGGTCCGGTTCCGTACTCAGGCGGTGGCGACCGTCACGGCAACGCTTGCGTCCTCGATCGAGTCGAACATCGAGTCATTGGCCAGCCGCATCCTCGCCGACTATCTCGAACGCTCACCCGAAGCCACCCGAAGCCGGGCCCGATCCGGTTCCCGACGAATTGTCGGCACGCCGACAGAAGGCCAACTGAGAACTACTGGCGCGCAATCAGATACGGCGCCAGGGTGGACAGCTTCTCGCAGGTTTCCTCGAATTCGCGCTCGGCAAGCGACTCTTCGATGATTCCCGCACCGGCCCGCAGCCAAGTCGTGCCGTCGTATTCGTAGGCCGCCCGCAGCGTCAACGCGGCATCCAGTGCGCCATCAGCTGAAACAGTCACCACCGCACCGGAATACAGCCCGCGCGGCCCTTCGTCGAGACGCAGGATCGCCTCGACACCGGCGCCCTTCGGGATGCCCGACGCGGTAACCGCCGGGAAAAGTGCTTCCAAAGCGTCCATCCGGTCGCTGGACGGATCCAGCCGCCCGCTGACCGTAGAGCCCAGGTGTTGCACACTGCCCCGTTCCCGCACGGTCATGAAATCGGTCACCACCGCCGTTCCGGGTTCGGCGATCTCGCTCATCTCCTGCAACGAGCTGCGCACCGAAATAGCATGCTCGACAATTTCTTTCGAATTCGATTCCAGGTCGTCACGAGCTTCGCGGTCGTGCACAGGGCCGCGACCGAGCGCGCGGGTACCGGCCAGCGGCTCGGTGATCACTTCGCCGTCCCGACGAACAGCCGTGACGAGTTCGGGGCTGTAGCCCAGCGCACGAATTCCACCCAGCTGCAGCAAGAACGACCTCACTGGTGTGTTGTGCCGACGGCCCAGTCGATAGGTCGACGGGAAGTCCAGTGCGAAAGGCACTTCCACCGAACGGGAAAGGATCACCTTGTTGTATTTGCCGGCGACGATCTCGCTCACGGCCGTGGTCACGCGATCGCGATAGTTCGACCCGTCGGCGGTGATGTCGATCTCGCGGGTTTCGCGAGGGTTAGGCACGCCGTCACGCAGCATTTGGAGCACCGCGTCGCGGTGGTTCTCCGCCGCATCGGTAAGGGATACTCCGTCCTGGCTCACCACGATGCGGGAACTGGGCCAGAACAATCGCGCCAGCGGCGTACCGGGTGGCAACCGCTGCTGTAGTCCATAGCGGTAGACACCGAATTCGAATGCGATCCAGCCGAAAAGCTGATCGGTTTCCAGCAACAGACAATCAATGGCTTCGCCCAAGACCGATCCCGGTCGCCCGGACCACTGTTGGTGCTGCGTCACGCCGTCACGGATGACCCGCAGCTCGTCGCTGTCCAGCTCAATCATCGCGTAGACGCCGCTGGCCAACACCCATTGACCGGAGTTCTCGTAGAGCAAGTACTCCTCGCCGAGTCGCTCGGGCAGGACCGTGGCGAGCTGAGCTGCCAGGTCGGCCGGGTCGATTTGCGCGGGAAGGGGAATCGGCACCGACGTGATGCCAATGGGTGTTGTCTCGACGCTGGCCTCGGTCACAGCTAGTAAATATAGCCTAACCTATGAAACTCCCCAAGCAGAGGTTGTGTGTGCTCGGTCTCCTTAGCTGCGCGCTCGGTAAGCATCGCGTGGAGTTAAAGCATCGGCCGTTGTCACGGCACCCCCGTCAGCGCGTTGCGGTGGTAGCCGACGACTGTCTCCCCTGACACCGTTTCCGCAGCTAGAGACTAGAAAACAAGAGGTTGTGTGGCAGCAATGAGCGCGCTGGGCGCGGCGCCGCGTCGGCCAAACGTTTCCAGATCGTTTACCTACTGGTCCCTGCACGACGGGCTACCATAACCTGAGTTCTCCCCACAAAACTGGTTTGCGCAGCGACTCGCCAAGCTCAGCGAGGGCACAACGAACTTCCGTCACATACTCCGGCGCATTGGGGCTGCGGGGATCGCGCCAGATGCCGCATAGGACTTATGACAGAAAGGCGTAGCCAGACTTTAATCCGACCGGGTTACCAATTGCCCAGCTAACGCCCGATCGCCAGCTATCCCTCCACGGATCGAGAGGAACAATATGTTCGTGATCAGGCTCGCGAACGGCGAGGAAGTCCAGGCGTCCGACGGCGACGAGCTCGAAATTAACCAAGAGACAGGCGTCCTGACCGTTTCCCGGGTCGATGGATTCGAGGAGATTACGACGCATTACTCACCGTCGGCGTGGCTGTCGGTGACGCACCGCAAACGAGGCGCCGGGGTCCGGCCCTCGCTAATTTCCGGCGGAACGACGACGCGCTAATTCTGACAGCGAATGCACAGGCAACTCACACCAGATTCACGCTAATCTCAGCTTACCGGCTCCCACCAGCACCGCTGTGACCACGGGTTTTACCTTTCGCGGCCATTCCAGCGCGGCTTGGTGCGATATGCACATTTCGGGACCAATTCGAGTGGCGGTTTCACAGCTACGGGGCTAAATTTTCCACGGTCGTCGGGATGTTCGTGGTCGCCGCCGCTTGCGGACAGTGCTTACCCCGGGCCACCGGACAGATGATGAGAGGCCCCCATGCTGCAAGAGTTCTGGCAAAACTTCACGCATAACCTGTTCAAACCACTTCTGCTTTTCTTCTACTTCGGATTCCTCATTCCGATCTTGAAAGTCCGATTTGAGTTCCCCTATGTGATTTATCAAGGCCTCACCATGTACCTGCTGCTGGCTATCGGCTGGCACGGGGGTGAGGAACTCGCTGAGGTCAGCGCCTCCAGCGTCGGGGCGATCGTCGGATTCATGGTGTTGGGCTTCGTGCTCAACTTCGTCATCGGCGTTATCGCCTATTTCCTGCTCGGTTGGCTGACGAAATTGCGCAGAATCGACCGGGCAACCATTGCCGGCTATTACGGTTCGGACTCGGCCGGGACGTTTGCCACCTGCGTGGCTGTGCTGGCAGCGGTGAACATCGCCTTCAACGCCTACATGCCGGTGATGTTGGCCGTCATGGAGATTCCCGGCTGTCTGGTGGCGCTATACCTGGTGGCCGGGCTGCGGCACCGGGGAATGGACGCGGCAGGCAACATGGCCGACGAGCCGGACTACACAACGGTAAAGGTCGGGGTCGGGGTCGGGCCCGGCACCGCGGCACGGCCTGGACACGGCCAGAGCTTGGAGTCCGAACGTGCACTGGCGGTCGAGGAGGAACTCGAGCTTTCGCTGGAAAAGGGTGGGCGCACCGAGGAACTCGATGTGAGTCCGGCCGCGAAGACCGCCAAGAAGCCATCCATCTTCTCCCGTGAGCTTTTCCAGGAGGTCTTTCTCAACCCCGGGCTGGTGCTGCTGATCGGCGGCATTGCGATCGGCCTCGTCAGTGGCCTTCAGGGTCAAAAGGTCGTGCAAGACGATGACAAGTTCTTCGTCTTGGCATTCCAGGGCGTGCTGTGTCTGTTCCTGCTCGAGATGGGCATGACGGCCTCCCGCAAGTTGAAAGACCTCAGAACCGCGGGCCCCGGCTTCATTTTCTTTGCGCTGCTGGCTCCGAATGTCTTTGCGACGCTGGGGATCTTCGTCGCCTGCGGTTACGCCAGCCTGACCCACACCGACTTCAAGACGGGCACCTATGTGTTGTTCGCGGTCTTGTGCGGCGCGGCGTCCTACATCGCGGTTCCCGCGGTCCAACGATTGGCGATCCCGGAAGCCAGCCCGACACTGCCGCTGGCCGCGTCGCTGGGTCTGACATTCTCCTACAACGTCACGATCGGAATCCCGCTCTACATCGAGATTGCCCGCGTCATCGAACGATGGTTCGGCGTCTGAGCCGTCACTCCAAGATGGTCCGCACGACCGCGTCGGCCAGCAACCGGCCGCGCGGCGTGAGGACCAGATTGTCGCCATCGGCCACCAGCAAGCCGTCAGCGACAACGGCTTTGGCGCGTTCGTGTTCGGCGGCGCTTAGCCCGTCAAGCGGGAGCCCCTGGCGCATCCTGGTTTTCAGTAACACGTCCTCGGTGTGCAACGCCTCGGCGTCGAGCTGCTCGAAACCCGCCACCGGCAACCTGGAATCTGTCAGCATCTCGGCATAGGCATTGGGATGCTTGACATTCCACCACCGCGTTGCGCCCACGTATCCGTGTGCACCTGGCCCGGCACCCCACCACTGACCGCCGTCCCAGTAGCCAAGGTTGTGCCGACACTCCCCGCCCGACCGCGACCAGTTGGACACCTCGTACCAGGTCAACCCGGCTGCGGACAGTGTCGCGTCGACCAATTCGTAACGGTGCGCCAGCACATCGTCGTCCGGGGCGGCCAGCTCGCCGCCGCGGACCCGGCAGGCCAGGGCGGTGCCCGGCTCGACGAGCAGGGAGTACGCGGAGACGTGATCGACCCCGGTCTCGACGGCCACTTCGACTGAACGCAGCAGATCGTCGTCGGATTCGCCCGGGGTGCCATAGATCAGGTCCAGGTTGACGTGTTCGAAACCGGCGGCCATGGCCTCACGGGCGGCGGCGGCCGGGCGCCCGGGCGAGTGCACCCGGTCGAGGGTGCCCAGCACCCGCGGCGCCGCCGACTGCATGCCGAGTGACACCCGGGTGTAGCCGGCCGCCCGGATGGCATCGAAGAACTCCGGCCAGGTCGACTCGGGGTTCGCCTCGGTGGTGATCTCGGCGTTCGGCGCCAGCGTGAAGTTTTCGCGCACCATGTCCAGCAGGGTGGCCAGCCGCGCACCGCCCAGCAGCGACGGCGTCCCACCGCCGACGAACACCGTGTTCACCGTCGGTGCGTCCAGCCGTGCGGCGGCCAGCGCCAGCTCGGTGCGCAGCGCCAACAGCCAGGCGTCCGGGTTGACGCCACCCAACTCCGCGGGCGTGTAGGTGTTGAAATCGCAATATCCGCAACGAGTTATGCAGAACGGGACATGCACGTACACCCCGAACGAATGTCGGGGACTCCGCTGTAGCCCGGGTAGCTCAACCGGTGCCGTGCGAAGGGCCATGCCAAATGATTGCACGGTTGAACAGGTCGAGCCGACCGCTCGATCCAGCCGCCGGCGAGCAAATTCACCCCGCCCGGCGCGCAATTGTACGAGCCATACCGCGGCAATGCTGGGCGGACGAGATCGGCACTGCCGCGCGGGCGGCCGGCCGATTGGCCACGTCAAACGCTGGTAGCACCGGCCTCTCAGGGTTTTCTCGGGTTTGTCTATCCGATTACCCAGGATTATCGGGTAGTTTTGCTCATCGTGAGAAGAAATTCGACCTGGTGGCGCGGCACATCCCTTTCCGTGGCAGAATGGGCGCGTGACCGTCGCCCAGCCCAGCCTGCGCATTGCGTTGGTGGCGCGTCGGCATATCGACCTCAAGCGCGTCTGCAGCTGTAGCTGTCCGGCTTGATTCCGTAGACCCGCCCACCTGTACGTCCAGCAGGCGCCGGATCTGCGCCCGCCGTAGATAGACCGGTGAGTCGCGCGTCCACGCTTGTACAGCCCGCGAAGGAGACCTTCGAAATGACCACAGCCCGTCCCGCCAAGGCCCCTCGAAGTGAGGGCCAGTGGGCGCTGGGAGATCGCGAGCCGCTGAACCCCAACGAGGAGTTCAAGCAGGCCGGCCCCCCGCTCGAGGTGCGTGACCGCATCTTGGACACCTATTCCAAAGAGGGCTTCGACAGCATCGAGAAGAACGATCTGCGCGGCCGGATGCGCTGGTGGGGCCTGTACACCCAGCGTGAGCAGGGATACGACGGCAGCTGGACCGGCGACGACAACATGGACAAGCTCGAAGCCAAGTACTTCATGATGCGGGTGCGCTGCGACGGCGGCGCACTGACGGCGACCGCGCTGCGCACGCTGGGCCAGATCTCGACCGAGTTCGCCCGCGACACCGCCGACATCTCCGACCGGGAGAACGTGCAATACCACTGGATACGGGTGGAAGACGTTCCCGAAATCTGGCGGCGGCTGGCCGAAGTCGGACTGCAGACCGCGGAGGCGTGCGGCGACTGCCCGCGCGTGATCCTGGGCTCTCCGCTGGCCGGCGAGTCGCTCGACGAGGTACTCGACCCGACCTGGGCGATCGACGAAATCGTGCGCAACTACATCGGCCAGCCCGAGTTCGCCGACCTGCCGCGCAAGTACAAGACCGCGATCTCCGGTCTTCAGGATGTGGTGCACGAGGTCAACGACATCGCGTTCATCGGCGTCAACCACCCCGAGCACGGACCCGGCCTGGACCTGTGGGTCGGCGGCGGGCTGTCCACCGTTCCGATGCTGGGCCAGCGGGTCGGCGCCTGGGTTCCTCTCGAAGAGGTACCCGAGGTGTGGCACGCGGTGACCTCGATCTTCCGCGACTACGGCTACCGCCGGTTGCGGGCCAAGGCTCGGCTGAAGTTCCTGATCAAGGACTGGGGTATCGAGAAATTCCGGGAAGTTCTGGAAACCGAGTACCTCAAGCGTCCGCTGATCGACGGCCCGGCCCCGCAGCCCGTCCCGCACCCGATCGACCATGTCGGGGTACAACGACTCAAGAACGGGCTCAACGCCGTCGGTGTCGCCGCCGTCGCGGGCCGGGTGTCCGGCACCATCCTCACTGCGGTGGCCGACCTCGCCGAGCAGGCGGGCTCGGACCGGATCCGGTTCACGCCCTACCAGAAGATGGTCATCCTCGACATCCCCGACGACAAGCTCGACGACGTGATCGCCCGCCTCGATGCGCTTGGCCTGCAATCACAACCTTCGCACTGGCGCCGAAACCTGATGGCCTGCACCGGGATCGAGTTCTGCAAACTATCCTTCGCCGAAACACGGGTCAGGGCACAGACTTTGGTGCCCGAGCTGGAAACTCGGCTGGAGGACATCAACTCGCGCCTGGACGTGCCGATCACCGTTAACATCAACGGCTGCCCGAACTCGTGCGCGCGAATTCAGGTCGCCGACATCGGCTTCAAGGGGCAGATGGTCGACGACGGCAACGGCAATTCGGTCGAGGGTTTCCAGGTACACCTGGGCGGCAGTCTTGGGCTGGACAGTGGCTTCGGCCGAAAACTGCGCCAGCACAAGGTCACCAGCGACGAGCTGGGCGACTATATCGACCGGGTGGCGCGCAACTTCCTCAAACACCGCGATAGCGGTGAGCGGTTCGCGCAGTGGGCAGTTCGCGCCGACGAAGCGGACCTCCGATGAGCAGCGAAACGGCGACCAAGCGCACCGAGGACGAACTGCGCGAGATAGCCACCCGCGGCGCGGCCGAACTCGAAGGCGCCAGCGCCGACGAGCTGTTGCGCTGGACCGAAGAGAACTTCGGCGGGGTCAACGGGCCGCGCGGCTGGGCGACATGCAACTACGTCGTCGCCTCCAATATGCAAGACGCCGTGTTGGTGGACCTGGCGTCCAAGGTGCGCCCCGGCGTACCGGTGCTCTTCCTGGACACCGGCTATCACTTCGTCGAAACCATCGGCACCCGCGATGCGATCGAATCCGTCTACGACGTAAGGGTTCTCAACATCACGCCGGAAAGTACGGTCGCCGAGCAAGACAAACTGCTAGGCAAGGATCTGTTCGCCCGGGATGCGGGCGAATGCTGCCGGTTACGCAAGGTGCTGCCGCTGGGTAAGTCGCTCAGTGGTTACTCCGCCTGGGTGACCGGGCTACGCCGGGTCGAGGCACCGACCCGCGCCAACGCGCCGGTGATCAGTTTTGACGAGGCGTTCAAGCTGGTGAAGATCAACCCGCTGGCCGCGTGGAGCGACGAGACGCTGCAGAGCTACATCGATGAGCACGACGTCCTCGTCAATCCGCTTGTCTACGAAGGCTATCCGTCGATCGGCTGCGCTCCCTGCACGGCCAAGCCCGCAGAGGGCGCCGATCCGCGCAGCGGGCGTTGGCAGGGGCTCTCCAAGACCGAATGCGGGTTGCACGCGTCGTGACCACCCTCGTGCTGACCGCACACGGAAGTAAGGACGCACGGTCGGCGGCCAACGCACGCGCCGTCGCCGGCCAAGTGGCGCGCCTACGGCTGGATCTTGACGTGCGGCTGGCATTCCTGGACCACGACTCGCCGAGTCTGACCGACGTGCTTACAGCACTGGACGGCCCGGCCGTCGTCACCCCATTGTTGTTGGCGAACGCGTACCACGCCCGAGTCGACATCCCCGCGCAGATCGCCAGTTGCGTTACCGCCCAAGACATGTGGCAAGCACCCGTGCTCGGCGAGGACGACCGGCTGGTGTCGGTGCTGCGCCGGCGCGTGATGGAGTTGGGCGTATCTCGCCTCGATGACAGCCTTGGTGTACTCGTCGTGGCGATCGGCACGTCCGACCTGGCGGTGAACGCGCGCACGGGCCGGGTCGCACCAAAGCTGTTGGCGGGCACCTCCTGGGCGGGGGCAACCACCGCGTTTGCCACCCAACAGCAACGTTCGCTGGCCGAAGGGCTGGGCAGGTTGCGCCGCCAGGGCGCGCATCGCGTGGTCATCGCACCGTGGTTCCTGGCGCAGGGACGCCTCCCCGACCAGGTGCAAGAGTTTGCCGACAAGGCAGGCATCGAGATGGCGGCCCCGCTGGGTGCCCATCGTTTGGTGGCCGAGACGGTGCTGGATCGCTTCGCCGCGGCGGCCGCCCGTCAGGTCGCGGCCTAACAGGCCTAACAGGCCTAACAGGCCCAACGTCAAGCGCTGCGGCACTAACATGGCGCAATGGGCGATCGCGACGCGCGCCGGCTCGCCGAACACCTGGCCGGCCTGCCCCACGTTCACGTCGTCGCCGCAAATCAGAACAACGAGCTCATTTACAGCGACGGCCTGACCTCGCCGGGCGCCGAAGGATTCGCCGCAGACCTGATATCGCCGGCGCCGGGCGCCCCGATGCCCGAGGTGGAACTCGAGGCGGTCTGGATTATCGAGGTCGACCCGCGATGGTGCCCACTCGCCCACGGCGATGACACCACGGAGTCCGACGAGGAGCAGGTGGCCGACTACCTCGAGCGGGTGACACAACGGCCGCCCTATTGGTCGGCGCGGCCCTGACCACGGATCATGCCGAGGTCAGCGTGCTGTGATCTTCGCCGGCCGACAGAGTGTCCGCGATGATCGGAGGCACGCGGGTGGCCCGCACATAGACGGTGTCCCCGTCCTTCAGCGCCAGCGCCTCGGCGTCGCCTCGGGTGATCTGGGCGGTGAACGCGCCGCCGGTGGCGGCGCTGGTCAACTCGACACGCACCTCGAAACCCAGTGCCACCACCCGCTCGACGGTAGCGCGCACCACCCCGATGGACTCGGCGGTGCCGTCACCGCCGGAGATCGCCATCTCGGGATTGCGGCCGACCCGAATGTCATGCGGGCGAACCAAACTGCCGTTCAGTGTAGAGACCGCCCCCAGGAACGACATCACGAACGCGTTGGCCGGAGCGTCGTAAACCTCGGTCGGAGAACCGACCTGCTCGATACGGCCCTTGTTGAGCACCGCGATCCGATCGGCGACGTCCAATGCCTCGGCCTGATCGTGGGTGACCAGCACCGTGGTGACGTGGACCTCGTCGTGCAGACGCCGTAACCAGGCCCGCAGGTCCTCGCGCACCTTGGCGTCCAGCGCGCCGAACGGCTCATCGAGCAGCAGCACCTGCGGGTCGACGGCCAGCGCGCGCGCCAGCGCCATGCGCTGTCGTTGACCACCGGAGAGCTGGTTGGGGTAGCGACCCTGAAATCCGCTGAGGCCCACGACTTCCAGTAGGTTGTCGACCTTCTCCTTGACCTCGGCCTTCGGTCGCTTTCGGATCTTCAATCCGTAGGCGACATTGTCGCGGACCGTCATGTGCTTGAACGCGGCGTAATGCTGGAACACGAATCCGATGCCGCGGCGCTGCGGCGGCACCCGGGTGACGTCAAGTCCGTTGATCGTCACACTCCCGGTGTCCGGGTGGTCGAGACCGGCGATGGTACGCAACAAGGTCGATTTACCCGAGCCGCTGGGTCCCAGCAACGCCGTCAACGACCCCGTCGGCACGACGAAGTCCACATGATCCAACGCCACGAAATCGTTGTAGCGTTTGTTGGCGTCGCGCACGATGATCGCGTTCTCTGTCGTTATGGCGGTCATTTCCGTGTCTCCTTGTCAAGCAGCCTTGTTCGCCCGCGCCCGGCGAATGTCGAGGATCACCTGGACGATCAGAACCGCCACGGCGACTCCCATCAGCAGCGTGGCAAGCGCGTAGGCGCCGTACTCGGCGCCCCTGTTGTAGCGATCCGAGACCAACAGCGTGAGTGTCTGCGATGTCCCGGGAAGATTGGACGACACGATGATGACCGCTCCGTATTCACCGAGAGTGCGCGCGATCGTCAGCATGATGCCGTAGGTCAGGCCCCACCGAATGGAAGGCAGCGTGATGCGCCAAAACGTCTGCCACCAACTGGAACCCAGTGTCGCGGCCGCCTGTTCTTGGTCCGTCCCCAACTCGTATAGCACCGGCTCGACTTCGCGGACCACGAAGGGCAGCGTGACGAAGATACTGGCGAGGACTATGCCGGGTAAGCCGAAGATGACCTTCAACCCGAGGTCTTTTTCGACAAATCCGAACGCGCCCGCCGATCCCCACAGCAGGATCAGGGCAACGCCCACGATTACCGGTGAGACCGCGAACGGCAGGTCGATGACCGCCTGCAACACGCCCTTGCCGCGGAATTTGTTGCGCGCCAGCACCAATGCCGTGGGTATGCCGAAGACCACGTTGAGTGGCACCACGATGGCCACCACCAATAGCGATAAGTCCAGCGCTGATTGCGCTGCCGGGGTACTGATCCAGTCGTAGAACTGGCCCAACCCCGGCTCGAAGGTCCGCCACAGGATTAGCGAGACCGGAACGATCAACAGCACAAAGACATACGCAAGTCCGAGATAGCGAGTGAGGTAACGAACCCAGCGTGACGACGTCACGAGGTCTGCTCCCGTCGCGCAGCCCGGACGCCAACAATCCGCAAAATGAACAGCAGCACGAATGAAATAAGCAACAACACGATGGATATTGCCGCAGCACCGGTGCGGTCGTCGTTTTCGATCAATGTCCGGATCCATTGCGACGAGACTTCGGTCTTGCCGGGCACCGCCCCACCGATCAATACCACCGAGCCGAACTCGCCGATGGCCCGTGAAAACGCAAGTCCCGCACCAGATAACAACGACGGCAGCAGCGAAGGCAGGATGACGGAGGTGAAGATCTTCGTGCCGCTCGCGCCCAGCGATGCCGCCGCCTCTTCGGTCTCGCGATCGATTTCCAGCAGCACCGGCTGAACCGCGCGCACCACAAACGGCAACGTGACGAACGCGAGTGCTACCGCCACGCCCCACGCGGTGTGCTGCAGGTGCAGGCCCACCGGGCTGTTGTTTCCGTACAGGGCCAACATCACCAGGCTGGCGACAATCGTCGGAAGCGCGAACGGCAGGTCGATGACCGTGTCCACCAGCCTTCTACCGATGAAGTCGTCGCGCACCAAAATCCAGGCGATCAGCAGACCGAACACGACGTTGACCGCCGTGACCCCGAGGCTGATGGTCAAAGTCACCCGGAACGAATCCACTGCCGCATGCGAGGTGACCGCCAGCCAAAACGCGTGCCAGCCACCGCCGGCGGCCTGCCACGCGATCGCTGCCAACGGGAGCAGAACGATCACCGAGAGCCATACCGTCGCCACACCGACCCGCAGTGAGGTGGCGCGCGGGCGGACCGAAGACCCCCCGCTTAGCTGCGGGTGCAGACCCTCACCTTCGGGTCCGCCGAGTTCGGGCCGGATCGCCGCCGTCATCCGGTGGCCTTGGTATAGATCTTGGTGATGCTGCCGTTGCTCTTGTCGAACAGCTGCGGATCCACCGTGGCCCAGCCACCCAGGTCGGCGATCGTCCAGAGTTTCGACGGAAGTGGGAATTGGTCGCGGAATTCGGCAGCGACGGCTGGATCCACGGGCCGGAAACCGGCCTGGCCCCATACCTTTTGCGCCGCGGCCGTGTATTGGAAGTTCTTGAAGGCGGTCGCGGCATCAAGGTGCGGGCTGGTTGTCACCACCGCCACTGGATTCTCGATTTTGAAGGTCTGTGTTGGGATGACATGTTCGACCGGTTTGCCCGCGCGCTCCGCGACTATAGCTTCGTTCTCGTAGCTGATCAGAACGTCGCCGCTGCCCTGAACGAAAACATCGGTGGCTTCTCGTCCCGACCCGGGGCGCAGTTTGACGTGTTCGCGCACCAGCTTGCCGATGAAGTCGATGCCGGCTTGGTTATTCTTCCCGCCATCGCTTTTAGCTGCGTACGGCGCCAGCAGGTTCCACTTCGCCGAGCCCGAACTCAACGGGCTGGGGGTGATGACCTCCACGTCGGGCCGCAGCAAGTCATCCCAATCCTTGACGTTCTTCGGGTTGCCCTTGCGCACCACCAACGACACCACCGACCCGAACGGGACGCCCTTGGTGGCATCGGTATTCCAGTCCTTGGAAACCTTGCCCGCCTTGACTAATCGCGTGATGTCGGGCTCCACCGAGAAGTTGACCAGGTCGGCCGGCTTACCGTCGGCCACCCCGCGGGACTGGTCGCCGGAAGCCCCGTACGAGGTGATCACCTGCACGCTCTTGCCCTCTTCGGAAGCGTTGAAAGCGGGAATCACCTTGCTCCATCCGGGTTCTGGGACCGAATAAGCGACCAGGGTGATGGTCGTGTGGGCATTGGCCAAACCGCCACCGCCCACGGCGTCGCTGGGGCCGGGGCTGCATGCCGCGACGACAATCGAAATCAATGCGAGCGCAGCGAATGGTCGCCAGCACCGTGCGCTGCCGATGTCGTTTAGCATTCGCGGCCTTCCAGTGCGGGACTTACGGATCTTGTTCCCGTAGCTGCGGAATGGCGTATACGCCTCAAGGAGAATTCGCGAACTCCCTACCAAACCGCGCGCGGGTGGTAGTTAGCGACAACAGTGCACGAAGACATCACATTCCGGGGCTTCGGATGTCAGGTGCATGGCGCGAAGCCTAACAGGATTTCGCTGGCCCGCCAGCGGGACGGGTCTCGGCGCAAGTCGGCACGCCCGCCTCAGTGCGTCACCCACCACGCGACGATCACCAACACCACGAGCGTGACGAGAACCAGCGTCACGTGAGACCGAGGCATGGGGGTTACCGGGGCGTCCCATCGATCTGCTGGCCGCGGCGCATCAATTCGATGCCCTTATTGAGCACGGCGTCCAGCGCCACCGCCGCGATGTAGGCCACCGCCAGCACGACGGGCATCACCACCATGGCCTGCAGCACAAAGGGAAGTCCGGAAATCCACAGCTCATTTCCGTCCCACCAGTTCAGGAACCCGTTCACCGGGCTCACACTATTCGTCCGGGCACCCGAAACACCAATGTGTCAAGATCGGCGGGTGCCTACCGCAGCCGGGGAGACCACCTGTGTGATCGCCGGCGGCGGTCCGGCCGGCATGGTGCTTGGCCTGCTCTTAGCGCGCGGCGGCGTAAACGTCACGGTGATGGAAAAACACGCCGACTTCCTGCGTGACTTCCGGGGTGACACCGTGCACGCGAGTACCTTGCGCCTGCTGGACGAACTCGGTCTCGCAGCTCGCTTCGCCCAGATCCCGCATCGTCTGATCGACACCATGCGGATGCAGCTGGATGGTCAACCGGTCAGTTTCGATCTGACCCATCTGCCCGGCAAGCATCAGCACATCGCCCTGGTGCCGCAATGGGACCTGCTGGAACTGCTGGCCAGCGCCGCCGCTGCCGAACCCACCTTCCAATTGCTGCGCAGCACCGAGGTGACCGGAGTGGTTCGCGACGGCGACCGCGTCGTCGGCGTCACCTACCGCGATCCAAGCGGCGAGACCAAGCAGATGCGGGCCGAGCTGACGGTGGCCTGCGACGGTCGTAGCTCGACCGTGCGCTCGGCGGTCGGGCTGACACCCCGCAGCTTCGGTGCGCCAATGGACGTGTGGTGGTTCCGGTTGCCTCGCCAACCCGATGACCCGGCCGGGCTCGCCGGCACCTTCCAAGCCGGACACGGGTCGATCATGATCGACCGCGGCGACTACTACCAGATCGCCTACATCATTCCCAAGGGCGCCGACGCACAGCTGCGCGCGGAAGGCATCGAGGCTTTCCACCGCGTTTTACTGAGCCTGGCGCCCTGGCTCGCCGACCGGATCGATGCGTTGTCTTCCTTCGAAGACGTGAAACTGCTTGACGTGCAACTTAATCGGCTTCCCCGCTGGTACGCCGACGGCGTGCTGTGCATCGGCGACGCGGCACATGCGATGTCGCCGGTCGGTGGCGTCGGCATCAACCTGGCGGTGGCCGACGCGGTCGCAGCGGGGCGGTTACTGGCGGGCCCGCTGCAGCGCGGACGAGTATCCACCCGGCAGTTGGCCCGGGTGCAGCTGCGCCGCTGGATGCCGACCGCACTGCTGCAGTCGGTGCAACGCACGGTCCACGCCCGGGTGATCGCGGTCGCGGTGCAATCGCCCGATCAGCCGGATAGCCAAGGGGGCGACCACCGCGTCGCAAAGGTGGTCCGGCTGATCGGTCGAGTGCCGGCATTTCAGCGGCTAATCGGCTACATGATTGCGATCGGTCCGCTACCCGAGCACGCGCCCAAGTTCGCCAGAGACCCGGGTAATCCGTAGGCCGCCACCGCCGCGCCACCTCGGCAAAAGCATGGACGCCGGGCGGGTCGACAGATGATGATGTCGAGATGGTCATGCACGCCGAACCCGCCGACCAGCCCGCCGATACCGCCGCCGAGCGGGCGCTTGGGTCGGCCAACCAGTCACCGCTCGTCTCGCCGCTCGACTTCAGCGCGCCGGCGCCGGTTACCTCTAGCTCGGCGTTGCGCAACCCGTTCCCGCCGATCGCCGACTACGCATTTCTGTCCGACTGGGAAACGACGTGCCTGATCTCCCCCGCCGGTTCGGTGGAGTGGATGTGTGTGCCCCGGCCGGACTCGCCGAGCGTGTTCGGTGCGATCCTGGATCGCAGCGCCGGCCACTTCCGGCTGGGCCCGTACGGCGTCTCGGTGCCCTCGGCCCGCCGCTACCTGCCCGGCAGCCTGATCATGGAAACCACCTGGCAGACCCACACCGGGTGGCTGATCGTGCGCGACGCGCTGGTGATGGGCCCCTGGCATGATATCGAACGCCGATCCAAAACCCACCGCCGCACGCCGATGGACTGGGATGCCGAACACATCCTGCTGCGCACGGTGCGCTGTGTCAGCGGCACCGTCGAGCTGATGATGAGCTGCGAGCCGGCATTCGACTACCACCGGACCGGGGTGTGCTGGGAGTACTCGGCGAACGCGTACGGCGAGGCGATTGCTCGGGCGGGCAAGCAACCGGATGACCATCCGCAGCTACGCCTGACCAGCAACCTGAACATCGGGCTGGAGGGGCGCGAAGCGCGGGCGCGCACCCGGATGAAGGAGGGCGACGACATGTTCGTCGCGCTCAGCTGGACCAAGCACCCGCCCCCGCAGACCTACCAAGAAGCCGCCGACAAGATGTGGCAAACCACCGAGTGCTGGCGGCAGTGGATCAACATCGGCAATTTCCCGGACCATCCGTGGCGGGCATACCTGCAGCGCAGCGCGCTAACCCTGAAGGGCCTGACGTATTCACCCACCGGTGCGCTGCTGGCCGCCAGCACCACGTCGCTGCCGGAGACACCGCGGGGCGAGCGCAACTGGGACTACCGCTACGCCTGGATCCGGGACTCGACGTTCGCGTTGTGGGGCCTTTACACGCTGGGCCTGGATCGGGAGGCCGACGACTTCTTCGCGTTCATCGCCGACGTGTCCGGCGCCAACAGCAACGAGCGCCATCCACTGCAGGTGATGTACGGAGTCGGCGGCGAGCGCAGCCTGGTCGAAGAGGAACTGAACCATCTTTCCGGCTACGACCATGCCCGCCCGGTGCGCATCGGCAACGGTGCCTACGACCAGATCCAGCACGACATTTGGGGCTCGATCCTGGATTCCTTCTATCTGCATGCCAAGTCACGCGAGCAGGTTCCCGAGACGCTGTGGCCGGTGCTGAAGAAACAGGTGGAAGAGGCGATCGCGCACTGGCGCGAACCCGACCGCGGAATCTGGGAGGTGCGCGGGGAGCCACAGCACTTCACGTCGTCGAAGGTGATGTGCTGGGTGGCGCTGGACCGCGGGTCCAAACTGGCCGAACGCCAGGGCGAGAAGAGCTACGCCCAGCAGTGGCGAGCAGTCGCCGAAGAGATCAAGGCCGACATCCTCAAGAACGGCGTGGACTCCCGCGGCGTGTTCACCCAGCGCTACGGTAGCGACGCGCTGGACGCCTCTTTGCTGCTGGTGGTGTTGACGCGTTTCCTGCCGCCCGACGACCCGCGGGTCCGCAACACGGTGCTGGCGATCGCCAACGAACTCACCGAGGAAGGCCTGGTGCTGCGCTACCGGGTCGAGCAGACCGACGACGGGCTGTCCGGCGAGGAAGGCACGTTCACCATTTGCTCGTTCTGGCTGGTGTCAGCGCTGGTCGAGATCGGTGAGGTGGCGCGGGCCAAGCGGCTTTGCGAGCGCCTGCTGTCCTACGCCAGCCCGTTGCACCTTTACGCCGAGGAGATCGAGCCGCGCACCGGCCGGCACCTGGGCAACTTCCCGCAGGCGTTCACCCATCTGGCGCTGATCAACGCGGTGGTACACGTGATTCGCGCGGAGGAGGAATCCGACGGCTCCGGGATGTTCCAGCCGGCCAACGCACCCATGTGAGATCATCGACGCACGCGAGCAAAAACCCCTACCCGGCAAAGTAATTCATTCGAAGCGATGAGCGGGGCGATGAAAACAGCAACAAAAGCGCTGGCTTTGGCGTGCGTGACGATCAGCTCAGCGCGCTGACCCTGTCCATCATGGCGTGCGCGATTGCGAGGGCGTCGAACTTCGCAGACGGCTGGTCCGTCAGGTCGGTGCTGCCGACCAACGCAACCTCGACTTCGACCAGGCAATTCCCCCGCACCCCAAGCGCACGAACTTCCGGAACGGCCGCCAGAACCGAATGCTCACCGGATTCTCGCGAAACACTGGCCACGACAACCGAATCCGCAATGCGGACGTCGCTGATGGCGTTCTGGACGAAACTACTGGACGGCACGGTCAGCGTTCTACCATCGCATTGCTGCCACTGCGCGGAGAACGTTGCGAACAGGGCGTTGGCAGCCGCGATCGTGGGCAACGCAACGACGCCTTCGGCGACGTCGGTCGCGCTGGCCGAGGATCCTTCCTGCTGCCAAAGTGCTTGAGCGATGTTCTCGACGTTGGCCGACTGGTAAGCGCTTTTGTGCGTCATATAGACGACCCCCACACACTCGGCCGGCAAAGCCAACGGATAGGCATCAATCAACATCTCGCCGCCACCGAAGGAGGGCGGAATTGTGAGACCGCCTGAAACGATCGGTCGAGAAGTTTCGACAACGCCGCGGCATCGAGCGGTACCTGTTTGACCGTTTCACCAATCACCGGATGCGGCAACTGATTCGGCGCCGGAACCGCCCTGCCACCGATCGCGGCGGTGCACCCGGTTGCTAGCAATACAGCCAGCAGCGGCACGGCAGTGCGCCACCGGCGTCTCATTTCTTGGCTTTGTCCCCCGCGGCATCGGTGGACAATGCCGCCACGAAGGCTTCTTGCGGAACATCAACGCGTCCAATGGTTTTCATCCGCTTCTTGCCTTCTTTCTGCTTTTCCAGAAGCTTGCGCTTGCGGGTGATGTCACCGCCGTAGCACTTAGAGAGGACGTCTTTGCGGATCGCGCGGATATTCTCGCGCGCAATGATTTTCGACCCGATAGCAGCCTGGATCGGCACCTCGAACTGCTGTCGCGGGATCAGCTCTTTGAGTTTAGTGGTCATCTTGTTGCCGTAGGCGGAAGCGCCGTCCTTGTGCACGATCGCACTGAACGCGTCGACGGCCTCGCCTTGCAGCAGGATGTCGACCTTGACCAGATCCGCTTCCTGCTCACCTGACTCTTCGTAGTCCAGGCTGGCGTAGCCGCGGGTGCGCGACTTCAGGGAATCGAAGAAGTCGAAGATGATCTCGCCGAGCGGCATCGAGTAGCGCAGCTCGACGCGTTCGGGTGACAGGTAGTCCATGCCGCCGAGCTCGCCGCGGCGCGACTGGCACAGCTCCATGATGGTGCCGATGAACTCGCTGGGCGCGATGACGGTGGTCTTGACCACCGGCTCGTAAACCTCGCGGACCTTGCCCTCGGGCCAGTCCGACGGATTGGTCACCACGATCTCGCTGTTGTCCTCTTTGATCACCCGGTACACAACGTTGGGCGACGTCGAGATCAGGTCCAGGTCGAATTCACGCTCCAGCCGCTCGCGAGTGATCTCCATGTGCAGCAGCCCCAGGAAGCCACACCGGAATCCGAAGCCCAACGCCACCGAAGTCTCCGGCTCGTAGGTCAGTGCCGCGTCGTTGAGTTGCAGCTTTTCCAGGGCGTCGCGCAGATTCGGGTAATCCGAACCGTCCACGGGATACAGCCCGGAATAGACCATCGGCTTGGGTTCGCGGTAGCCGGTGAGCGCTTCGGAAGCGCCGCGGCGGGCGGTCGTCACGGTGTCACCGACCTTGGACTGGCGGACATCCTTGACCCCGGTGATCAGGTAGCCCACCTCCCCCACCCCCAGCCCCACGCTGGCCTTGGGTTCGGGTGAGACGATGCCGACCTCGAGCAGCTCGTGTGTGGCACCGGTGGACATCATCGCGATGCGCTCGCGTGGCGTGATCTTGCCGTCCACCACGCGGACGTAAGTGACCACACCGCGGTAGATGTCGTAGACGGAGTCGAAGATCATCGCGCGGGCGGGCGCGTCGGCATCGCCTTGCGGCGGCGGCACTTCGCGCACCACGTGATCGAGCAAGTCGGCCACGCCCGCCCCGGTCTTGCCGGACACGCGAAGCACGTCGCCGGGTTCGCAGCCGATGATGTGCGCGATCTCACCCGCGTAGCGATCCGGGTCGGCGGCGGGCAGGTCGATCTTGTTGAGCACCGGGATGATGTGCAGGTCGCGGTCGAGCGCCAGGTACAGGTTGGCCAGCGTCTGCGCCTCGATGCCCTGCGCGGCGTCGACCAGCAACACCGCCCCCTCGCAAGCCTCCAGCGCGCGGGACACCTCGTAGGTGAAGTCGACGTGACCCGGGGTGTCGATCAGGTGCAGCACGTACTCGTCGTCACCGACTTTCCAGGGCAGCCGGACGTTCTGCGCCTTGATCGTGATGCCGCGCTCCCGCTCGATGTCCATCCGGTCCAGGTATTGCGCACGCATGGACCGCTCGTCGACGACGCCGGTGAGCTGAAGCATCCGGTCGGCCAGCGTGGACTTGCCGTGGTCGATGTGAGCGATGATGCAGAAGTTCCTGATCTGCGCCGGCGCAGTGAAGGTCTTGTCGGCGAAACTGCTGATGGGGATCTCCTGGCGGGTGCTGTTGATGCTGCTTGACCGGCGGTTCGCGGGTACGTCCAGGGTATCCATGAGGGCTGGTCGGGACCTACTCGGACACAGTCGCGCCCACCCGCTGACGTCTATGCTGCGACTATGGCCCCTGCCCGGAAATCGCAGTGGAAAACATTCCAGCGGTTTGCCCAGAACGTGGTCGTCTACGGGGTTCCGCGATTCATCCAGAGCGTGCAGACCGCGCAGGCCGTGATGCGCGAAATCGAGCAAGTCGTGAAAACCACCGCGAACGCCAGGGGCTCCGGCGACGAGGCGCAGTCGGCGTCGATCACCGAGGGCCGGCCGGTGACCAACGCCAGCTTCCCCACCGCGCAGCGGGCCCGCAGGGTGGTTTACGCGCCGGACCTGGACGGGAGGGCCGATCCCGGGGAGATCGTCTGGACGTGGGTGGTCTATGAGGACGATCCCACCCGCGGCAAGGACCGCCCGGTGCTCGTCGTGGGCCGCGATCACAGCGTGCTGCTCGGGCTCATGTTGTCCAGCAAGGAGCATTACGCCGGCGATGCGGACTGGGTCGGGATTGGCGCCGGTGACTGGGATTACGAGGGCCGGGAGAGCTGGGTGCGCCTGGACCGGGTGCTCGACGTGCCGGAGGAGGGCATCCGTCGCGAGGGCGCGATCCTGGAACGCGAGATCTTCGACGTGGTGGCCGCACGCCTGCGCACCGAGTACGCCTGGCGCTAGTCAGTCCATCGCCGGGCGGCGCGAAGGCGGATCAGCCTTGGGTGATGTAGGACTGCAGCTGCTGCTGTTCGGCCTCGAGCTCTTCCATTCGCGTCTTGACCACGTCACCAATGCTGACGATGCCGATCAGCTTTTTGCCGTCGAGCACCGGCACGTGGCGCACCCGGTTCTTGGTCATCAGCACACTGATGGCGTCGACGGTGTCGGACTTCGTGCAGGTGGCAACCGCCGCGGTCATGATCTTGGAGATCGGGCGGGTGAGCACACTGGGGCCATGCGCGTGCATTTGGCGCACGACGTCGCGCTCGGACACGATGCCGACCACTCCCTCGTCGCCGACCACCACCATGGCGCCGATGTTTTGCTCGGCGAGGCCGGCGAGCAGTTCCCGGACCGTGGCCTCGGGGTTGATCGTCGTCACCGCCGCACCTTTGTTGCGCAAAACGTCCGCTATCCGCATCAAGCCTCCAGCTGGTTGTGATTTGCTTCACACCAGGCTACGGCTAACTCGCGCGGCGGGAAAGGCAACGCGGAAACCGGCAACCGATCGCCAACAGATACCACGGGTCGGCGGGTGAAAAGCGAGGCTGACAACGGCCGATCGCACGGATCAGCCGAATGGGCCACAACGCGCCGACGCGTCTTGAAGGATTAGGGCCATGATCGAGATCACCTTGCTGGGAACCGGCAGTCCCATCCCCGATCCGAACCGCGCGGGACCAGCGACGCTGGTGCGGGCCGGCGGCCAGGTGTTCCTGGTGGACTGCGGGCGTGGCGTCCTGCAGCGCGCGGCGGCCGTCGGCGTAGGCGCCGCCGGGTTGTCAGCCCTGCTGCTCACGCATTTGCACAGCGACCATATCGGCGATCTCGGTGACCTGATCATCACGCGCTGGATCACCACGTTCACGCCCGATCCCGCGCCGTTCGCAATCATCGGGCCGCCGGGCACCGCTGAGACGGTCGAGGCCACGCTGAAGGCGTTCGGCCACGACATCAGCTACCGGATAGCCCATCACGACGATCTGAACACGCCACCACCGATCGAGGTTCACGAATACACCGACGGTCCGGTATGGGACAGCGACGGCGTCTCGATTCGGGTGGCGCCCACCGACCACCGGCCGGTGGCACCGACCATCGGGTTCCGGATCGACTTCGACGGGACCTCGGTGGTGCTGGCCGGGGACACGGTGCCCTGCAAGGGGCTGGACGACCTGGCCGCCGGCGCCGATGCCCTGGTGCACACCGTGATTCGCAAGGACATCGTCACGCAGATTCCCCAGCAGCGGCTGCAGGACATCTGCGACTACCACTCGTCGGTCGAAGAAGCCGCGGCAACCGCGGCCCGCGCGGGGGTTGGCACGTTCGTCATGACGCACTATGTGCCGGCGCTGGTGCCGGGGCAAGAAGAGCAATGGCGGACACTGGCCGCCGCCGAATTCGGTGGGCGCATCGAGCTCGGCGACGACCTGCACCGGGTCGAAGTCCAGCCGCAGCCATAGCCTTTCGGCCGCCGCCCGGTGCCGCTAGGCCAGTCGGGTGACCTCCACAACCACGTCGAGATCGGTCGCGCCCTGTCCCGAGTAAATGCCCTTCAGCGGGGATACGTCGGCGTAGTCGCGGCCGACGCCCACGCTGACGTATTGCTCGGTGATCTCGGTGTCGTTGGTGGGGTCGTAATTCCACCATCCACCCGTCCAGGCCTGAATCCACGCGTGACTTCGGCCTTCCACCGTCTCCCCGACGACGGCGTCGCGCACCGGATGTAGGTAGCCCGAAACGTATCGGGCCGGAATACCCATGTCGCGCAACAGCATCAGCGACAGGTGCACAAAATCCTGACAGGCACCCTTGCCCACCTTCAGGGCGTCCAGCCCGGACGAATTCACCCCGGTCGTCCCCGGCAGGTACTCCAGCTCGCCGTGCGCCCAGTTGGCCGCGGCGATCACGGCTTCTTGCGGCTCATAGCTTTTGGCGACCTTCCTGCCGACCGACCTCAGCCGCCTGCCCGCCGGGGCGTACTCGGTGGGCTGCAGCAATTCGTCGAACCGATCGATCACCGCCGCGGACTGCAGGTCGCTCCAGGTGACGTCCTTCGCGGGCGGTTCGGGCTGCTCGGTCTCGACGACCGAAGAGGACGTCACCGTCAGATCGCTGTGCGGCGCGTGCAAGTCGAACGCCGTGACGGCGGTGCCCCAATAGTCGATGTACCGGTAGGACCGGGTTGCCGGAATGGTCTCGACACGGTTGAGGATGACGTTTTGCCGGGTGTCGGAACTCGGCGTCAGCCGGGCCTCGTTGTAGGAGGCGGTCACCGCGGATTGGTAGGCAAACCCGGTTGTGTGCACTACCCGCAGCCGCCACATCAGGCGTCCCCATTCCGAGTAACCAAACCGATACCGTGACCCGCATCCGACCAGGCCACCCACGGTGTGACATGGAAGTACTGCTGCGACAACGCATCTCCAACATCTCGGCAGGTCGTCTGCAAGCCCGCCAACCGGGTCTCCAGCGTGTCGAGCAATACCCCCGGCGGCAGGAATTCCAGTTCGCTGCGAGCCTGGCCCAGCAGTCGCTGTGCTTCGACGGTGGCTCCCACCCGGCTTGTCGGGTTACGCACCAACTCGTCGATGCTTTCCTCGGCGAGCTTCAGTGAGTAGAAAACCGATCGAGGGAACAGCCGATCGAGCATCATGAACTCGACCACCCGGCCCGCATCCAGCACCCCGCGATAGGTGCGCAGATAGGTGTCGTGAGCGCCCGCCGAACGCAGCAGCGTCACCCAGGCAGGCGAGGACGCGCTGTCGCCCACCCGGGATAGCAAGAGCCGCACCGTCATATCGACGCGCTCGATCGCACGGCCCAACAACATGAACCGGTATCCGTCGTCGCGTGACAGCGTCGAGTCGGCCAGGCCGGCGAACATCGCGGCCCTGCCCTCGATGAAGGACAGAAACTCGTGTGGCCCAAGGCGTTTGGCGGAACGTTCCCGTTCGGGCAGGGCATTGTAAGTGGTGTTGAGGCATTCCCAGATTTCGATGGACGTCACCTCGCGGGCCGACTTGGCATTTTCGCGCGCCGCTGTGATCGCGTCGACGATCGAGCAGCCGCCCTTGTTGCCGGTGTTGTAGGCCACCAGGTCGGTCAATGACCAAACATCCAAACTGTGATCGGGGAGCTCGATGCCCAGCACCCGTAACAGCACCCGGGATGCCTGGTCGGGGTCCACGCTGGAATCCTCGAGCAATTGGTGCAGCGCCACATCCAGAATGCGCGCGGTGTCATCGGCCCGTTCGACATAGCGGCCAATCCAGTACAGCGCCTCGGCGTTTCGAGCCAACATCAGCGGACCGTCCTCTGCTGTTGTTGTTGCTGCTTTTGCTTCTGCTTCTTCAGGGGTCTGTCGTTCTTCGTTTGCTCGGCCTGCAAAGGCTGTTGGTGCGGCGGGCCCGGCGAGTCGTCGGCCTCGGGGTCCGCCATCGATTCCGGCAACGACCGCACCACCTCGGCAGCGCCCAGTTCACGGTCGGCGGCCGATGCGCGTGGCGCCAGCACCCAGGTGTCCTTGGAACCACCGCCCTGGCTGGAGTTGACCACCCGCGAACCCTCGACCAAGGCCACCCGGCTCAAACCGCCCGGCAGCACCCACACGTCGTCGCCGTCGTTGACCGCGAACGGCCGCAGGTCGACATAGCGAGGCGCCAGTGTGTTGCCGATCTGGGTCGGCACGGTCGACAACTCCATCATCGGCTGCGCGATCCAGGCCCGGGGGTCGTCGCGAATCTTCTTGCTAACGGTCGCCAGTTCTTTCTCGGATGCCTCCGGACCGAACACGATGCCGTAGCCGCCGGATCCCTCGACCGGCTTGATGACCAATTCGTCGACCCGGTCGAGCACCTCCTCGCGCTCGTCGTCCAACCAGCACCGGAAGGTATCCACGTTAGCCAGGAGCGGCTTCTCGCCCAGGTAGTACTCGATCATGGTCGGCACGTAGGTGTAGACCAGCTTGTCGTCGCCGACCCCGTTGCCGATCGCACTGGAGATCACCACGTTGCCGGCGCGCGCGGCGTTGACCAGACCGGCCACCCCGAGCACGGAGTCGGCGCGAAACTGCAGCGGGTCGAGGAAGACGTCGTCGATGCGTCGGTAGATGACGTCGACCTGACGCTCCCCTTCGGTGGTGCGCATGTACACCTGGTTGTCGCGGCAGAACAGGTCACGGCCCTCGACCAGTTCGACGCCCATCTGACGCGCGAGCAGCGAATGCTCGAAGTACGCCGAGTTGTAGACGCCCGGGGTCAGCACCACCACGGTCGGGTCGGCCTCGTTCGTCGCCGCGGAATTGCGCAGCGCCCGCAGCAGGTGCGAGGAGTAGTCGTCGACGGCGCGCACCCGGTGGGTGGCGAACAGGTTCGGGAAGACCCGCGCCATCGTGCGCCGGTTTTCCATGACGTACGACACGCCCGACGGCGAGCGCAGGTTGTCCTCGAGAACCCGCCAGGTGCCCTTCTCGTCGCGGATCAGGTCGATCCCGGCGACGTGGATGCGCACGCCGTTGGGCGGGACGATGCCCACGGCCTGACGGTGAAAGTGCTCACAGGAGGTGACCAGCCGACGCGGGATGACGCCGTCGTTCAGAATCTCCTGATCGCCGTAGATGTCATCGAGATACAGCTCCAGGGCTTTGACACGTTGAACGATGCCCCGCTCGAGCCGGTTCCATTCGGCCGCCGAGATCACCCGCGGCACCAGGTCCAGCGGGAACGGCCGTTCCTGGCCGGACAAGGAGAACGTGATGCCCTGGTCGATGAACGCACGGGCCAGGGCTTCGGCGCGGGCCCGCAGGTCGGAGGCGTCCGACGGCGCAAGCTCGGCGTAAATACCCTTATATAGGCCACGGACGTTGCCCTGCGCGTCGAACATTTCATCGAAGGCCTGCGCATATACGTCCGACGTGTTGTATCCGCCGAAGATGCGCTCGGAACGCGCAAGCGCCCGCGCAGCGCCGCGCGACCCTCGCCTGGCCGTTTCAACCTGGTTCGGAAAACTCACTTTTAGGATGCTGCCTTAAATTGACGTTAGGGCAGGCCACGAGTTCCCGTTTTGGGAGAAAACGTAACCGACTGCTAACCTGAGCAGTCGCAATCGGGTGTGGGGCGCCCCCCGAAACGCAGACCGCAAAGACCGAATCGACGAAGGAAAATTTCGCGTGGCCAACATCAAGTCGCAGCAGAAGCGGATCAAGACCAACGAGCGCGCCCGACTGCGCAACAAGTCGGTGAAGTCCTCGCTGCGCACTGCCGTGCGCGCGTTCCGTGAGGCCGCTGAGGCCGGCGACAAGGACAAGGCCGCAGAGTTGCTGGTGTCGACCAACCGCAAGCTGGACAAGGCGGCCACCAAAGGCGTCATCCACAAGAACCAGGCCGCCAACAAGAAGTCGGCGCTGGCGCGGTCCCTCAACAAGATCTGAGCCCCGGCCAAGTCATCGCCCCCGGTCGGCGACCAGCTCGGCCACCTTTCTGACCGCGGATTCCAGCGCGTAGTCGGCGTCCGCGGCGGCCCCCTTCACATTGGCGTTGAGTTCCGCCACCACTTTCATCGCGGTCGCCACGCTGCCCCGCGACCAGCGTCTGGCCTGCTTCTGAGCTTTTTGCACCCGCCACGGCGGCATCCCCAGCTGCCCGGCCAGACGGTACGGGTCTCCGGAGAGCGGACCGACTCGTCCGATTGTGTGGATCGCTTCGGCCAGCGCGTCGGCCAGCACCACCAGCGGCTCGCCGCGCATCATCGCCCACCGCAGCGCCTCGGCCGCTCCCGCGACGTCGCCGGCCACGGCTTTGTCCGCGATATCGAAGCCCTTCACCTCGGCTTTGCCGCTGTGATAGCGGCGCACCGCGGCCTCGTCGACCTCACCGCCGGTGTCGGCCACCAGCTGTGAACAGGCCGAAGCCAGCTCGCGCACGTCGGAGCCGACGGCGTCCAGCAGGGAGGTCACCGTGTCTTCGTCGACCCTGATCCGCAGCGCACGAAATTCCTTGCGGACGAAGTCGGTGCGTTCGCTCACCTTGGTGATCCGCGCGCAGGGATGAACCTCGGCGCCCAGCGACTTCAGCTGGTCGGCCAGCGCCTTGGCTCGCCCGCCGCCTGAGTGCACCACCACCAGCACGGTGGCCGGCGGCATGTCGGCGGCAGCCGCCGCGATCATCGCGACCGCATCCTTGCCCGCTTCGGCCGCGGCCTCCAGTACGACGATGCGTTCGTCGGCGAACAGCGACGGGCTGAGCAGCTCGGCGAGCTCGTAGCTGCCAACGTCGCCGGCCCGCATGCGATTCACCGGGACGTCGTCGGTGCCGGCACGCTTGCGCGCCGCTCGCAGGATGTCCGCCACAGCTCGTTCGACCAGCAGGTCCTCGTCTCCCAGGACCAGGTGCAACGGGGAGGCCTCAGTCACCCCATGATGGTGCCACGTTGGGCCGACCAATCAGCTCTGGGATCCAGCAGCTCGGATGCCGACCAGGCCAGCACACACACCACCGCGACCACCGCGGCCGCGCGGATCGAGACGCGAAACCAGGACCCGCGCCACAGCAGCATGCCCAGCACCAACAGCAGCGCCGTGGCACAACCGACCAGCAACACGCCGGCCAGACCGTCCGGGACGGGCACGGTTGCCGCGGGCACACCGGCCGCGACGTGCGCCGACTTGGACACCCACCACAGTTCCGGGCCGGTGAAACGCATCAGCAGCTGCGCACCGGGCGGCCACAGCAGGCACATCACGGCCGCCGCACTGCCCAGCACGGTGATCGGTGCGATCACGGGCGCTGCGGCTAGATTCGCCGCCACCGACACCAGGCTGACCCGACCCGAGATGCCGGCAACCAGTGGCGCAGTCACCAATTGAGCGGCCAACGCCACCGCGAGCCCATCGGCCAGTGGTTTCGGGCAACCCTTGGCGACCAGGCGCCGTGACCAGATCGGCGCGATGACGACCAGCCCGCCCGTCGCCAACACCGACAGCGCGAAGCCGGCGTCGACGGCCAGCTGCGGAGCGACCGCGAGCAATATCAGCACCGCAGCCGACAGCGCCGGAATCGCTTGCCGCCGACGCGAAGTCAGCATTCCTGCTAGCGCAATGGCGCCCATCACGGCCGCCCGCAACACACTTGCCGTCGGCTGCACGACGATCACGAATGCCGCTAGCGCCATGCCGGCGAGCAGCCGGGCCGAGAACAGCACCGCCGCACACACGATCGTGACGTTGGCCCCCGACACGGCCATCAGGTGTGTCATTCCGGCCGAGCGGAATTCGCGGCCGGTGTCGGCGGCCACCGCCGAGGTGTCGCCGAGAACCAGCGCCGGCAACAGCGCGGCCTGCGGGGCGGGCAGCACTTCGTGCGCGGTGGCGGCGAACCGGCCGCGCACCACGTGCGCGGCACGCTGCACCGCCCCCGCCCGGCCCATGACGGGCCGGCCCGCCGCGTTGAGCACCGCGACCGTCAGGTCGTGGCGAGTGGGGCGGTTGATTCGCGCGGAAAACCGCATCGGCCGGCCCACCATCACGTCGAAGTCCGATGCCCGCGCGAAAACGGTTACCCGGCCCGCTATTTCGTCGTCACGCAGCCGCTGCAGGGTGGCGCGAAACACCAACCGGCCGGAGCCCAGCGACAGCGCACTCTCGCTGGGTGTCACCGTCACCGGGGCCACCGTCCCGAACGCCGCGGTGATCGGGTGACGCGCCACCGCGTCGGCTCGCAGCGCGATCGCGAACCCGAATCCCGCGCCCACCACACCGACTGCCACCAGCCCGGCGCCGATGGTCGGAAGCCGCGACTGATGGCCACCCGGGCGCACTGCATAGCACGTCAGCGCACCGGCGGCGAGGAGCACGACGCAGCACGAGGCCAACATTTGTCCGACCGGCCACACAATGCCGGACGCGGTGACGATCCAACTGGTGAGTGCGGCGGGCAGCAGACGTATATCGAGGTGGGCGAGCGCCGACAGGACAGCCGGTGGCGCGGCCGTGTCAGACACGGACCAGGGCGCGCAGCTTGTCCAGCCGCGCCGGCCCGATGCCGTCGACATCGGCGAGCTGGTCGACGCTGGTGAACTTGCCGTTGGCCTGCCGCCACGCCACGATCGCCTCGGCAGTGACCGGCCCGACTCCGGGCAGGGCGTCCAGCTGCTCGGTGGTCGCGGTGTTGAGGTCGACAGCCTCGCCCGCCTTCGGTCGGACGGGTCCCTTGACTGATCCCACCGGTGCCGGCGTCTTGGGCCCCGGAGTAGAGCCGGTGGTCACGGAGCTGCCCAGCGCGGGCGGCTGCCCCGAGACCGGCGCCACCCCAACCACGATCTGCTCGCCGTCGCCGAGCTGGCGCGCCATGTTCAGCCCGATGGTGTCGGCGCCGTCCATCGCACCCCCGGCCGCCTGCAGTGCGTCGGCGATCCGCGCGCCGGGCGTCAGCGTGACCAGGCCGGGCTTATGCACCAGGCCCACCACGCTGACCACCACCGGACGGTCCGGACCAGCCGGCTGACCAGCGCCCGGGCCTGCCGAGGGCCGTGGGCGCGCCGTGGCCGCCATCTCCACCGGCGGCAGCTTTGCCGACATCACGGGTGCGGGCCGGTCGCGCATCAGAGTGAAGATCGTGATCAGTACGGCCAGCGCGGCCACCACCGCCAACGCGATCGCACCGGCACGGCCCGGATCGGTGCGCAGCCGGGCCACCCAGCCCCCGCTGCCGGAGGCGTCGGGAAGCCAGCGCGGCAGCAGCGAATTCTGATCCTCATCCGCAGCGTTGCGATCCGGCTCCGAGTCGGGCTCCTCGGCGTGCGAATCGATATCCGGATCGGCACCGAGCCGTCGATGCAGTCGCTCGGCGGGAAGTTCTGTTCGCATGCGCCGACGGTAGGTGCACCGACCGCCACGACGACCCCAACCAACCGCGTCGCACCCGGCTGCTGTGGATTAACCGGAGGCTGTGCACAAGCACAGCAGGGGATGGGTCAAGATGGAGCGTGGAGCACGCGACCAGACACCGACGCCCACCGCCGCAAATGCGGTCGCCGCGCTCAACCCCAGCCAAAGGAGTCTGCATGCAACTCGCGCTCACACCGGAGGAAGCCGCGTTCCGCGACGAACTCCGCACCATCTACACCACCAAGATTCCGCAGGAGATGCGCGACCGGGTGCGCCAGGGCTCGGCGGAGGCGAACCACGACGACATCGTCACCAGCCACAAGATCCTGCACGAGCACGGTCTGGCGGTACCAAGCTGGCCGGTCGAGTGGGGCGGTAAGGACTGGACGCCCACCCAGCACCAGATCTGGGCCGACGAGATGCAATTGGCGTGCGTCCCCGAGCCGCTGAACTTCAACACCAAGATGGTCGGCCCGGTGATCGCCGAATTCGGTTCCGAAGAGATCAAACAACGTTTCCTGCCGCCGACGGCCAGCCTCGACATCTGGTGGTGCCAAGGCTTCTCCGAGCCCGAGGCCGGTTCGGACCTGGCATCGCTGCGCACCACCGCGGTCCGCGACGGTGACAGCTATGTCGTCAACGGCCAGAAGACCTGGACCACGCTCGGCCAGTACGCAGACTGGATCTTCTGCCTGGTGCGCACCGACCCGCAGGCTCCCAAGCGGCAAGCCGGCATCTCGTTTCTGCTGTTCGACATGAAGACGCCGGGCATCACGCTGCGGCCCATCCAGACGATCGACGGCGGCCACGAGGTCAACGAGGTCTTTTTCGAAGACGTTCGGGTACCCGCCAACCAGCTTGTCGGAGAAGAGAACCAAGGCTGGACGTACGCGAAGTTCCTGCTGGGCAACGAACGCAGTGGCATCGCCGGGGTGGGCCGCACCAAAGTGCGCCTCGCCGAGGTGAAGAAGGTTGCGGCGCAAACCGGCGTGCTCGACGACCCTCTGTTCGCGGCCCGGCTGGCGGAGGCCGAAAACGAGCTGCTGGCACTGGAACTCACGCAGTCGCGGGTGGTAACGGACTCCGCTGACGGGCAACCCAACCCGGCATCGTCGGTGCTCAAGCTGCGCGGCAGCCAGCTGCAGCAGATAGCCACCGAGCTACTCGTCGAGGTGGCAGGCCCGGACGCGCTGCCCGCGGACGCAAAAGGGATTGCGTCTCCGGACTGGGCACAACACAGTGCGCCGCACTACCTCAACTACCGCAAGACGTCGATCTACGGCGGCAGCAGCGAGGTGCAGCGCAACATCATCGCGTCCACCATTCTGGGATTGTGAGGCAGCCATGGACTTTCAACTGACCGACGAGCAGGGTCTGCTGCGCGACACGACCCGCGACCTGTTGTCGCGCACCTATGACCCGGAAAGCCGCATCAAGGTCATCGGCTCCGACCTCGGTTGGAGCCGCGAGGTTTGGAGTCAGCTCGCCGACACCGGGATCCTGGGCCTGGGCTTCGACACGGACGAGGCGGGCCAGCTCGAGATCATGGTCGTGCTGACCGAGGCCGGGCGCCGGCTGGCTCCCGAACCGATCCTGCATGCGGCGCTTGCTCCGGGTGCGCTGATCGCGGAGCTGGGCACCGACACGCAGAAAGAACAGCTGGACGACGTCGCGGCCGGCCAACGGCTACTGGCGTTCGCCCATCTGGAGCCGGGCCATCGAAAGCCGACCACGACAGTCACTACTGCGGCTGCGCGACAAGGTGATTCGTGGACGTTGACCGGGCGCAAGAACCCGGTGCTCGCCGGAGACTGCGCCGACACGTTGGTGGTCAGCGCCGCCTTGCCGGGCGGTGGCACCGGCCTGTTCCTGGTCGATGCGGGCGCGGTCACGAGGCATCCTTATCGGACCTTCGACGGACAACGCGGCGCGCAAGTGGACTTGGACAACGCACCCGCCGAGCCGGTGGGCGAAGCGGTCGACGCGTCGCGGGCGATCAGCGGCGCCATCGTCCGCATCCAGTCGGGGTTGTGCGCCGAAGCCATCGGGGTGATGGAGGAGGCGCTACGCCTGACCACCGACTACCTCAAGACTCGCAAGCAGTTCGGCGTCACGCTCAACACCTTCCAGGCGCTCACCCAGCGGGCGGCCGACATGTACGTGTCGCTGGAACTGGCGCGCAGCATGAGCTTCTATGCCGCGATGTCGATCGCCGACGGCAACCTCGACCCGCTGATCGCGTCACGCGCCAAGGTGCAGGTCGGCCGCTCGGGCCGGCACATCGCGCAGGAGTCGATCCAGATGCACGGCGGAATCGGTGTGACCGCGGAGTATCCGGTCAGCCACTACGCGGCCCGGCTCACCGCGATCGAGCACACCCTGGGCACCTCGAGCGAGCACCTGCACAACCTGATCGACCACCTCGGCGACTACGACCTGGCCCGGCTCTAGTTAGAACACCAGCCCGGCCGCGGCCGGGACATCGGTGGCAAACGCGGCATCGAGCCGACGCAGCAGGCGAGTATCCTGCTGCATCAACTCGACTCTGACGCTGCAACCGAATCCAGCCCCTCCGGCGCTGCAACCGATTCCGCATCCTCCGGCGCTGCAACCGATTCCGCTTCCTCTTGCGTCGATTCCGCGTCGGGCAGTTGATCTACCAGATATTCGGCGAGCCCTCCGATAGTCGGGTAGTCGAAGACCGCGGTCGCGTTGATGGTGAACTTGCCGCCGAACTGACTGTGCAGCCGGTTGCGTAGTTCGATCGCCATCAATGAATCCGTGCCCAGATCCAGGAACCGGCTGGTTGCGGCCGGCGGTTGCGCGAGTCGCAGGAAGTTCTGCACCTCGCGCTGAAGGAACTCGGTCACGAAACCGGCGCGCTGCGGCACCGGTATCTCCATCAGCTGCTTGAGCAACTCGCTGTCACCGGTCACCTCGCCGGCGGCACTGGGCAACACCAGGTCGAGAATCGGGGGACGCGAACTGCCCAGCACCTTTGCGGCACGTTGCCAGTTGGCTTTGATGACGGTTGCCTGGCCGGTTCCGTTGGCGACGATCTCGGCCAGCGCACTCAGCGCCGCCGAGGGTTCCAGCGGAATCAGGCCCTGCGCACTGATGTTGGCGGTCGCGGCGTCCGAAGAGGCCATGCCGCCTTGGGCCCAGGGACCGAAGTTCACACCGGTGGCAGGCAAGCCCTGCGCCCGTCTCTGCGCGACCAGACCGTCGAGCAACGCATTGGCAGTCGCGTAGTTGGACTGACCGGGCGACCCGAACAAGCTGGACACCGAGGAGGAAACGATGAAGAAGTCCAGGTCGTCGTCCTTGGTCAACTTGTCCAAGTGGCAGGCACCAAATGCCTTGGGAACCAAGGTTGTTCGGAATCGCTCCAGGGTCTGCGCAGACAGCAACGCATCGTCGAGCACCCCGGCCAAATGCGCCACTCCGGCCAGCGGCGGCAACTCCGCGCGGATCCGCGCCAACAGATTCGCAACCGCATCCTCGTCGCCGACATCGGCGGCGAAAACGTGGATCCGGCACTTGTAGCGCTCGGTGATCTCCTCGATCGACCGTTGCGCGTCCGCATCGGGCGCACGCCGGCTGGTCAAGACGATGTCACCGGCACCGAGTTGTGCCAGATACGACGCCGTGTGCAGGCCGATCGCACCGAGCCCGCCGGTGATCAGATAGCTCCGATCGGCTTGCGGCTGCAACGGACTCGGTATCTGCACCACGATCTTTCCGATGTGGCGCGCTTGCTGCATGCGGCGGAACGCGGCCCTGGCCTCGGTCAACGGATAGATCTCGGCGGGAAGTGGCGCCCACTCCCCTGCGTCCAGTCCCGCCGACACCTCAGTCAGCAAACCCCGAATACGTTCGGGCTCTTGGAAGGTCACTGTGTCCAGCGCCACGATCTCGTACGCGATGTCGGGCCGTGCCTGCGCCATCTGCTCTGGTGTCCAGATGTCACGCTTGGCGATCTCGGCGAACCGGCCATTGCGGGCGGTGGCCCGCACGGTCGCTTCGAGGAATCCCTCACTGGTCAGGCTATTGAGCACGACGTCGACGCCGGCGCCATTGGTGTCGGACAGTATCTGGTCGGCGAAATCCGTAGTGCGCGAATCGTAGACGTACTTCACGCCCAAGTTCCGCAGCGTTGCACGTTTGAAGGTGCTGGCGGTGGCGAAGACCGTGGCACCGCACTGCTGAGCCATCTGGATCGCGGCCAGTCCGACACCACCACTGGCGGCATGGATGAGCACCCGCTCACCGGGCCGCAGCTGCGCCCAGTCGAACGCGAGCCGCACCGTCAGCGCCGCGGCGGGGATTGTCGCCGCCTCGACCGCACTCACCCGCGATGGAATCGGCGCCACCAGCTGGGCAGGCACGTTGAACCGGCTGGAGAATGCGCCCTGCATGAAGCCGTAGACGCGCTGTCCGACCTCGAGTCCAGATACACCACTGCCCAATTGGGTGACGACACCGGCGAAGTCGCCGCCGATCGGCCCGGGGTCGCCCGGGTAAAGGCCGAGGACGTTGAGCACATCCCGGAAGTTGAGGCCTGCTGCTTCAACCCGGACCTGCACGTAGCCCACGTCCGGCGGCGACACCTCCGCCTCACTCAACCGCAGGTTGTCGATCGCGCCGCGCTCGGTGGGCGCCAGCACGTAATCGCCTGCGCGTGGCACGGTGAGATGACCGCTACGCGCCCACGGCAACAGCCGTGAGGCCAGCAGCTTCCCTTGTCGCAGAGCAATTTCCGGTTCGTCGACGGGTGTGGCCAACAGGCTGGCCAGCGCCTGTACCGCCTCCGGCGATCCGTCGCAGTCCACCAGTCTGCAGTGCAACGCCGGTTCCTCGTTGATCGTGGTGCGCCCGAACCCCCACATCGCCGCTTGCCCCGGATCGACCTGCTCGCCGGATTCGGTGGCCACCGCCCGCTCGGTGACGATCCACAGCCCGCCAGGCAATTTCACCTCACCGCGTTGCACAGTGTGCACTGCGCTGAGCAGGTTGGCGATCTCGGTCTCGACCCTCGCGGCGATGTCTGCGCTCGACTCCCCAGCGCTGGGGGCGCAGCTGCGCCACACAACGCCCGAGAATGGCAGCCCACGCCCGTGAGCCTGAGCCAGCAGCTGCCCCAACGGCTCCGAATCGGCTGCCCGATCGAACGGGATGCAGCCCGGCACGGTGGCGGCCAGCTCATCGAACCCGGCGATCAGCCAGGTCCCCGCGACGGCTTCGGGGCTGTCAGCCGGTGGCGGCACCTCGTGCCAGCCAAGGGTGTAGAGCAACCGGGTGGCGTCGCCGCCGAGGCCGCGTAGCAACGCCTCGCGGGGTGCACGTTTGACCGTGAACTCGCGAATTCCCCCGAGCTGGCGGCCATCCCGGTCGATGAAATCGAGGTCGAACACCTGGGTTTCGCTGTTGAGTTCGCTGCTGTGCCAACGCGCCCGGCAATAGAACCGCCGTGGCATCTTCTCCCGCAGCGTCACCTGGCCGTACCGCAACGGCAGGAATAGATCATTGACGCCTTGTTCGGCCGCGAGGAGGGCCGGGAAGGCCGGGAAGGCGACGCCGGTGCACAGGTCCATCAGCACCGGGTGCATCGGCTCGCTTCCGAGCTGTTCTGCGAGCTCCTCACCGACGAGGATGTCGCCGATCGCCTCACCCTCGCCGAGCCACAACGACTTCAGGGAGCCCGACCAGGTCGGCCCCCAGGCCAGCTCCAAGTCGGCGAAGGTCTCGAACAACTCCTGCGGACGCATCCGGTTCAGCCGCTCGACCGCTTCGTCGACCGGGTCGTCGTCGGACACCGACTCGTCATCGATTCCGGCGACGACCGTGCCCTCGGCATTCAACGACCATTCGGCGCCGCGGTCGCCGTACGGGCGGCTGTGCACCTGGAAGCTCGACTCCCCGTCACCGTCCAGCGGATGCAATGTCAGCTGCACCTCGCGGGAAGCCTTCTCGGGCAAGATGATCGGCTCGTAGAAGAAGACATCTTTCACCCGCGCCGGCGTACCGGCCGCGGCCAACGCCATCGCCGCATATGTCGCCCCGGGGACGACGACGGTTCCGTAGATGACGTGGTCGCAGAGCCATGGCTGGGATTTGACGGACAATCTGCTGGTGTAGACGGAGTCGCCGGAGGCGAGGTCTTTTGCGCTACCTAGGATTCCGGACACCGCGGGGCCGTCGACGGTGATGCCGGACGTCTTCGGCCAGAAGCGGCGGCGCTGGAACGGATAGGTGGGCAATTCGAGTCGGCGGCCGGGCGCACGATGCTGTGCGGCGAAATCGGGTCGGTGGCCACCAACGTAGGCCGCGGCGAGGGCATCGGCGATCTGACGCCGGTCGCCAACACCCTTGCGTAGCGAGATGATCGCGCGCGGCGCGGCCAGGTGCTCCGGCCAGACCTGGACCGCCGCGCCGGTCAACACCGGTTGCGGGCCGATCTCCATCACTACCGAGCATCCCAGTGCCGCCACGGTGCGCACACTCTCGGCGAACTGCACCGGCTGGCGGGAATGCCGCCGCCAATAACCCGCGTCGAGCGGCGTCTGCGCCGTGAGCACGGCGCCGGTGCGGTTGCATACCAACGGTAACGTCGGCGCCGCGAACTCCAACTGCGCTGCGTACGATTCGAATTCATCGAGCACCGGATCCAGCAGTTCCGAGTGGAAGGCATGGCTCGTCTCCAGCCAGGTGCAGCGAATCCCCTCGTCGGTGAACTTGGTGACTATCTGTTCTAGATCCTCACCCGGACCCGAGAGCACGGTGTTGGGTCCGTTGTAGGCACCGACTGACACTCGCGGAAATTCACCAGCGATCTCCTCGACGTGCTTAGCGTCGGTGAACACCGCCACCATTCGCCCGCCTTCGGGCAGGCTGCCGAACATCCGGCCGCGCTCGGCCATCAGCCGTGCGCCGTCCTCGAGGCTGAAGACTCCGGCGACGCATGCCGCCGCGTACTGGCCGACACTGTGCCCCAGCACCACATCGGGCTGGATGCCCCACGACTGCCACAGCCGGGCTAGACCCATCTCGATAGCGAATAACGCTGGCTGTGCAAATGACGTGTGCCGCAACACCTTTCCGACATCTCCATCGGTTTCACGATCGGTGGCGAACAGCACCTCCAGCAGCGGACGTGACAGCATGTCATCGACCGCCTCAGCGCAACGCGTCACGGTTTCGGCGAAAACCGGTTCGGTGTCGAACAATTCACGTGCCATCCCCGGATACTGGCTACCCTGGCCGGTGAACAGCCAAGCCGTCGTCGGGTGGTGGGCGTGCTCGCCACGCACCACACCTGGCCGCAGGCGATTCTCGGCCAGCTCGGCCAGTCCCTGGCGCGCGCTTTCGACCGAGTCCACGACCAGCGCGGCGCGATGCTCGAAATGCGAACGTCCCGTTCCGGCGGTGACGCATACGTCGGCCAGGTCCGCATCTGGGTGGGCGCCCAACCAGGTCTCATACCGCTGCGCCAACGCCACCAGCGCTTCGGGTGACCGCGCGGAAAGCGTTAGCACGCTTACCTGTTCAGGCCGGGCTTCGGCGGCCGACTCCGTCGCGACGTCGGAGGTGACGTGCTCGTCGGCGCGCGGCGATTCTGCCGGCGCCTCCTCGATCAGCACGTGCGCGTTCGTTCCGGTGAAACCGAAGGAACTCACGCCTGCACGCCGCGGCCTGCCGTTGGCCTGCCAGGGCGTCGCTTTGTCAACCACGCGCACCGGAAGCGAGTCCCACGGGATGTGCGGCGACGGGTTGTCGAAGTGCAGGCTTTGCGGCAACACCTCGTGCTGCAGTGACAACACAACCTTGATCAGACCCGCTGCCCCAGAGGCTGATTCGGTGTGACCGATGTTGGTCTTCACTGAGCCCATCAGCAGGGGCCGGGTCGCGTCACGCGAACCGCCATAAGCGGCTGCGGCCGCCTGGACCTCGATCGGGTCACCCAGCGGAGTACCCGTCCCATGTGCCTCGAGGTAGTCGACGTCGCCGCCCGCCAAACCGGCGCGGGCCAGTGCCGTCCCGATAAGCCGTTGCTGGGCACCACCGTTGGGGACGGTCAGCCCACTGGAAGCGCCATCCTGGTTCACCGCGCTGCCGGGAATGACCGCGCAGACCCGGTCGCCATCACGCTGCGCGTCGCTGAGTCGCTTGAGCACCAGGATTCCGCAGCCTTCACTGCGCACGTAGCCGTCGGCAGAGGCGTCGAAGGTCTTGCATCGCCCCACAGGAGAAAGCATCCTGGCGCGAGATGCCGCAACGACGGTTACCGGACTCAGCAAAACGTTCACGCCGCCGGCCAGCGCTAAGTCGCAGTCACCGGAGTGCAACGCCTGGCAGGCCTGATGGACCGCCACCAACGCCGAACTGCATGCGGTGTCGACGGCCACTGCCGGGCCTTCGAGCCCCAGCGCAAAGGCAACCCGACCGGAAATGGCATTGAGCGCATTGCCGGTGATGAAGTATGGCTCGATCTTGTCGATCGGTTCGGCGGACAGCAGATGCGCATACTCGTTGGCGGCCACCCCCGCGAAGACGCCGGTTCGGCTGCCGCGCAGCGCAGCTGGCGAGTAACCGGCGCGTTCCAGTCCCTCCCAAACCGTTTCGAGCATCAGTCGCTGCTGCGGCTCGATCCACACCGCCTCGCGCGGAGAGATGCCGAAGAATTCGGGGTCGAACCCGTCGATTTCGTCGATGAATCCGCCGTAGCGCGTGTAGGTCTTGCCCGGGGCATCAGGGTCCGGGTCATAGAATTCGTCGATGTCGAATCGGTCCTCCGGAACCTCCCGGATCGCATCGACGCCGCCGGAGAGCACCTCCCAGAATGCTTCTGGGTCGGGCGCACCGGGGAAACGGCACGACACCGCGACGATCGCGATCGGTTCGTCGGTACGCGTCGTGATCACCGGTGCCGGCCGAGACGTGGATGCCTGCTCGCTGAGCTCGAGCACCTCGCCAAGCAGGTAGTCGGCCACGTCGGACAGACGGGGGTGATCCATCACCAAGGTGATGGGAATCTCGCGGCCCACGCCGTGTTCGATGCGGCGCCGCAGCTCGACGGCCATCAGCGAGTCCATGCCGAGGTCGAAGAACCCCGCATCCTCGCGGATTTCCGTGACATCGACCCGCGTCACCTCTGCTACGGCGTCACGCAGGTGATCCGTCAGCAGCTTCTTACGCTGCTGCAGTGGGGCGTTCGTGAGTCGCTCGACCAGCTGGGTTTTCCCGGACGGCGTCATGACCGGCACCGCGTCGGGCACCTCGCGCTCCAACTCCGTCAGGAATGCCCGCCGGCCGGCCTGCTCGTAGAGCGGCAGGAAGCGGTCCCAGTCGATCCGGGCGACGACACCCTGCGCTGACGACGACATCGCCACGTCGGCCAGCCCCGCTAGCGCGTCGGCAGGCGACAACGTCCGGATCCCGCGCTGCTCGAGTCGCGCACGCGCCTGAGCGTCGGCCATCCCCGCCGACCAGGGACCGAAGTTGACGCTGGTCCCGGAGACCCCGCGCTCGCGCAGACGCCAGGCCAGCCCGTCCAGGAAAGCGTTGGCTGAAGCGTAGGCGGTTTGACCGAAGCCGCCCCATATCGAGGCGATCGAGGAGGTGCTGATGAAGAAGTCGAGCTTCAGATCGGCGGCAGCCTCACTCAAATGCCAAGCACCCCAAACCTTCCCCGCGAAGACGCGGTCTACTTCGGCTTCATGAGATTCGAAGTCCAGGTTGCTCAGTGCAGTGGTGCCGATCTCGCCCGCTGCGTGGACAATCCCGGCCAACGGCGGCAGCTCGGCCTGCACGCTGGCCAACAGGCGCGCGACGGCGTGTGCGTCGGCGACATCGGCAGTGACGATTCGGATGTCGCAGCCATGCAGTGCGGCCAGTGCGTCGATGCGCTGCTTTACGGCTTCGCCGGGTGCACGCCGACTGGTCAGGACCAGATTGCCAGCGCCGTGCGCGGCCAGGCATCCGGCGATCTCGAGTCCGATCGAACCCAGCCCGCCGGTGACCAGATACGTTGCGTCGCTGCGCAGTTCCAGCGGCGTACCGGTCGGCTGCCCGGCCCGTCGAATCAGTCTGGGCACATAGACCGATTGATCACGCAGCGCCATTTGGTCTTCGCGCGAGGCCGACTCGTGCGAAGTCGTGATTCGACCGATGAGCGCGGCCCACTCTTCGGCCGTGCCCTCCGCCAGATCTGCCAGTCCACCCCACAGCTGCGGATGCTCCAGCGACGCGGCGCGTCCGAAGCCCCACAAGGAGCTCTGATCCGGCGCCACCGAGTCCACGTCGGTGACTCGCTGTGCGCCACGGGTTACCAGCCAGATGGGGGCGCGCACGCCGGCGCTGACCGCCGCGCGGAAGAGCCGCCGCGTTCCGCCCATGATTTGGTGTTGCATCCGCAACAGCGACTGCATTGACGGCGCCGACTCGGAGTCGACCGCCGCGACGTGCACGATACGTAGCGACGAATGCTCTGCTGCCGCGGTGCGCAACGCATCCGCGAGCTGTTCCTCGTCGCCGTCGGACGCCGGTAACCCGATGAACCGGTGCTGCTGTCCACGTGTGGTGAGCGCGTCGGCCAACGGCCGAACCGCCGGCGAATCCTCACCGATGAGGATCCACGCATCTGCCTCGGCGACTTCCCCACTGGTGCGCCCAGTGGGGGCTTTCTCCCAGCAGACTTCGTAGCGGTCGTCCGTGATCGACTGGGTCGTCCGTTGCCGGTTGTGTTGTGCCGCAAGCTTGGTCAGCACCCGCAGGGTTTGATGATCGCCGCTCACGCCGTCGAGCAGGGCCGCGAGCTCCTCGATCCGACCGTCCTCGAGAAGGCGGACGGCTTCGGTACGTGGGCCGCCAAGTTGCTGCTGCTGGTTGGCGGGATCCTGATTGTCTCGGAACCAGTACTGACGGCGCTCGAACGGATAGGTGGGCAGGTCGAGTTTGCGCGCGTGCGCGTGCCGGAGGGCGGCGAACTCGGGTAGGTGGCCCAAGACATATGCGTCGGCTACGGCTTCGGTGATCTGCCGGTGGTCGGCGGTGTTTCGGCGCAGCGACGTTATCGCCCGCGGCGCGGTGGCGGGGTCAGGCCAGGCGCTAAGGGCCGCGGCAGTGAGCACCGGCCGTGGGCCGATCTCGAGCAACACCTTGCAATTCAGATCGGCAAGAGTTTGCACGCTCTTGGCAAACTCAACCGGTTGACGCGCGTGACGGCGCCAATAGGCGCCATCCAGCTTCACGCTCCGGCCGAGCGCGGCGCCGGTACGGTTGTCCACCAAAATTCGTTGTGGTGTACGGAAATTGAATCGTTCCGCATATGACTCGAATTCGTCCAGAATCGGATCCAGCAAGGCCGAGTGGAACGCGTGGCTGGTGTCCAGCCACTCGCACCGGACACCGTCGGCGGTCAGTCCAGCTATCGCCTTCTCCAGATCCCCTGCGGGCCCGGACAATACGGTGTTGGCGCCGTTGTAGGCGGCGACCGACAGGCTCGGGAACTCGTCGGCCAGGCGCTCAACTCGCTCGGCGGCGGTGAACACCGCGGCCATCCGCCCACCTGCAGGCAGGTTACCGAAGAGACGACCGCGTTCGGCGATCAGCAGTGCGCCGTCCTCGAGACCGAACACGCCCGCTACGCAGGCCGCCGAATACTGGCCGACACTGTGACCCAACACCACGTCAGGCTCGAAGCCCCACGACTGCCAGAGGCGGGCCAGGCCCATCTCCACCGCGAACAAGGCTGGCTGCGCGTAGGAGGTCTGCCGCAGAGCCGCTTCGCAGTCCGGGCTGTCCGCATCGAAAATCAGATCCAACAATGGCTTTTCGAGAATGGCAGCGACCGCGGCTGCGCAACGATTCAGTGTCTCGGCGAACACCGGCTCGGTGTCGTACAACTCACGGGCCATGCCGGGGTACTGGCTGCCTTGACCGGTGAACAGCCACGCCGTCTTCGGTGTGTCGTGAGATTCTCCGCGAAACAAGCCGGGTGCCGGGCGATCGTCCGCCAGTGCGCCAAGTAGCTCCATGGCGGATTCTCTCGAATTGACCACCAGCGCGGCGCGGTGCGCCAAGTGCGCTCGCCCCGACCCGGCGGTGAAGCACACGTCGGCCAGGGTGGCCTCCGGATGCGCGCTCAACCAGCTGCGGTACTCGTCTGCGAGCCGCACCAACGCGGCCGGCGTCCGCGCCGAGAGCGGAAGAATGCTGAACCGTCGGTCGCCGGGCTGTCCTACCGCAGCCGGCGCAGCGGCGGGTTGTTCGGCTTGCTCGGGGGCTTCTTCGAGAATGACGTGTGCGTTTGTCCCGGCGAACCCAAACGAGCTGATTCCCGCAATACGCCGCCGCCCGTTGCGTTCCCAGGCGGTGGCCTCCTTGACAACCTGTACCGCAAGCCGATCCCAGGGAATATGAGGCGACGGATTCTCAAAGTGAAGGTGCTGGGGCAGTAGCTCGTTCTCGAGCGACAGTATGACTTTGATCACGCCCGCGATACCCGCGGCTGCTTCGAGGTGTCCGATGTTCGTTTTCACCGAGCCCATCAGCAGCGGCTCGCTGGGTTCGCGTCCGGTGCCGAGCACCGCCCCCGCGGCCTGGGCCTCGATGGGGTCGCCCAGCGATGTCCCGGTGCCATGCGCTTCCAGGTACCCGACGTCGTGGGGTTCGAGGTCGGCGCGCTTCAGCGCGTCCGCGATGACCCTTTGCTGGGCAACGCCGTTCGGCACCGTCAAGCCACCCGATGCACCGTCCTGATTGATCGCGCTGCCGCGGATCACGGCCCGAATCCGGTCGCCGTCGCGAATCGCGTCCTCGAGACGCTTGACCACGATGACGCCGCATCCCTCGCCGCGCACATAGCCGTCCGCAGCGGCGTCGAATGTCTTGCACCGGCCGTCGGGCGCGAGCATGTGCGCGCTCGAGAACGTGATCATGGTCGCTGGGGTGAGCAGGACATTCGCACCACCAGCCAGCGCGAGGTCACATTCGCCCAGCCGCAGCGCTTGGCACGCCTGATGGATTGCCACCAGCGACGAACTGCACGCCGTGTCGACGGCCACCGACGGACCCTGCAGCCCCAATCGATAGCTGATCCGGCCCGCCGCCGCGGCATTCGATGTCCCGATGGCCATGTAGGCCTCGATCTCGGGGTAAGTCAGCTCGTCAGAGGCCATTCCCAGGTAGTCATGGGTGGCCAAACCGACGAAGACACCAGTGTTGGTGTTAGCCAGAGCCGTTGGTGCGGTGCCCGAATGCTCCACCGCGCGCCATGCCGTCTCCAGCAAGATCCGATGCTGCGGGTCCATCAACCTGACCTCGCGCGTCGACATGCCGAAGAACGGTGCGTCGAACCCGGTCACGTCGTCGACGAAACCCGCACGCCGGGTCACGACCTTGCCGGGCGCACCCGGTTCAGGATCGAAGAATTCGTCGACATCCCACCGGTCCTGCGGCACCTCCGATATCGCATCCCGGCCCTGGCTCAGCACATCCCAGAACTCGTCAGCATCCGCCGCTCCGGGAAAACGCGCCGCGTAACCGACTATCGCAAAACCCGATGCCGGCTCCCTCAGATCTTCGGCGGATGCCATGCGTTTGTCCTCCCTGCCTTGGCCGATCAAGAATCGATCTCCTCGGGCGGCCCAGTTGCGCTTTCAGAATCATCTTCTGAAGGCTGGCACCGCAATTGCGGAGCCCGCGCACGCAACGACAGCCAGTGCGACTGCCGCCCCTCGTCCCCCGTCCGGCCGTTCGATCACCACAACGGCCTGCCGGATCCGTCCGCGAGTGTATACGGTGGTTCGCGCATGCCTGCGGCGGCGATCGCCGGGAGGGTTATCTTGGTGGCGCCGCCGGGGTGGGCGGATCGGAGCCTTCAAACCAAGGGGGAAGTCGTTTTGCACATCGGGAAGATCACGGTCGGCGCTCTCGATGATTGGTCGCTAACCCCAAGTTCGGTCACCTCATGGCACCCGACGGCCGCGGCCACCGAGAAGGCCCGACAAGCGCCGGTCAGTCCCGTACCGGTCAGCTACATGCAGGGCCAGCACCTGCGAAACTACTGCGAACGGACGGCCGCGGGGCTGAGCTTTTCCAGGCAAATCATCGCTACCTGCGAACTTCCTGGGAATTGCGACGTCGCCGCCATGAACCACGCCGTCAACGCATACCTGCGTCGGCATGACACGTTCCGCAGTTGGTTCGAGCACACCGGTGACTCAGAGTTCGTCCGGCACACCATCAGCGATCCCGCTGACATTGAATTCACGCCGATCGCCCATGGCCACATGACGGTCGACGAGATACACGCTCATGTCGTGGCCATCCCGAGTCCGCTGGAGTGGGGCTGCTTCACCTTCGGGGTCATCCAAAGTGAGAGCAACTTCACGTTCTTTGCCGCCATGGATCACGTGCACGGAGACGCGACGTTGATCGGCACCACGATGATGGAGGCCAACGGCATGTATACGGCGTTGAGTGGGGGCGGTGACGCCCTTGTACTTCCCGATGCCGGCAGCTTCGATGATTTCTGTACCCGCGAACGCGAGTCCACGTCGGCGTTGACCGTAGATTCCCCCGAGGTGCGCGGGTGGATCGAATTCGCCGAGAACAACAATGGCGGTTTCCCTGAATTCCCACTGCCACTGGGTAACCCGTTGGAGTCGTGCAGCAGTCAGATGGCCTCCGAACTTCTGATGGACGCCGCACAGACGGAGCGATTCGAGGCGGCCTGCACCGCAGCCGGCGCGCGATTTGTCGGCGGCCTGTTCGCCTGCTTCGCCCTGCTGGAACATGAATTCACCGGAGCTCTTACGTATTACGGGCTTACGCCCAGAGATTCCCGCACCGGCGCGGACAATTTCATGACTCAGGGTTGGTTCACCGGGTTGATTCCGATCACGGTGCCCATTGCCGCGGCCTCTTTCGGCGATGCGGCATGGGCAGCCCAGGCCTCCTTCGATTCGGCGTTGGACATGGCGAGGGTGCCCTATTATCGCGTGTTGGAATTGGCGCCATGGTTGAGCTGGCCACGGCCAAACTTTCCGGTATCGAACTTCTTTCATGGCGGCGCGGCCCCACTCAACGCGATTCTTGCCGCGGCCGACCTGGGGCTTGCGAATAATATCGGCATTTATCCTGACGGCCGGTATTCATATCAGCTGACCATTTACATATTCCGGTACGGGGAGGGCACGGTCATGGCGATCATGCATCCCGACAACCCGGTCGCACAGAAATCAGTCAGCCGTTACATGGCGGCGATGAAATCCGTGTGCGGACGAGTCGCTGGTAGCGGACATTGGGGACGCGTTGCGTAGCGTGGAGTACGCCGATGCGGTTGATAGCGCGTCGGCGAGCGTCGCCGGCGGGCGCACCCCAATGCGCCGACCAAGGGCGAGGGCGATATGCGACGGCTAGCCGATTTCGTGGTGCGGTGGCCATGGGCAGTAATCGGGCTCTGGGTCGCGATTGCCGTCGCGCTGCCACTGACACTGCCCTCGCTGGGCGAGATGGCTCAGAAGCATCCACTGGCCATCTTGCCCAGCGATGCACCGTCGAGCGTCACCGCCCGAAAGATGACCGAGGCGTTTCACGAATCGGGGTCAGAAGACCTCATGCTGGTGGTCCTGACCAACGACAAGGGCCTCAACCCCGCCGACGAAGCCACCTACCGCAAACTCGTGGACGCGCTGCACCAGGACACGCGAGATGTCCTGATGGTGCAGGATTTTCTCAGCACGCCGCCCCTGCGTTCCGTCGTGACCAGCAAGGATCACAAAGCGTGGGTGGTGCCGATCGGTGTTGCGGGCGAGCTGGGCACGCCAGCGTCGTACGAGGCTTTCAACCGGATCAGCGACATCGTCAAGCACAACGTGACCGGAACTTCCCTGACGGCAAACGTCACCGGTCCCGCTGCTACCGTCGCCGACCTCACGGTCGCGGGCGATCAGGATCGACTCCCGATTGAGCTGGCGATCGCCGTTCTGGTGCTCATCGTCCTGCTGGTGATTTACCGCAGCGCGGTCACCATGCTGCTGCCGTTGCTGACGGTCGGGATATCCCTGGTGATCGCGCAGGCGGTGGTGGCAGGCTACTCGCAGCTGACCGGCTCTGGCGTCTCGAATCAGTCCATCGTATTTCTGAGCGCCATAATGGCCGGCGCCGGAACCGATTACGCGGTCTTTCTGATCAGCCGCTATCACGACTATTTGCGGTCGGGCGCGGATTTCGATAAGGCGATCAAGCGCGCAATGATTTCGATCGGAAAAGTAATCGGCGCATCCGCGGCCACCGTCGGAATCACTTTTCTGCTCATAAGTTTCGCCCAAATGGGAGTGTTCAAAACAGTCGGAGCGGCCTCCGCGATCGGGATCGGCGTGGCATTCCTCGCCGCGGTGACGTTGCTGCCGGCAATTCTGGTGCTCGCGGGGCCACGTGGCTGGGTCAAGCCTCGGCGCGAACTGACCGCTCGGTTCTGGCGGCGTTCGGGCATACGCATCGTGCGCCGGCCCAAAGCCAATCTCGTTGCCAGTGTGCTGGTGCTGATCATCCTGGCCAGCTGTGCGGGCTTGGTGCGGTACAACTACGACGATCGCAAGGCCTTGCCGTCGTCTGCTCCGAGCTCCGCCGGATATACGGCCCTAGATCGCCATTTCCCGGTGAATCAATCGATTCCGGAGTACATCCTGATCCAATCGCCGCATGACCTTCGCACGCCGAAGGCACTCGCAGACCTGGAACAGATGGCGGACCGAGTCAGCCAGCTGCCGAATATCGCTGCAGTGAGCGGCATTACGCGTCCCACCGGAAATGTGCCGGAGCAATTCCGCGCCACCTATCAGGCGGGCGCTATCGGCACCCTGCTGGCCGGCGGGTCGACCATGATCAACGATCACACCAGTGACCTCAACCGGCTGGTCGCAGGGGCCGGCACGATGGCCAACAGCCTCGGCGATGTCCGGGGCCAGATCGCCCAGCTCGCCGCCAGCGTGCAGGAACTGGACAATGCCTTCTCGTCGGCGAAGAGCCAGTACAGCGGAGACGCTCTGGTCAAAGAGGTCGACATCGCGGCCCAGCTCGTCGACCATGTCAACGCGCTCAGCAATGCCATGGGCTGGAACTTCTCAGCGGCCAAGAACATCTTCGCCTGGATAGGCCCGGTGCTGATGGCGCTACAGGGTAACCCGATATGCGATGCCGATGCGTCGTGCAGCTCCACCCGCGGGACATTCGAGCAGCTGGTCGGTTCACGCGATCAAGCAGACCTCGACGCGATCAACGAGTTGGCCCACCAACTGCAGGACTACCCGGACAAAAAGGCGCTCAAAGCGTCGACGGACCGCCTGCGTGCTGCCTTGGGGAAGCTCACCAAGGTGCTGCACTCAATGGGGATGGACAAACCCGGCGGCCTGCAGGCGAATTTGAACAGCATGCAAGATGGCGCAAACCGACTCGCCGGTGGAAGCCGACAAGTTGCCGATGCCGTGGCTCAACTCGTCGACCAGGTCAAACAGCTCGGCGCCGGGCTCAGTGAGTCAGCGGCATTTCTGTTGTCGCTCAAACGTGACGCGGCACAACCGGCGATGGCCGGGTTCAATATCCCGCCCCAGCTGCTGCATCTAGAGGAGTTCCAAAAGGCAGCCAAGGTATTCATTTCGCCAGACGGCCACTCGGTGCGGTATTTGGTTCAGACCAAACTGAATCCGTTCAGCACCGAAGCGATGGACCAGGTCAACGCGATCAGTGCGGCGGCGCGGGGAGCGCAACCGAATACCGCGCTATCCGACGCCTCGATCTCCATGGCGGGATACACCGTTGGCCTCAAGGACACCCGCGACTACTACCAACACGACATCCGGTTCATCATCGCGGTAACCCTGCTCGTCGTGCTGGTGACCTTGATCGCGTTGCTGCGTGCGATTGTGGCGCCGCTGTATCTGGTTGCCTCTGTAGTCATTTCGTATTTGTCAGCGGTGGGTATTGGCGTACTGGTATTTCAGTACATGCTGAGCCAGCAGTTGCATTGGAGCGTGCCCCCGCTGGCATTCGTGGTGTTGGTCGCGGTGGGAGCCGACTACAACATGCTGCTCGTCTCGCGAATGCGTGAGGAGTCTCCCCACAGCATGCGCTACAGCATCATTCGCACCCTGGGTTCGACAGGCGGCGTGATCACCGCGGCAGGTCTGATCTTCGCTGCATCGATGTGCGGTCTCTTGTTCTCCAGCATCGGCACCGTGGTCCAGGGCGGTTTCGTGATCGGCGTGGGAATTTTGCTGGACACCTTCTTGGTGCGCACCATCACGGTTCCCGCGATCGCCGCGCTGGTCGGACGGGCAAACTGGTGGCCGTCCCGAATGAGCGTGCGGCCCGCACCGGTCCGACGCGCCGAGCCGCAACCCAATTAGCGCGCACCCATGACGTATGTGAGACTACGAGGCGAATCCGAGCGGGCAGGATTAGGAATGAAGAAGCTATTCGCGAGAGTCACGGCACTGGTAACCGTCAGCGCCACAGCATGTTTCGGGGTTGGAACCGCCTCGGCCGACGACACACCCATCGGCGGGCCGCCGACTCCGGGAGCACCGGGTGACCAGACCGCATTCGCTCTCGGGGGCGCTCACGTTCTGGGCATCCCCTACGACGAATACATCCGCCAGGAGGGCGCCCAATGGTTCCCCGGCCAGAAGCGGGAAATCGTTCGCTACCCGGCGGGTCAGGTTCAGGGCCACGTGCTGGAACGACTCTTCCCGGGCATCGGCCGATTCGATGAACTCTTCCCGGGCCTGGGCCTGGACGGCCCCAGCGTGGGTGAGTCGGTCGACGAGGGAGTCAACAACCTCGATGCCGCGATCCGCGCCGGTCGACCCGGTACGGCGATCGGTCTGTCTGAGGGCGGGTTCGTGGTCGATGGCGAGCAGGCTCGGCTGGCGAATGACCCGACCGCTCCCCCGCCAGACAAGCTGAACTTCGCCACATTCGGCGACCCGATTGGGCGTCACGCCTTTGGGCAGAGCTTCCTGACCGCCATGTTCCCGGTCGGCAGCGTGGTTCCGGCACTCGACTACACCATGCCACCGCCGTACGAGAGCCAGTACGACACAAACAGATTCGTGGCCGCGTACGACTCGATCGCGGACTTCCCCGACCGACCGGACAACATGTTCGCCCTCGCCAACACGCTCCTAGGTCTGGCCACGGGTCACACCGCGGTGGCCTTCACGAACCCGAGCATGGTGCCGCCACAGAACATCAGGACGACCATCAACTCCCGGGGCGCGAAAGACACCACGATCATGGTCCCGGAGCAGCACCTTCCGCTGGTCATGCCGCTGAAATACGTCGGGATTGACGAAGACACGCTGAATAAGCTGGACGCAATCCTGATTCCCCGGGTGAACGCGGGCTACGCGCGAAACGACGACCCGTCGACCGCTCCCATTCAGGTGGACCCGGTGCACGGCTTCGACCCAGCGGAAGTCACCGCGCCGGCCAACCAGGCGACGTTCGGCGGCGGCGCCGACCCGCTTTCACAAATCCTCAGCGGTGCCACGTCCGTGTTGTCCCATGGCACCGGCTAGACCGCACGCATATGTCTTCGTCATCGATTCTCTCCATACTGCACGGGCGCGCCAGCCTGCGACCGCACGACGTCGCGTACACATTTACCAATTACGAGGACGACGCCGACGGCGTCTCCGAGAGCCTCACCTGGTCGCAGATATCCCGCCGAACACTCAATGCGGCAACCGAACTCGGCCCGCACGGGTCAGTCGGCGACAGGGCGGCAATCCTCGCGCCGCAAGGCCTTGACTACATTGCGGCGTTCCTGGGATCCATGCAAGCTGGCCTCATCGCCGTTCCGCTTCCGCTGCCGCATCCCGGCTCGAACAATGAGCGGGTGGGTGCGGTCCTCGCCGATACGTCGCCGTCGGTTGTTCTCACTACGTCCGCGGTCGCCCAGGATGTCGCCGAGTATGTCGATCAAGCCCGCATGAACGATGTTCCAAAGATCATCGAAATCGATTCGATGAATCTGGACGTCGATCGCCAAACAAGCGTTCCGACGGGTGATTTACCCAACATCGCGTATTTGCAATACAGCTCAGGCTCGACCCGAACGCCGACCGGCGTGATGCTCTCGCACCGAAATCTCGAAGTGAATTTCGAGCAACTGATGCGCAGCTTCTTCGCGAACTCGGGAACCAACATCCCGTCCGAAGCCACGATCGTGTCATGGTTGCCCTTTTACCACGACATGGGTTTGGTGCTGGGAGTCTGCGCCCCAATCTTAAGTGGCCATCGTGCCGCGCTGACCAGTCCGGTCGGGTTCTTGGCGCGGCCGGCCAGGTGGGTGCGTGCGCTGGCGGAAAATCCCCACACATGGTCGTCCGCACCCAACTTCGCCTTTGACTTGGCCGCCCGCAAGACCACCGACAAAGACTTGGCCGGACTTGACCTCGGCGGTGTGCTGGGAATCATCAGCGGCGCCGAACGTGTCGAGCCGGCCACCTTGAATCGCTTCGTGGATCGGTTTGCGCACTTCAATTTTCGGGACCGCATGATGCGCCCGTCCTACGGCATGGCGGAGGCCACGGTCTTCGTGGCGACCGGCACCTGGAGTGAATCGTCGCCGGCGGGCCACTTCGATGCCGAAGCGCTCGGCGCAGGCCGCGTCGAGCCTTGCGCAACCGGGAAAGGCACGGCACTGGTCAAATACCAAGTGCCGCAATCCCCCACGCTGCGGATCGTCGACAGTGAGACGAATCGCGAATGCCCACCGAACTCGATCGGTGAAATCTGGGTGCATGGCGAGAATGTCGCCGACGGCTATTGGCGCAAACCGCCATCCGAGCAGCGATGCTTCGGCGCAACACTTGTCGACCCGTCGCCCGGCACGCCTGACGGGCCGTGGTTGCGCACCGGCGACCTCGGTTTCATCCACTCCGGTGAGTTGTTCATCGTCGGCCGCATCAAGGATGTGCTGATCATTCGCGGGCGCAATTACTATCCCGAGGACATCGAGGCGACGGTCCAAGAGATCGCGCGTGGCCGGGTCGCGGCCATTTCGGTTGCGGCGAACGGTACCGAGCAGCTGGTCACCATCATCGAGCTCAAGACGCGCGGCGATTCCGACGAGGAGGCAAGGCGCTGGCTGGCTAAGGTCAAGAGCGACGTCACCTCCGCGATCTCCAATGCGCACGGCCTGAATGTCGGGGATCTCGTTCTGGTAGCTCCCGGGTCGATACCGACCACCACGAGCGGCAAGATTCGACGCGCCGCCTGTGTCGAGCAGTACCGGCAGCACCAATTCGTCCGGTTGGACGCCTAGGCCTCGCACACGCACGAATAGCGCCCTTCGCATAATGGTTCCAATTGCACCGGCAAAGGAGCCACGATGAGCACAGCCAGCACAGATCGTCCGCTACGCGTTATCCAGTGGACAACCGGGAACATCGGGCGGCGGTCGCTGCACGCGATCATCGGCAGACCCGACATGGAGCTGGTGGGGGTCTACGCACACGGGGCGGACAAGGTCGGGCTCGATGCCGCAGAGCTTTCCGGCTGGCCCGAGCCGACCGGCGTGCAGGCCACCAACGACATCGACGTACTAGTCGCGCTGGGCGCCGACGCCTGTTGCTATAACCCGTTGTGGCCCAACATCGACGAATTGGTGCGGCTGCTGGAGTCAGGCGTCAACGTGTGCACCAGCGCGGCCTGGATCACCGGCGGCAAACAAACGCCGCAGGACCGCAAACGCATCGAGGACGCCTGCCAGAGAGGCAATTCGACGATCTTCGGCAGTGGCGCGCATCCCGGCATGACGAACATGGTCGGCATGGTGCTGTCCGCCTCCTGCGAGCGCGTCGACGAGATCCGGATCACCGAGTCGGTGGATTGCTCGACCTACGAATCCGCGGAAACCCAGACGGCGATGGGGTTCTCGCAAGACCCGGACACACCGGGACTCGCGGACAATGTGCGGCGGGAAAGCGAAGTCTTCGCCGAGTCCGCGGCGATGATGGCCGACGCGATCGGCGCCAAGCTGGACAAGATGACCTTCGACGTCACGTTCACCGCGGCCACCGGCGACTCCGATCTGGGCTTTATGAAGATCCCCGCGGGCACCGTTGGCGGCGTGTACGGCTTCCACCGCGGCTGGGAAGGCGACCGCAACGTCGTCAGCGTCGGATTCAACTGGACCATGGGTAACCACGTCGTCCCACCCAAGCCCCTCGAGCATGGCCACGTCATTCAGGTCTTCGGAATGCCCAACATGCGGACCGTCCTGCATTGCCTGCCACCGAAGGATTGGACGGAACCCGGGTTCATGGGACTCGGCATGATCTACACCGCGATGCCGGTCACCAACGCGGTCCCCGGAGTGGTGGCCGCCATACCCGGGATTGTCACCCTTGCCGACTTGCCCCCGGTCACCGGCCGCCTGGCGCGCTAGCCATATGGCGTTGGCCACGACCCGAGCACCCCGGAGGAACGTTTCCGTCCTCTAAGGTTTAGAGTACTTAGCCGAGCAAAGGTTCCGCCGACAATTAAGGTTGTCGACACGGTGGTGAGCTTTCCCAGGCAGGATGGCAGGCCCCCGCAGCGGTGAGCGGAAGGCGGTCAAGGTGAGTGGTTCACCGAACTCGGACGCCATATCCCAGGCGCTCAAACGGGCGTGGATACCCCTGCTGCTGATTGTGGTACTGGCAGTCTCGGCGTTGGTCGTATCGCGGTTGCACAAGGTATTCGGCTCGGAGGACCTCAACGCGAATGCCGGCAAGGGGATCGAGATCGTGCAGTTCAACCCCAAGGTCGTCGTTTACGAAATATCCGGACCGCCGGGTGCTACCGCGAACATCAACTACTGGGACGAAAATGCCAACACACACCAGATCAACAACGCCTCGCTACCGTGGACGGCCACCATCTCGACCACGCTGCCGTCGGTGAGTGCCAACATCATGGCGCAAAGTGATGGCAACCGAATCGGCTGCAAGATCACCGTCGACGGGGTCGTCCGCGATCAGCAGAACTCCGATGGCCACAACGCCCAGACCTTCTGCCTGGTGAAGTCCGCATGAGCGATCTCAACAGCAAGAGCCACCTGGGTGTCGACGACGCCGCTGACACCGGGCCGATCGGCACCCAGAGTTCCGGTAAGCCGGAACGCGGCCACCGCCCGTACCTCCCGCACACCATCCGCATCTTCGCGGTGCCGATCATCCTGGCCTGGGTAGCTGTCACGGTCCTGGTGAACGTCATCGTTCCCACCCTGGAAGTCGTCGGCGAGGCGCACTCGGCACCGATGACACCTCTGGACGCGCCATCGATGAAGGCGATGATGCGTCTGGGCCAGAACTTCCACGAATTCGATTCCAACAGCACCGTGATGATCGTGTTGGAGGGCCAACAACCTCTCGGTGCCGATGCACACCAGTACTACGACAAGCTGATTCGGCAACTGCGCCAAGATCCCAAGCACATCCAGCACATCCAGGACTTCTGGGGCGACCGGCTGACGGCGGCGGGCGCGCAGAGCGCCGACGCCAAGGGCGCCTATGTGCAGGTGAATCTCGCCGGCAACCAAGGCACCACGCTGGCGAACGAGTCGGTGGACGCTGTTCGCAAGGTGATCGACGAAAACAAGGCGCCACCCGGCGTGAAGGCCTACGTCACCGGTCCCGCAGCGCTTTCCGATGACATGCACCTCATCGGCAACGCCAGCCTGGCCACCATCACGCTGTTCACCCTGGGTGCCATCGCGATCATGTTGCTGCTGGTCTACCGGTCCATCGTCACCACCCTGGTCCAGCTTTTCATGACCTTTGTCGCGTTGGCATGCTCGCGGGGAGTCGTCGCGGTTCTGGCGTATCACAACGCATTCGGGCTCACGACATTCGCCGCCAACATCCTCACCATGCTGGCGATCGCCGCCGGAACGGACTACGGCATCTTTCTCGTCGGCCGCTATCAAGAGGCCTTGCGGGCCGGCGAGGACCGAGAAACCGCGTACTACACCACATTTAAGGGAGTTGCCCCCGTTGTCCTGGGGTCGGGCCTGACGATTGCCGGGGCAACCTACTGCCTGAGTTTTTCGCGGCTGCCCTGGTTCAACACCATGGGCGCACCGGTGGCGATCGGCATGCTGGTCGTCGTCGCGGCCGGACTCACGCTGGGCCCCGCAGTTATCTTCATCGGCAGTCGCTTCCACCTCTTCGAGACCAAGAGCGCCGCTAAGCAAGGGCGGCTCTGGCGCCGGGTCGGAACCGCGGTAGTACGTTGGCCCGCACCAATTCTCGCCGTCAGTGCCGCCGTCGTACTGGTCGGCATGGTCGCGCTGCCGAGCTACAAAACGAGCTACAACGACCGGCATTACCTGCCGTTGTCAGCCCCATCGAACCAAGGGCAAGAGGCCGCGAATCGGCATTTCTCCGAGGCTCGGATGAACCCCGACATGTTGATGGTCGAGTCCGACCATGACATGCGCAACACGGCCGACATGCTCGTGTTGGACCGGGTGGCCAAAAACGAGATGCGCACGCTCGGCATCGCCATGGTCCAGGACATCACCAGGCCGCTGGGCATTCCGATTCAGCACAGCTCGATACCGTTCCAGAACAGCATCCAAAGCCAAACGACGATGCAGAACATGGGCTTCCTCAAGGAGCGCATGAACGACATCCTCAAGATGGCTGACGACTTGCAGACCCAAATCGACACCACGCAGCGCCAGTACGAGGTGTCACTGGACCTGGCCCACGCCGCCGACGACAGCGCAAATACCACGGCGGTGACCTCGGAAATCACCGATAGCTTGCGCAACCACATCGCCGACTTCGACGACACCTTCCGACCGGTCCGCACCTACTTCTATTGGGAGAAGCACTGTTTCGACATCCCCCTGTGTTTCGGGCTGCGATCTCTATTCGACACGTTGGACGGCTTCGACCAACTCGCCGAGCAGTTCCACTACCTGGCGGCCGATATCAAGCACACCGCCCAGGCCACCCACGACCTGAACGCGCTGTTTCCCACGCTGATCACCACGCTGAAGACCACCAGGGGTATCACGCTGACGCTCTACCAGACGTTCAAGGCGATGATCAACCAGATGGAGGCGATGAGCAACACCGCCATCGTGATGGGGCAAAGCTTCGATCAGTCCAAGAATGACGACTTCTTCTATCTGCCGCCGGAGGCATTCGACAACCCCGATTTCCAGACGGGTCTTCGAATGTTCTTGTCGCCGGACGGTAAGTCAGCGCGGTACTTCATCACCCATCAGGGCGATCCGATGACACCGGAAGGCATTTCACGAGTCGATGCCGAGCGGACCGCCGCCCAGGAGGGCCTGAAGCAATCCTCGCTGTCCGACGCCAGGGTGTATCTGGGCGGAACCGCCGCGACGTTCAAGGACATGCACGACGGTGCCAAATTCGACCTGATGATCGCGGTGGTCTCTGCGCTGACGCTGATCTTCATGATCATGCTGCTGCTCACCCGAAGTGTGGTGGCCGCGTTGGTCATTGTCGGCACAGCGGCCAGCTCCATTGCCGCGTCTTTCGGTCTGTCCGTGCTGATTTGGCAGGACTTGTTCGGCATCAAGATTCACTGGATCGTGATGGCGCTGTCCGTGATCATCCTGTTGGCAGTGGGTTCTGACTACAACCTGCTGCTGGTCTCCCGGTTCAGGGAAGAGATTCATCGCGGGCTGAAGACCGGAATCATTCGGTCGATGGCCGGCACGGGTGGGGTGGTGACCGCCGCGGGTCTGGTGTTCGCCTTCACGATGGCGTCGATGCTGGGCAGTGAATTGCGGGTGTTGGGCCAGTTCGGGTCTACGGTCTGTATCGGTCTGCTGCTGGACACGCTGATTGTGCGCACGCTGTTGATGCCGTCGATCGCCACGCTGCTCGGACGGTGGTTCTGGTGGCCACAGGTCGTGCATCCGCGCGGTGACTACGGTCTGCCGCCCGCCCGGCCGGCGCCGGCCGGGTCACCCGCGAGGAGCTAAATCCAGACAGACGGCGACCGCTCCGGGGCCGACGTGCACGCCCAGCACCGGCCCCAGCGGGGTGACGATCGCCGGCGCGCAGGCCGGGAGCCGCCGGGCCAACGCGGCCGCCACCTCGTCCGCGCCATCCCGGTTCACGACGTGATGCACCGCCACGGCCGCCGAGCCGTCGCCGACAATTTCGCAGACTCGGTCGAGCATCGTCGCGGTCGCCTTGCTGGCGGTCCGTACCCGTTGGGCCAGAACGAGTTTGCCGTCGTCGATGCGCAGCAACGGCTTGAGGGACAGTGCAGTTCCCAACCATGCCTTGGCGCCGCCGATCCGGCCGCTGCGCCGCAGATTGTCCAAACCGTGCACCACGATAAACGCGTGACTGCGGCTTACCGCCGAGTTCGCGGCGGTCACGACGTCGTCCAGGTCGCCGCCCGTGGCCGCGGTCTGAGCCGCGGCCAGCGCGACAAAGCCGGTGCCCATCGCCGCCGACCGCGAGTCGATAACCCGCACCGACGAACCGATTTCACTCGCGACCCGTTCACCCGCACCACAGGTACCCGACAGCGCCGACGAAATGTGCACTGCCACAACCCCATCCCCGCCGGAATCGTTCAACGCCTGGCGGTAGGCGGCGTCGAGCTCGGCCGGGGTGGCCGCCGCGGTCGTGGCGTGGTGCTGGTAGACGTCGTCGGGGATCTCGTCCACACCGTCGCGCAGATCGCCGCCATCGAGCAAGACGTGCAGCGGGACAACGCGTATTGCCCATTTTTCGAGCAGATCGGCCGGGAGGCGCGACGAGCCATCGGTTACCACCACGACGGTCATAGCTTTAGCCGCGCGACTTCTCGTTCGATACCCCGGCTTCAGCCAGCGCCTTGAGCATCAGCTCCGCGACCGCCTGGTGGGCTTCGAAGTTCCAGTGGATGCCGTCAGGATTGCCGCGTCCACTCATAACCTGTTCCGCCACAGCAGCTTTGAGATCCACCAGGGGAATGTCATGCTGCTGCGCCCATTCCGTGATCGCCGTCACGGTCCCGGCACGACCGTGGTGGGCTTTGCCGTAGGTGTCGGCGATATGTACCGACGGCAGCGACGCCACGATCGGAATGCCCGGCCGGTTGAAATCGATTGCGCCACGGGTCTGCTCGAGATAGTCGGCGCTCAAGTGCGCCGGCAGCGCGGCCCGCGCCACCGGCGAGAGCCGGGGCTGCACCCAGCCGTAGCCGTCACGGACCCAGCGCCGCAGCCACGGCGGGCGAACATAGCGGATCAACTCGCGCACCGCCGTCGGCAACACCGAGGGCAGGGAGTCCATCCCGCCGGTCGCGAAGATCACCGCGCCGGCCCGCGGCAGTGCCGCCCAGGCCCGCGGATCCTGCGTTGCCGCCCACCACACGTCGCGACAGGTCCAGCCGATACGGCCGATCAGTTCTAGATTCCAATCTAGCTGGGAAGCAACGATATTGGGCCAGATACGGGGGTCGTCGGCAGGCAATCCCCCAGTCGGGCCGTAATAGGCCAGCGAGTCCGCGAAGACCAGCAGCGTGGGTCGTACGTCAGAGGACATCGTTGGATACCTGGGCCGAAGCGTTCCACACATCCAAACGCCAGCGGATGCCGTCGAAATCGGCGACAGAGTCCTGCGAGTGGCCAGACAGCTGCACCCAGCTGGCATTGCCCATGCCGCCCAGGATCGGCCAGTTCGCGACCGGAAGCTTCAGCAGCGCAGCCGATAACGCGGCGATCAGCCCGCCATGGGCGACCAGCACCACCGGCCGATCCGGCTCGTCCGCGTCACCCCATTCCGGCTCGCCGGCCACCAGCTCGGCGACCAGCGGAAGACTGCGGTCGGCGACGTCGAGCCTGCTTTCCCCGCCGTGCGGGGCCCAGGTGGCGTCGTCGCGCCAGGTGCTGCGGGCGCCCGGGGCCTGCGCGTCGACCTCGCTGTGGGTCAAGCCCTGCCAGTCGCCCAGGTGTGTCTCGCGTAGCCGCGTGTCCGCCCGCACCTGCAGCCCGGTCCGCTCGCCCAGCTTGATCGCGGTGTCGTAGGCGCGATGCAGATCCGACGACACGATCAGCAACGGCTGCAACTTGCCCAGCACCTCGGCGGCGGCGCCGGCCTGCGCACGGCCCAGTTCAGTAAGCGCGGAGTCCAGTTGCCCCTGCATCCGGCTGCCGGCATTGAAATCGGTTTGCCCGTGCCGCAGCATCACCAGGCGACGGATGGTCATTGCTCGCTCGCCAAGTCTTCGGGACCGGCCGCCAAGTCCACCGGTACCACGGGGCAGTCGCCCCACAAACGGTCAAGCGCGTAGAAGTTACGATCGTCTTGATGCTGAATGTGCACGACGATGTCGCGATAATCCAGCAGCGTCCAGCGCCCTTCCCGAGCACCCTCCCGGCGCGCGGGTTTGTAGCCGGCCTTCTGCATTTTCTCCTCGACCTCGTCGACGATCGCGTTGACTTGCCGCTCGTTTGACGCGGAGCCGATGACGAAGCAGTCGGTGATGACCAATTGCCCGGAGACGTCGATCACGACGACGTCGTTGGCGAGCTTCGCGGCCGCCGCGTGTGCCGCAATCGTCGCCATGTCGACGGCTTCCTGGGTGGCGCTCATGTGTTGTTCCCTGCCGGCATGCTGGACTGCGTCGGGCCGAGCGTCGCGTTCGCCTCTCCCTCGACCGGTCCGCGGTACAGGCGGCGCTTGGAGACGTATTGCACGACGCCGTCGGGCATCAGGTACCACAGTGGACGCCGCTGGGCGGCACGCTGACGGCAGTCGGTCGACGAGATCGCCAGCGCCGGAATCTCGACCAGGGTCAGCGCATCCGTGGCCAGGTCACCGAGCACCTCGGTGATGTGTTCGTGACGCAGCTCGTAGCCGGGCCGGCTGACACCGATGAAACGTGCCAATTCGAAGACCCCCTCCCAGCCCTGCCAGGACAGGATGGACGACAGGGCGTCGGCGCCGGTGATGAAGAACAGCTCGGTATCCGGGTTGAGGGCGTGCAGGTCGGACAAGGTGTCCTTGGTGTAGGTCGGACCCCCGCGGTCGATGTCCACCCGGCTGACCGAGAACCGGGGATTGGAGGCTGTCGCGATCACCGTCATTAGATACCGGTCCTCGGCGGCGGACACATCGCGGGACTTCTGCCACGGCTGACCGCTGGGCACGAACACCACTTCGTCGAGGTCGAACAGGTCGGCGACCTCGCTGGCGGCAACCAGGTGCCCGTAATGGATGGGATCGAATGTCCCACCCATTACTCCCAGTCTGCGAGCCCGCTTTTGCACGATGTGCCAGCTTACCGGGCCGCTTAGGCTGCCCGTCGCCGCGCTGATCGGACAGACCGCGGCCGAGCCGGAGCCCGGGTCACACCGGCAGCAGTTGGTCGATCACCGTCGCAAGCTGCTTGGCCGATCGGCATTCGTGCATGGTGATCACGTCTTCGTAGCGCGGCACGGCCGAGTCGCCGCTGCCCCACAGGTGCCTGGGCTCGGGGTTGAGCCAGTGCGCGTGCCGGGCGGCGGTGACCATGTCGGACAGGACGTCGAGGGCCGGGTCGCGGTAGTTGGTGCGTCCGTCCCCGAGCACCAGCAACGAGCTGCGCGGCGACAGCACATTCGGATTGGCCTGGACGAACGAGACGAACGCATTGCCGTAGTCGGAGTGGCCGTCACGGCTGTACACGCCGGCTTCGCGGGTGATCCGCTGGATCGCGACGGCCAGATCGCAATCCGGGGAGAACATGTGGGTCACTTCGTCGGTGGTGTCGATGAAGGCGAACACCCGCACGCGGGAGAACTGTTGGCGCAGCGCGTGCACCAGCAGCAGAGTGAAGTGGCTGAACCCGGCGACCGAGCCCGACACGTCGCACAGCACGACCAGTTCCGGGCGCGCGGGACGGGGTTTGGCCAGCACCACGTCGATCGGCACTCCGCCGGTGGACATGGACTTACGCAGCGTCTTACGCAGATCGATCGTCCCGGCGCGGCTGCGGCGCCGTCGGGCCGCGAGCCGAGTCGCCAAGGTCCGGGCCAGTGGCGCAACGGCTCGCTGCATCTGGCGCAGCTGGTCACCGGAGGCCCGCAGAAACTCGACGTTCTCGGAAAGCTGTGGGATGCCGTACATCTGGACATGATCGCGGCCGAGCTGCTCAGCGGTGCGCCGCTTGGTCTCGGCGTCGACCAAGTTGCGCAGTTGGGTAATCCGCTGCGCGGCCAGCGCTTTGGCGATCTGCTCTTGAGTAGGACTCGGCTCGTCGCCATAGGGGGCGAGCAGGCCCGCGAGCAGCTTGCCCTCCAGCTCGTCCAGTGCCATCGCCTTGAGCGCCTGATACGACGAGAATGACGGGCCCCGGCTGGAATTGTATTTGCCGTAGGCCTCCACGATCCGCGCGATCATCGCGACGAGCCGTTCGTCCATGTCGGCCAGGTCTTCGTTCTGGGAGAGCAGGTCGAGCAGCATCTGCCGCATCGCGTCGACGTCGTCGGCGGGCAAGGCATCGCTGTCGGGCCGCGGGTCCCCATCATCTTCGGTGACGACCGCACGCGCACCCATCGCCGCGGGGAACCACAAGTCGAACATCGCGTCGTAGGTCTCGCGGTGGTCGGGCTGACGCAGCACCGCACACGCGAGACCTTCGCGCAACACCGCACGATCACTCAAGCCCAGGGCGGCCATCACCCGGCCGGCGTCCACCGTCTCCGACGGGCCCACCGAAATCCCGCTTCCGCGAAGCGCTTCCACGAATCCCACCAAATGGCCCGGCAACCCGTGCGGGGCGAGTGGCCTGGTGGGGCGGATCCGGCGAGTGGCCATTTTGGTCAGCCTCTTCCTTAGTTCAGCCGGAGTTCCCCGGCCGCGCGTTGCTGATCGGATTGGTGTTTGAGGACCACACCGAGCGTCTGGGCAACGACCGCGTCGTCAATGGTGTCTAGCCCCAGCGCCAGCAACGTCCGGCCCCAGTCGATCGTCTCGGCGATGGACGGCACCTTCTTCAGCTGCATCCCGCGCAGCACCCCGATGATGCGAACCAGCTCCTCGGCGAGATGCGCGGGCAGTTCGGGGACACGGGACAACAGGATGCGCCGTTCGAGATCTGCTGTTGGGAAATCGATGTGCAGGAACAGGCAGCGACGCTTGAGCGCCTCGGACAGCTCGCGGGTGGCGTTCGAGGTCAGCACCACCAGCGGCGTCCGCGAGGCGGTGATGGTGCCCAGTTCGGGGACGGTCACCGCGAAATCGGAGAGCACTTCGAGCAGCAGGCCCTCGATTTCGATGTCGGCCTTGTCGGTCTCGTCGATCAGCAGCACCGTCGGCTCGGTGCGCCGGATCGCGGTCAGCAGCGGACGCTGCAGCAGGAACTCCTCGCTGAACACGTCGTCTTTGGTCTGATCCCAGTCCCCCGAGCCGGCCTGGATGCGCAGAATCTGCTTGGCGTGGTTCCACTCGTAGAGCGCGCGAGCCTCGTCGACACCCTCGTAGCACTGCAGCCGAACCAAACCCGCGCCGGTGGCCTGCGCGACGGCGCGGGCCAACTCGGTCTTGCCTACCCCGGCGGGCCCCTCCACCAGCAGCGGCTTGCCCAGCCGGTCAGCCAGGAATACTGCCGTCGCGGTGGCGGTGTCGGGCAGATAGCCGGTCTCGGCCAACCGTCGCGAAACGTCGTTGATGTCCGCGAACAGCGGGGTGGGCCGGGCGGGCACGCTCACAATCAAGTTCTCCTAAAGCACTTTCGGTGGACCGGGTCAGGCCGGACGAACGTGGCCGTCTCCCCACGCGATCCATTTAGTCGAGGTCAGTTCCGGTAAGCCCATCGGACCGCGGGCATGCAGCTTCTGGGTCGAGATGCCGATCTCGGCGCCGAAGCCGAATTGCTCGCCGTCGGTAAACCCGGTCGACGCGTTGATCATCACCGCGGCCGCATCGACTCCATCCGAAAATCGTTGTGCTGCAGCTACATTGCTGGTCACAATGGCCTCGGTGTGTCCGGTGCCGTATTCGTTGATGTGCGCGATCGCGGCGTCAACGCCGTCGACCACCGCCACCGCGATGTCCATCGACAGGTATTCGCGGCGCAGGTTGTCCTCGTCCGGGTCGAGATGCACCGTCACACCGGCGTCTTGCAGCGCCGCGACCAGCCGGGGCACCGCGCTTGCGGCAATCGCGGAGTCCACCAACAGCGTCTCGGCGGCGTTGCACACACTGGGCCGCCGGGTCTTGGAGTTCAGCAGAATCCGTTCTGCCACATCCAGGTCTGCGCCCGCGTCCACGTAGACGTGACAGTTGCCGACACCGGTCTCGATGGTGGGCACCTGCGCGTCGCGGACCACCGCGTCGATCAGGCTCGCGCCCCCGCGCGGGATCACCACGTCGACCAGCCCGCGCGCCTGGATCAGGTGCGTGACCGTGGACCGGTCGTCGGACGACAGCAGCTGCACCGCGTCGGCCGGCAAGTCCTCGCTGACCAGCGAGGAGCGCAACGCCTCGACCAGCGCCTGGTTGGAGCGCGCCGCCGAGGAACTGCCGCGCAACAGCACGGCATTGCCGGACTTCAGCGCCAACCCGAACGCGTCAACGGTGACATTGGGCCGACCCTCGTAGATCATGCCGACCACGCCGAGCGGAACCCGCTGCTGACGCAGTTGCAGCCCGTTGGGCAGGGTGTAACCACGCAGCACCTCGCCGACCGGGTCGGGCAACCCCGCAACCTGGCTCAGACCAGCGGCGATTCCGTCCACGCGGTTGGGGTCCAGCGCCAACCGGTCAAGCATCGCGTTCGGTGTCCCGGCGTCGCGTGCCGCCTTCAGGTCTTCGGCGTTGGCCGCCAGGATCTGGCGGGTGTTGGCCGTGATGGCCTCGGCCGCGGACTGCAGCGCCTGGTCCTTGGCAACCGTCGGCAGCAATGCCAGCGCGCGGGACGCGGCGCGGGCGCGCCGGGCGGCGTTGTGGACCTCCTGACGCAAGTCAGGACGCGATGGTGCTTGCAGACTCATTGACCCAGCGTATCGGGCTTGAGCCGGCCGAGTAAGGCGGCCTGGTTGGCGGTCGGCCTCACCCGACCCGCTCGCCACGCTCCGCCTGCCGCACTTTGCTCTGCCGCTCGTCGAGGATGTGACCAAAGTCCTGTAATAGCAACGGTTCACGCATCACGAGATGCTCGAGATGTTCGCGATCGACCTCCAACGCGGTGACCTCATCGATCGCGTACGCGCTGGCCAGGTTCGGTTGCCGGGTCAGTGCGGTCAGGCCCAAGAACGAGCCCTCCTCCAGGGTGCTGATCGGCACCACCGAACCGTCCTCTGCCGTGGCCATCATCCGCACCCGTCCGGCGACCAGGAACGTCATCCCTGCGGGCACTTCACCGGCGTACTCGACAATTTCGCCGGCACCGTAAAGGACGATTCGGGCCGAAGATTGCAGCGACTGCTGATCGGCCACGCTGAGCCGCAGCGCCGGCGCCACCACGGACCGCAGTGCGTCCTCCACCCGTTGCCGTGTCGAGTAGTCGTCGTCGGCGTCGTCGAGGTGCAGCTCTGCGCGCCGGGCGGCGTACCAGATCCAGCGCAGAAACGTCGATCGCGCGCCGCCATCGTCGGCGGGCGAGCTCAGCCCGATGCTCGTGGCGTATTCGCCGCCGCCGACGGACACTGAACGGGGGGCGCTGCCGACCTTGAGTTGGGGCAGCTCCTGGGCCACTCGTGTCAGCATCGCGCAGACTCGATCGGGCGGATCGGCGAGCGAGAAAGTGGTCTTCATCGTCAGCTTGTGGGTGCCGGGCGGGCGGCTCAGATTCGTGAAGGACGTACTGGCCAGCATCGAGTTGGGCATGATCCGAATTCCGCTGCCGGTCTGGATATGTACGGCCCGCCAGTTCACCTCGACAACTCGTCCGCGCTCGTTGGACGCATCGAGCCAGTCGTCGATGCGGAAGGGCTGCTCGAACAACATGAACAGGCCCGACACGATCTGGCCGACGGAGTTCTGCAGCATCAATCCGAGGACGACCGACGTCACGCCCAGCGCGGTGAATACGCCACCGACCCGGACACCCCAGATCACGGACAAGATGACGGCCAGGCCGACGCCGATCAGCGCGAATCGGGCGACGTCGAGGAAGATTGTGGGCAGCCGTTTGCGCCAGCTGTCTTGGGGCGCGCCTTCGAAGACGGTGGCGTTGAGCCCGGACAGCAGCAGCACCAGCACCAGCACCAGGAAACCGAACAGCGTCGACAAGATACGCACCAGGCCGTCTCCGGCCGGGACCTGCGCGGCGTTCACCATCAGCAGCAACAACGCGCCCAGCGGCAGCAATAGGTTGCGTAACAGGCTAACTTGACGGGCCAGACGATTGCCCCGGCGCACGAGCGCGTGGTGCAGCTCGGTGAGCAGGATCAGCACGACCGGAAAACCCAGCGCGACACCAATTGCCCAATAGAACCACGACGAGTGGAATGCGTTCATCAGCGCTCCGACAGCCGGTAGATCGCCTGATCTTTACCGCCGACGGAAATCGAGCCGGCCGGCGTGAACTGCCGGACGTCCCGCAGCGCCTCGTACACACTCGAGGTGACATAGATGCCGGGTTGCGGTGCACCACTGTGCATTTGGAATGCCATACTGACGGCGCCGCCCCACATGTCGTAGACGAGGCTTGATCGGCCCACCAGTCCGCTGACCACGTTTCCGGTGTTGACGCCGACCCGAAGCCGTAGCTCGTGTGAGGTTTGGCTGTTGAATCGGTCGATGATCTGGCGCATTTCCAGAGCGAATTCAATGCTGCGGTAAATGCTGTCCAGCCGCGGCGTCACGACCCCGCAGCTGGCCAGATAGCCGTTGTGGAAGGTGCGAATCCGTTCGACGCCCAGAGCCTCGGCCGCCGCGTCGAACTGCCGGAAGAGCTCGTCGACGATTCCCACCAGTTCATCGCCGGGGAGGTCGATGGAAATCTCGTCCAGGCCAACGATATCGGCGAAAATGATGGCAACGTCCTGATGTTTTTGCGAGATGGTCTCCTGGCCCTCGCGATACCGTTGCACCACCGATTCCGGCATCAGGGCCAGCAACAGGCGGTCGTTTTCTTTGCGTTGCTCGGTAAGCAGCTCGTCCTTGATCGCCAGATTGCGGCTCATCTCGTTGAAAGCCTGTGTGAGATCACCGATTTCGTCGCGGGATTGCACCGGGATGCTGAATTGGTAGTCGCCGGAACTGATCTTCTGCGTACCGGCCTGCAGCCGGCGGACCGGCCGCAACATCACCTGAGCAAGCAGCATCGACGCCACACACACCACGAAGATCATCGTCGCGACACCGACCACCAGGGTTTGGCTGAATTTGCCCAGCCGCGCAAAAGCATCGGAGTCGTCGCGATGTCACCAGAAGCGACCAATGCAGATCGGAGTCCGGCACATTCAGCGGTGTGTAGGCTTCCATTTCGCTACTGCCCGTGTAATCAGTCGCGGTGAGCGTTCCCGATTGGCCGCGCTGCGCATCGCGAGAACCCGCGGTCGGCGCCGGCTGCACCAGCGTCGTGGTACCCAGCCGGAGCGCGCGCTCCACGACGTCGGGCGGGGTGCCGGCGGCGATCGCTTCGCGCCGGTATTGCTGCGGGTCTTGCAGGAAAAGCCGGGAATCAGAACGCATCAAACCGTCGGGACCCACAAGATACGACTCGGTGGACGGCCCCATTCCGGCGGCTTCCCACTGTTTGTTGGCGGTCATGATCCTGTTTATCTTCGAGATCGGCAGTGGCAGCGCCATAACGCCCTCCGCCTTGCCGTTCATGCCGACCGGCGATACCACCCACGCGGTGGGTACATCGGTGGTGGGCTGATAGGGCTGGAAGTCGGTGATCCAGACGAAGTCCAGGTCGTTGGAGCGCAGCGCTTTTTGGTAAGCCTCACGCAGATTGGTTTCGCGATATGGGCCGGTGAGGATATTGGTGCCGAGGTCCGGCCCTTTTTGCACGGAGTAGACGACGTTGCCCCGGGTATCCAGCAACAGCGCATCCCGATATTCGAAGCGGGTCACGATGCCACGCATGTAGAAGTCGAAGCGGGCGTTGGCTGCCGACCAGGCGCTGCCGTCGCCGGCGTCCGCGGGGGGCATCGAGTCGGCCGGCCGCGGCGCCGCGGTGTAGTACGCCTGAAGGTACTTCTGCGCAGGAGAAGCCGGCAGAACTGCATTGAGAGCAATGGTTTCGCCGGTGATTCGCGTGATCGGCTTGATCATGTCGTTGTCGTAGTAGTTGACCAGCGCCTGCTCCTGGGCAGGCGTGATCGGCGCGTTGCCCAATTGGTCGAAGCCCCCGGTGAACGCCCGCTCGGCGTCGACGATGCTGAACCCGCCGCTATAGACGATCAGCGAGTTCGTCACTTCCTTGAAAAGTGCCAGCAACTGCCGCTTCTGCGACTCCCGCAACTCGGTCAGCCGCTCGGCCTCCACTTGACGCAGGGCGGTGCGACCGGACAGGGCTCCGATCAGACCAACCACAGCCACCGACAGGATGCTGCAGATCAACAGCGTCATCAACAGCTTGGACTGGATGCCGATCCGGAAGACCCGGCGGCGGCGGCGCTTCTGCTTCTGCTCCTCAACGCCCAGCGTCGTTGCCTCGTCTGCCGGGGCGGATTCGGCGTCGGTCTGCTTGCTCGACGTCAATCGCTTGCCCTTTCCGTGAGAGGATCCAACGTCGCTAACGCAGCAGACTAGCGCGCGGACATCACAAAATTGGCGTTTGCGCCATGCGACTGACCCCCAAAACGCGGGCCTGATCGGACTAACGTTGCCGAGATGACTCAGGTCTGCGTCGTTGGCAGCGTCAACATGGACATCACCTGCGACGTCGGCGCCCTGCCACGCCCGGGCGAGACGGTGTTGGCTTCCTCGTTGAGCTACGCACCCGGCGGCAAGGGCGGCAACCAAGCCGTCGCCGCGGCACGTGCGGGGGCGCACGTGCAATTCGTCGGTGCGGTCGGCGACGACGCCGCAGCCGAACCGTTGCGGGCGCATCTGTCGGCCAACGGCGTTGGGCTGGACGCGACCGTTGCCGTGGCCGGCCCTAGCGGTACGGCGATCATCGTGGTCGATGCCGGGGCCGACAACACCATCGTGGTGGCGCCGGGCGCCAACGGCCGGCTGACCCTGACCGCTGCGGCCACCCGCGCAGTCGTCGCCGGCTGCGATGTGTTGTTGACTCAGTTGGAGATTCCCATCTGCACCGCGGTGGTCGCGGCACGCGAAGCCAAAGCATCCGGAGCGGTCGTCATTGTCAACGTGTCACCATGCGGCCAGGAACGCAGCGCGCTGGCCGAACTGGCGGAGCTCGCGGACGTAGTAGTCGCCAATGAAGTAGAAGCCGAGGAATTGCCCTGGCGGCCAAACCATTTGGTGACCACACTCGGCGCCCGCGGCGCCCGCTATGTCAGTCCCGACGACGAGCTCTGGATACCTGCGCCAACGGTCAGCGCGGTGGACACCACCGGCGCCGGTGACGTCTTCGCTGGGGTGCTGGCAGCGCACTGGCCACGCGAGCCGGGTTCGCGGGCGCAGCGACTGGCCGCCCTCCAGCGCGCCTGCACCGCGGCCGCACTTTCGACACTGGTAGCCGGTGCCGGTGACTGCGCACCGGACGCTGAAGCGATCGACGCGGCACTGCCGGGGCCGATATGAAGAGCGCCGCTGTCATTGCCCTGGTGCTGTTTGCGGCTTTCGGGGCGTTCGGATTCGGTTGGCGCAGTTGGCTGCAGTATCGGCGCACCGGATCCACCGGCTATCGCCGGATCCGCGGTGGAATTACCGAATGGACCGCCGGTGCCGGCTTTGCTGTCGCACTGATGGTGTCGGTGAGCGCTCCAATCCTGCAGCTGTGCCACGTTATTGCGCCGTTGCACGCGTTGGGCGCCGCCTGGATCCAGCTCGCCGGGGTCGTGATCGCGCTGCTGGGCATTGTGGCAACGGTATACGCCCAACTCGAGATGGGCGATTCCTGGCGGATCGGGGTCGACCAACGGGAGACCACCGCGCTGGTGCACACCGGCGTTTTCGGGCGGGTGCGCAACCCCATCTACACCGCCATGTTCACGTTCGGCTTCGGGATAGCACTGGTAACACCGAATCTCGTTGCCTGCGCGGGCTTTATCCTGCTTGTCGTGACGATCGAACTGCAGGTCCGCTTTGTCGAGGAGCCGCACTTGACGCGAACTCATGGCGATGCGTATCGGGCCTATGCGGCGACCGTCGGCCGCTTCGTCCCGGGCATCGGATTGATTCGTTAGCGCGGGTCTGAGCGCACGTCGTGGGCGATCGCGGTGTCGAGCCAAGGCGCTGCTGGCCGCGATGGCCGGGCATGTGCTGATCCGCGGCGCACTGACCGGCACCCACAAGCGCTAGGGACTCGGAAGCAGTGCCTGCACCTCCGGCAACGGCGTCCCCGTAGTAGAGGTCGCCAGATCGCCCTTGCTCAGGGCCGTCGCCGCGGCTTGCAGCGCCGCGGCGGCGTGGTTGTACAACGCCGAACCGGTGCTGATGCGCTTGACCCCGGCCGCCGACAGCTGTGCCACCGTGGGCCGCTCCGATTTGGTACCTACCACAATGTTGACCGGCTTCGGGGCGACCGCTTTTACGATCGCTTCGACTGCGGCCATATCCGGTGGGTACGGGGCGTAAAGGACATCGGCGCCCACCTCGGCGAATGCGGTGAGCCGGCGAATCGTGTCGTCAAGGTCGTTGCGGCCCTGGATGAAATTGTCGGTCCGCCCGGTGAGCACGATGCGACCGCGGGCCGCCTGCGCGGCGGCGCGCACGCGTGCGACGGCTTCGTCGAAGCCCCGTATCGGCTGGGCGGGGTCGCCGGACGTGTCCTCCACCCCGAGCCCCGCCAATCCCGTGTCGATTGCGGCGCGCACCGTTGCGGCCACCTCCTCGGGGGTCTCGCCGTAACCGTCCTCGAGGTCGCCGTTCACCGGCAATCCGCTGACTTCGATGAGCAACCTCGCGTGCGCCAGATGCTCTGGGGCGCTCACGGTGTGGCGCCCGTCGCGGCGGCCCAGCGATGCGGCCAGCGCCGCCGACGAAGTCGCCAACGCGGCGAATCCGGCGCTCTTGAAGATCAGCGCCGACAACCCATCCCACACGTTGGGCATCACAAACGCGTCCGGCTGTTGGTGCAGCGCCAAGAACTGTTCGTAGTGTTCGGTTTGCGTCATGAGGGTCTCCTTTTCATACGCACCGCAGCACCAGCTTTCGCATCACTTCCCGGTTTTCTTCGGGAAAGACAACCGGACGACTTGCACTCGGCACACCAACGCTCGCTGAACTCGCCGGCGCCCTGCGCCAGCTGCGCGAAGTCGAGTTATCGGCCGATCAGTAAAGAGCGGTCTGACCTGCGGTTGGCAGTAGTTGGCAGCGCAAGGCGTCGATCTGGCAGTGCCTTTTAAGCAACGTCGACGGTATCGGTAACGCCACCAGAAAGGAACGTTATGTCCGCCACCACTCTTGACCGCACAGGTACTCGCGACGGATTTCTACGCCTCGCGATGCGCGCCGACGCCATTATCAGCGGCCTAGTCGGCCTGGCCGGAATTCCGCTGGCCGGCTACCTGGCCAACGTATCCGGAACCACGAAGGCGTTCGAGTACGGCATGGCCGCGTTCTTGATCAGTTACGGCGTCCTCGTATTCGGGCTGGCGGCTCTCCCGTCGGTGCGCCGCGCCGGCATGGCCGTCGTGCTCGGCAACCTGCTCTACACCGTGGCCGCCGTCGTTCTGGTGCTCGCCGATGTCTTCCCGTTGACCGCCACCGGCGTGGTCCTTACCCTGGGCTCCGGCATCTACACGCTGCTCTTCGCGGAGCTGCAGTACCAGGGCTGGCGCCGCGCGCGGACATAAGCCGCCAATGCTCGAGCCCGCTCGGTAATTCCGGGCGGGCTTCGAGCTAGTCTTCGGGCACCTCGCGCTCGATCTCGTCGAGCCAGATGCGCGCGGACATGTCCGACGGGGCGCGCCAGTCTCCGCGGGGCGACAGTGCGCCGCCGTGGGAAACCTTGGGGCCGTTGGGCAATGCCGAACGTTTGAACTGACTGAACGAGTAGAACCGCTGCACGAAGATCTGCAGCCAGTGCCGGATCTCCTTGAGCTGATAGGACGGTCGCTTGTCGTCGGGGAATCCGGCCGGCCAGTTGCCCTGCTCGGGATCACTCCATGCGTGCCGGGCGAGGAAGGCGATCTTCGATGGGCGGTACCCGTAGCGGAGCACGTAAAACAGCGAAAAATCTTGCAGCGCATACGGTCCGACCTTCGCCTCGCTGCTCTGCAGCTCTTCTTCCTCACCGGTCGGGATCAGCTCGGGAGTGATCTCGGTGTCGAGCACCGACTGCAGCACCGCGTCGACGTCGGACTCGAACTGCCCCGACGAGATGACCCAGCGGATCAGGTGCTGGATCAGCGTCTTGGGCACCCCGGCGTTGACGTTGTAGTGCGACATCTGGTCGCCGACTCCGTAGGTCGACCAACCCAAGCCCAGCTCGGAGAGATCGCCGGTGCCCAGCACGATCCCGCCGCGCTGATTGGCCAGCCGGAATAGGTAGTCGGTGCGCAGGCCGGCCTGGACGTTTTCGAAGGTGACGTCGTAGAGCTTCTCGCCGCGGGAGAACGGGTGATCCATCTCCTTGAGCATCAGCGTCGCGGTGTCGCGGATGTCGATCTCGTGGAAGGTCACGCCGAGCGCCCGGCATAGCTCGATCGCGTTGCGTTTGGTGCGTTCCCCCGTGGCGAAGCCCGGGAGTGTGAACGCTAGAATGTCGCTGCGCGGCCGGTTTTCGCGGTCCATTGCGTGTGCGGCGACAATCAGCGCGTGCGTCGAGTCCAGTCCGCCGGATACCCCGATGACGACCTTCGGGAAGTTCAGCGCACGCAGCCGCTGCTCGAGCCCCGAGACCTGGATGTTGTAAGCCTCGTAGCAGTCTTGTTCCAGCCGTTGCGGATCGGCCGGCACGAACGGGAAGCGCTCGACCTCGCGTCGTAATCCGATGTCACCGGCGGGCGGGTCGAGTTGAAACTCGATGCGCCGGAACGAGTCCGTCAATGGCCGGTGATGGCGCCGGTTGTCGTCGAACGTACCCATCCGCAGCCGCTCCGAGCGCAGCAGCCCGGTGTCGACGTCGGCGACCGAACGTCGCTCTCCCTTGGGGAAACGCTCGGATTCGGCCAGCAGCACGCCGTTTTCGAAGATCATGGTCTGGCCGTCCCAGGCCAAGTCGGTGGTCGACTCGCCCTCCCCCGCGGCGGCGTAGATGTAGGCGGCCAGGCATCGCGACGACGCGGAGCGCGCCAGCAGCCGGCGATCCTCGGCGCGCCCGATCGTGATCGGGCTGCCGGACATGTTGGCCAGCACCGTCGCACCGGCCAACGCCGCTTCCGCGCTGGGCGGAATCGGCACGAACATGTCCTCGCAGATTTCGACGTGCAGCACGAAATCGGGAAGGTCAGCCGCTTCGAAGAGCAGATCGGGGCCGAAAGGCGCCTCGATGTCGCCGATGCGGATGATGCCGTGTTCGTCGTCGCCGGGCGCGATCTGGCGGTGCTCGTAGAACTCCCGATAAGTGGGCAGATACGACTTAGGCGCCACCCCGAGCACCACGCCGCGGTGGATGACGACGGCGGTGTTGTAGATCCGCTGCCGGTAACGCAGCGGGGCGCCGACCACCAAGACGGGCAGCAGGTCGGCGGATGCGGCGACAACATCCAGCAGCGCCGTTTCGACGTCGTCGAGCAATAGGTCTTGCAGAACGATGTCCTCGATCGAGTAGCCGGACAGCGTCAACTCAGGGAAGACGGCCAGCGCGACACCCTCGTCGTGGCACTCGCCGGCCAACCGCAACACCGACGCAGCATTGGCCGCCGGATCGCCGAGCGTCGTGTGGTGCGTGCACGCGGCGACTCGGACAAAACCCTGGCTGTAGCTGTTGTAAAAGTCCATCGCCCTTCCATTGTCGCCTGTTATGTGTTCATGAGCATGCGCCGGGTATCACTTCGGCATGAGTGATACCGCAGTCTTGGTCGTCGACATGATGAACAGCTACCGGCATGACGATGCTGAAGTACTGGTACCCAATGTCGGCAAAATCCTCGGTCCGCTGTCCGATCTGGTCCGCCGCGCGCGTGAATGCGACAACGTAGACCTGATTTATGTGAACGACAACTACGGCGACTTCACGGCACAGTTCACCGACCTGGTCGAATCCGCATGCCACGGCGCGCATCCCGACCTTGTGGAGCCGATCGTGCCGGTCAAGGGCAGCCGACTGCTGACCAAAGTCCGTCACAGCGCGTTCTATTCGACCCCGCTGGAGTACCTACTCAATCGGCTCAGCACCGAACGGTTGATCCTGACCGTCACCGAGCAGTGCATCCTCTACAGCGCGCTCGACGCCTACGTGCGCCATCTGCAGGTCGTGGTTCCGACCGATGCCGTCGCCCACATCGACGAAGAACTGGGCGCGGCGGCGTGCAAGATGATGGAACAGAATATGTCAGCCAAGCTGACCACAGCGGCAGACTGCCTCGATTAAGGAAGGTCTGCGCACGAATCTTTCCGTGCACCAGAGGAATTCGTCAAAGGTAGGCTTGCGCAACCCGGGGCAACCCAGATGCATTGATGGCGCCTAATCATCTCGTGAGCGAGACTACCCGCGTCCTGGCCGACGTGGACGTATCGACGTAATAGCCACCCCGATCGGGTTGCTGACTCATGTCTTTCAACAACTCGATAATTTTCTGAGTCCTGGCACACCGAGGCGCCAACCACCATCCGCCCTCATCCTGGAAAAGGCCAATTACACCGGCTTCGCGGCAACGAGGAGCCCTGCGCGGGCCGCGAGCTAAAGACGTTTGAAACTCCTGGAAATTCTTCTAGTTTTCTAAGGAACTACGCGCCCTTCCCCTGTTACGGTCTCGTTAATCGCCGGTAGTGACGGTGTTCTATACAAGAAGGGTTGGGCTTGTGTCGTTTGTGTCGGTGGATCCGGAATTGGTGTTGGGAGCGGCACAGGATTTGGCTCGGGTCGAGTCGGGGTTTGGCACTGCGGGTGCCAGTGCGGCAGTAGCGACCACGGGGGTAGTAGGTGCCGGCAGCGATGGCGTGTCGGCGCTGCTCGCGGAGCGGTTCAACGCCCATGGTCAGGCGTATCAGGAGCTGCATGCACTGGCCAGGGCCCAGCAGCAGCGGTGGGCGGAATCGATGCAGTCCTCGGCGCTGGCGTATACCGATGCCGAAGCGGCTAATGCGGAATTAGAGGGATTGGCCAGCGACTTCAGTGTGGGGCCCCAGTCGTCGTCGGAGCGTCCGTGGTTCGGTGACGGCGCGGATGCCACGACACCGGGGGGTCGTGGCGGGGATGCCGGGATTCTGTGGGGTAACGGCGGCAAGGGCGCCCCGGGTGGACCGGGTCAAGCCGGTGGTGCTGGCGGGGAAGCGGGGTGGTTCGGTGCTGGCGGCGCTGGTGGCGTTGGCGGGGCCGGGGTTGCGGGTACCGCGACGACGATTGCCGGTGCTGGCGGGGCCGGCGGGGCCGGCGGGGCGGCGGTCTTCGGTACCGGGGGTGTCGGGGGTGCTGGCGGCGCCGGCAGCGCGGCGGCCGCAGGGGTAGCCGGCAGTGGAGTGTCGGGGATTGCGACTCCCGGGTCTGCTGGCGGCGCCGGCGGGGCTGGTGGGGCTGGTGGTAATGCCGGTGTGTGGGGCGTCAATGGCGATGGCGGCGTTGGTGGGGCTGGTGGTAAAGGGGGCGCGGGTGCGGCGGGCTTCAACAATCCCGTCGGGGATGGTGGCGCGGGCAGTGCTGGCGGTGTCGGCGGAAAAGCGGGTGCCGGTGGTGCGGCGGGCACCGGGGGTTCTGGTGGGGTGGCCGGTGCTGCCGGCGCCGGCGGCACCGGCGGCGCCGGGGGTGCCGCCGGTGCGGGCGCGGTCGGTCCTGCGTGCACCAGCAACTCGGGTGGTCCGGGGTATCGCGGCGGTGCGGGAGGCGCCGGGGTGCTGGTGGCGATAGTGGCGTGGGGGGCGTCAACGGCAATGGTGGTGACGGTGGGGCCGGCGGCGCCTCGGGCCGCGGCGGCAACGGCGGTGGTTTGGCTGGCACGGCCGGTGCTGGTGGCGCCGCGGGTGCTGGTGGTGTCGGTGGCGCTGCGGGTACTGGGGGTTCTGGTGGCCAAGCCGGCGCCCCCGGCGCCGGCGGTGCGGGCGCAGATGGGGGCAACGGCGGCAGAGGTACCGCCGGTATCCATGCCGCAGCAGACTCCGGGCGTGCCGGCGGAGCGGGAATCCCTGGTGGTGCCGGTGGCGCAGGCGGGGCTGGTGGTGACAGTCCGGGCGGTGTGAACGGATCCGGCGGTAAAGGCGGCGCCGGTGGAGACGGTGGTGCCGGCGGCAACGGTGCACGCAACCTGACCGATACCGGTGGTGCTGGCGGTGCGGGTGGTGCGGCCGGCGCGGGTGGCGCGGCGGGCACCGGCGGTACGGGTGGTGAGGTCGGTGCTGCCGGTGCTGGTGGTGCCGGTGCCGCCGGCGGGAGCGGCGGCGCTGGCGGCAAGGGTTCTGGCGGTGCAGCCGGGGCAGGTCAGCCCGGCAACGCGGGCGGGGCCGGCGGAGTCGGCGGGGCCGGCGGCGCTGCGGGTGATGGCGGCACCAACGGCGCCGGAGGGGCTGGCGGTGCAGGTGGCGCCGGCGGGACCGGCACCGACGGCGCTAACGGTAAGGGCCTAGCTGGCGGCAGCGGCGGGGCCGGAGGCAGCGGCGGGGCCGGCGGGAGCGCAGGCGACGGCGACGGCGAGGCCGCTGCCGGTGGCCAAGCCGGTGTCGGCGGCAAAGGCGGCAAAGGCGGTAACGGCGGCAGCGGACCTGCCAACACCCCCGGCGGCAACGGCGGCAAAGGCGGGGCCGGCGGTGTCGGCGGCGTCGGCGGGCTCAACTCCGACCAGGAGAGCAGCACGGCCAGCGCCACAGGCGGCGACGGCGGCGACGGCGACGACGGCGGTGCCGGCGGCACAGGCACCGGCCGCGCCGGCGGAAAGGGCGGAACCGGCGGCGCTGGGGGTAAAGCCGGAGCGGGCGGAGAGGCCAACACCGGTGGAACCGCCGGCGACTCGGGCACTGCCGGGACGAAGGGTAAAAACGGACCAGACGGCACGCGCGATGAGCCAAAATCCGAACCCACGCCGAAGCCCTTTGTCCCGCCCCCTGTCCGTACCCCCAATATCCCGATAGCGAAACGGCGCGGGAATCTCTTGAAGTTGCTAGTATTCATAAAAGAAATTACGGGCTCGAAATAGCAACACCGATAGCTGAATCGCCGGCGTTGTTTCGGCCACTACACCGCGCTGCGCTTCTCCGAGCATCTCGTCGGCGCTGGAATCTCGGCTTCGGTTGGCAACTCGGTTGCCAACATTGCAGATTCGTTCCATAGTGCGCTCGGCGAGGCGATCAACGGTCTGCACAAAGCCGAGTCCGTACTCTCGAATACGTGCCTAGCCGCCCCGAAGCTCCGGAACTGGTCGCGCTGTTGGCCGGACGCCGGATCGCGGTGCTGACCGGCGCGGGGATTTCCACCGACTCGGGCATTCCCGACTATCGCGGGCCTGATTCGCCGCCGAGTAATCCGATGACCATCCAGCAGTTCACCTCGGATCCGGTGTTCCGACAGCGGTACTGGGCGCGCAACCATGTCGGCTGGCGGCACATGGACGACACCCAACCCAACGCGGGGCATCGTGCGCTGGCCGCGCTGGAGCAGGCCGGGGTGGTGACCGGCGTGATCACCCAGAACGTCGACCTGCTGCACACCAAGGCCGGCAGCGAAAACGTGATCAACCTGCACGGCAGCTACGCGCAGGTGATCTGCCTGAGTTGCGGCCACACCATGAGCCGGGCCGCGCTCGCCGAGGAGCTCGAGGCGCTCAACCCCGGATTCATCGAGCGCGCCGAGGCGATCGGCGGGCTGGCCGTGGCGCCCGATGCCGACGCCGTCGTCGCCGATACCACGTCGTTCCAGTATCTCGACTGTTCACGCTGCGCCGGCATGCTCAAGCCAGATATCGTCTACTTCGGCGAAAGTGTGCCTAAAGATACTGTTGCACAGGCCTTTTCACTGGTCGTCGATGCCGAGGCGCTGCTGGTCGCGGGCTCCTCGCTGACCGTTTTCTCCGGCTACCGATTTGTGCGGCACGCCGCCGCACTCGCCATCCCGGTCGCCATCGTCAACCGCGGCCCTACCCGTGGAGATGAGCTGGCTACCCTCAAGCTCGATGGGTGGTGCTCAGAACTGCTGGTGCTGCTTGCCGATGAGCTGGCGTTGCGCTAGAACTCACACGGCAGGCTGCGCACGGCGTGTACAAAATTGCCCGCCACGTACGTCGCATCGCTTGCCTGAATGTCGGGCAACTGGCGCAGCAGCTCACCGAAGATCGCGCGCAGCTGCGCGCGTGCCACGTGGGCGCCGAGGCAGAAATGCAGTCCGCCACCGCCGAAACCGACATGTGGGTTGGGACTGCGGCTGAGGTCGAAGTGGTCCGGGCGGGTGAATGCCTCGGTGTCCCAGTTGCCAGACGAGTAGAACATCACCACCTTGTCTCCCGCGGCGATCTTCTGGCCTGCGAGCTCGAAATCGGTTGCCGCCGTGCGGCGGAACGTCATGACCGGCGTCGCCCAGCGAACGAACTCCTCGACCGCCACGCCGATCCTGTTCTCGTAATCGGCTAGCAACCAAGTCCTTTGGTCCGGGAAATCGGTGAGCGCCTTGATGCTGTGACTCATGGTCTGGCGCGTGGTGTCGTTGCCCGCCACCGAGAGCAGCACGAAAAAAGCCGCCACCTCGGCGTCGGTCAGCCGGTCGCCGTCCACCTCGGCCTGCACCAGACTGCTGATCAGGTCTTCGCCCGGGTTCTCGCGCCGCTCGGCGGCGAGTGTGCCGACAACCTGATGCAGGTACATCTGCTGCTCGAAGATGACTTCCAGTGCGGGGCGGCCGTTCAGGAACTCGGGGTCGGCCCAGGACACCAGCGCGTCGGTGGCATATGCCATGCGCTCGCGCTCGGAATCCGGAATGCCCACCATGTCCGAGAGCGTGCGGATGGGCAGCTCCTTGGCGCAGAGATCGACGAAATCCGCACCGCTTCCCGCGTCGCGAAGCTCCTCGACGATGGTCTTGGCGTTCGCCTGAATCGATTCCTCGATGCGGCGCACCTGCCGTGGCGTGAATGCGGCGTGGGCGAGCTTGCGCAACTTGGTGTGCCGGGGCGGGTCCATCGCCAGGAAGGATTGCGATGCCTCGAGCAGCTCCACCGGAATGCTCTCGAACATCACCCCCTTGCCGGACAGGAACACCTCGCTGTCGCGGCTGACCGTGACGATGTCCGCGCGCCGGGTGACCGCCCAATAACCGGGATCATCGGGGTCCGGCATCAGGGCGTCCTCGACCGGCGGATGCCAGCTCACCGGCCGCTCGGCCCGCAGCACCGCAAACGAGCGCTCTCGGTCGGCGGCCGTCGTCGACCAGAACTCCCGCGACGACAGATCAATCGCGTCGTAGGCACGGGGACGGCTGGACCGTCCGGTCAGCACTGCCATCGTTGATCCTCCGCCCGTCGTGAACTTCGTCGAACAATATGCCTAGACACTATGTCTAGTCAATATGTTGAATAATCGGTTATGCTCGGCAAATGCCGTCGGTCACCCGCAAGGCGCAGCCCAAGCGTGAGCACACGCGCCAGCAGCGGCGCGAAGAGATGGAGCGCCGGCTGCTCGACGCCACGGAGCGGCTGATGCGCGGCGGAGCCAGCTTCACCGAACTCAGCGTGGACCGGCTGTCGACCGAGGCCGGTATCTCACGGGCCAGCTTCTACATCTACTTCGAGGACAAGGGACACCTGCTGCGCCGGCTCGCCGGCCAGGTGTTCGCCGATCTGGCCGAGAGCGCGAATCGGTGGTGGAGCGTGGCCGGGCGGCGCGATCCCGCCGACGTCCGCGCGGCGATGGCGGGCCTCGTCGCCAGCTATCGGCGGCATCAGCCGGTACTCGTCGCGCTGAACGAGATGGCCGCCTACGACGCGGTCGTGGGCGCGACCTATCGCAATCTGTTGACCGCGATTACCGGGCGCCTGTCTCGGGTCATCGAAGACGGCCAGGCCGACGGCTCGATCCGCCCGGAGTTACCGGCAGGCAGCACGGCCAGCGCACTGACCTGGATGGTGGAGCGAGCATGCCAGCAGAATCTTCCGAGCGCGCCGGACTCCTACGACGCAGAGCTAGCCACCACTTTGGCCGAAATAATCTGGGCCACTTTGTATCTCAAAACCGCGTACTAACCTCAGACCGCAACGAGGTCGTCGGCATGCACCGCGGGCCGGCGTAGTTCTTCGGGCAGCTCGGAGGTGGACTTGCCCATGATGGCGGTGAGCTCGGCCGCATCGTAGGCAACCACACCACGGGCCACCACGGTCGCGTCCGGTCCGTGCAATTCGACGACGTCGCCGCCGTGGAATCGCCCGGACACCGCGGTGACGCCCGCGGCGAGCAGCGAGCGCCGTTGCCCCACCACGGCCCGCACGGCACCCTCATCGAGAGTCAGTGACCCAGCCGAATCCGCGGCATAACGCAGCCAGAAACGGCGGGCCGACATCCGTTGTGGCCGAGCCGCAAACACCGTGCCCGACGAGGCGTCAGTGAGCGCCGTCGCGGCATCCGACGCCGCGGCCAGCAGTACCGGCACCCCGGCGTCGGCGGCGAGCAGTGCCGAGGACATCTTCGACGCCATTCCCCCGGTGCCCAATGCGCTACCCGGGCCTGCCACCACACCGTCAAGATCCGAGGACGCGGCGACTTCAGGAATGAAGCGCGCCCCCTTGGTCTTTCGCGGATCGGTGTCATAGAGCCCGTCAATGTCGGAGAGCAGCACCAGGGCCTCGGCTCCGACCAGATGGGCCACCAGCGCCGACAGCCGGTCGTTGTCGCCGAACCGGATCTCGTTGGTTGCCACGGTGTCGTTTTCGTTGACGATCGCCACAGCATGCAGCGCGCGCAGCCGGTCCAGGGTGCGTTGGGCATTGGTGTGCTGGGCCCGCATCGAAATGTCGTGGGCGCTCAGCAGCACTTGTCCGACCGTGCGGCCATACCGGGCGAACGCGGCACTCCACGCGTTGACCAGCGCGACCTGACCCACGCTGGCCGCGGCCTGCTTGGTCGCCAGATCCTTTGGACGACGCGATAATCCGAGTGGCTCGATGCCGGCGGCGATGGCACCCGAGGAAACGATGACGACATCGGTGCCGGCTTTCATCCGCGCCTCGATCGCATCTGCCAGCCCGGCCAGCCGGCCCCCGTCGAACACCCCGGACGGGGTGGTCAGCGCGTTGGTCCCGATCTTGACGACCAGGCTGCGAGCGGTGCGGACCGCTTCGCGGTGGGCGCTCACAATTCTTCACCGCGTTCGCGACGCCGACGCCGCGCGGCCTTACGCTCGTCGGCGCCGACGCGCTCGGTACGTTCCAGCCTCGCATCGGTGCCGCGGCCCGTCAGCGGAACCTGTTGTCCCGCAGGGGTCTGCGGCTCCCAGTCGAATGTCATGTCGCCGATGGTCACTGCGCAGCCGGGTTGTGCGCCCAACCGCAGCAGTTCCTCCTCGACGCCCAGGCGCGCCAAGCGGTCGGCGAGATAGCCCACCGCTTCGTCGTTGTCGAAATTGGTCTGGCCGATCCAGCGCTGGGGACGTGCACCGGTGACCACGAAGCCGCCTTCGCCATCGGGCTTGACGGTGAAACCGCTTTCGTCGACGGGCACCGGGCGGATCACCGGGCGACGCGCCACCGGCGCCGGGCGCGATGCGTTGTACTCCGAAATCATCTTCCAGAGCACAAAAATAAACGGCTGCAGCCCTTCCCGGGTTGCCGTCGACACTAAGAATACTGGCCAGCCGCGCTCGGCGATCTCGTCGTGGACGAACTCGGCGAGCTCGCGCGCCTCGGGCACGTCAATCTTGTTGAGCACCACCGCCCGCGGCCGCTCGGCCAGGTCGACCAATGCCACATCACCTTGCAGTGTGGGCGTGTACGCAGCGAGTTCGGCTTCCAGCGCATCGATGTCGGAGATCGGGTCGCGACCCGGATCCGCGGTGGCGCAGTCGACGACATGCACCAGCACCGCGCACCGCTCGATGTGCCGCAGGAAATCCAGGCCCAGCCCGCGGCCCTCGGACGCGCCCGGGATCAAGCCGGGCACGTCGGCGACGGTGAAAGACTGCTCGCCGGCCGAGACGACACCGAGATTGGGAACCAGTGTGGTGAACGGGTAATCGGCGACCTTGGGTTTGGCCGCCGATATCACCGATACCAGCGACGACTTGCCCGCCGAGGGAAAACCGACCAGCCCGGCATCGGCAACAGTCTTGAGTTCCAGGGTGAGATCGCGGGCCTGGCCCGGCTCACCCAGCAGCGCGAAGCCGGGCGCCTTGCGGGCGCGCGACGCGAGCGCCGCGTTACCCAACCCACCGCGGCCGCCGGCGGCGGCATCGAAGCGCGTGCCCGCACCGACCAAATCGGCCAGCAGACGGCCGTTTTCGTCCAGCACGACGGTGCCGTCGGGAACCTTGACTTCCAAATCCGCACCGGTGGCTCCGTCGCGATTGCTGCCCATTCCCTGCTTGCCCGCAGGGGCGGTGACATGCGGACGGAAATGGAAGTCCAGCAAGGTGTGCACCGCGGGGTCCACAACAAAGACGATGCTGCCGCCGCGGCCGCCGTTGCCACCATCGGGACCGCCGAGCGGCTTGAACTTCTCGCGATGAACAGAGGCGCAGCCGTTACCGCCGGAACCTGCCCGCGCGTGGATGACGACTCGATCGACAAACCTAGGCATCGGGGGTCCTCTCAGTGTGTGCCTAGCGAGCCAGGCACACACTCACGATGCTTAGTCGGCGCTCTGCGCCGCGACGATGCTGATGGTCTTACGCCCGCGCTTGACGCCGAACTCGACGGCGCCGGCTTCCTTGGCGAACAACGTGTCATCGCCGCCACGGCCGACGTTCACGCCGGGGTGGAAGTGGGTGCCACGCTGGCGGACGATGATCTCGCCGGCCTTGACGATCTGGCCGCCGAACCGCTTGACGCCGAGCCGCTGGGCGGCGGAGTCGCGACCGTTGCGCGAGCTGGAAGCGCCCTTCTTGTGTGCCATGTCTGTCGCCTCCGCTACTTGATTCCGATGACCTTCAGGACCGTCAGCTGCTGACGGTGGCCCTGACGCTTGTGGTAGCCGGTCTTGTTCTTGAACTTGTGGATACGGATCTTCGGGCCCTTGGTGTGCTCGAGCACCTCGCCGGTCACCGCGACCTTCGCCAGCGCGGCGGCGTCGGAAGTGACGGTGGCACCGTCGACAACCAGCGCGACCGGCAGCGACACCTTGGCGCCGGGCTCGGATTCGAGCTTCTCGACCTTGACCACATCACCGACGGCGACCTTGTACTGCTTGCCACCGGTCTTGACGATTGCGTAGGTCGCCATCGTTGCTCCTGCCTCTTCCTCGCGTCTTCCGCGCGCGTGCAAGCTGCAATGCGCGTGGCGGGTCTGGGTTGCGGATCTGCGCCGATTGCTCGGGAGTCCCGCTGTCGTCGGCCGAAGTCAGCTGCCCGGCGTGACGACAACTGTCCAAGGGTACGTGACCAGCGGCTACAGGGTCAAACCAGCACCCTGGCGAGCCGCCGACCCGCCTCGGCGAACAATGACGCGCCCCAAGGCCTGGCCAGCCCGCCCGCGCGGGCGCTTATGGCAACGGAAAGAAACGCCCTGTCCTGGCATTTACCGTCTGTTAGCAACAGATCCGGTCAGTCGGCGTGGACGGGCGGGCCAGCCGGCCGACCCGCAGCGCGGCGGCGGCGATGACGTCCGAAGCCTGGTCCGCCGTCGGCCCCGTCCGCGTCGCCGTTCTCGTCTTCGTCAAGGTCCTCGTCATCGTCGTCGTCAAGGTCCTCGTCGTCATCGTCGTCGTCGAGGTCCTCGTCATCGTCGTCAAGGTCCTCGTCATCGTCGACGAGATCCTCGTCGTCTTCGTCGAGATCCTCGTCTACCGACTCCTCTTCGTCGACGTCGTCGGTGTCCTCTTCGTCGGCGTCGTCCTCGGTGTCCTCGAAGTCATCCTGGTCGGTGTCGTCGAGGCCAGTGGGACGCTGCGTCGTGGTCTGCTCGTCGACCTCGGTGGCGATTTCCTCGCCGGTCTCGTCGGTCTCGTCGGAGTCGCCGTTTTCGCGAGTGGCCATCGCCTTGAACATCGGATGCTCGCCCGGCGCGTGCACGGGCACCTTCGCCACGGCGGGCTGGTCGGCGGGCTCTTCGGATCGGTTCTTCTTCGACCGCTTACCTCGCCGGCCGCCGGGTTCCGACTTGCGCGCGGGCGCCGAACTCGAATCGACCGGGTCGCCGTGCAGCAGCAGGCCGCGGCCGCCGCAGTTGGGGCACGATGTCGAAAATGCCTCGATCAGACCGGTTCCCAGCCGCTTGCGAGTCAACTGCACCAGGCCCAGCGACGTTACTTCGGAGACCTGATGACGGGTGCGATCACGGGCCAGCGCCTCAGTCAGCCGGCGCAGCACCAGATCGCGGTTGGATTCCAGCACCATGTCGATGAAGTCGATGACCACGATGCCGCCGATATCCCGCAGCCGCAATTGGCGCACGGTCTCCTCGGCCGCCTCGAGGTTGTTCTTGGTGACCGTCTGCTCGAGGTTGCCACCGGACCCGGTGAACTTGCCGGTGTTGACGTCGACGATCGTCATCGCCTCGGTGCGGTCGATCACCAGGGTGCCACCGGACGGCAACCAGACCTTGCGGTCCATCGCCTTGGCCAGCTGCTCGTCGATGCGATGCACGGCGAACACGTCCGGCCCGGGCTGGCCTTCCGCTCCGGCGGGGGGGTCGTACTTCGTCAGCTTCGAAACCAGATCGGGCGCAACAGAATTCACGTACTCATTGATGGTGGTCCACGCCTCGTCGCCGGAGACGATCAGACCGGCGAAGTCCTCGTTGAACAAGTCGCGGATGACCTTGACCAACACGTCGGGCTCTTCGTAGAGCGCTACCGCCGCACCGGCCGCCTTCTTCTTGATCTCGCCCGCCTTGGCCTCGATCTCTCCCCAGCGTTCCTGCAGGCGAGTGACGTCCCCGCGGATGTCGTCCTCTTTGACGCCCTCGGACGCGGTCCGGATGATCACCCCGGCGTTCGACGGCACCACCTCGCGCAGGATCTCCTTGAGACGCTGGCGTTCGGTGTCGGGCAGCTTGCGGCTGATCCCGGTCGACGACGCACCCGGCACGTAGACCAGGTAGCGGCCGGCCAACGACACCTGCGTGGTCAGCCGCGCGCCCTTGTGTCCAACCGGATCCTTGCTTACCTGGACGAGGACGTAGTCGCCTGGCTTGAGGGCCTTTTCGATCTTGCGTTCGGCCCCGCCCAGACCCGCGGCTTCCCAGTTGACTTCGCCGGCGTACAGCACGCCGTTGCGACCCCGACCGATATCGACGAAGGCCGCCTCCATCGAGGGCAGCACGTTCTGCACGATGCCGAGGTAGATGTTGCCGACCAGCGACGCAGACGCCGCCGACGTCACGAAATGCTCGACGACGATGCCGTCCTCGAGCACCGCGATCTGGGTGTAGCGCGCACCCGGGTGCGGCGGCTCGGTGCGAACCCGGTCGCGCACCACCATGACCCGTTCGACGGCCTCACGACGCGCCAGGAATTCGGCCTCGGTCAATACCGGCGGGCGACGCCGTCCGGCGTCGCGCCCGTCGCGGCGCCGTTGCCGCTTGGCCTCCAGCCGTGTCGACCCGTCGATGCCCTTGATCTCGGCATTACTCGAACCGTTGTTGCCCCTGCCGCCGCTGTCGGAGGAGCCGCCCTTGCCGCGCGGCGCCCGCTCGTGCACCACGGTGTTCGGCGGATCGTCGGTTGACGAGCCTTCCTCGTTGTCGTCACCGGAACCCGACTTGCGCCGACGGCGCCTGCGACGACGCCGATTGCCGCCGTCCGAGGAACCGTCATCGGGGCCGTCACCGTCGTCGGAGTCATCCGAGTCCTGGTCGTCGGCATCGTCAGAGTCATCCGAATCGGCGGATTTCGAACCGCGCGGTTCGCCGTCACCGTCGTCGTCCTGGTCAGATCCGCCCTGTTCACCGCGGCCACGGCCACGTCCGCGCCGGCCCCGGCGTCGCCGCCGGTTGGCCGGCCGATCGCCCTGGTCATCGTCATCGTCGTCATCACCGTCGGAATCGTCGGTGTCGTCGGTGTCGGCGCTCGTGTCAGCCCTGGTGTCGTTCTTGGGCTCAACAGGCTGCGGCGCGACGAACAGCGGCATGTACGCGGGGCGCTCGATCGCGGTCTCGAGCATCAGCCGGGACTCGGGTTCGCCGGACGTGGGTGCTTCGGCGTTACTGAAGGCCACCAGGTTCTCCGGCGGCCGGGGCGACAGCAGATCACGCACCCGGACGGCGTCCTCGTAGTCCACACCGGAATGCGCGCTGCGGACTCGTCCATCCAGTGCGCTCAGCGCGTCCAGCACACGCTTACTGGTGGTTCCCAGCGCTCGTGCCAGCGAATGGACTCTCAGTTTGTCTGGGAGGTCTTCCTGGGCAGGCGTTGCTGAAGGGTCTGAAGTTTGGTCACCGTCTATCACGTATTCTCCTCAAGCCCCCGGGCGCGTCATGTCGACGCGGCCACGCGAGGGCTTCGCTATGTACCCGGGTCACTTCTCCCGGACTTGTGATGGTCTCGCCCCGAGCGGCTCGGCTAGAACCAACCCGGCGCCGTGCTGAATGTCGGCCTGACATGCGGCGCTACATTGCGAGCTGGCAATGGTCGCGCTTGTCTAAGTCTTCATTCGGGTGTCTGCCGCCGGTCCGGCGACGTTCACCCTTTGTCAGTATCCCACATCACGCCGCAGGCCCAAACGAGCCTGACCTGGAACCCGGCAATGCGGTCGGAGGTCTAAGGGCCTAAGCGCCGGGAAACCATAGCGCGATTTCGCGCTTGGCCGAATCGATCGAATCGGATCCGTGCACCAGATTGAACTGCGTTTCCAGCCCGAAATCGCCGCGGATGGTGCCGGGCGTGGCCTTGTCCACCGGGTCGGTACCCCCCGCGATCTGGCGAAACGCCGCAATCGCCCGCGGGCCCTCCACGATTGCCGCCACGACACGGCCCGAGGTAATGAAGTCGAGCAACGACCCGAAGAACGGCTTGCCCTCATGCTCGGCGTAATGCTGGGTGGCCAGCTCCTTGCTCACGCCGCGCAGCTCGAGCGCCACGATGTTGAGGCCCTTGCGCTCGATGCGGTCGATGATCTCGCCGATCAGCTGGCGCTCGACGCCGTCGGGCTTGATCAGTACCAGGGTCCGTTCGGTCACGGCGCACAGCGTACAGAATCAATCGGCGCTCAGCCCGGCGGTATTTGCCCGTGCTCCTGGCGCCGGCGGACCTCGGCGCGGAAGTATGCGATCAGCAGCCACAGCCCGCTAAACAGCAGACCGATGAATCCCACCCCCGGGTAGACGGCGAATCCGGCGAGAACCAGCAGTTGAACAGCCAGATTCACCCAGATCGCCCACGGTCTGCCCTGCACCCCGCACAGCAGGATCAGCAACGCGGCGAGCCCGACCAGGTAGCCCAGCGAGGCCCCGTTCAGGCCGCCGCCCACCGCGCCGACTACCGGTATTGCCAGCAGTACCACGACCGCCTCCAAGATCAGCGTCGCGGCCATCACGCCCCGGAAGCTCTTCCAAGGGTCCGCGGGCGGCGGTTGCTGGTCACTATCGGTCATTCCGGGTCACGCCCAAACAAGCTCCGCGCGGCCCCGGCGGTGACAACCGAACCGGTGATCACCATCCCGGTACCGGAAAACTCCCCGCCCTCTCCGTCTGCGGCGGCCTCGTCGACCAGCGCGGTCGCAACATCGATCGCGTCGTGCAGGTTCTCGGCGGTCAGCACCCGGTCGGGCCCAAAGCGCTGCTGGGCTACCAGCGCCAGTGACTCGACATCGAGTGCCCGCGGCGACCCGTTGTGGGTCACGACCACGGAATCGAACGCCGGCTCCAGCGCGGCAAGGATGCCGTCAACGTCCTTGTCAGCCATGACGCTGAGGACCCCGACCAGATAGCGGAAGTCGAATTCACTGTCCAGAGTCTGCGCCAGCGCGGCCGCTCCAGCCGGATTGTGCGCGGCGTCGATGAAAACCGTGGGTGCGCTGCGCATGCGCTCCAGCCGGCCGGGGCTGGTGACGGCGGCAAAGCCGGCCCGGACCGAGTCGATGTCGAGTTGCCGCTGCGCGCCGGCGCCGAAAAAGGCCTCGACCGCCGCGAGAGCCACCGCCGCGTTGTGCGCCTGGTGCTCGCCATGCAGCGGCAAGTACACATCGGAGTACACCCCGCCAAGACCCTGCAGCTGCAGCACCTGCCCGCCGATCGCGACCTGACGGCCCATCACCGCGAACTCGGAATCCTCACGAGCTACTGCTGCGTCGGCCGGAACAGATTGCGCCAGAAGTACTTCCATCGCCTCGGGCACCTGTCGCGCGATGACCGCGACGGTGTCGGGAGCGCCGTCCGGGGCTTTCGTGATGATGCCCGCCTTCTCACCGGCGATCCCGGCGATGTCCGCGCCGAGGTATTCCACGTGATCGATGCCGATCGGGGTGATCACTGCGACGGGTGCGTTGATGACGTTCGTGGCGTCCCAACGACCACCCAAACCCACCTCGACGACCGCGACCTCGACGGGCGCATCGGCGAAGGCCGCGAACGCCATCGCGACCAGCACCTCGAACTTGCTCATCGCCGGACCACCGGCGGCCTGCGACTGCGCGTCGACCATCTGCACGAACGGCTCGATCTCGCGGTAGGTCGCGACGTATTCTGCTGGGCTGATTGGCTTTCCGTCGATCGCGATGCGTTCGACCGCCGACTGCAAATGTGGGCTGGCGGTTCGGCCGGTGCGCCGGTGCAGCGCGGTCAGCAGCGCGTCGATCATTCGCACCACCGAGGTTTTGCCGTTGGTGCCCGCGACGTGGATCGACGGATAGCCGAGCTGCGGCGAACCGAGCAGGTCCATCAGGGCGCTGATCCGGGTCAGGCTCGGTTCGATCTTCGTCTCGGGCCAGCGCTGATCCAGCAGATGCTCGACCTGCAACAGGGAGGCGATCTCATCCGGCGTCGAAGCCACGCTGGTGGCCGGGCTCCAGTCGGGTTGGTCGGTCATTGCAGCCCGGCCAGCCTGATGTTGATGCGGCCGGTCTCCTCTTGAGCCAATCGCTGACGATCGCGGATCTTGGTGACGACCTGATCTGGCGCTTTGGCCAGGAAGTCAGCGTTGGCCAATTTTGCTGCGGTGGAAGCCAATTCCTTCTGCGCCGCTGCCAGATCCTTTTCGAGGCGACGACGTTCGGCCGCGACGTCGATGGTGCCCGACGTGTCGAGCTCGACGACGACGGTGCCGCCGCGCAGGCGCACTTCCAGGGACACCGACGCGCGGAAATCCGGGCCCGGCGCGGTGAGCCACGCCAGCGACGTGACGGCAGCCACCTGAGTGCTCAGATCGCTGTCCTGGACACCAGCCAGCCGGGCCGGCACTTTCTGCCGGTCGGCCAGACCCTGGTCACTGCGGAACCTACGAACTTCGGTCACCAGTCGTTGCATATCGCTGACACGCTGCACGGCAACAGCATCCAGGCTGATGCCGGACGGCCGCGGCCACTCGGCGATCACCAGGGACTCCTCGCCAGTCAACGCTTGCCACAGTTCCTCGGTGACGAACGGGATGACCGGCTGCAGCAACCGCAGCAGCGTGTCGAGGACCGCGGCCAGCACCGCGGTGGTCTGGGTGAGCCCGTCGGCAAGTTGCACCTTCGCCACTTCGAGGTACCAGTCGCAGAATTCGTCCCACGCGAAGTGATAGAGCGCTTCGCAGGCCCGGCTGAACTCGTAGCTGTCGAAAGCCGAATCAACCTCGGCGCGAACCTCTTCCAGCCGCCCCAAGATCCACCGATCGGCGTCGGTCAGCTCGGCGACCGGCGGCACCGGAGCCAGCCGCGCCCCGTTCAGCAACGCGAACCGGGTGGCATTGAACAGCTTGGTGACGAAGTTGCGCGAGGCTCGGACGGCATCCTCACCGACCGACAGGTCGCCGCCGGGACTGGCGCCGCGGGCAAGCGTGAACCGCAACGCGTCGGCCCCGAACAACTCCAGCCAGTCCAGCGGGTCGATCACGTTGCCCTTGGACTTACTCATCTTGCGACCGAATTCGTCGCGGATCAGCCCGTGCAGGAAGACATCGGTAAACGGCACCTGCGGGCCGCGGGCGCCGCCGAGCGTGATCGCTTCGTCGGCGCCGACGAACGTGCCGAACATCATCATCCGCGCCACCCAGAAGAACAGGATGTCGTATCCGGTCACCAAAACGCTTGTCGGGTAAAATTTTTCCAGCTCCGGAGTTTGCGACGGCCAGCCCAGAGTCGAAAACGGCCACAGCGCCGACGAGAACCAAGTGTCCAGCACGTCGGGGTCTTGCTCCCAGCCCTCCGGCGGGGTCTCATCCGGGCCGATACACACCTGTTCGCCGTCGGGTCCGTACCAGATCGGGATGCGGTGGCCCCACCACAGCTGTCTCGAAATGCACCAGTCGTGCATGTCGTCCACCCAGGCGAACCAACGAGGCTCCAGGCTGGCGGGGTGAATCACGGTGTCCCCGTTACGCACTGCGTCGCCGGCGGCTTTGGCCAGCGATTCCACCCGGACCCACCACTGCAGCGACAGCCGGGGTTCGATCGCCTCGCCGCTGCGTTCCGAGTGCCCGACGCTGTGCAGGTAGGGCCGCTTTTCCTCGACCACCCGGCTCTGGGCCGCCAGCGCCTCACGAACCGCGACGCGGGCCTCGAAGCGGTCCATGCCGTCGAATTGCGTTCCGGTGTCCACGATCCGGCCCTTGGTGTCGAGGATCGAGATCATCGGCAACTCGTGGCGCAGCCCGATCTCGAAGTCGTTCGGATCGTGAGCGGGCGTTACTTTGACTGCGCCGGTACCGAATTCGGGGTCCACGTGCTCGTCGGCGACGATGATGAGCTGTCGATCGATGAACGGGTGCGGCAACGTGGTGCCGACCAGGTGGCGGTAACGCTCGTCGTCCGGATGCACCGCCACCGCGGTGTCGCCCAGCATCGTCTCGACCCGGGTGGTGGCGACCACAATGTGCGGTTGCGAGTCGTCCAGCGAGCCGTACCGGAACGACACCAGTTCGCCTTCGACGTCGACATAGTTGACCTCGAGGTCAGAGATCGCCGTCTGCAGCACCGGCGACCAGTTGACCAGCCGCTCGGCTTGATAGATCAGCCCTGCGTCGTAGAGCCGTTTGAAGATTGTGCGCACCGCACGCGATAGGCCCTCGTCCATCGTGAACCGGTCGCGGTCCCAGTCGACTCCGTCGCCGAGGCGCCTCATTTGGCCCCCGATGGCGCCGCCGGACTCACGCTTCCAGTCCCAGACCTTATCGACGAAGAGTTCGCGACCGAAGTCCTCTTTGGTCTTGCCGTCGATCGCGAGCTGCTTTTCCACCACGCTCTGAGTAGCAATACCGGCGTGGTCCATCCCCGGCTGCCACAGCACCTCGTATCCCTGCATCCGCTTGCGGCGGGTCAGGGCATCCATCATCGTGTGTTCCAGCGCGTGGCCCATGTGCAGGCTGCCCGTGACGTTCGGCGGCGGCAGCACAATCGAGTAGCCGGGCTTGCCGCTCGTCGAGTCCGCCTTGAAGTAGCCGGCGTCCACCCACTTCTGGTAGATCGCGGTCTCCACCGCACCTGGATCCCACGACTTGGGCAGGTCGGCGGCAGAGCTGGGGCTGGCGGTCACTCGGTCAATTCTAGGAACCGCGATAGGGCCGCGTGTAAGCGCCCGAACACGCGTGTGCTCGGTCACTCTCGGTTTGGCCGTCCCGATCAGGGAATGGTGAGCACCTGGCCTGGGTGGACCAGGTCGGGATCGGTGACGCCACTGGCGTCGGCGATCACCCGATACTTACTGCCGTCCCCGTAGAAGCGCTCCGCGATGGCCCACATCGTGTCGCCGGAGACGACGGTGTACTTGCGGCGCACGGGTCCGGCGGCAGCGTCCGCCACGGGCTCTTGTGCGGGCTCGGCGATCGGCTCGATCGTGGCGATCGTCACATCCGCGGCGCCGGGCTCGGGGGCCGGCGCGGGGGGCGGGGGTCCGTCGGTCTCGGTGTGGGTGGACCACGCCGGGCCGTCGGCGGCATACAGCACCAGATTGCAGTCATCCTGAAGAACGAGCCGGACGTCCTTCTTGCCTTGGGTATCGGTGTGCCACACCGGTTTGTCCGACGCGTACAGGACGAAGTTGCCGTCGCGCTGCACTTCGGCGCGCACCACGTCCTGGCCGTTGGTCGCCGTCGCCCAGACCGCCTCGCCCCGGGCTGCCAGCACGAGGTTGCCGTCGTCTTGCAGCGCGAGGGTATAGGCCCCGTTGGCGGAGGCCAGCGATTGTCCCTTCTGCAGCTGCTGTCCTTCGGTAAGCGTGTCCGACATGGCATTCCCCTCTCGTCGTCCCTCTGCATTTCGTCCGCTTTGGCATACCTCGCTGGGCGCGATCGAAACCCTCGGGAATCGAGGTGAAAACCGTTGTGGCAGCGAGCTAATCCAGCCGTTCGGTGCGCAGAGTCGCGCCGGCGGCAGGCAGTCGGGCCAGCAAAACGTCGCCCATTGCGGCCGCCGGAGTGAGCACACCACGCAGACCCGAGAGCTTGGCACGATCCAGAGCGAGCGCAAGGCCGCACTCCCCCAGCAACACCGAGGTCGCCTTGTAGCCGGGGTCTCCCCGCTGCTCGAGCCTCGCGACGTAGCGCGCGCCGCTGGTCGTGGTGGTGTAGGTCTCCAGCCGGTAGTAACCGCGGTCCCGGGTACGCTCGCTCGGGCCGGTGCCGGATTTGGGTGTGATGCGGTCCACCAGCGGGCGCGGCAGCAGCCGGAAGTAGCGGCTGCCTAGCTCAAACGACGCGTTGCCGATACCGGCCATGATGGCGGACGCCACCGGCGCCACGGGGGACGAACCCAGGCTCATGTGTTCGCTGTAGCGGAATCGCCGACCGTATGACCAATCCAGTAATCCGTTGCTGCGTCGCACGATTCGGGTATTGATCGACGACATCAAGAATCCTGCCGTCCAGACACCGGACAGCTCCGGCGCAATGTAGCGAGCCCGCCCCCAGGGCAGATCGGGCTGCCGGCCGAGTTCGGGTTCGGCGACGCGATCGGTGCTCAACGTGTACGGGTCGGCAAGCTGACGGCGTATTTCGGGGTCATTGGACGCGGCTCGCAGCACGCCCATGATCGACGCGACCGTACCGCCGGAGAGCCCGCCCACCAACTTGCGCATCACGAAGCTGGTAGCGCCGAGTTCGCCGGCGCCGTCGTTTTGTGCCGCCCGGTACAGCGCGTACACCGTCATGTCGGAAGGAACGGAGTCGAATCCGCAGCAGTGCACAATGCGGGCTCCGGAGTCGGCGGCTTGCTTGTGATAAAGGTCGATCGCCGCGCGGATGAACATCGCCTCACCGGTCAAGTCCGCGTAGTCGGTGCCGGCCGCGGCGCACGCCGCTACCAACGGCATCCCATATTGGGCGTAGGGCCCGACGGTGGTGACGACGACCTGGGTGCGAGCAGCCATCTCGTTCAGCGTCGACGGCGACGCCGCGTCGGCGCGCAGAACCGGCCAGGACTGCGCGGGCTCGCCCAGGCTGTCACGAACGGCGCGCAACCGGTCTGTTGAACGGCCGGCCAGGGCGATCCGCGCACCGGCACCGGCGCGGGCCAGGTATTCGGCGGTGAGCTTGCCGACGAAGCCGGTCGCCCCGTACAGCACGATGTCGAATTCACGCCCCGTTTCGGTCATCGTCGCGACGGTACCCGCAAGCCACCCTTCGGTCAGGGCGGGTGCCACGGTCCGGGGATAACAGAAAGATGCCGGGCACTAGGCCCGGCATCTTTCTGTGTTGACTAAGGCAGCGACGCCGCCTGACGGTTAGCCGCGCCGACCGCAGACCGGCCAAGCGCCGATCCCCTGCGAGTGCAGCACGTTCTCGGCCACCCGGATCTGCTCCTCACGGCTCGCGCCGTTCGCAGAACCCGACCCACCGTTGGCGCGCCAGGTGCTCGGGGTGAACTGCAGGCCGCCGGAGAAGCCGTTGCCGGTGCTGATCCCCCAGTTGCCACCCGACTCACACTGGGCGATGGCATCCCAGTTCACGCTGTACGCCTTGATCGGCGGGGGCGGAGCGTCCGGGCCCGGAGGCGGCGGCGGTGCATCCGGTGCCGGAGGCGGCGGCGGTGCGTCAAAGCCCACCGGTGCAGGCGGCGGCGCGTCAAAGCCTGCGGGCGCGGGCGCGTCAGGAGCCGGAGGCGGCGGGGGCACATCCGCGCTGGCGGTGGCCGACGAAAGCGTCACCAGCGATCCTGTGATCACAGCGAGGACGAGCGTCTTACGGACGTTATTCAAAGTGTTCCTTTCGCGGTGCGCGCGCGCCAAAGCAAACCCACCGAGGCGGGTTTAGGTACTTCGTGATGTGGAAATGGGTGCTCTGGGACGTGCCGTCTCGATTCGGCACGGCAGCGAGGGCATGATCTGCCCAGCGGGTCAAAATCCGCTGGCTGTCGGGCGGCCATCGCCGTCCGCAGCCCCGCTCACACACGGGTCCGTGGATTAAATTTTCTTTAACCCCTTTCGGGCTAAATGGGACCGTAGGGGACCGGGCAGCATTCGTCATATCCGACACGCCGATATCTCGGAACAATAACGAGTAGATTATGGTGCCAACTGAGAAATATTTTTGCAGGTCAACTGCGCCGTTTCCGTGAAAACTCCCGGGTCAAGATCAGAGTGCAATCGTGACTCGAATCACGTCCATTTTGTGAGCTGGGCCACGCATTTGCCATGCGGTCAAGCACCGACTCAGTTCGCTGCCGTTGAAGCCCGATCAGCGGCGATCCAGCGCCCGATAGCGTCGGCTTCTTGATCGGTTCACCTGGAGCCGGATCAACTCGTAGAAGCCTGCGCCTACCAGTCCAAACATGCCTCGCAGCAACGCCATTCACTCATGTCGACGAGAGACATCCGGACCAAGCCTCATTGGCATCTGGTAAACATGTCCCCGCCGCCGTTTCGGGCGAGTTGCGCAGTGCTTCAAAGGCTTTAGCCGGACTCATGCATCGAACTACCCCGCCGGGGCCGCCGATGCGGCGCAGCCCACCGCCGCCGACGCAACCGCGCACGCTGCATCACCAGCATTTGCGCAAAACAATTTGCTGAGGAAATTACCGTAGCTGTTGTCCTGAGCGGCGACTTGGTTTCGACCGCCGGAGTAGCCCGCGCTAGCCGGTCAGGTGCTCGAAATCCATTCTGTCCCAACATGATCCGTTCCACAGCAGCCGCCTGTGTCCGAAATTATTCCTAGATGATTACATAATGGAGGGGCTATCCTCAACACGCCAATAACGGAATGAGATAAAAGACGGCTAACTCGTCACGCATTTAAGCGAAGTGTGTATACCGGTAAATGCAAAAGACGGAAACTTTTAATGCCAATTGCGCCGAAAGTAGCCGGCACCCTTTCAGGCTCCGGGCTGCACCAGGGCGCGGAACTCGGAGTCGGTATTGACGTTGGTCAGCGCGCGCGAATCCGGCAGCACGATCTGCTGGGCGTCCGACGCATCGATCAGGGCGCTCATCTTGCGCTCACCAGCGGCCGCCAGCGCGTCGATCCGGTCGGCCAGGTCGGTGCGGTACACCGCGGCCAGGTAGTGGCTGCGGCCGTCCCACGGCAACACCACTTCGGCGTCTGTCTTGGTGGCGAGCGCCGTGAGTTCGTCGATCAATTCGGCTGCCAGCAACGGCATGTCGACCGCGCAGACAAACGCGTACCGTGCGCCCGCTTCCGCGGCCGCGCGCAGTCCTCGCCCAGCTGCGGGCAGCGGTCCCAGCCCCTGTATCTCGTCACGGATAACGCGCGCGTCCAGCAGGGGCAGCGGTTGTCCCGGGGCGGCGACGACGAATACCGGATCGCAGCGCTGTGCGACGACGCCGACGACATACTCGGCCAGGGTGCCGGCTCCCCCAGGGCCCGGCAGGGTGGCCTTGTCGCGGCCCATGCGCCGCGATTCGCCTCCGGCGAGTACCACTGCGGCCAATGACACTGCATCGGACACGAGCGCCAGCCCCCTAGTCGACTGTCCAGGTGTCACGCCCGCGCAAGAGTGACTGCAGCGCGGCCGCGTCGAACGGTGTTGCGGCCCGGGCCGCGGCGACCTGAGCACGGGCAGCGTCGTCGTAGGTGGGCCGGGAGATATCCCGGAAGATGCCCAGCACGGTGTGATCCAGGTTTTGATCCGACAGCCGCGACAGCGCAAATGCGTAGGCCGGGTCGTCGGCGTGCGCGTCGTGCTTGACGATCTCCTGGACTGCAACGTCGGCGGTCTTGGCGACTTCGAGGCTGAAGCCGGACTTCACCACGCAGTATTCGCCGTTGGCGCCGAACACAATCGGCTCGCCGTCACGGACGTTGATCACCCGGTCCTCGGCGCCCTCTTTGCGTAGTGCGTCGAACGAGCCGTCGTTGAAAATCGGGCAGTCCTGCAGGATTTCGACCACCGAGGCGCCACGGTGCTCCGCCGCACCACGCAACACCTCGGTCAGGCCGGCGCGGTCGGAGTCCAGCGCGCGACCGACGAAGGTCGCCTCGGCTCCCAGCGCCAGCGACACCGGGTTGAACGGGTGATCCAGCGAACCCATCGGCGTCGACTTGGTGACCTTGCCGATCTCTGACGTCGGCGAGTACTGGCCCTTGGTCAGCCCGTAGATCCGGTTGTTGAACAGCAGGATCGTGATGTTGACGTTGCGGCGCAGCGCGTGGATCAAGTGGTTGCCGCCGATCGACAAGGCGTCGCCGTCGCCGGTGACCACCCAGACCGACAGGTCCTCGCGGGACAGCGCCAGGCCGGTCGCGATCGCCGGCGCGCGGCCGTGGATCGAGTGGAAGCCGTAGGTCTCCAAGTAATACGGGAAGCGGCTGGAGCAGCCGATGCCACTGATGAACACGATGTTCTCGCGGCGCAGCCCGAGGTCGGGCAGGAAGTTGCGGATCGTGTTGAGGATGACGTAATCGCCGCAGCCCGGGCACCAGCGGACCTCTTGGTCACTGGTGAAGTCCTTGCCCTTCTGCGGCTGATCCGTGGTGGGCACGCCGTCGTTCTTCTTCAACCTCGGAGTCAAGCCGAGGTCTGTGCCTGCCAGGTCGCCAGCGATCCCGCTTGTCATGCGTTAGCTCCAACCGTTGCTGCCGCCATTCTGGCGACCATCGCTTTGTCCTGTTCGATTTCGGCCAGCGTCCCGGCCAGCGCGGCGCGGATGACCCGTCCGATCTCGTCGGCGAGGAACGCAAGACCGTGCACCTTGGTGACGGATTGCACGTCGATCAGGTACTTGGCGCGCAGCAGCATCGCCAGCTGACCCAGGTTCATCTCGGGTGCCACCACCATCGGGTAGCGCCGAAGCACGTCGCCGAGGTTGGCGGGGAAGGGGTTGAGATAACGCAGGTGTGCATGGGCGACCTTGATGCCCTTGCGCCGGGCACGCCGACAGGCCTCACCGATCGGGCCGTAGGAGCTGCCCCAGCCGATCAGCAGCAGCTCGGCATCACCGGTCGGGTCGTCGACTTCCAGGTCGGGCACCGTGATGCCGTCAATCTTGGCCTGGCGCAACCGGACCATGAGGTCGTGGTTGACCGGCTCGTAAGAGATCGCGCCCGAACCGTTCGCGGCTTCCAGGCCGCCGATCCGGTGTTCCAGCCCGGGAGTGCCCGGAATGGCGAACTGGCGGGCCAGTGTCTCCGGGTCGCGGGCATACGGCTGGAAGGGCTCGTCCGGCTTGGCGAAGGTGTGCGTGATCGGCTGCAGCGAACCGACGTCTGGGATTTGCCGCGGCTCCGAGCCGTTGGCAATTGCGCCGTCGGACAACAGGATCACCGGCGTGTGGTAGGACAGCGCGATGCGCACCGCCTCCAGAGCGGTTTCAAAGCAATCGGACGGCGACCGCGGCGCCAGCACCGCCACCGGCGACTCTCCGTTGCGGCCATACAGCGCCTGCAGCAGGTCAGCCTGCTCGGTCTTGGTGGGCAGACCGGTCGACGGCCCGCCCCGCTGCACGTCGACAACCAGCAGCGGCAGTTCGGTCATCACGGCCAGGCCGAGCGCTTCGGACTTCAGCGAGATACCCGGTCCGGAAGTGCTGGTGACGCCCAGCGCACCGCCGTAGGAAGCGCCGATCGCGGCGCAGATGCCGCCGATCTCGTCCTCGGCCTGGAAGGTGATCACATTGAAGTTCTTGTGCTTGGACAGCTCGTGCAGGATGTCCGACGCCGGCGTGATCGGGTAACTGCCGAGCATGACCTGAATACCGGACAGCTGACCGGCGGCCACGATGCCGTAGGCCAGCGCGGTGTTGCCGGAGATCTGACGGTATTCACCGGTGGGCAGGGTCGCCCGGGAGACCTCGTAGGTAGTGCCGAAAGCCTCGGTGGTTTCGCCGTAGTTCCAGCCCGCCTTGAGGGCGAGCACGTTGGCCTCAGCAATGTCGGGCTTGCGGGCGAACTTCTCCCGGATGAAGTTCTCGCTGGTCTGGATCGGTCGTCCGTACATCCACGACAGCAGGCCCAGCGCGAACATGTTCTTGGCGCGCTGCCCGTCCTTCTTGGACGCGCCGATCGTCTCGACGGCACCCAGCGTCAGCGTGGTCATCGCGACGGAATGCACGACATAGTCGGACAACTCGTCGGTCTCCAGCGGGTTTGCTACATAACCCACCTTGGTCAGGTTGCGCTTGGTGAATTCGTCGGAATTCGCGATCACCATTCCGCCGCGCGGCAGATCGCCGAGGTTGGCTTTCAACGCGGCCGGATTCATCGCGACCAGCACGTCCGGCCGGTCGCCGGCGGTCAGGATGTCGTAGTCGGCGATTTGAATCTGGAAGGACGAGACTCCGGGCAATGTGCCTGCGGGGGCACGGATCTCGGCGGGATAGTTCGGCTGAGTCGCAAGGTCGTTGCCGAAGAGCGCGGCCTCCGAGGTGAACCGGTCACCGGTCAGCTGCATTCCGTCACCGGAGTCCCCGGCGAATCGGATGACAACCTGTTCCAGGCGCTGACGGTCCGACGACCCACCATGAGAATCTGACCCGGCTCCGCTGCCGTTCGGGTCCACGTCTCCGCCTTCCATTTGTTACCGGACAGGCACTCTGCCGAAGCTTCAGGTTACGCGCCGTCAAAGGGGGTCCCGGGCTCGTACGTTCGTATGAGACTGGTAGTACCAATTATTGCACTCGTTTTCGTTTCTTAAGAACGTCTCTGGCGGCGCGTACTTACCAATATCTTAGGCAAAACACGAGATCAACGCGGTCCTACTGGTGAGTACGACACAAAACTGTGGTATTGGTCACGTTGCCGACGGGCGTATTTCGCATCCCGGAATCGGGCGATCACCCGGGCATTGTTCGGTAAGCACAAAGGCCACGAGAAACTGCTCTTCGGAACGGCACTGCTGCGGTCGTCAGGTCCGACCGTGAAGGGTGCTGCCTACGCGCTCTTGTCGCGGCGCTCGCTGCGCGACGCCTTGCGCGGCACGATCGTCGGCAGCACGTTGTCCTGCACCGTCTCCTTGGTCACGACCACCTTGGCGACGTCGTCGCGGCTCGGGATGTCGTACATCACCGGCAGCAGCACCTCTTCCATGATGGCGCGCAGACCACGTGCACCGGTGCCGCGGTGGATCGCCTGGTCGGCGATCGCCTCAAGTGCGTCGTCGCTGAACTCCAGCTCCACGCCGTCCATCTCGAACAGCCGGGTGTACTGCTTGACGAGCGCGTTCTTGGGCTCGGACAGGATCTTGACCAACGACTCCATATCGAGGTTGGTGACCGAGGCAACCACCGGGAGGCGGCCGATGAACTCGGGGATCAAACCGAACTTGATTAGGTCCTCGGGCATCACGTCGGCGAAGTGGTCGGTGGTGTCGATCTCGGCCTTCGAGCGAACCTCGGCGCCGAAGCCCAGACCGCGCTTGCCGACGCGCTCGTAGATGATCTTCTCCAGCCCGGCGAACGCACCCGCGACGATGAACAGCACGTTGGTGGTGTCGATCTGGATGAATTCCTGGTGCGGGTGCTTGCGGCCGCCCTGCGGGGGAACCGACGCCTGGGTGCCCTCCAGAATTTTCAGCAGGGCCTGCTGCACGCCTTCACCGGAGACGTCGCGGGTGATCGACGGGTTCTCGCTCTTGCGGGCGATCTTGTCGACCTCGTCGATGTAGATGATGCCGGTCTCGGCGCGCTTGACGTCGTAGTCGGCAGCCTGGATCAGCTTGAGCAGAATGTTCTCGACGTCTTCACCGACGTAGCCGGCTTCGGTCAGTGCGGTGGCGTCCGCGATGGCGAACGGCACGTTGAGCATTTTTGCCAGGGTCTGGGCCAGGTAGGTCTTGCCGCAGCCGGTGGGGCCGAGCATCAGAATGTTGGACTTGGTCAGCTCAACCGGCTCACAGCGGGAGTCACGACCCTTCTCGCCGGCCTGAATCCGCTTGTAGTGGTTATAGACCGCGACCGCCAGCGTCCGCTTGGCGGTGTCCTGCCCGATGACGTAGCCCTCGAGGAACTCGCGGATCTCGGCAGGCTTGGGCAGTTCGTCGAGCTTGACGTCGTCGGCGTCAGCCAGCTCCTCTTCGATGATCTCGTTGCAGAGATCAATGCACTCATCGCAGATGTAGACGCCCGGGCCCGCAATAAGTTTCTTAACCTGCTTCTGGCTCTTCCCGCAGAACGAGCACTTCAGCAGATCGCCGCCGTCTCCGATGCGCGCCATGGTGCCTCAGTGCCTACTTCCCTGTTCGCCGTACGCCTTAACGTGCCGCATGCATTCCCTCCGACGCTACCCGGTGGATCGGGCCCCCCGCGACCATTAGCGACGAATCGCGTCGGTGGTATTCATGCCTGTCCGAAAACATATAGCCCGACACCCCCCGTAGCTGGCGCAGACGCGCTTTCCGTGTCTTTGGCGTGTCGCGGTCGTTACCCGACCGAGGCTGCTTTCGCCAAACGGGCTGGTGGCCAGGCCACCACCTTACAGTGACTAGGTGGGATTGGCTGCGTGAATTCTCGGGGCGGTCGATTTCTCGCCGCGAGTGCACGTTGAGCGACGCCAGAAGACAGGTGTTAGGCGTTCTGCGCGGAGAGCTTCCGGTACTCGAGAACGGTGTCAATGATCCCGTAGTCCTTCGCGTCTTCGGCAGTCAGGATCTTGTCCCGGTCGGTGTCCTTGCGGATCACCGCGGCATCCTTGTTTGTGTGCCGGGCCAGCGTGGTCTCCATCAGCGTGCGCATCCGCTCGATCTCGGCGGCCTGGATCTCCAGGTCGGAGAACTGACCCTGGATCACGCCGGACAGCGACGGCTGGTGGATCAACACGCGCGCATTCGGCAACGCCATCCGCTTACCCGGCGTACCGGCGGCCAGCAGCACCGCCGCGGCCGAGGCGGCCTGACCCAGACACACCGTCTGAATGTCGGCCCGCACGTATTGCATCGTGTCGTAGATCGCCATCAGTGAAGTGAACCCGCCACCGGGCGAGTTGATGTACATGGTGATGTCGCGGTCGGGATCCAGCGACTCGAGCACCAGCAACTGCGCCATGATGTCGTTCGCCGACGCATCGTCGACCTGAACGCCGAGGAAGATGATGCGTTCCTCGAACAGCTTGTTGTAGGGGTTCGACTCCTTGACACCGAAGCTGGAGTGCTCAATGAACGACGGGAGGATATAGCGCGCCTGGGGTTGAGTTTCGGGGTTCACTGGGCTTCTCCATTGGTGATGTGGGCGGCGCGGGTGATGATGTGGTCGACGAAGCCGTACTCCAGAGCCTCCGGAGCGGTGAACCAGCGGTCGCGGTCCGAGTCGGCCTCGATGCGCTCGATCGGCTGGCCGGTGAATTCCGCGTTGAGCCGGAACATCTCCTTCTTAATGACGGCGAACTGCTCGGCCTGGATGGCGATGTCGGCCGCGCTACCGGTCACCCCGCCCAGCGGCTGGTGCATCAGGATGCGGGCGTGCGGCAGCGCGTAGCGCTTGCCCTTGGTCCCCGCCGCCAGCAGGAACTCACCCATCGAGGCGGCCATGCCCATCGCGTAAGTGGCGATGTCGCAGGGCGCCAACACCATCGTGTCGTAGATCGCCATCCCGGCGCTGATCGATCCGCCTGGGGAGTTGATGTAGAGGTTGATGTCCTTGTCACCGTCCTCGGCGGCGAGCAGCAGAATCTGCGCGCACAACCGGTTGGCGACCTCATCGTTCACCTCCGAACCCAGGAAGATGATGCGCTCGGAGAGCAAGCGCTCATAGACCGAGTCCGTGAGGTTGAGACCCACCGAATTCGAACGCATGTCAGTCACGACCGGGTTACCTGCTTTCTTTCAGATCTGTACTCACGACACTAACCAACCGAGCCCGCGGTTTCGCGGCCACGCACCCCTGAAGTCGGCGCGTTCGCTCACAGCGTCAAGGCTGGGTCATTCCTCGCTGGACTCATCGGCCGCGTCGTCGCCTTCGTCCGAATCGTCGGCATCCTCGGCGGCAGCGTCACCCTTCGAGCGGTCCGGAAAGAACTCGCTCGTGTCGATGGTGTTGCCGGCGGTATCGGTGACCGTCGCCTTCGAGACCACCGCGGCGATCGCCAGACCACGCCGCACGTCGGCGAACATGGCCGGCAGCTGGTTGTTTTCCTGCAGGTAGGCGAACAACTGCTGCGGCTCGATGCCGTATTGCCGCGACGTCGCCACCAGGCGCTCCGTCAGGTCGTCCTGGCCGACCTGGACCTCCAGTTCGTCGGCCAGCGCATCGAACAGCAGCTGCCGTTGCACGTCCTTCTCCACCGCGCCGCGCGTCTCGGTTTCGAATTCCTCGCGCGTCTTGCCCTGCTGGGCCAGCACCTCTTCGAACTTGGCTTCGTCGTGGTTGACGCTGTCGATGGCGCCGTGGATAGCCCTGTCGAACTGTTCGGTGACGATGCCCTCCGGCAGCGGCACGTCGACCTGCTCAAGCAGGGCATCCATCGCGGCTTCCTGGATCTTGCCCGCTTGCTCGGCACGCTTGACGTTGCCGACCTGGTCGCGCAGGCTGTTGCGCAGTTCGTCGATGGTGTCGAATTCGCTTGCCAATTGCGCAAATTCGTCGTCGGGCTCCGGCAGTTCGCGTTGTTTGATCGTCTTGACCGTGACGGTGACCTGCGCGTCCTGGCCGACATGTTCGCCCGTCGCCAGCTTGGCGGTGAATTCCTTGGACTCGTCGACGGACAGACCGACCAGCGCATCGTCGAGACCCTCGATGAGCCGGCCGGAGCCAACCTCGTGCGACAAACCCTCCGCGGCGGCGCCCGGGATCTCCTCGCCGTCGATGGTCGCCGACAAGTCGATCGACACGAAGTCGCCGTCGGCTACCGGACGATCCACTCCGGTGAGGGTGCCGAACCGGGCACGCAAGGACTCCAGCTCGGCGTCGACGTCGTCGTCGCCAACCTCGATCGGGTCCACCGAAACCTTCAGCGCGCTGAGGTCGGGCAGGGTAATCGTGGGTCGGACGTCGACCTCGGCCGTGAATGCCAGGTCCTCGCCGTACTCCTTCTTGGTCACCTCGATTTCGGGCCGGCCGATCGGGTGCACTTCGACCTCGGTGACCGCTTGTCCATACCGGGTGGGCAGCGCCTCGTTGACGACCTGCTCGAGCATCTCTTCCCGGCCGAAGCGGGCCTCCAGCAACTTCATCGGCACCTTGCCGGGCCGGAACCCGGGCATCCGGACCTGCTTGGCGAGCTCCTTGTAGGCGCGCTGGAAGTCGGGCTCAAGTTCGGTGAAAGGCACCTCCACGTTGATGCGCACCCGGGTGGGGGTCAACTGCTCGACGCTGCTCTTCACGGGTGTGCTCCTCGTTCTTTGTTTCTCGGTGGCCTTGGGTTGCGGCGCGGTGCTGGTCGGGGTGACAGGATTTGAACCTGCGGCCTTCCGCTCCCAAAGCGGATGCGCTACCAAGCTGCGCTACACCCCGCGCTGACCTCGCGATCCTACGGCCCGACCGCACCGGCTTCGAAGCGACCTCGGGACCTCACAAAGCCGTCACAAATCTGCCTCGATTAGATTTGATCTTCGCCGCCAGATACAGTCTCGCTCGACTAATGCATGCGGGCGTAGCTCAATGGTAGAGCCCTAGTCTTCCAAACTAGCTACGCGGGTTCGATTCCCGTCGCCCGCTCGGGGTAAGTAGTGCTCCACAGGAAAGGCGCCATGAGCGACCTGGTAACAGACGTGGACATTAAAGGCTCATGCGCGGCCGATTTCGTCGGGGTGCGCAACGCGTTCGAGCGCAACTTCGCGGAGGAAAGCGAACAGGGCGCGGCCGTCGCGGTCTGGGTCGACGGGGACCTCGTCGTCAATCTCTGGGGCGGCTGGGCCGACGCGGCCGGCACCCGGCCCTGGCAGCAAGACACCCTGACCACGGTGCTGTCCGGCACCAAGGGCCTGTCGGCCACCTGCGTCCACCAACTCGTCGACCGCGGTGAGCTGGACCTGCACGCACCGGTAGCCCGCTACTGGCCCGAATTCGGGCAACTGGGCAAGCAGGACATCACGTTGGCCATGGTGATGTGCCACCGCTCCGGGGTCATCGGGCCGCGCGCACCGATGAGCTGGCAGCAGGTCACCGACTGGGACTTCGCCTGCGAGGAAATCGCCGCCGCGGAGCCGTGGTGGGAGCCGGGCACCGCGCAGGGCTATCACATGACGACGTTCGGCTTCATCCTCGGTGAGGTCTTCCGCCGCGTCACGGGCCGCACGATCGGCCAGTATCTGCGCACCGAGATCGCCGAACCGTTGGGCGCCGACGTCCACATCGGCCTGTCCGACGCCGACCAGCTCCGCTGCGCCGAACGCGTCAACAAGCCGCACATGCGCGACCTGATCGCGCATGTGCCCAGCTGCCCGACCAGCCTGTCCGAACACCCCAAGGCCGGGCTCGCGATCGCCATGGGTTTCGCCCCGGACGACGAGGTCGGCTCCTATGACCTCGAACTGTGGCGCCGGCTTGAATTCCCCGGCACCAACGGTCAGGTGTCGGCCCTGGGATTGGCCACGTTCTACAACGCGCTCGCTCAGGAGAAGCTGCTCAGCCGCGAGCACATGGACCTGATTCGGGTGTCGCAGGGCGGCTTCGAGCCTGACCTGGTGCTCGGCCCGCGCGTCGCCGACCATGGCTGGGGGCTGGGCTACATGCTCAACCAGCGTCACGTCAACGGACCCAACCCGCGGATCTTCGGCCACGGCGGGCTGGGCGGCTCGTTCGGGTTCGTCGACCTGGAACACCGCATCGGCTACGCGTACGTGGCGAATCGCTTCGACGCCACCAAGTCCAACGCGGACCCACGCAGCCTGGCGTTGAGCAACGAGGTCTACGCCGTACTGGGCGTCGACGTCTCCTGACCCACTCGACATGATCGCGCCCTGCCGAACGATGCCGGCAGGACGCGATCGGTGAGTTGGGCTTGGGTCAGGGGTGCCATCCGGGTGGGGGCGGCGGTCCGCCCGGACCCCCTGGTCCCCAAGGACCGCCAGGACCGCCCGGCCCTCCGGGACCACCTGGGCCCCAACCGGGCCCACGGTCCCAAGGATTTCCGGGACCACCCGGTCCCCCGGGCCCGCCGCGCCAGTCATGACAGTTGTTCCAGTCCCAGTTGTTGCCCCAGCCCGGATCCCAGAACTCCCCTGGGCACCATTGCGGGAACGGCCCGGGCTGCGCGTAAGCGTCGGCGGCGACGCCCACACCCGCCAGACCCGCGATGGCGGCTCCAGCGAAAATCGTTGCAGCTAAACGCGGAATCGTTTTCACAAGCGGCACTGTTACCCGCCGCGCCGAAATCGAAAACTATAGACGCCAGCGTTTCTTCCTGTCAGTTTCCTGCCAGTCCGATTCGCGTCACGACGCTCACTTCTGGCAGGTCGGGCACCAGAACACGTTGCGGCCCTCCAGCACGGCCGTGCGGATCGCGCTGCCGCACACTCGGCACGGATCGCCGGCGCGCCGATACACATAGGTGCGCGGGCGGTCCGGCCGGTAGGACGGCGGACCGTGATCGTGTTCGGGCAGCACCACGACGATCTTGCCGCGCCGCAGGCCGACCTTCATCAACGCCACCAGGTCGGTCCATGCGGCATCGAACTCCGCTTCGCCGACCCCCCGGCCGGGCCGGTACGGGTCGATGTGATGGCGGAACAACAACTCGCTGCGGTAGACGTTGCCCACCCCGGCGATGATCGTCTGGTCCATCAGCAAGGCGCCAATAGGCCTGCGGGACTTCGTGATACGGGCCCACGCCGAGGCGGGGTCGGCGTCGCTGCGCAACGGGTCGGGACCGAGCCTGGCCACGACCTCGCTGACCTGAGCCTCGTCGATCACCTCGCACACCGTCGGGCCGCGCAAGTCGGTTCCGTACTCGGCGCCGACCATCCGCATCCGCACCTGCCCGACCGGTTCCGGAAGCGGAGGGAGCTCCCAATCGGTGAAAGTGCCGTAGAGGCCGAGATGTACGTGCACGATCGGGCCGCCGGCGTAGTGGTGGAAAAGATGCTTGCCCCAGGCGCTGGACTTCCGCAGCACCTGACCGTCGACCGCGGCCGCCGCACCGGCGAAGCGACCCTGCGGGCTGGACACCGCGACCGGTGCACCACCGAATCGCCGTTGGTGCAGCCGGGCCAGCCGGTGCAGCGTATGGCCTTCGGGCAACGCAGTCCTTAAGCCTGCGCGCCGGGCACCGGCGGCGCCTGGTGGGTGCGCTCGTACTCGTCGAGAATGTCGATACGCCGTTGGTGGCGCTGCGCTTTCGACCATGGCGTGCTGAGAAAGGCGTCGACGAAGGTCAATGCGTCGGCCACGGTGTGCATCCGGCCGCCGATGCCGATCAGCTGCGCGTTGTTGTGTTCGCGCGCCAGCGACGCGGTCTCGACGCTCCACGCCAGCGCGCAGCGTGCGCCCGGAACCTTGTTGGCCGCGATCTGCTCGCCGTTGCCCGATCCCCCGATGACGATGCCGAGGCTTGCCGGGTCGGCCACCGTGCGCGCTGCGGCGTCGATGCAGAACGCGGGGTAGTCGTCTTCGGCGTCATACGTGAACGCGCCGCAATCGATCGGCTCGTGCCCGGTCTTTTTCAGGTGCTCAATGATCGCTTGCTTGAGCTCGAATCCAGCGTGGTCAGAACCCAGGTAGACGCGCATGACCGCAATGTTTACCCGCACGCCTGCGCGACGCAACTCGCGGGGTGTCGCGTCGCGGTGCGCGGCGAGGTCAGTCGAACTCGGGGCGCTCGTGACGCGAGCGCTTGAGCTCGAAGAAGTGCGGATACGCGGCGAAGGTGACCGAGGCGTCCCAGAGCTTGCCGGCCTCTTCACCGCGCGGAATGCGCGACAGCACCGGGCCGAAGAACGCCACGCCGTTGACGTGGATGGTCGGTGTGCCGACGTCCTCGCCGACTGCGTCCATGCCGGCGTGGTGGCTCTTGCGCAGCGCCTCGTCGTATTCCTCGCTGGTTGCGGCCGCGGCCAACTCGGCGGGCAGACCGACCTCGTCCAGCGCTAGCTTGACGACGTCTTCGAGTTCCTTGTTGCCCTTGTTGTGAATCTGGGTGCCCATCGCGGTGTACAGCGGGGCCAAAACCTCAGCGCCGTGGGCCTGTTCGGCGGCGATGGCCACCCGGACCGGGCCCCAGGCCAGCTTCATCCGATCCCGGTATTCCTCGGGCAGGTCTTCCCGGTTCTCGTTGAGTATCGCCAAACTCATCACGTGGAAGTTCACGTCGATGTCGCGAACCTTTTCGACTTCGAGGATCCAACGCGACGTGATCCATGCCCACGGGCACAGCGGGTCGAACCAGAAGCCGGCTTCGTCCTTAGCAGGGGCTTTCTCGGACATTGTGCAGTCCTCTCGGAAACAGTTTGGGGGCGGTCAGAGCACCGCTTTGCTCAACCGTAGTCGCCGCGCGCATGTTCCCGTTCCGCACTGCCGGCCCGCGGCGCCACTAAGTTGGACGCGTGGCCCTTCCTAACCTCACCCGAGACCAAGCCGTCGAGCGCGCGGCACTGATCACCGTCGACAGCTACCAGATCAGCCTTGACGTCACCGACGGCTCCGGCGTTGCTGGCGGGCCCGGCGAAGGCACTTTCCGCTCCACCACCACCGTGGTGTTCGACGCACTCGCCGGCGCAGACACGGTTATCGACCTCGCCGCCGAGACCGTTCGCAGCGCCACCCTCAACGGGCGCGACTTGGACGTCTCGGGATACGACGAATCGACCGGCATCCCGTTGCGCGGCCTGGCCGATCGCAACGTCGTCGTCATCGACGCCGACTGCCAGTACTCCAACACCGGCGAGGGACTGCATCGCTTCGTCGACCCGGTGGACGACGAGACCTACCTGTACTCGCAGTTCGAAACCGCCGACGCCAAGCGCATGTTCGCCTGCTTCGACCAACCCGACCTCAAGGCGACCTTCGATTTGCGGGTGGCCGCGCCGGCGCACTGGAAGGTGATCTCCAACGGCGCAACCGTCTCGATCGAGAACGGGGTGCACAGTTTTGCGATCACGCCGCGAATGAGCACCTATCTGGTGGCGTTGATCGCGGGCCCATACTCGGAGTGGAAGGACTCCTACAGCGACGAGCACGGTGAGATACCGCTGGGCATCTACTGCCGGGCCTCACTGGCGCAGCACATGGACGCCGACCGACTGTTCACCCAGACCAAGCAGGGATTTGGCTTCTACCACAGCAACTTTGGCTTGCCCTACGCGTTCGGCAAGTACGACCAGCTGTTCGTCCCCGAATTCAACGCCGGCGCAATGGAAAACGCCGGGGCGGTGACGTTCCTGGAGGACTATGTCTTCCGTAGCAAGGTCACCCGCGCCTCCTACGAGCGGCGCGCCGAGACGGTGCTGCACGAGATGGCACACATGTGGTTCGGCGACCTGGTGACCATGACCTGGTGGGACGACCTGTGGCTGAACGAGTCGTTCGCGACGTTCGCGTCGGTGCTGTGCCAAAGCGAGGCAACGGAATTCACCGAGGCCTGGACGACGTTCGCCACCGTCGAGAAGTCGTGGGCGTACCGCCAGGACCAGTTGCCGTCGACGCACCCCATCGCCGCCGACATCCCCGACCTGGCCGCTGTCGAGGTGAACTTCGACGGCATCACCTACGCCAAGGGCGCTTCGGTGCTCAAGCAGCTGGTCGCCTACGTCGGGCTGGAGCACTTCCTGGCCGGGCTGCGCGACTACTTCCGCACGCATGCATTCGGCAACGCCACCTTCGACGATCTGCTGTCCGCGCTGGAGCAGGCGTCGGGTCGTGACCTGTCGAACTGGGGTCAGCAGTGGTTGAAGACCACCGGCCTGAACACACTGCGCCCGGAATTCGACACCGACGCCGACGGGAAGTTCACCCGGTTCGTGGTGACACAAAGCGGCGCCGCGCCGGGGGCCGGCGAGACCCGGGTGCACCGGCTGGCCGTCGGGATCTACGACGAAGACGACGCGGGCAAGCTGGTGCGGGTGCACCGGGAGGAACTCGACGTCGACGGACCGGAGACGGAAGTACCTGCGCTGGTTGGTGTTTCGTCCGGCAAGCTGATCCTGGTCAACGATGACGACCTGACGTATTGCTCACTGCGCCTGGACACCCAGTCGTTGCGAGCCGCACTGGAGCGCATCGCCGACATCGCCGAGCCGCTGCCCCGCTCGCTGGTGTGGTCGGCGGCGTGGGAGATGACCCGCGAGGCCGAACTGCGAGCCCGCGATTTCGTGGCACTGGTGTCCGGCGGTGTACAGGCCGAGACGGAAGTCGGGGTCGCGCAACGGCTGCTGATGCAGGCGCAGACGGCGCTGGGCTCCTACGCCGAACCCGGCTGGGCCCGTGAGCATGGCTGGCCGCAGTTCGCCGACCGGGTGCTGCAACTGGCCCGCGCGGCGCAGCCGGGGTCGGATCACCAACTCGCCTTCGTCAATACGCTGTGCTCGTCGGTGCTGTCCAGCCGGCACATCGCGACACTGGCCGACCTGCTCGACAACGACCCCGCGGAGTTGGGCCTGGCGGGCCTCGAGATCGACACCGACCTGCGCTGGCGCATCGTGACCGCCCTGTCCGCCGCCGGCGATGTCGATGCCGACGGGCTCGAGACTCCGTTCATCGATGCCGAGGTGCGGCGCGACCCGACGGCCACCGGCAAGCGCCACGGTGCCTCGGCGGCCGCGGCCCGCCCGCAGCTCGACGTCAAGGAGAAGGCGTTCATCACGGTGGTCGAGGACGACACCGTGGCCAACACCTCGGCCCGGGCGATCATCGCGGGCTTCGCGGCGCCCGGCCAGGGTGAGTTGCTCAAACCGTTCGCCGCACGCTATTTCCAGGCCATCCCGGGCGTCTGGGCGCGACGCTCCAGCGAGGTCGCCCAGACGGTGGTGATCGGGCTGTACCCGTCCTACGACATCAGCGAGGACGGCGTCGCCGCCGCCGAAAAATTCCTGACCGGGCCGGAGTCCGAGGTACCACCGGCCTTGCGCCGCCTGGTGCTCGAGGGGCAGGCCGGGGTGAAGCGGGCGTTGCGGGCCCGCACGTTCGACGGTGCTTAGCTAGCGCCGTCAGGCTGGGGAGATCCCCGCGCTGAGCACGCGGATCGCGCTGACGAGGCCGTCGACCAGGTGACCCTGCTCGAACGCCGACGATGCGGCGGCCACGCCCAGCGGGGCGGCCGTCTCGGCCCCGCGGCCGCGAACCTCCGCGCCGTAGACCACCTCGATGATGGCTTGGTCGGGCGAGACGGCAAGCAGCACCGCGTTGTTCGGGGTCTGCACATCAGCCAGGATCTCGCGGGCCCGCGCAGCGGTGTCGCTGCCCAAGTCGCCGATGTAGACGGCGAACCGCGTCATCGACTGCCGCGAACCGTATTTCAGGGCGTCGTCGATGGCGACCAGGTCCTTGGTGGGGAACGGGTAGTGCACCGACAGCTCACCGGGCTCGGTGACGCCGGACACCCGACCGCTGGTGGTCATCGCAAAACCCATGGGCAGTGCCGCGGGTGCTTTCGTCGCTACCTCACCATGTGCCACTGGCGCCACCTCCGACTGAGAACTCCGATGCGTGATGTCCGTGTGAGTGCCCGACGAATTCGTCGGTGGCTGCCCACAGTACCGGCGGATGCGTCCACGGCTCGGACATCTTGTAGGTCGCGGGGTGCGGCCCCTTGCGCGACCAGATCAGCGCCGCCAGCACGATCACCAGCAACGCCGGTATTCCAAGCAAGTACAGGTGAATCTCCATAGCGCTCACGACGCAAACCGTATCCCACACGGCGATCCAGCGGCGCGCTTGGACACCAGATTGGCGGTCAGGCCGCGCCCTCACCGAGGTACCGGACCCAGGTGGGATCCATCTCCTTGACCGTGGACAGCAGTCGCCAGTGCTGTCCCGTCGGCGGCAGCGGCGTCCGGCGAAGTGCCCAGCCGAGTTCGACGAGCAGCTTGTCGCCCTTGCGATGGTTGCAGGTTGAGCAGCAGGCGACGCAGTTCTCCCACGAGTGCTCGCCGCCGCGGCTGCGTGGCACGACGTGGTCGACGGTGTCGGCTTTCGCGCCGCAGTAGGCACAGCAGAACCGGTCGCGGTGCATCAGCGCGGCGCGGGTCATCGGTACCCGGGCCCGGTACGGAACCCGGACGTAGGTCCGCAGTTGGATCACCGACGGCACCACGATCGACTCGCTCGCCGAGTGGATGATCGGCCCGGTGGGATCGGCGTGCACCACGTCAGCCTTGCCGCAGATCACCATCACGATCGCTCGCCGCATCGGCAGCGCGGTCAGGGGTTCGTAGGTGGAATTCAGCAGCAGCACCCGTCGGCGACTCCAGATCGAAACCGTTTCGTGCCGGGTGGGCGGATGGGTATCGGTGCCGGGGGCGGGGCGGTGGGAAACGCTATGCAGGGATGACACGGATGGGGGCCCGGTTAACCCTGCCGCGGCCCCAGAACTTCGGTGACTGCGGCGTCTCTTGCCCTGCGCCATAGATCCTCCGCCGATAGTCCACCATGATTCGGCGCCAATCGCACGCCTAATTGCAGGTGCACGCCGTGTCGAGCCGGTGAACAGCAAGGGGAGTCCGGCCCGTTTTACTTCGCCAGACGACCAATGCACCACAATGGGACGTGATGGATCAGGTGCAACAGTCCTTCTACGACGCTGTCGGCGGTGCCGAGACCTTCAAGACGATCGTGGCGCGCTTCTATGCGCAGGTCCCCGAAGACGAGATCCTGCGTGAGCTGTATCCCTTGGACGACCTAGAGGGTGCCGAAGAGCGGTTGCGCATGTTTCTCGAGCAGTACTGGGGCGGCCCACGTACCTACTCCGACCAGCGTGGTCACCCCCGGCTGCGGATGCGTCACGTGCCGTTCCGGATCACCCCCATCGAGCGCGACGCGTGGCTGCGGTGCATGCACACCGCGGTCGCCTCGGTCGACTCGCAGACTCTCGACGACGAACACCGTCGCGAGCTGCTCAACTATTTGGAAATGGCGGCAAACTCACTCGTCAATTCCCCTTTCTGATCTCTAGCCTTAAACGCCCAGCGAACTGAACGGAGCAGCATGAGCCCCGGAGCATGGTGGTCGAACGCGGTTTTTTACCAGGTGTATCCCCGATCGTTCGCCGACAGCAACGGCGACGGCGTCGGCGACATCGACGGGCTGGTAGCTCATCTGGATCACCTGGTAGCGCTGGGAATCGACGCGATTTGGCTCAGCCCGGTCACTGTCTCGCCGATGGCCGACCACGGCTACGACGTGGCCGATCCCCGCGACATCGATCCGCTGTTCGGCGGGATGCCCGCGATCGAACGGCTGATTGCGGCTGCGCACGAGCTGGACATCAAGATCACGATGGACGTGGTCCCCAACCACACCAGCTCGCAGCACCCGTGGTTCCAGGCGGCGCTGGCCGCCGGCCCGGGCACCGATGCGCGGGAGCGCTACTGGTTTCGCGACGGCAAGGGGCCCGACGGGGTACTGCCGCCGAACAATTGGACTTCGGTGTTCGGCGGCTCGGCGTGGACTCGGGTGGTGGAACCTGACGGCAATCCCGGCCAGTACTACCTGCACCTTTTCGACACCGAACAACCGGACCTCAACTGGGAGAACCCCGAGGTTTTCGACGACTTCGCGACGTCGCTGCGCTTCTGGCTGGACCGCGGGGTGGACGGCTTCCGCATCGACGTGGCACATGGCATGGCCAAGCCGCCCGGCCTGCCCGACGCGAAGGAAGGCGTCAAGGTGTTGTCGCACAGCGACGACGACCCGCGCTTCAACAACCCGAGCGTGCACGAGATTCACCGCGGGATCCGCAAGATCGTCGACGACTATCCCGACGCGGTCACCATCGGCGAGGTGTGGGTGATGGACAACCTGTTGTGGGCCGAGTATCTACGGCCCGACGAACTGCATCTCGGCTTCAATTTCCGGCTGACCAAGATCGCCTTCGACGCGGGCGAAATGCACGACGCGATCGAGAATTCGCTGAAGGCGATCGCGATCTACGACGCCGTCCCGACCTGGACGCTGTCCAACCACGACGTGGACCGCGATGTCACCCGCTACGGCGGCGGCGAAATCGGGTTACGCCGTGCGCGTGCCATGGCCATGGTGATGCTGGCCCTGCCGGGCACGGTGTTCATCTACAACGGCGAGGAGCTGGGCCTGCCCGACGTGTTGGACCTGCCCGAGGAGGTGTTGCAGGACCCGACGTGGGAACGCTCGGGCCACACCGAACGGGGCCGCGACAAATGCCGGGTTCCGCTGCCGTGGTCGGGCGACGCTCCCCCGTTCGGGTTCTCCAGCTCTCCCGACACCTGGTTGCCGATGCCCGCGGATTGGGCGCCGCTGACGGTGGAAAAGCAGGACGCCGATCCCAACTCGACGTTGTCATTTTTCCGCACAGCGCTCGAATTACGCAGGGACCGTGCAGAATTCGACGGCGTCGAGCTTCAGTGGCTGGCGGCAACGCCCGAAACCCTGGTATTCCGGCGCAGCACCGGCGGTCTGGTGTGCGCGCTGAACACCGGAAAGCGCCCGATGGCACTACCGGCCGGCGAACTCATTTTCGCCAGTGCGCCGCTGGTCGACGGGCAGCTGCCGACCGACACGGTGGCCTGGTTGGTCTAGCCTCCCACCGACGACCGATTCGCGTCGCGGGCCGCGCTGGCCTATATGTGTTACATGACATCGTATGCGTGGGCAGTCGTCGGAGCTGGCCCCGCCGGAATTGCTGCGGTGGGAAGGCTTTTAGATCAGGGCATCGAGGCAGGCAAAATCGCCTGGATTGATCCGGCTTTTGCGGCAGGCGATCTCGGCCAGAAGTGGCGGGCGGTGTCGAGCAACACCATCGCCGAAACCTTCCTGAGCTTCCTGAATGGCTCCTCGGCGTTCCGATTCTCGCAGGCACCGGCATTGCCGCTGCACAAAGCCGACCCGAACGACACGTGCGCCCTTGACCTGGTCGCGGATCCTTTGGTGTGGATTACCCAGCACCTGCGTGAGCGGGTAGACGTCTTTCAAACGACGGCAACATCGCTGCATATGGAAAACAGGCAATGGCGAATTCACGCCGGGCAACAAGAAGTCGTCTCCGACAATGTGATTCTCGCCGTTGGCGCGGTGCCCAAGAAGCTTACTTACCCCGGCCTGGACGAGATCCCCGTAGAGGTCGCGCTGGACCCGGACCGGCTCGCCGAGCAGTCGCTCGACGGTGCGACAGTGGCCGTGTTCGGCTCATCACACTCATCGATGATCGTATTGCCCAATCTGCTGAGCCATCCCGTCAAACGGGTGATCAATTTCTATCAAAGCCCGCTGAAATACGCTGTGTATCTGGATGATTGGATTCTGTTCGACGATACGGGCCTCAAAGGGCGGGCGGCGACGTGGGCTCGGGAGAACATCGACGGCAAGTATCCGGATCGACTGGACAGGTGCTGGGTATCAAGCCCGGAATTCGACGACAAACTCGCGCTGTGCGATCGCGTGGTCTACACCGTCGGCTTCGAGCGCAGAAAGCTGCCCGAGACGCCGCAGTGGGGCCAGCTGGACTACAACCGAAGGAACGGAATTCTTGCGCCCGGGCTGTTCGGGCTGGGCGTCGCGTTTCCGGAATATGCCGAAGATCCATACGGATTCGGCCAATACCGGGTGGGACTCAAGAAATTCATGGACTACCTGAATTCGGTGTTGCCGTTGTGGTTGCAGTACGGCGCCTGACGCAGCGCTTAGCGCAGCACCATTGCCGCCTCGCCGCGACGGCGATAGACCGAACCGAACCTGGCATCCAGCCGCAACCACGCGGGAAGTGTCCGAACCCGGATAATTTCGCTCGCGTCGATTGCATCCCTTGACTGCGGCAGGAAACCCATTGCGGTCAAGGCGAACACGCAACGCATCGGCAGCCCCACGCTGGTGTCGGCCGAACTGACCCGGATCAGCTCCTGATCCAGCAGCGATGCCGGCGGACCATGCGAGCTGCTGTGCTCCTTGGCGAGCTGCGCCCCGCGCGAGGCGAGGTCCAGCATCACCTGGGCCGGCACGTCGTCGAGGTGGGTGAAGCCGGAATCGGGGGGCAACGCGCTGCGCCACGACGAGTCCATGGCGAAGCCCGGATCGACGTAACCCGTGTCGTCCATCGCAGACAGCCCGCGCGCCAATCCATCCGCAGCGACCGTCATGTCAACGGGGCGCACAGTGCCCACCACTACCCGGCTGGCCAGCACGTCGAAACCGGTTGCGCTCCAAGCCGTTAGCAACTCGGAGGTTCGGGTGCGCAGACGGATGACCGCGGCGTCGTCGAGGCGCGTCGCATGATCGACGAACGCAGCCAGATCCGTGCGGTGGGCCTCCATCGATTCGGGGCCCAGCCATAGTCCGCGATCTGCTAACGCAGCCACCGTTGCAAATACCCCCGATGATCTGGCGAGAGTCGCACCAGCCGCTGCTCCTCGATATGAACCGCGGCCAACTGCGACTCGGCGATGACGGCAGGTTTGGACTCCGGATCGGCGTTGACCGAACGCACTTCGTAGCCCAGCGTGAAGTCGACCGCCCGCAGGCGCTTGGTCCAAATAGTCACCTGCAGAGGCGAATCCACTAACCGCAGCTGATCCTTGTAGGTCACGCGCACATCGGCGATCAGCAGCCCGATCTCCAAGATGTCGGTCTCGAAAACCGGTTTGAGGAAAGGCACCCGCGCCTCTTCTAGAAGCGTGACCATGGTGGCGTGGTTGACGTGCTGGTACATGTCGATGTCCGACCAGCGCACCGGCACTGGTGCGACGTACCCGATGCTCACCCCGAGGGCCCCCGTCCGCTGGTTTGGGTCATGCGGCGAATCTGACGCGCGGCCACCGACAGCGTCGCGAGATCCTTTGCGCCGCTTTCATAAATTTCGGTGAGCGTGCGCTGCGCCCGTTCCACCCGAGAGGCGCTGATGTGTTCCCACTCGGCGATCTTCTCTTGGCCACTTTCGTCCGGCTCCCCCGCGGCCAGCACGTCCAGACATAGCGACCGCAGCGAGGCGTAGATGTCGTCACGAATTGCCAGGCGCGCCAACGAATGCCAACGGTCGTATCGCGGCAGCGCGGATATCGCGGTGAGCAGGCCGTCGGTGCCCAGCCGGTCCATCAGCGCGAAATACGTGTCGGCGACCTCTGCGGTGTCCGTCTCGGTGATGTCGGCGATGTCGATAACGTCGAGCAGGCTGAAGCGGTACAGGCCGGCGGCCACCTGATAAGCCAGGTCAACGGGCGCGCCCTCGGCGGCGAACGCCGCGGCTTCCTGTTCGACGATGGCCTTGTCGTCACCGCGCAGCCACTCCGACATCCGCGGCGTCAGCGCTTTGACCTCGGCGGCGAACCGGTTGATCTCGGCGCCCACGGCCAAGGGTTGCGGACGGTAGTTGAGCAGCCAGCGTCCGGCACGGTCGATCAGCCGTCGGGTATCCAGGGTCATTCGGTCCGACAGCGCGACGGAGATGTCCGCCGCACGGATGCCCCGCCAGATGTGGTCAATGCCGAAGATGGCGTCGGTGGCGACCCAGGTGCGTACCGCGTCGATCGGCCCGACGCCAACGTCCTGGGCGATCCGGTAGGCGTAGCTGATGCCGGCGGTGTCCACCAAGTCGTTGATCAACATCGTCGTGACGATCTCGCGGCGCAGCTGGTGGGTGCGGATCTCCGGAGTAAACCGTTCCTGCAACGGCGTCGGGAAGTAACGGGGCAACCGGGACCTGAAGACGTCCTGCTCGGGCAGTTCCGTGGTCAGCATCTCCTCTTTGAGGAGCAGCTTGACGTGGGCCATCAGCGTGCAGAGTTCGGGTGAGGTGAGACCGATGCCGGCTTCGGTGCGCCGCAGGATCTCCTTCTCCGACGGCAGCGCTTCCAGTTCGCGGTCGATACCGTGTTCTTCCAGGTACTTGATCTGCATCGAGTGCACCGGCAGCAGGCTGGCGGCGTTGGCGCGGCTGGTGCCGATCAGATCGTTTTGGTCCTCGTTGTCGGTGAGCACCAGTTGGGCGACCTCGTCGGTCATCGATTCCAGCAGCTGGCTGCGCTCGTCGGCGTTGACCTTGCCGGCGGTGACCAGCGAATCGATCAGGATCTTGATGTTGACCTCGTGGTCCGAGCAGTCCACGCCGGCGGAGTTGTCCATCGCGTCGGTATTGATCCGTCCGCCCGACAGGTCGAATTCGACGCGGCCCAGGGCCGTCACGCCAAGGTTACCGCCTTCGCCAATCACCTTGGCGCGCAACTGGTTTCCGTCGACCCGCAGCGCATCGTTGGCGCGGTCGCCCACGTCGGCGTCGGATTCAGACTCGGCTTTGATGTAGGTGCCGATGCCGCCGTTGAACAGCAGGTCCACCGGCGCGAGCAGGATCGCCTTCATCAGGTTGGGCGGGGCCATCTCGCTGACTTCGTCGTCGATGCCGAGGGCCTGGCGAACCTGCGGGCTGACCGGGATGGACTTCTGCTCGCGGCTGTACACGCCGCCACCCTCGCTGATCAGCGACTTGTCATAGTCCTCCCAGCAGGAGCGCGGCAGGTCGAACATCCGCTGGCGTTCCGGCCACGACGTCGAGGCGTCGGGGTTGGGGTCCAGGAAGATATGCCGGTGATCAAAGGCGGCGATCAAGCGGATGTGCTTGCTTAGCAGCATGCCGTTGCCGAACACGTCGCCGCTCATGTCGCCGACGCCGACGACCGTGAAGTCCTCGGTCTGGGTGTCGACGCCCATTTCGCGGAAGTGCCGTTTGACGGCTTCCCAGGCTCCCTTTGCGGTGATGCCCATGGCCTTGTGGTCGTAGCCGACCGACCCGCCGGACGCGAAGGCATCGCCCAGCCAGAAGCCGTAGGACTTGGCGACGTCGTTGGCGATGTCGGAGAAGGTGGCGGTGCCCTTGTCCGCGGCCACCACCAGGTAGGCGTCGTCGCCGTCGCGACGTATCACCTGGGGTGGCGGGCTGACGTTTCCGGTGGAGTGGTCGACGTTGTCGGTGACGTCGAGCAACCCGGAGATGAACAGCTGATAGCAGGCGACTCCTTCGGTGCGGGTCGCGTCGCGGTCGGCCGCGGCGTCGCCGGTGGGCAGTGGCGGCCGCTTGAGGACGAACCCACCCTTGGCCCCGACCGGCACGATGACGGCGTTCTTCACCGCCTGCGCCTTGACCAGACCCAGGATCTCGGTGCGGAAGTCGTCCCGCCGGTCCGACCAGCGCAGCCCGCCGCGAGCCACCGGGCCGAACCGCAAGTGCACGCCCTCGATGCGAGGTGAATACACGAAGATCTCGTACTGTGGGCGCGGCAGCGGAAGCTCGTCGACCAGCTGGGCGTCCAGCTTGATCGCCAGCACATTGCGCGCGGGCCGAACCCTCGCGTGTCACAAAGTAATTGGTGCGCAAGGTGGCTTGCACCAGTGACGCGAAGGCACGCAGGATGCGGTCGGTGTCCAGGCTTACCAGGGCGTCGATGTCCGCGGCGACCGCGGCGGCGGCCGTTTGCGCATCATTGCCGGGCGATCCCGACGTCGCGGGATCGAAGAGTGCCTCAAACAGCGTGACGAGTGATCGCGAGGTCGAGGGGTGCTCATTGAGCACCGATTCGATATAGGACTGGCTGTAGGGGAAGTTGGCCTGCCGCAGGTACTTTGCGTAGGCACGCAACAGCACGACCTGCTGCCAGGTCAGCCCCGCGCGCATCACCAGCTCGTTGAAGCGGTCGATTTCGACGCGGCCATGCCAAATCGCGGTGACCGCCTCGGCGAATCGTTCCGCCATCGCGTCGCGCTCGGCTTGCGTCTCGGCCAGGCGGATGGTCGGATGCGGTGAGATCCGGAATTGGTAGATCCATACCGGCAATTCGTCCGGCCGGGTGACCGTGAACGGGCGCTCCTCGAGCACCACGACACCCATGCTCTGCAGCATCGGCAGCAGCTGGCTCAGCGAGGCGCTGCGTCCGCCCAGGAACCAGTTCAGGTGAGCCAGGCCATCCCCGTGGTCGGAGAACACCAACTTGACCGAATCATCGGTCAGCTCTTTGATGATGGCGATCTGGTCGATGGCATCGTCGGGAGTGATGGCCGACTTGTAAGCCTCGGAGAACGCGCCGGCGTAGTGCTCGGCGTCGGCGTGGGTGACCGTGCCGGTGGGCGCGGCGGCGATGAGCCGGTCGGACCAGGTACGAGCGGCCTCGCTGACCAGCGCCTGGATTCGGATCCGGTTGTTCTCGGAAACGTCGACCGGCCCGGCATCTTCGGGCAGTCTCACCATGAAATGCATGAGTGCCCAAGGTGATTCACTGACCCGCGCGGTGAATTCCAGTCGCGTCCCGCCGAATTCGCGAACCAGGATGTCCTCGATCTGCAGCCGCACCGCCGTGGTATAGCGATCGCGGGGCACATACACCAGGCAGGACACGAAGTAGCGCAACCGGTCGTCGCGCACGAACAATAACGCTCGCCGTTGCGATCCAAGATCCACCACGGCTTTGGCCATCGTGAAAAGCCGTTCACCGCTGAGGGTGAACAGCTCCGAGCGCGGGACGGTCTGGATCACGTCGAGGATCAGCTGGGCGGGGTGGGCGGGGTCGTTGTCGGCCATCGCCAGCGCTTCGCGGACCCGGCGCGAGATCGACGGAATCTCTAGAACGTCAGCGTTCATAGCGGAGACGGTGAACAGCCCGACGAAGCGGTGCTCGATCACGCCGCCGTCGAGGTATTCGCGAACCCCGATGGCATAGGGATATGCCCCATAGCGCAGATAGCTGCCGACGGTGGCCTGAGCCAGCACCAGCAACTTGTCGTCGTCGGTCAGCCGCGGGCGCGAACCGGTGCGGCTGCGCATCACGCCGAGATCGCTTGACCCGTCGCCGGAGACCAGACCGTCGTGTACCCGGCAACGCTGGTAGCCCAGCAGCAGGAAATTCCCGTTGCCCAGCCAGCGCAGCAGCGCCGCGACATCCTCGCGGTCGGGCGCTGAGAAGTGGCCGCCGAGGTTGGTTTCGACGTCTGCGGCCAGGTTGCTCAGTGCGGCGATGATCGCTGCTGCGTCGGCAGCAACCTGCTGGACGTCGCTGAGGACTTTGGGCAGCACAGTTTCGACCTCGGCGAGCGCCTTGGTGTCGACGGACGGCACAAACTGGATGTGGATCCAGGCCTCGCCGACGTATTGCGGCGTGCCGGGTGCTTTCGGCTCGATGCTGAGCAGGTCCCCCGATGGGTTGCGCTGCACGTCGAACACCGGTGTCATCAAAGCTGTGTAGGAGACGCCGAGCCGGTGCAGCAGCACCGTGATGGAATCCATCAGCATGCCGCCGTGGTCGGTGACGACTTGTAGCGCGGGCCCGAAGCCCGCCGGATCCTCGGGTGGGTAGACGGCGACGCAGTTTTCGCCGTGCGCGCGGTGCTGGCCGAGCCGGTAGTGCGCGCTTAGCAACGCCGGGCTGACGATGGCGGCGGGGATCGTCAGGTCGATGATGCCGGTTTCGAGGGTGCCGGGTTCCTTATCGTGCGGGCCGCGATAGGTCTCGATGTACGCCTTCGAGATCCACTCGGGGATGTCCGACATCTTGGTGAACGCGGTCCACGGCGTAGTCGCCTGCTTCGGTCCGGAACCGATCGTCATGCCGCTAGCCCCCAACTCAAGTCGGATAGCACTACGCGCAGTCGCCCCACTTCTCGGCGACCGAATCGGGCGCGTCCTCGCGGGGCAGCTGGCAAACCTGACACTAGTCCCGAGTCAGCTTGCGGTGGGTCACTCGGTGCGGCCTGGCGGCATCGACTCCAAGTCGTTCCACTTTGTTTTCCTCATATGCACCGAAGTTGCCTTCGAACCAGTACCACTTGGCCTCGTTGTCGTCGTCGCCCTCCCACGCCAGGATGTGCGTGCAGGTGCGGTCGAGGAACCAGCGGTCGTGCGAAATCACCACCGCGCAGCCGGGGAATTGTTCGAGCGCGTTCTCCAGCGAACTCAGGGTTTCGACGTCGAGGTCGTTGGTGGGCTCGTCGAGCAGGATCAGGTTGCCGCCCTGCTTGAGTGTCAGCGCGAGGTTCAGCCGGTTGCGCTCACCACCGGACAGCACACCGGCCGGCTTTTGCTGATCCGGGCCCTTGAACCCGAACGCCGACACGTAAGCCCGCGACGGCACCTCGGTCTGGCCGACCACGATGTGATCCAGCCCGTCGGAGACGACCTGCCACACGGTCTTCTTCGGGTCGATGCCCGCGCGACTCTGGTCGACGTAGCTCAGTTTGACGGTCTCGCCGACCTTGACGATGCCGCTGTCCGGCTCCTCGAGCCCCACGATGGTCTTGAACAGCGTGGTCTTGCCGACGCCGTTGGGACCGATGACGCCGACGATGCCGTTGCGGGGCAGGGTGAAGGACAGGTCCTTGATCAGGGTGCGCCCTTCGAAGCCCTTGTCCAGGTGTTCGACCTCGACCACCACGTTGCCCAGCCGCGGCCCGACCGGGATCTGGATTTCCTCGAAATCGAGCTTCCTGGTTTTCTCCGCCTCGGTGGCCATCTCTTCGTAGCGCTGCAGGCGGGCCTTGCTCTTGGCTTGGCGCGCCTTGGCCCCGGACCGCACCCAGGCCAGTTCCTCTTGCAGCCGCTTCTGCAGCTTGGCGTCCTTGCGGCCCTGAACCGCGATCCGCTCTGCCTTTTTCTCGAGGTAGGTCGAGTAGTTGCCTTCGTAGGGATAGGCGCGGCCCCGGTCGAGTTCCAGGATCCATTCGGCGACGTTGTCCAGGAAATAGCGGTCGTGGGTGACGGCCAGGATCGCACCTGCGTAGCTGGCGAGATGCTGTTCGAGCCACTGCACGCTTTCGGCGTCCAGGTGGTTGGTCGGCTCGTCGAGCAGTAGCAGGTCGGGTTTGGACAGCAGCAGCTTGCACAGCGCTACCCGCCGGCGCTCACCACCGGACAGGTTGGTCACCGGCTCGTCGGGCGGCGGGCAGCGCAGCGCGTCCATTGCCTGCTCCAGCTGCGAGTCGAGGTCCCACGCGTCGGCATGGTCCAGGTCCTCTTGCAGCCGGCCCATCTCCTCCATCAATTCGTCGGAGTAGTCGGTGGCCATCAACTCGGCAACCTCGTTGAAACGGTCGAGCTTGACCTTGATCTCGCCCAAGCCCTCCTCCACGTTGCCGCGAACGGTCTTCTCTTCGTTGAGCGCCGGCTCCTGTTGCAGGATGCCGACAGTGGCGTCGTTGGCCAGGAACGCCTCGCCGTTGTTCGGCTTGTCCAGATCGGCCATGATCCGCAAGACGCTCGACTTACCGGCACCGTTAGGGCCGACGACACCGATCTTGGCGCCCGGGAAGAAGCTCAATGTGACGTCGTCCAGGATCACTTTGTCGCCGTGCGCCTTGCGGACCTTTTTCATCGTGTAGATGAACTCAGCCATGCCGCGGTTTTGCCTTTCTGGTCTTCGAGATTGATCTCGCGGACCATCCTAGGCATCACCCAACAGGTGGAACCGGACGCCCGACCATCAGCTAAGCCGACAGGGATAGCGGGGTGGGCTCCTCGGCGCCGTCGCTGGATTCCGCCGAGTCGTCGTCGACGGCCGGCTCGTCCCCGGTGCCCTCGACAGCAGCCGGAGGTTGGGCGTCGGGACCGGCGTAGCCGGGCTTCTCGATGCGCACGATCGTGCGCGACAGATCCGGGCCGACCGAGGTCGCCCGCATCTCCAGCGACGAACGGTGATTGCCGTCGCGGTCCTCGTATTCGCTGGTGTAGACGTGGCCCACCGCGATCACGGGTGCACCCTTGCCCAGCGCGGCACCGACGCCGGTGACCAGCTTTCCCCAGCAGTTAACGGTGATGAACAGCGAGTTTCCCGGCTCCCAACTGCCGTCACCGGTGCGGCGACGTGAATTGCTGGCCACCCGGAACTTGATGAGTTCCTGATTTCCGACCTTGCGGCGCTGCAGGTCGTTGACGATGTGACCGACGACGGTCAGCGAGGTTTCGAACATGGGCTCAATTTCCTTTCGCACTTTTCTCAGGTAGCGGTCTTGCTTGGTGCTCATTGAGCGCCGAGGCACCGACGAGTCGCCGGCAATCCGGTCCGTTCTCGGCGGTATCGCGGCGAGCTTGTGTGCAAAGACGCGACTGGGGATAAGCCGCGGGACGCGAATTACTCCCCGGCCGCAGGCCCCTGCGATGCCGGCTTGGGTCCGCCGCGGGCCAGCTCGGCCAGCATCGCGTTGTAGGCGGTGAGGTCGGCGTCGTCGTCGCGGTCGGCCGCCCGGTCAAGACGCCGCGCGGTGCGGGCGTCGCTGCGCGCCCACTGCACCAGCAACGCGAGCATCACGATCACGAGTGGCACTTCCCCTGCGGCCCAAGCGATTCCGCCACCCAAGCGCTGATCGCCCAGCAGGTCGGTATGCCAACTCAAACCCAGTGACCGGTAGTAAGCCTCGCCGAGCACGGTCGGGGTGCCCATCAGTTCCACACCGAAGAACGCGTGCATGGGCAGCGAGGCGAACACCACACCCACCTTGGCCAGCGGCGGGATCGGCCGCGGTGTGGGGTCCACGCCGATCACCACCCAATAGAACAGGTAACCGCTGACCAGGAAATGCAGGTTCATCGCCAGATGCCCGGCATGACTGGCCACCGCGTCGTCGAAGATGCTGCTGAAGTACAGGCCGTAGAAACCCGCGACGAACAGCACCGTGGCCACGATCGGATTGGTCAGGATGCGTGACACCCGGCTGTGCAGGGCGGCCAACAGCCATTCCCGCATGGCCGGCGGATCATCGCGACCGGCGGCGGGCAGCGCCCGCAACGCCAGGCTGACCGGCGCACCCAGCACCAGCAGGATCGGCACCAGCATCGACAAGCCCATGTGAGCGGCCATGTGCATGCTGAACATCGCCGGCATGTAGCGGCCGACTCCCGAGGACGTCACGAACAGCAGTGTCAGGCAGCCCAGCAGCCAGGCCGCGATGCGGCCGGGCGGCCAGTGATCGCCGCGGCGGCGCAGCCGCACCACGGCCGCTACGTACAGCGCCGCCAAAACGATTGCCGCCGTGCCGAAGACCAGATCGAAGCGCCAATCGATCAGGATGCGCGCCACGGTCGGCGGACCGTCGAAGTCGTAGCCGATCTCGGCCTCCGGAATCGACGGCAGCCGCAGCGGTGGCGGCGGCGGTGGGGTGCGGCCCAGCCCGACGGCGATACCGAACGTCATGCCGAACAGGGCCGCCTCGACCAGCGCCAGCCGGACCAGCACGCTGCGCTTTTGCGGATCATCTTGCAGCGCAACAACTCCGGCGCGTCGCTGACGCCAGCCCAGCACGCCCAGCGCACACAACGCGACGAACTTGGCCAGCACCAACCGTCCGTACGTGGTGGTCAGCAGGTCCGACGGCAACACCCGCACCAGGGCGTTCATCACACCGCTGAGCGCCATCGCGACCCAGCACCACAGGGCGATGGCCGAGAAACGCCGGGCCGCAAGCGCAAGGTGGTCAGCGCCGCGCAGTGCGTGGGCGAGCAGAGCCAGCAAGCCACCGGCCCACAAACTGGCGGCGATGAGGTGAATCAGGAGGCTGTTGGTAGCCAGGTCATGCGAGCCACCGGCCGACGAGTGGCCCGTCAGCCCCAACGGGATCAGGGTGGCCACCGACCCGGCGACCAGCAGTGGGGTCCACGACCAGCGCAGCACCGCCAAACTGGCCAGCGTCACCACCGCGGCCAGGATCGCCGTCCAGCGCCAGGCGGAAGCGGTGCCGATCAGGCTGGCCAAAGACCACAGCCGCAGCGGATTGAGGTGCTCGGACAGTCGATGACCGGAGACGTCGGAAATGGTCAGCGGGATCAGCAGGAACGCGCACACCGCCCACCCGCCCGACGCGACCGTCCCCACCCGCAGGGCGCGGTAGCCGCCGGCGTCGAGCACGCCCGACTTCTGCGGCGGCACCAGGAACGCGGCGAAGAGGAACGAACCCACCGCAAGCACCGCGGCGATCTCGCCCGCCGCCCGAACGAACGGCAGACCCAGCGTGGTCGCCGAGCCAGGATCGGGCAGACCGGTGGCGGTCAGCGCGTCGGCCAGCGATAACGCCCCGATGCCCGCGGCCGTGCAGCCTGCCAGCACCGCAACGCCGGTAAGCAGCGGCCACACCAGGTCTCGGGCCTTGGCTGCGGACTGGCCAACCGTCATGCATTCAGGGTATGGGCGGGCGCCCGCAAAGACCGCGCTACCCGGCCTGGCGGGCGATGCGCTCCTGACGCGCTTGGTACTCGCGGGCGGCGAACTGGTTGCGCGCGATTTGCTCGACATACCCGAAATCCCGCAGAATCGCCCGCAATTCGCGCCGGAAGGCGGCCCGGCGCTCGGTCAGATCCGCGGCCGGTGCGATCAGATCCTGGTCGGCAACGACCTGGCGCGCGGTGGCGAAGAGCAACGTGGACACCGATTCGCTGCTGCGCACCCGGGTCTGTGCCACGTATTGCCGACCGACCCCGAGCGCCAACTCCGTGAGTTCGTTTTGTCCGATATCCGCGGGCGCATCCCGCAACACGTCGGCGACGATCTCGTAGGCCTCGAAGAACACCCGCAGCATCGCGTCGGACATCAACGGCCGCTTGGCAAACAGCATCGCGTCGATCTCCTCGCCGCCGGCGGCGACGTGTGCCTCCCAATCGTCATGCCATGCCATCTCTTCGGCGATGTTGTCGCGGAACGCCGCCGAATCGGCGAAGTAGAAGTCGAACTTCAGCAGATCGCGCAGCCGCATCGCCTGAGCCCAGAACGCCCCGATGCGATCGCCTTCGGCGTGTCTGGTGTGCGCCAGAGCCAGTTCGACGATCGAGGTCTCCAGGAAGGCGTGGATGACCGAGTTGCGGTAGAACGCCGCGGCGTGCTCCTGGTCGGGCTCGATGAGCCACACCGGCTCGCGGCCACTGTCGACGCGGGTGATCGGATGTCCGTTGGACAGTGCGTCGACGGCCGCGCCCACCCCTTCGCTCGTGCGCAGCCGCAACGCACTCGTCGACACCGGGGTGTTCTTGCGGTCGAGATAGTCCAGTGCATCTTGCAACGTGTGGTGCAGTTGGTCCAGCGTGAGCGCGGCGCCGCGGGTGGTGAGCAGCAATCCGCACACCAAACCCGTCGCCGTCACCGGCGTCGCCCGCAGGATCCGCCACGCGACTTCGAACGACATCTTCTGCAGTGCAAGCCGTTTAGCGTCGTTGTCTTGGGCCAGCGCGCCATGCGGCGGGCCGAGGTGCTGCCGCATCGAGACGGCTTCGGGGAAACGGACATAGATCTTGCCGTAGTTGCGTTCGCCCTGAGCCTTGATGAAGTTGTACAGCCACAGCACGCCTTCGGGTGTCTTTTCTCCGCCGCGCGCGTAGGCGGCGTATTCGGCCGTCTCGTGCAACTGGTCGAAACCGATCGAGACCGGTTGCAGCAGAATGTCTTCGCTGCGGCCGTCAAGATAGGCATCGGCCACATACGACATCAGTCCGAGCTTGGGCGGCAGCATCTTGCCGGTGCGCGACCGAGTGCCTTCGATGGACCAGCTCAGATTGAATCGCTTCTCGACGATGTAGCCGACGTATTCGCGCAGCACGTACTTGTAGAGCGGGTTGTTGGCGATGTCGCGGCGGATGAAGATGACGCCAGAGCGGCGCAGTAACGGGCCCATCAATCCGAAAGACAGGTTGATACCGGCGAACACATGCACCGGCGGCAACCGGTTTTCCTGCATCGCGACCGGCACCACCGCACCGTCGATGTAGGACCGGTGCGAGAACAGCAGCACCGCCGGATGAACTTCCAGCCCGTTGCGCATCGCCGCGATCTGAAATGTGTCGTAGTCGATCTCCGGTTCGAATCCGCGGCAGATCAGCTTGGCCAGAACGGAAACCAGGTCGACGGACACCCGGCTCCATCCGGTGGCCAATTCGTCGAGCATCTTGCCCGCTTCGTCGACCTTTGCGTCCGGAATCTTCTTCAAGCCCGCGCGAAATCGGGTGGATGCCAAGATCTCTGGCTTCAGCAGTCGCGGGGATTTGTACTGCGGTCCCAGGATTCGATACTCGGCACGTTCCAATGCCAAAAGGGCACGGCGCGCGATGAACTGAGCGAAATCTCGCTCGTCCTGACCGACGGTAGTGTCGCGCCATTGCTGGCGGAGTTCGGACACCTTGGCCGCCTCGCCGGCCACCACCCGCGCCCGGTGCCGATCCTTGCGCAGGATGTAACGCTGCCGACGTTGGTTGGGGTGGTAGGGATCCCAGCCGGGAAGCAGCCCGGCCAGCTTCGCGGCCCTGCCGCGATCCGGTGCCGGTAGCCAGAACACCCGCACCGGCACAATCGATCTGTCTTCTCCGGACTCAAGCTGATCCACAAGCAGATTCAGCGCTGTCTGCGGCGCATCACCCGGCGGCAGTTTGAGCACGTCGAACTTCACATCCGGATTCTGGGCGCGCTGCTGGCTCAGCCAATCCATCACCAGCTGCGTTTCGACGCCCGAATCCATGGACGCCAACACCAGCGAATCTTGCGCGGTCAGGACTGCGCTGGTATTTGCGACCGGCTGTGTCACGTGCGCCCTCTGGGCCGAGACGTCGACCCGGCGCCGCCGAGCTGGTCCGCGTCGAGCTGCGGCGCTTCACCGTCTTTGAGAGCGACCTCGGACTCATTCGGATTCGGCTGGGCCGGTTGCGATTTGGCTACAGGTTTGGCCGTCGCCTTTTTGGGCCTGGCCTTCTTAGCCGGGGCCTTGGTCCCGGCGGCTTTGGCAGCGGACCTGGTTCGGGCCTTCTTCGCCGCTTTCTTCTCGGCGTACAGGTCGGCCTGGGGTAGTTCATCGACGGGCCAGTTGGCCAAAGTGTCCAGATACAGCTGACGTACCTCGGCGATGCGATCCGGCAGCGTCTCAACTGTCCAGTCCTGCACCGGAATCGGCGGGAACACCGCGACGTCAACCGTGCCGGGATTGATCGTGGTGGAGTTTCGGGCCGCGACGATCTCCGCATTGCGAATCACGATCGGCACCACGGGGATACCCGCCGCCATCGCGAGACGGAAGGGTCCCTTTTTGAACGGCCCGACCTCGGTGGTGTCCAGTCGGGTGCCTTCCGGTGCCATCAGAATGGAGAGTCCATTTTTGGCTCGGTCTTCGACCGTCTGCATGGTCTCCAGAGCGGCGCCATGATCGTCGCGGTCGATGAATACACCGTCCAGCAGCTTCCCGAGCGTGCCCATGATCGGATCACGCTCAAGTTCCTTTTTACCCACGGCAACCCAGTTGTCACGTATCAGCGCACCGGAGATTATCGGGTCGACTTGGTTGCGATGGTTGAAGATGAAGACGGCCGGCCGCTGCGCGGTCAGATTGTCTTTTCCGATGACATTCAAATGCACTCCGGTAGCCGCCAAGACGGCCTGGGAAAAGTTGGCGGTGAAGAAGTTCACGCCACGCCGCCGGCTGCCCGTCAGCACGCCCACCGCCACCGCACCGGCCCCGACCGGGAACATCGACCCGAAGCCCGCGAGAGTCCGCAACTGTCGCCGCAGGCCCACCGGTCCGCGGCTGCTGAACCGCAGGATCGGCCAGCCACGTCGCTTGGCTACGGCGGCCATCTTGCCTTCGGGGTTGGTCGGCCGCGGATTGCCGACCAAATACATCAGCGCGACGTCCTCGTCGCCGTCGGCATAGAAGTAGCTGTCCTTGAGATCGATGCTGTTTTCGGCCGCAAACCGTTGCACCGCAGCGGCTTTGCCCGGACCCCACAAGATCGGCTCCACCACACTGCCGGTGAGCAAGCCGTCTTCGTTGGTCTCGAATCTGTTGGTCAAAGTGTTGACGATCCCGAGGAAGCGGGCCACCGGATTGACCTGAATGGTCAGCGCCGACGAACTGAGCACCACGGTGTGTCCGCGAGCCACGTGTGCGCGCACCAGCTCCCGCATCTCCGGGTAGATCCGCGACTCGATCCGCTGGGCGAAGAGCCGCTCGCCGATCTCGTCGAGATCGGTCAGCAGCCGACCGGCCAGCGCAGCGGAGGCCTTACCGATCAGGTCCTCGAACTCGATGCGTCCGAGCGTATGGTTGAGCCCGGCCTGCACCATGCTGAGCAGCTCGCCCACGCCCATATCGCGTCGACGCAACCGCTCTTGGGTGAGGATCACCGCGGTGAAGCCCGCGACCAAAGTCCCGTCCAAGTCGAAGAAGGCGCCGATCTTGGGCCCTTCGGGACTGGCGAGGATCTCGGCGACCGAACCGGGCAGGCGCAAATCCTTTGCGGGCGCTGCCTTCTGGTCTTCTTCGGCGCGGCTCATGAGCCCGCCACCGATTGAGATGGCGCATCGGCTTGTTCGGTGAACGAAGCCGGCACCGCACGCGGCGGCGGATCACCGGCCAGCGCGAGTATCTCGTCGAAACCTTCCAGCAGACATTGGGCGAACAACGCCTCCTTCTGCACGGCTGCCCGGTCATAGCGCACGGTGATGGTGCACCACCCCCCTCGTGAAATCAGGACCACCATCATCGCTACACCAGGCAGTGGACCAATACCGTACTGCCGCAAGACCTTTGCGCCAGCAATGTAAGTATCGCCCGGGTACACCGGAACGTTGCTCGCCTGCACATCGGAGCCGACCACCGACCCGGTGATCCCCTCCAGCACCGCCGACGGCAAAACACTGAGCACCGGCGCCATCGAACCGATGATGTTCATCGCGGGCTCGTCGCGGCGCTGGGTCATCTGGGAACGGATCTTCTTCATCCGCGACACCGGATCGGCGGTGCCCAGCGGAGCCGCCAAATTGACTCCCGTGAATCGATTGCCGCCGGCGGTGTCGGCGTCGGCCCGCAAGCTGACCGGCACCGCCATCGGCAACGTGCTGATCGGCACTCCCAATGCCTGGTGGTAGCGGCGTAAGGCGCCGGACAAACCCGCCAGACACGCGTCGTTGATCGACCCGCCGCCGGCTTTCGCGGCCCGGTGCAGATCCGAGAGCCGGATGTCGATCGCCTCGGTGCGCGAGGCGAGGCTGCGCCGGCGCAGCACCGGCGAGGGGTCCGCAGCGCGGTTGACGACCCGCACACCCGAGACGGCGTAATCCACGATCCCCGACACCGTTGAGACGGGTTCCAGTAGCGCTCGCCCGGCCGCGGACACCGCCCCGGCCACCGCGCCCGCCACGCTGCCGACGATGGCGAACGGCAAGCGGTTGAGGCCTTGCCGCATCAGATCGTTGGGTGACAGATCCTGCGGGATGGGCAGCGGCGGTATCGGCCTGGCGGGCGGATCGCGCTCGAGATCGTAGATCTCGGCGAACATCTCCACCCCGCCGACGCCGTCGGTGACCGCGTGGCTGATGTGCAGCAGTGTCGCGGCCTGGCCGTCGGGCAGACCCTCAACCAGGGTGGCCGTCCACAGTGGCCGCGAGATGTCCAGCGGTGACTGCAGGATCAGCTCAGCGAGATCGAATACTTCGCGCAGGGTGCGGGGTTGGGACACGCGCATCCGCCGGACGTGGAAGTCCAGGTTGAAGTCGGGGTCCACCACCCAGCGCGGATTGGCCGTCGGCAGCGTCGGCACCACCACCTTCTGCCGCAGCCGCAGCACCTTTCGCGACGCGTTTTCGAATCGGGTGCGAAACCGGTCCCAGTCCGGGGTGGTGTCGAGCAGTTCCAGCGCCATGATGCCCGAGCGGGTCCGCGGATTCGCCTCGCCCCGATGCAGCAGATAGTCGACCGGGCCGAGCTCGTCGGACGCCCCAACGCCCTCAACAGAGTCAGCCATGATCATTCACCCGACGCGTCAACCTCGTCACCGCCGATCAAGCCTCCTGCCTCAGCTCCGCCAACCGGAAAGACACACCAACGCTAGTCGGGTTGACGCGCTGGTGAAAGGCACGATTCGGTCGCTACCGCGAGCACATCGGCGCGCCGGACGAAAGGTTGTCGCAGGCAGTTGATCCGCGCAACTCAGCTGGCCGACGACGCCGAGAGCGGCCACGCATCGAGCGCCGAGCTCTGGTGCCGTCCATACACGATGCCCAGGAAGTCGGCGACGGCGTTGGCGGCCAGCCGCGACCGGGCCGTGGACAGGATGTCGAAAGCGTGGTGGGCGTTGGCGAGTTCGGCGTACGTCACGGTCGCAGCTCCGGCGCCGCGCATCGCCGCGCAGAACGTCCGAGCCTGGGTGCAGGGAACCAACTCGTCTTTCGCACCGTGCAGCACGAAGAACGGGGGCGCCTCGTCGTGCACATAGGAAATCGGTGACGCCGCCTCGAACCGCTCGGGTGCGTCGGCGTACCGAGCCCGCATCACGAACTGCTCGAGGAACGGCAGCATCAGTTCGTGCATGACGTCGGCGTTGGTGAAGTCGTAGACCCCGTAGTAGGGCACGGCCGCCTGGACCGTGGTGTCGGCGCTTTCGAATCCGGGCTGAAACCGCGGGTCATTGGGGGTCAGTGCGGCCAGCGAAGCCAGGTGCCCGCCCGCCGAGCCGCCGGTGATCGCGATGAAGCCGGGGTCGCCACCGTAGTCGGCGATGTTCTCGCGGACCCAGGCGATCGCCCGCTTCACGTCGACCAGGTGCGCCGGAAACGTGGAGCGCGGGCTCTTGCTGTAGTCGATCGACACGCAGATCCAGCCGAGTTCCACCATCCGGCTCATCAGCGTGTAGGCCTGGCCGCGCTTGCCGTTGACGGCCCACGCCCCTCCCGGGACCTGGATCAGCACCGGGGCACGGCGGCCCGGGGCCATGTCATGACGTCGCCAAATGTCGAGCAGATTGTCGCGACCACGCGGACCGTAGGAAATGTCCGAGGTTTCAGCGGCATACCGGCGGTGTGGGCCGGGCCGGCTCAGCAGCCCGCTGCGCGGTGCACACTCGGATTCCTCGCACGCCGGATGGGAAACCTCGTCGACGTAGCCCGACCCGAAAGACTCCTCGAGAGCCGCGGTGAGCGTTTGCTCGGCACGCTGACCGGCCCAGGTGGCGCCGACACGCCCGATGGACGGTGCCGAGACCCGGGACAACGCGTGTCCGGTCACCACGTGCGGGGGGAATTCCGTGGAAAGCCAGCCGGCGAACCAGCCCAGGGCAAACGGTGAGCCGCGCAGCAGCAGGGCGGCCGCCCGAGAAGCTCCCTTGGCATCAGCTACCAGGCGAAACGCTTGAGAACCCGCCCTCGCGTACCGCGCAGTCCTACTCGTGGCCACGCCCATTGAAACGACACTCCTCGACGTTATACACACGCCTCGTTGCGGTTAACAGCTGTTGACCAGCTGATGTTGTACGTGTGTCGAGGTTCAATACGATAACTGATTTCTATAGCGGTGCAAGACATTTCGCGCGTGTCGCGTCGGCGAGTCGGGATGACGCCCATAGTTGGATAGACTGACCTGCGCATTGCCTCCGTAGCTCAGGTGGATAGAGCAAGGGCCTTCTAATCCCTAGGTCGCACGTTCGAGTCGTGCCGGGGGCACCAACTGTTTGTATGACGTCGGTTGATGCGCGACAGTTCGTCTTCGGCTGATGGGTGTGCGACTGACGGTCATCGATTACGGCCGGGTCTGGGTTTTCTGGCGTAGTCGTTCGTAGGGTGTCTGGCCGCCGAGGCCGCCGTGGGGGCGATGGTAGTTGTAGTAGTCCTCCCACTC
>NZ_JACKVL010000001.1:0-3981 GCF_025823255.1 Mycobacterium montefiorense | reverse complement strand
GTAGGCCGCCCCCGACTTGAGCACCGCCAAAATCGCCACGATCGCCTCGGCCGAGCGCGAAAACATCACCGCCACACACCGACCCGGACTCGCACCCAGCCCAACCAGCAAGTGCGCCAAACAATTAGACGCCTCGTCAAGCTCTCGATAACTCATCGAGCGGGCCGCACAACTAATCGCCACCGCATCCGGCGTGCGAGCGACTTGGGCGGCAAACAGCTCCGGTATCGACTCCCCGGCCACCGGCCGAACCAACATCGCGCGATTGCCGATCTCGTCCAGACGGGCATGTTCATCGGCATCGAGCACATTCACCGACGACAACCGCCGCGACGGATCCTCCACCATGGCCAACAACACCCGGCACAGCCGATCGGTAAGCACCTCAACGCTTTCAGCGTCGAATAGATCGGCGTCGTATTCGACGCGTAGCGCCAGTTCTGGGCCTGGCGTAGCTTGCAGTGTCAGCGGGTAGTGCGTGGATTCGTGACTGGTGAACTCCGTGATCGCCAGCCCACCGAGTCCCGATGATGGTGCGGCGTCGATCGGGTAGTTCTCGTAGACGAACAAGGTGTCAAACAGCTGTTCGTGACCGATGATGCGGTGGATATCGCTGAGCGCCACATACTCGTGATCCAGCGTCTGTTGATGGACGTCGTGCAGCTGGTCGAGTAGCTCGGCCGCGGTGGTGAGCGCGGTGGCGCGTGCCCGCACCGGCACCGTGTTGATCGCCAGGCCCACAAGCGATTCCAGCCCAGCCACCTCGGCTGGACGTCCGGAGACGGTGGCGCCGAAGGCCACATCGTGCTGGCCGGTCAGCCACATGAGCAGCTGGGCCCAGCCGGCCTGCAGCACGGTATTGACGGTGGTGCGGTGTGCGCGGGCGAGTTGGGCCAGAGCCTGCGTGGTCTGCTCGGGTAGCCGCAACGATCTCAGACCGCGCGGTCCGAGTTGCTGCGTGTGTCGCGCGCCGATCAACGTCGGCGTCTCGAAGCCGTCGAACACTTCCCGCCAGGCTGCCTGGGCAGCGTCGAGGTCTCGATCGGCAAGCCAGGCAACGAATCTGCGATACGGCACCGGTGCGGGCAACCGCTGCCCGTCGTAGCTCGCGAATATCTCCTGCAGCAGGATGGGCAGCGACCAGCCGTCGAGCACGATGTGATGGTTGGTGAGCACGAACCGGTATTGGTCTGGCGCGGTGCGAATCAGCGCCGCGCGAAAGACCGGCGGATTGGCCAGGTCGCAGACCGCAGCACGTTCGTCGACACACAAGCGCTGCACCTGCTCGTCGACATTGAAGTCGCCGCCATTCAGGTCGATGTATTGCCACGCGGGGGCGGCGTCGGCGGGAATGATTTGCACCGGCGGGTCGAATTGCGGGCAGAAGTGTGCCGCCAGGTTGGGATGACGGGTCACGACGGCGTGCACCGCCTCACGCAGTCGAACTTCGTCGAGCGAGCCGGTCATGGTGATGTCCAGCTGTGGCGCGTACGGATCGACACCACTGCTCTGCGCGATGGTGGCGTGAAAGAACAGTCCTTGTTGCAGCGGCGTCAACGGCAACACATCGGAAATCTGATGGTGCCGCTCGAGTTCGTCGAGCTCGCTTTGGGTAAGACGGGCGGGAAGCACATCCGACGGGGTCAACCCGCCCCCACCGCGCCGCACGTGCGCGCAGATACCGTACAGGGCCTCAAACCACAACTGGCTCAACCGATTTATCTGGGACTGATTCAGAACCGACGGTGCCCATGTCCAGTTGGCATGCAGGTGCGGGCCGGCCTCGCTGTCGAGGGTGCCGGCGTCAAGTGTCACGGTGTGACTCAGCGGCATCGGTACCGCTGTCGCCGTCGTGGTGGCCGACAAAGCGTCGACGCTGGGTCGCCACAGATCCTCGGTCAGATCGGCGGCACCGCCCAGGCGGCCAAGGTAATTGAACGCGATCGCCGGGTCTGGCCCACTCAGATCCACCTCGTTGTTGAGGTAGCGCAACAACCCGTAGGTCAAGCCTTCGGGTAAGCCGCGCAGTTGTTCTTTGGCAGCTTTGATCACTCCCCCGAGCCCGGCCTCCCCAGCGGTTACCAGGTGCCAGTCCAGCCCGCCGACGTTGAGCGCCACCGGATACTTGGCGGTAAACCAGCCCACTGTGCGCGACAAATCGACGCGGGCGTCCAGCTGCTCCTGGCGACCATGGCCTTCCACGTCGATACCGACCGGTACATCTGCGGTGCCCAAGAACTCGGCGAATGCCAGCCCGAAGGCAATCAACAGAATGTCTTGCACACCAGCGTGAAACGCCGCGGGTACCTCACCGAGCAGCATGCGTGTCGTCTCGATATCCAGCGATAGCGACAGCTTCCCGGCGTTGGCGTGGGTGTCTGCGCCGGGTTGCATCGCCGGCAACGCCGCCGGGGTCGCCATCACGTTGCGCCACACGCCGGCGTGCTCCACGACGTCGGGCCGGCGCGCGTGCTCATCGATCAGCGAGGACCAGCGGGCAAACGATGTGCCGCCGGCCGGCAACGCGACGGGTCGGCCGGTGTGGTGCAACGCCCAGGCAACGTTGATGTCTTCCAACAGGATTCGCCACGACACCGCGTCGACGGCCAGGTGATGGATGATCAACACCAGCTGACCGGTCGAGGTAATCCACAGCGCGCTCACCATTGCCCCGGCAGCCGGATTCAGCCGCGACCGCGCTTCGACCAGCGCCCGATCGGACAACTCTTCGGCGATGTGCAGGCAGTCTTGCGCGCGCACCGAGCCTGGTTCGGGCACCTGCAATGACCAAACCCCGGCCCCGTCGTCGTCGACGTGGAGGCGCAGCACGGCATGTCGGTCCAGCAGAGCCTGCAGCACGACGCTGACATCGGCATCGGTGACGCCGGAAGGGGCTTGGACCACCATCGTCTGGTTGAACTGGTCGATCGGGCCGTCCACTCCGTGCAGCCAGCGCATGATCGGGGTCGCGACGACTGAGCCGATACCCTCGTCGACCGCATCATCGTCGCCGGTGGCGACCGTGGCCACTCGCGCCAGACCGGCCACGGTTTGTTCGACGAAAATGTCGCGCGGGCGACACAGCACCCCGGCGGCGCGAGCCCGGGCCACGACCCGCATCGACAAGATGCTGTCGCCGCCGAGGTCGAAGAAGGAGTCGTCGATTCCGACCCGGTCCAGGCCGAGGACCTGGGCGTAGATAGCGACCAGGATTTCCTCGATGGCGTTGGACGGAGCCCGGTAGTCGACGTCACGGTACTCCGGTGCCGGTAATGCGCGGGTGTCGAGTTTGCCGTTGACCGTCAACGGCAATGCGGCCACCACCACGACCGCCGCCGGGACCATGTAGGCCGGCAACCGCTCGGCCAACCGGGCGCGTACACCATAGACATCGACAAACCCGGGAACCGCCTCGGTGACATAACCTACCAACCGCTTGTCGCCGGGACGGTCCTCACGAACCACCACAACCGCTGCCTCGACTCCATCCAAACCGCTTAGCGCCGCCTGGATTTCGCCGAGCTCGATACGATAACCGCGGACCTTGACCTGCTCATCGGCCCGCCCGACATAGCGCAGCTGCCCGTCGGTACCCCAGCTCACCAGATCCCCGGTGCGATACATACGTTGCCCTGGCGCTGCCGCGCCGGCGAACGGACAGGCCACAAACCGCGACGCGGTCAACCCGGCCCGGTGTAGATAGCCCACCCCCACACCTGCACCGGCCACATACAACTCGCCCACCACGCCGGGCGGCACCGGCCGCAATCGCGCGTCGAGCACAAATAACGCCGCCCCCGGAATCGGTACCCCGATGGGCACCACCCCAGTTCCCGCCTGCAGCGGCACACTGACGGTGACGCATAGCGTGGTCTCGGTGGGGCCGTAGGCGTTGGTCATCACTCGCCCCGGCGCCCATCGATCCACCAGCTCCGCTGAGCAGGCCTCGGCGGCCACCACCAGTGCCGCGGACTCCAAGCC